>JBEQUE010000218.1:0-125900 GCA_040349255.1 Acidobacteriota bacterium | reverse complement strand
CGCGTTTCCTGGTGACCGCGGCGCTGATCGGCATGGTCCTCGGCGCCGGCATCTGGACCTTCGGCATGAAAGGCTACCAGCGCCAGCGCGTGCTCACCTTCCTGGAACCGGAGAGCGATCCTCTCGGCGCCGGCTACCAGGTGCGGCAGAGCAAGATCGCGGTCGGCTCGGGCGAGCTCGTGGGCAAGGGCTACATGCAGGGCACCCAGAGCCAGCTCCGCTTCCTGCCCGCCCGCCACACCGACTTAATCCTCTCCGTGCTCGCCGAGGAGTGGGGCTTCCTGGGAGTGCTCACGGTGTTCGGGCTCTACATCACCTAAATCACCAGCGCGGCGCGGATCGCCGTGCGGGCCCGGGACCGGGCCGGCATCCTGCTCGTGACCGGACTGCTGTCCGTGCAATGCTTCCACATCCTCTACAACAGCGCCATGGTGATCGGCTTCACGCCGAACACCGGCATCCCCCTTCCCTTCCTGTCCTACGGCGGTTCGTTCACCATGGTGAACTTCCTCTCGACCGGGATCATGCTGGGGGTCGACCTGCGGCGGTACGTGAACCGTTGAACGGGAGAGCGGCCTTGACCTGCAAGATGCTGATCGAGAGCGATCCGCACCAGACGCGGATCGCGGTCCTGGAGGACGACCGGCTGACGGAGATCTTCGTCGAGCGGCACCGGCACCGGGGGCTCGTGGGCAACGTCTACAAGGGCCGGGTGACCCGCGTGCTGCCCGGCATGCAGGCCGCCTTCGTGGACGTGGGCCTGGAGCGCGACGCCTTCCTCTACGTGAGCGACGTGGCCTCGGACGTCGAGGCCATGGACGAGCTGGAGATCGACGAGCCGCGCGCCGAGGACGTCAACCACCACAACTCGCCGTCGATCGACGAGCTGCTGAAACCCGGCCAGGAGCTCATCGTCCAGGTCGTCAAGGACCCCCTGCCGAACAAGGGCGCGCGGATCAGCACGCACGTCACCCTCCCCGGCCGCTACCTGGTGCTGCTGCCGACCGTGAAGCACTTCGGCGTGTCGCGGCGGATCGAGGACGACGCCGAGCGCGAGCGCCTGCTGGCGATGATCGGCCAGCTCCCGCTCCCGGGCGGCGGCCTGATTGTGCGCACCGTGGGCGAACGCAAGGGGCTGGAGGAGTTCGAGACCGACCTGACCTACCTGTCGCGGCTCTGGGAGAAGATCCGCCAGCGCGCCGGCAAGGTCTCGGCGCCGACGCTCCTGCACCAGGACCTGGACCTGGCGCTGCGGGTGGTGCGCGACCTCCTGCGCAGCGACTACACCGTGCTCTGGGTGGATGGCGAGGAGACCTACGAGCGCATCGTCGAGTTCCTCGACCAGGTGCAGCCCGGGCTGGTCGGCAAGGTGAAGCTGTTCCGCCAGGAGGCCACTCTCTTCGAGCAGTTCGGCATCGAGGAACAGATCGAAGCCGCGCTCAAGAGCAAGGTCTGGCTCAAGTCCGGCGGCTACATCGTGATCAACCCGACCGAGGCGCTGGTCGCGATCGACGTCAACACCGGCCGCTTCGTGGGCCAGAGCAACCTGGAGGACACGGTCCTCCAGACCAACCTGGAGGCCGTGCAGGAGATCGTCCGCCAGATCCGGCTGCGCGACCTGGGCGGTATCATCGTGATCGACCTGATCGACATGATCGAGCAGGAGCACCGCGAGCAGGTCTTCACCGCGCTCGAAGGCGAGCTGCGCAAGGACCGCGCGAAGACCAAGGTGCTCAACATCTCCGAGTTCGGCCTGGTCGAGATCACCCGCAAGCGCAGCCGGGCGAACCTGGAGCGGCTGCTCACCCAGCCCTGCCCCTACTGCTCGGGCCGCGGCCGCATCAAGTCGATCGCCACGATCTGCCTCAACCTGCGCAAGGAGCTGCTCCACCTGCGTGGCCGGATGGGCCAGTCCGAGGTCCTCCTGCGGGTCAACCCCGAGATCGCCCGCGCCCTGCAGCAGGAGGAGCGCGCCATCCTGACCGAGCTGGAGCGGTCGCTCGGCGTGCACATCCTCCTCCAGAGCGACCCCGAGATGCACCACGAGCGCTTCGACGTGGTCGAAGTGTGAGCCTGGAGCGTTTCTCGTTTCCGGGCTGGACCGGCGAGCTCGACCCTGACCTCCGTCCGGTCGATCTCGAAGCCGAGGTCCGCCGCCTGACCGATCCCGGGTCCTCGCTCAGGACGCTCCACTGGGGCCGCAACTATCTCTACGTGACCCGGATGGAGACCGTCCGGGGTCCGGTGGACGTCGTGGTCAAGCAGTTCCGCAACCAGGGTGCGAAGGCGCGCCTGAACCGGCGCCTCAAAGGCAGCAAGGCCGAGCGGAGCTGGAAGGTGGCCCTGGTTCTCCAGGACGCCGGCCTCCTGACTCCCGCGCCGGTGATGCGGATCGAGTCGGTCGAGCCCGAAGGGCCGTCCTTTTACATATGCCGGCAGCTCGAGGGCGCCACCGAGGCGCGCTATCTCCTGCGCGAGGCGAATGCCGGAAATGCGGATGAGGGGCTCCTCCAGGACCTCGGCCGCCTGGCGAGGAGGCTGCACGACGCGGGGATCTGGTTCCGCGACTTCACGAGCGGCAACGTGCTGGTCCATCCGGACGGCCTCTACCTGGTGGACCTCAACCGGGCGCGGGTCGGCAAGCCTCCGAGCCTGTCCGAGCGCATGCGGGATCTCTCGCGCATGCCGGTCCTCCGGCCGGAGCACCAGGAGATCTTCCTGTCCGGCTACGGTCCGGAGCGCAGCCGCGTCCTCTATCTCTACTATCACCACGCCTTCCTCCTGAAGAACCGCACCAAGCAGCGGGTCCGCGGCGGCGGCCGGCGCCTCAAGGAGCTGCTCGTGCCGAGGAAGGCGCACGTCCACATCCCGGAGGCTCCGGCAGGAGCTTCGATCCGGGACCGGGCGGTCTGGGACCACCTCTCCGACCAGCCGCACCAGCACGCCGGCCGGCTCGACAAGCTCCGGGTCCGCCTTGGCGACGCTGGCGCGCACGCGAAGGAGGCCGCGGTCGTGGCCGCGGCCTTGCCGCGCATCCGGGCCCGGTACAAGGAGCTGAAGCGCGAGCTTCACCGGAAGCCGATCGACTTCCGGGGCTGCGGCGTGGCCGTGCGCCCGTGGCCGGACGATCCCGAGGCCCTGCTCGGCCTGATCGAAGAGCTGGGCGCGAAGCACGTCCTCGTCCGCCTCCACCCCTGGGAGGACGACCATGCCGCCGAGGAGGAATTGGCGCGCGAGCTTCATGGAAGGGGGCTGGAGCTGACCTTCGCCCTGCCGCAGAACCGCGACCTGGTGCGCGACCCCCGGCGCTGGCGGCGGTCGATCGAGGAGATCGGCGCCCGCTTCATCCCGTATGGCGCGCGCTTCCAGGTGGGACAGGCGATCAACCGGAGCAAGTGGGGGGTCTGGAGCCTGGGCGAGTACCTCCGGCTGATGGAGGAGGCATCCGACGTCCTCCGCCGTCATCCGGGCGTGGAGATCCTCGGGCCGTCGGTGATCGACTTCGAGTACCACGTCACGGCGGCGGCGCTCAACCTGAAGCGCCCCGGCCTCCACTTCGACGCCGTCTCGGCCCTGCTCTACGTGGACCGCCGCGGCGCCCCCGAGAACCGCCAGGCCGGGCTCGACACGGAGGGCAAGGTCCTGCTGCTGAAGGCCATCGCCGACACCTCGCGCAACTCGACCGGCCGCTGCTGGATCACCGAGGTGAACTGGCCGCTCCGCGAAGGCCCGCACTCGCCGGCCGGCCGGGCGGTGTCGGTGGGCGAGGAGGAGGCCGCGGACTACCTGGTCCGCTACTACCTCCTGGCGCTCGGGACCGGGGCGGTCGAACGGGTCTTCTGGTGGCAGATGATCGCCAAGGGCTACGGCCTGGTCGATCCGGTCGCGCCGGGAGAGCTGCGCCGCCGCCCCGCCTTCCACGCCTTCCGGGCCCTCATCCAGGAGCTGGAGGGGAGCCGCCTGGAAACCGTGCTGCCCGTCCCGGAGCCCGCCCGCCTCTGGCGCTTCCGCCGACCGGACGGCGCCGGGGTGCTGGTGGGCTGGAGCACGGCCGGAGCGGTCCGGGTCCGCCTGCCGGACGGCGCCGAGGTGGAAGTGGCCTCGATGCCGCAATACTTCCGGCCGGCGTAGGCCGGGGGCTGGCGAGCCTCAGCCCCCCGGCTACGACGGTGAATCAGTTATCAATGAACCCAGGCTGACTGCCCAGCCCGCAAGCTGGGCGGCGAGCCATCAAGTCCTCGTTATACGGACCTGTCCACAAAACCGTTGCCGAAGATACTCGCCCATTGGCCAATCCGAGCCGCCCCCTTCAAAATTGGGAAATAATTCCCAAAACGACCCGGGTAGCTCACGGCGGGGCCAAAAAAACTTTGGCTCCGTTGTCAAAAAAACGGCCCCTGCGGCAACTTATATAGAGGAGACCTTGGAGCCGCCGGTATCGGGCCGATATTGGGCCGATCTTGGGCCGCGGCGGGAGGAGGGGCGAGATGGCATCTCGGAGACGACGTGAGCTTGTTTGCGGCGACGGAAGCTTATCCACCGCAACATGGGCTTGTCCACGGCAACACAAGCTTATCTGCCGGAAAAAGGGCTTATCCGCGCCGTTTCAACGTTATCCGCGGCGGATTTCCCTTATCCAGGCCGCGACAAGCTTGTTTCACGGCCAGACAGGCTTATCCAGGCCGGAACAAGGTTATCCACGGGAAAACAGAGTTATCCGTGCCGATTCAACCTTATCGGCCGCAAAACAAGGTTATCCGCCGCGAGGTAACGTTATCCGCCGCGATTTCGAGTTATCCGCGGCAACGCAGCCTTGAGTCGTGACGAACAAGAGCGTCGAGCCGTCGACAAGGCGACGGCTCGGCAGATACGGCCGTAGAAGTCTGTTGCAGGGGATTTCCGGGGAGCCTCGGGCTTCGTGGAGGCCAACAGCTCATTGACAACTTGGGTGGATGGCGGCCGCCGTGTCCAAGGCCTCCGCCGTCCCGTGCCTGCAGGTCCGCCGACCGGGAAGCACGCGGACCGGGCCGGAGGTTTGCGGAGGAGCTTCGCAAGCCTCCGGCGTCAGGCATTTCTGCAGATACTCCTCCAGGGTCGGCAGCGGCCGCTGCAACGGAGGATCTGCCGTGCAATAATCATAGTGCCCCGGTTTTGTGGGCACAATCCTGGAAGGACTCTTATGGAATCCCTTGACGTATTCACCGTGCGAGACCTGCGCCAGAGATCCGGAGATCTGCTGCGGGACGCCGAAGAGGGGCGCTTGGCGCTGATCACCAAGCATGGCAAGCCCGCGGCTTTGGCGGTGCCTTTCGACGAACGCCTCCTGTCTCTGGGCGTACATCGATCCCTCGCTCTGCACCTGTTCGAGGGCGGTCGGCTGACCCTCTCCCAGGCTTCCAGGGTGGCTGAAGTGTCGATCGAGGAATTCATGGAGCTGCTGGCTGAAGCCGGCATTCCGGCTGTGGACTACCCGCCGGAGGAGTTGGCGGACGAGCTCAAGATCGCTCTGTGAGCGACCCAGTCCCCATCATCGCGGATGCAAGCCCGCTTATCGGGCTGGCGAGCATCGGGGTCCTTGACCTGTTGCGGGATCTCTACCAGAGGGTCGTCATTCCAGTCCAGGTATATCCTGATTGTGAATCTATCATGGCACGCGCCGCTATCGCCTCTCGCGCTTCGTTACTACGGGTGGAAGAGAGCCGTCGGAGAAAAGGTAAAACCATCACATGGCTGAGGAATCTCTGGATCTTTTCGTCCTTTCCAGTTGGAAGAAGAGCCTCGAAATCCTCGAAGGCAGCTACTCGCGATACATCAGTGGTGCCATGGGAGGCATTCTCACCATTGTGGCAACCATCGGCTTGAGCTTCGACAAGCTGCAGCAGATGGGGTGGATCGAGAAGATCCTCATCTGCGGCGCCTTGATTCTTCTCATCCTGGCCGTCGGCAATCTATTGAATTGCGTCGTTTTCGCCGTAAACAGCCAGCTCGAATTGCTTCAGATGGAGCGCGCTTACCGCTTGAATGCCAATGCGGCGCCCTCAACCGATGAGCTCAGGCAGTTGGATGCCACTCTAACCCAAGGGCATGCGGTTGCACAGCGGTTTTTTGCTCAGGGTTACTGGTGCATCGTTCTCGCTGTGATTCTCGCGATAGCAGGCTTCTTTACCATTCTAGTGAGATTTTCTTGAGTACTCCGCTCGAGGCTTTCCACGAGCTTTCCTACTACACACTTTCCCAGCCGCGGGGCGGGTTCATTCATCAGCACGCCGTAGACGCTTTCGCCGCTCAGACCGCCACGGCTGAGGACAAGCCGATCAAGCTTGTCTTTGGCCTGGTCGGGCTGCAACTTCATGTCGAGCTGGGCTTCAGTGGCAGACAGGTGCAGGACTTCCACATGAAGCTCGCCCGACACAAAAGATCATGGCCGGAGTTGCCCATCCCGGCGGATCGAGGCCGCATGACGGTTCACGATGTCCTGCAACGGCCCGCCGGCCCGGAGCGGGATGCCGCGATTCATCAATGGTGCTCTGTCGTTTGGGATGCCTGGGCTGCTGCGCACGCAGCCATCCGCGAGCTCACGCAGGGCGCGGCTTGAGTCAGAGCCCGTAAGGCGCTTTTGGTCCTCGCGAGGGCGAGGCCGGGCCGTCACAGAGCCTCGGCCTCGCCGGTTTCCTCGAACTTCAGCTCGAGATCGTGCTGCGATCGGTGAAGGAACCGGATCACGCGTCTTGCGAGCTCCACCGTGGCGGCCTCGCGCCGGGCGGCTTCGCAGAAGATCCGGAGAGCGGCCAGGTCCAGGCTCACCTGCGCATAGTCGAGAGCCAGCGGAGGCTCGAGCGAGGCGAATCTCTCCCGGGTCTGCTCGAAAGCCTTCTCGGCTTCCTTGACATGTCCGGTCCCGGCGGCGATTTTTGCGGCGATGAAGGCCACCTGGATCAGGTCTACGGCTTGTCCGAGCCTTTCGGCGAGTGCCTGCGTCTCCGGAAGGTGAGGCGCTGCCTCTGCTGCACGGCCTTGCAAGCAAAGGTTGAAGAGGAATCGACAGCGCACGCCGAGCGTCGGCCGAGGTTCCAACTCCTCGTTGATGTGAGAGAGCGCCTCGCGAAGAACTTCTGTTGAGGACTCAACTTCGCCGAGCGCTCCCAAGAGTTGTGCCTTTTGCAAAAGCAGTTTTCCTCGGAGATCTCCACGGTCGGCAACCAAAGCCTCCGCGAGCCGCTCATTGGCTTCGGAAAAGCGGCGCTGCGATTTCCGGATGGTTGCCTCCAACCCAAGAACAATAGCCTCGTTGAAAAGTCCTGATTTTTCAGAAGCGTCGGCCGACCAGAGGGTCGTCGCGGTGACAAGGGCTACATCGCTGCCCGGAAGGTCGTTCGCCACGCGGCGGGCGTTGGCGATGTGAAACCAGGCGTAGCCGCGGGCTGACAAGCGTAGCTCCTCGTCGCCTTGGCACAGCTCGGCGATGCGGAGCGCCAGCTCGGCCAGCTCCAGGGCCTGCGCGGGGCTGCTCGGAGCCATCTCGATACTCTTCGCCGCGACAAGCTCGCAGAGCGACCAGATCTGGATCTCCTCGATCTCCTCGATCATGGCCAGACGCTGCCGCGCATTGCGCGGCTCCAGGCGGGGCCAGAGCTGCGCCGCAAGGTCCCGATCCATCGGCGAGGGAGCGGTGGCTGCGCGCTGCGGAGTAGCCGGCGCAGCAGTTGTGAAGATCATCTCCAGGGTCTCCCCACTCCAGGCGAGCAATTCGGCGAAATACGTCTCGGAAAGAGCCCGGTCAACTCGCGACCAGCCCCGGGCGGCAGCCCGAAAGGAGCGGATAGCGCGCAGGGCAGGCCGCACCAGAGTCCGTGGGAACGGGCGGGCGTCCACTGCTCGTTCGAGCACGACATCCGGCACTGTCCTGTCCCCATGCAGGTAGACCGAGACCTGGCTGGCCGAGGTCCGTGTGGCGGCGGCAAAACCCGTCTGGTCCAGGTCCATGTCGCCGCGAACGAGCATGTAGAGCAGCCGTTTGTTCTGGTCCACTTTCGTCTCGTTCGTCACAGGATCCTCTCCTTTGGAAGAAGCTGCATCGCTCTCGCCGGGATTTCCTCACCGATCCGGGACACCATTACCCCTTGGAGGCCGGCCGTGCAGCCAATGGCGGCTCGTCCCGGCCGCCTCCCGGAGAAGGAGGAAGCATGCGTATGTTTCGGAGCCTGCTCGTTCCGGTCTGTCTCTGCCTGTGCCTGGGAGCCTCGGCGGCATCCGCCGCGGAGCCCCGCTCCTCCCATGTCAACCGGGAGACCGGTGGCCTGGCGCGCATCGTTGGCCAGCTTGAGGCCTTCTTCAAGGCTTTCTGGGAGAACGATGCTGGTGATATCGATCCCTGGGGCAAGACATCGCCAAAGGCCGGGCCGCCGGCCGCCAGCCCGGCGAGCACGGATGATGCCGGCTGCATCGATCCCTTTGGTGGCTGCAGTAGATAAGTGAGTCAGCGGGGAGGCCGAGGTCTTCATGGAGCCTCGTCCTCCCCGGTTTCATCGAACTTCAGCTCGGGGTCGTGCTGCGACCGATGGAGGAACCGGATCACACGCCGGGCAAGCCCCACCGTGGCCGTTTCGCGCCGGGCGGCCTCACAGAAGATCCGGAGGGCGGCGAGGGCTTCACGATGAACGCACCTGCGCATAGTCGAATGCCAGAGGAGGTTTGAGCGAGGCGAACCTGCGCCGGGCCTGCTCGAAAGCCTCTTCGGCTTCTGCGGCCCGGGCGCACCCCGCTGCGATCTTCGCACTGATATAGGCCACATGAATCTGATCGACTTCCTGCCCGAGTTGCTCGGCGAGAGCTTGTGCCTGCCCAAGGTGGGGTTCGGCTTCGGCCGCTCGGCCCTGCATGCATAGATTGAACAGAAATCGACAGCGAACGCCGAGTGCCGTCCGCGGCTCCCGCTCCTCATCAATATGGGAAATCGCCTTGCGAAGCACCTCGGTCGAGGCCTCGACCTCACCGAGCGCACCCAGGAGCTGAGCTTTTTGAAGAAGAAGCTTGCCCCGAAGGTCCCCCCGGTCGGCGGTGAGCGCCTCCTCGATCCGCTTCAGCGCCTCAGGAAAACGGCGTTGCGACTTCTGGATGGTCGCCTCCAGACCGAGCACGATGGCTACATTGAAGAACCCCGGATCACCGGGAGCGCCGGCCTCCCAGAGTCTTGAGGCGGTGGCGAGAGCCGTATCGCTGCCGCGGAGGTCGTTTGCCGCACGGCGGGCGTTGGCGACATGGAACCAGGCGTAGCCTTCAGCCCTTTGGCGCAGAAGATCGTCGAAAGGGCAGAGCTCGGCGATGCGTAGCGCCAGCCCGGCCAGCTCCAAGGCTTTCGCCGGGCTGCTCGGCGCCATCTCGATGCTTTTCGCCGCGACCAGCTCGGAGTGGGCCCAGGTCCGGAATTTCGGGCCTTCCTCCACCAGCGCGATCCGCTGGTCGGCGTCGTATTTCTCGAGAATTTCCCACAACTGTGCGGCTTTCGCCCGCTCCTGAAGCGCGATGCCAGCCACGGCCAGGGTCGACAGCACGGCGCGGCCGAACTCGGTCGCCAGCCTCCCCAGCCGGGCCACGGCATCCTCGATGAGCCGCTGTGTCTCCGGGCTCCCTGAAGTCCTGGCCGAGGCGCGGTTCGCCGCCAGGCGCTCCAGGGTCGCGTCGACCGCTTCCGGCGCCAAGCCCATGAAAGAGATCAGATGTTCCAGACGGCTCCTCCTGAGCTCCTTCCTTCCACGCTCATAGGCGTTGATGAGATTGGGATTGACGTCCGCGGCCCGACCGAGCTCCGTCTGGCTCCAGCCCTGTCCTTCCCGAAGAAACGTGAGAACGATGGCGAGGTCCGGCAGCATTCCTTTCGGCATTTGGCGAGCTCCCTCCAAAGAAGATTCCTATTCGAAAAGGGATGGTGCCTCAGCCGGCGAATGCGGGACATCCGGAAAATTCAGGTTTCCAGGCACGCCGGTTTTACGCCTGCGTCAAACCTTGAGAGAACGCCACTTCGTTCAATCATGACCTTGCAGACCTGCTCTTGTGCGATCCCTTGACCACGCCTAACCTCAAACGGTTGGAAGCAGCGAAGAGACCTATTTGTTTTTCGCCAAATGGAGAAAGAATGTCGACCGCGGACAGTCTTTCTCAGGGAACCACGGATGAGGAAGAAGAATGCTGAGCTTGATCGCCTGCTTGCCAAGGTGCAGGCGCTGCGTCCCGAAACCCGCGATGGCATCATCAGGTTCCTGCAGTTGGTGATGGCTCTGGAAAGGGAACCCGGAGGACCTGAGCCTGCCTGCGAGCCGGGCAAACCTGGTGTGGAGGACCTCCGCGAGCTGCGGCGCATTTTCGAGATGTGCCTCCAGGCCGGGCCTTCCGCACGACGGGATCTCTTCTTCGAGGTGTGCGAGTGCGCGGAGAGAGCGCAGGAGCTCGCTCAGGAGGAAGGGGCCCGCCTGCTCGTCCAGACGGGGATCCTCATCGCGGCCGGCGAAGAGCAGCTCGGCTCGTTCCTCCTTCAAGGCGCCACATGCGCCGCGGCCCTCGACATCGTGCGAGCCGCAACCCGATCAGTGCTCATCGATAAGGCGACCGGCTCATGAACGACTCCTCCGAGATCCAGAAGCAGCTCCTGGCCGTGGCGGAAGGCCTGATCGAATACCGCTTCAATGTGGCGCGTCTCCTCTTCGGGTTGGAGAGCGCCGAGGAAGAGACGGAAGAAGCCATGATGCGCGCAGATCTCGAATGCGCGATCGTGGACCACTTCGATCCTTTGTTGAAAGCGATCCTCCAGGTGGCGGGAGGTCTCCGGGGAACGCTCCTGGAGGCAGCGCTGGACCTCGCCGGTCTGAAGCACAGGCTGCACTGTGTCCGCGCAGCCCTGCCTGTCTCAGAGGACGAGGACGCCATGCTCGACGGCAGGATTCCCGCGGACCTGCCCGCGGAGATCAAGCTGTCGCTCGTCGCCGTCATCGATGGTCAATTGGACCTTGCGTATCACAACCTGCTGCGCGCCATCCGCTGCTGACGCTGCCCGGATTCGTCACGGCGCCTGCTGGAAAAAGTCCCAGATCTCGTTCGCGGCGTGAAAGTCACGGTTGGAGTTGCCAAGCAGGCGCATGCCGTGCATGGCGGGATGAGGCACGCCGTGGCCGCCGCCTTGAATCGTGATGAGCGTTACATTGCGCTTGCCGGGTGCGGACCAGCGTTGGCGTTCGGCGGTGCTGCCATCGCTCGGGTCGAGGTCGGGAATTTGTGTCTTTTCCGGGGGACCGCCGAGGCCGTCGAGCTTGAGAAAATAGTCGATGCTCGACTGCGCGGAGAGGACGGGACCGCGGTTGCCATACACGCCGTAAAGCACGACATCGCCGCCGCCCCACGGGTTGAAAGGATCGTCGGTGCCGTTCATGAGAAGCATCGAAACCGGCTCGCCCTTCGGCGTGAGAGCAAGGTTTTCCGGCGCGGGCACGCTGGCGACGACGGAGGCATAGGCGCGCGCGAAATCCGGCGTTTGCAGAGCGAGACGGATCGTCATGGCGCCGCCGTTCGACACGCCGGTCACGTAGACGTGCGTACGATCCACATCATGGTTCTTGACCAGGCGATCGACCAGCGCGTGCAGGAAGCCCACATCGTCGATGTTTTCGGCCTTCGCGGCGAACGGGCCTTTCACTCTGCAGTCGTTCCAATGGCCCTGGTACCCCTCCGGATAGACCGCGAGGAAACCGTGCTCTTCCGCGAGCCGATCGAAATCGTATCCATAGGCCTGCCGCGCATCATCCGCCCTGCCCATGGAGCCGTGCAGCACGATCACCAGCGCCGGATGCGCCTGCGGCTTGCTCGGTACATAGGCGATCCACGTTCGCGAGCGCCCGCCATGCTTCAGCCCGCCGCGCTCGAGCTTGCCGGGCAGTGGAGGCTCGGCCGGCAACTGGTGACGAAGCGCCCAGAGTGCGAGACCCGCGAAGACGAGGAGAGGAAGAAGGAAGCCGAAGAACGCGATCTTGAGGCATCCGCGCAGGATTCTTCCCTTGGTTGCCATGCGAGTGAACATAACACGCGGGTCCGCACTCCCTGATTCCGCATCGCTCAGTCGCCTGCGGAGTCGCGCGCGAAGGCTCGGGCGAGCGCGAGCGCCGCCGGGGTCCCCATGATGAAGACGGCGATCAGCGTCAGGCTCCATTGCAGGGCGGGCAAGGGGCCGGTGTAGTTCTCGGGCGAGGCGATGGGAGGCTGCACCTGCCAGATCAGCGGCGTGATGGCGATTCCCAGTCCGGTCACTCCGTAGTAGAGGGCGCCCTCGCTCCAGTACGGACGGCTGGCGGCCGGCCAGGGTAGCTCCGGCACCGGGTGGCGCCGCTCCCAGAGCATGTAGAGCACCTGGTAGAGGAGCACGGTGCCGAACCAGCCGGCGTAGTTGTGCAGGCCGACGCCGTAGTGGCTGCCGCCGTCGTGCCAGAGCCAGTCGCCGCTGATCGTCGACTGGTAGGGGTCCATGACGACATCCCACGACACCATGAGGAAGGTGGCGCAGACCGCCAGCGCCAGGGCGCGCCCGGTGGTGCGCGGCGTCCGGTAGGCGCTGAGGATCATCCGCGCCGTCACCAGGCTGGCATAGCCCAGGGCGATGTAGCCGCACTGGATCAACGGCGGCACGCCCAGGATCTTGGGGCCGAGGTGGTCTGTATAGTGATAGCGGCCGAAGATCAGGCCGGTGGCCACGCCGATGACCTCCGAGGTGAAGCTCACCGTGAAGGCGATGACGACGAAGGCCCACATCCGCTTCCAGCCGAGGGTGAGGCCGCCGTGGGCGAAGACGAACAGCACTCCGCTGAGCAGCGTCAGTACGGTGTTGAGCTGGTCGCTGATGCCGAGCCAGGGGGAGAAGTTGAGCAGGAAGGTGACGATCAGCACGCCCGCGGTGAGATACGTCAGGGCGAGGGTCGTCGAGCTCGGCCTGGGGACGGGGGACGAGGTGGAACTCATGAGATCCTCCTTTTCGGTTGATCTTTCCGGATTTGTTCGGCGACGACTGGAAAGAGCAACGGACGTGCCGGCGGCGCGGACCTCTTCGAAGTCCCCCGTAAAACCTTGTTATCTCATTGCGCCTGTGCTACTTGCGGATCTGAAAAGCCGTGCGGCCGCCGGCAGGGAGGAATGCCGCGCAACGTCGGGCGATGTTGCTCGACATAAGGCATCGACCAGCGGAGCGGGATCTGAAAGGGAATTCTGCTCTAGAACAAATCTGCGCGACCCGTTCCAATCAGGTTGGAGCGCTGGCTGCGATTTGATGTCTTCAGTCGCTCAGGACGTCCTCGAGGAGCTCTGCGTTCAGGACACGCCTGCCCCATTCCAGGAGGCGGTCGGCATCCGCGGAGCGCACCCGCTCCTCGACCTCGGGCTCCAGACGCCCGAACTTCATGCGGAGGAGTTGAAGCAACATTCGGGCTTCTCCCTTCTGAAGCCCCTCCTGGAGCCCCTCTTCCCGCAGCTCACGGTTCCAACGGTCGATGCTTTCGGCGAGCATGGTTTCAAATTCCTCCAGGGTCGGCGTGACGGCAACCGCCTCGTCCGGCAAGCCGAGACGCGGCAGGATAACCTTCTGCAGCCATGTCTCGAACGCGCGTCTCAAAGAATCCTCGGCCGGGGGGATCGTCCGACGCAGCCGATGGACGCTCGAACGGATCTCCGACCAGTCGTGGCTGTTCTCGATCCGGAACAGCTCGGCCACCGGGCTGCCGAATGCCGCCAGCTCCTCGCGGGAGTAGGACGACTCGTCCACCAGCCGGTAGCGCAACTGCGGCCGGTAGATTTCCGCCGACGGATCGAGAGTGCCGATCATCGAGCCGAGGTCCGTCGGCCCCCTCCACGGCTCAACTCCATTGTAGACGAGCACGGGGATCACCAGCGGCAGGTTGCGCCAGGCCGCCGCCGGCCGGCCCGCCATCAGGTGCTGGTAGAACAGGCTCTCGTAGCCCATGAAGCGGACCGGCATGGACGGGTCTGGCCGCGACTGGAACTCCATCAGGACGTAGACGTAGACCGGCGCCTCGCCGTCCTTCCGTCGGAACTTCCAGATGACGTCGCTCTCGCGGTTCTCGTGCCGGGCCGAGACGAAGGAGGCGTTGACCTGCTCGCCGGAGTCGAGGTCGATGAGATCCACCCACCGCTCGCCCACGATGTCCCGCAGGAGATCCTGGATCATGCGCCGGTGGGCGAAGAACAGCCGGTAGCTCAGATCGTGCTGGCCCATGATTTGTCGTCATGAACCCTATCACACGATTCCGTACCGGCGCGACGTTCCTTCTGAATCGATGAGAAAGAGGGGAGCCCGGGTGGGCTCCCCCTAATCCGGCTACTTCTTGTAGAGATCCGCGGCGGGCACGACCTGGATGGAGGTCGGCTTGACCGGGAGCGCCTGCACGGTCTTGTCGGCTTCCGCCGTGTCGGGCGGGACCGGGGCGTTGTAGGTCTTCGGGCTCGGAGCGTCCTTCTGGAGCGTCTCTTTGAGCTGGGCGGCGTTGTCCGTGACGATCACGGCCTCGTAGTTGTCCAGGTTGATGTACTTCTTGACCGCCGCGTTCACCTGATCCACCGTCATCGACTTGAGCCGCTTGTCGATCTCGTCGATGAAGTAGGGGGTGCCGTAGAACTCGCTGTCCATCTTGAAGCCGAGCCGGTCCGTGAGGCTCTGCGCCCAGAGCTTCGAGTAGTTGACGAGGAAGTCGCGCGTGAGCTCGAACTCCTCCTTGGTCAGGCCGCGGTCGCGCAGGCGCTGGACTTCGTAGAGGCCGGCGCGCAGGGCGAACTGGGCGTCCACCGGCACCACCGGACGGATCCAGACCGAGAAGTACTGCTGGCGGCGCGGCACGTTCGGCGTCGGGTTGTTGGTGAACGGCGGGGCCTCGTAGTACTCGATATACGCGTAGTCGCCGTAGTTGAGACCGCGGGCGCCGCGGAGCTGCTGCATGAGCCGCCCGTGGAACGTGCGGTGCTCGCCCAGGTAGCTGTTCGCCACCATCAGCGGGAAGTAGTCGGCGTCGGCCCGGGTGACCGGGAGCGGGAAGCCGAAGTTGATCCCGACCGAGGCGGTCTCCTTGTCCAGGAGAGTGAAGTTGTGGCCCTGCACCTTCGGCAGCGCCGGCAGTGCCATGCGTCCGCCCTGGCCCTTGGGGAGAGCCGAGAGGTCTTTCTGGAGCGACTCGACGTATCCCTTCGGATAGCCGCCGGCCACGCCGAGCATCAGGCCGGCCTGGGTGTAGTGCTCCTTGTAGAAGCTCTTCACGTCGTCCAGCGTGATGTTCTTGAGCCCCTCGACGGTGCCCGGGGTCGGGTGGCCGTACGGGTGGTTCTGGAAGAGCCGGGTCTGGACCGCCTCCAGGCCGAGCAGCTCGTCGTTGCTCAGCAGGGAGTTGGTCAGGTAGGAGGTGAGCTGGTCCTTGTTGCGCTCGAAGTCCTGCTGGCTGAAGGCGGGCTGGAGGAGGACCTCCTTGAGCAGCGCGGTGTAGTCGGCCAGCTTGTCGCGGTGGACCTCGCCCTCGAGCAGCACGACCTCGCGATCGGTGTTGCCGCCGATCTGGGCCGCCATCGGGTAGAGCTCCTCGAGGAGCTGGGTGTAGGAGTGCTTCTGGGTGCCGGCCTGCGCGATCATCGAGGCGGTCAGGGCGGCGAGCCCCTCCTTGCCCTTGGGATCGTGGATCGAGCCGGCGTCGAACACCAGGCGGATGGCGACCAGCGGCGACTCGCCGGGCAGGGCCACCACCTTGATGCCGGACTGGGCCGAGGCGGAGCCCGCGAGAGCCAGGCCGAGAGTCAGAGCTGCAATCGGGCGAATGGAGCGGCGGATCACTGGGCACCTCCCTGGGAGCCGGCCTTGTGCGAGAGGTTGACCACGGTCTCGTTCTGCTTCTTGAACACCTCGCCGGCAACCCGCTGGATGTCGGCCGGCGTCACCTTCTCGTACTGCTGGTAGAGGCGGTTGATCGACCCGGCGTCGCCGGCGATCGCGATGGCCGTGGCGACCTGGTTGGCGATCGCGCCCGGCGTGTCGAGGCCGAGGGCGAAGGCGTAGCGCAGGTGCGACTTCACCCGGTCGAGGCGCTTCGGATCGACCGGCGTCTTCTGGAGGTCGGCCAGGTAGCGGTCGATGGTCTCCTTCACCTTGGGCACCAGGTCCTGGGACTTGATCCGCGAGAAGATCATGAAGAGGTAGGCGTCGCGGTGGAAGTCGGCGCCACCCTGGACGAAGTCCACCCACTGCTTGTCCACCACCAGCTCCTGGTAGAGCGGGGCGGACTCGCTGAACAGGAGCTGGCCGATGAGGTCGAGCGTCGCCGAGTCGGTGTTGTCCGTGGAGAAGGCCGGCATGTGGTAGCCGATCATGAACTGCGGCCGGATCTCGTTCGGCCAGTCGAGGTCGGCGGACTTGGCCTCGGTCTGCGGCGGCTCGGGCTGCACGTCGGGCGTCTTGTAGCCTTTCGCCCAGTCGCCGTAATACTGCTTCGCCATGGCGAAGACCTTCTCGGGCTGGATGTCGCCCACCACGACCAGGGTGATGTTCTCCGGCCGGTAGAAGCGCTTGAAGAAGCCGAGGCTGTACTCGTAGTAGTCCGGCATGGCCTTGACGTCGTCGAGGAAGCCGATCGTCGTGTGCTTGTACGTGTGCTTCGTGAACGCGAGGTCGCGGAGCTTCTCGTACATGGGCTGGAACGGGTTCGAGGCGCTCTTGTTGTACTCGCCGAGCACGGCGAGGGACTCGGTGCGGAAGCCGTCCTCGGCGTACTTCAGGTTCTTGAAGCGGTCGGACTCCATGTCCATCATGGTGGCCAGCGAGCTGGCGGGTCCGACGATGTGGTAGACCGTCTGGTCGTCGGAGGTGTAGGCGTTGGAGTCGGCGCCCATGCGCTTGAGCAGGTCGTTGTAGCGGTCGGCCGAATACTTGTCGGTGCCGCGGAACATCATGTGCTCGAAGAAGTGGGCGAAGCCGCTGTGGCCGGCCTCGACCTCGTCGCGGGAGCCGGTGCGGACGACGGTGTAGTAGGCCACCGTCCCCGGGCTTTCGTAGGGGATCGCGAGGACCTTCATGCCGTTGTCGAGCGTGGTCTCGTGAACCTTGAAGGGGAAGATGTCGCCGGACGCCTGCGGAGCCGCCGACGCGGCGGGGCTCAGGGCCGCGAGGGCGAGCAGGCCCAGGGCGAGGGTGGTGCGGAAGGACACGATGGAGAGCCTCCTTTCGTCTGTCTCGTCTTGCTTCGACTTGGATTTCCGGGCGGCCCCGGAAGACGGGGCGCCACAGAGGGAGAATCGCGAATCCCCGGCGGGGATTCCCATCTTAGCGCACCCGCATCCGCACCGCCGCCCCCCGGTGTTTTTCCCTCGCGAACACGATTGCCGTGCAGCGGGAACTTTCCCCCTGGACGATTTCGGGAATACAATCCCGGAGTCATGGGAAAGAATGATCCTCGCAGTCATCGTCTTCTCGAGCTGGTCCGGGAGCGCGTCCGCCTGTCGGGGCGCTCGCACCGGGATCTGGAGCGGGAGCTCGACCTGGGGCACGGCACCCTGGGCAACATCTTCCGCGGCCGGACGGAGCTGCGGCTCCGGCACGTGGTCATGCTCGGCCGGGTGCTGGGCTTCGAGCCCGTCGATCTCCTCAACGAAGCCTATCGCACGTCTCCGCCCTCTCCTCCTCCTCCTCCTCCTCTCCCGGTCACCCTGGAGGAGCTGCGCCGCCTGATCACGGACGCCTTGCGCGAGGAGCTGGACCGCCGGAGCTCGCCCGGGGCGCCGGAGGAAGGGGAAACCCCCTGACGCTTCCGCCCTTCCGCGGATACCGGAGGTTCACATACGATCTTCCGGATGCCTGCCTCGCACCGTATCGCGCTCCTGGTCTCCGGCGCGTCCGGCATGCTCCTGCCCCGCCACGTGCTCGGGCGCCTGGCGGAGCACCCGGAGATCGGCCGGATCCACCTGGTGGTCTCCGCCGGAGCGAGCCAGGTGTTGCGCCACGAGCTGGGGCCGGACCGCACCGGCGCCGCCGATCTCGCGGACGCCGCCGGTCCCGCCGGCCTCTCGCCGGAGGCCCGGGAGAAGTTGGTGATCCACCGCGACGGCGACCTGGACGCTCCGATCGCCTCGGGCTCCTACCGTCTGACCGGCGCGGCGGTCCTGCCCTGCAGCGCCGGCACCCTGGGAGCGCTCGCGACCGGAACGGCCCGGACCCTGATCCACCGCGCCGGCGCGGTGGCGCTCAAGGAGGGCTGGCCGCTGGTCCTCGGCTTCCGGGAGACGCCGTACAGCCTGATCCACGTGGAGAACATGCGCCGCCTGCTCCTCGCCGGCGCCACTCTGCTGCCGCCGGTCCCCGCCTTCTATATAGGAGGAGAGGACCTGGGCCGTTTCCTGGATCACTATACCCTGCGCGTTCTCGACCGCTTCGGCATTCCCACTCCCGGCGAGCCGGGGCTGCGCTGGGGCGGCTAGAATCCGGCCATGGCTTTCCTGCGCTCGCTCTCGACCGTGCTCGAGATGATCAAGTTCGAGCACACGCTGTTCGCCCTGCCGTTCGCGTTCCTCGGGATGGTCCTGGCGGCCCATGGGTGGCCGGCCTGGATGACGGTGCTCTGGATCGTGGTCGCCATGATCGGGGCCCGGAGCGCGGCCATGGGGTTCAACCGGCTGGTGGACCGGAGGATCGACGCCGCCAACCCGCGCACCGCGAAGCGGGCGCTTCCCGCCGGCCTCGTGACCCCCCTCTGGGTGGCGCTCTTCGTCCTCGCCAGCTCCGCGATCCTGGTCCTCGCCGCCTGGGAACTGAACCCCCTGGCCTTCTACCTGTCGCCGCTGGCGCTCGGCATCTTCTTCCTCTACTCCTATACGAAGCGGTTCACCTGGGCTTCGCACCTGGTGCTCGGCCTCTCGCTGGCCGGCGCGCCGCTCGGCGCCTGGATCGCGGTGCGCGGCGATGTCACGGCCACGCCGGTCCTCCTGGCGGTCTGCGTCCTCCTCTGGGTGGCGGGGTTCGACGTGCTCTACGCGCTCCAAGATCTCGACTTCGACCGCACGAGCGGCCTCTTCTCGATCCCGGCCCGCTTCGGCGTGGTCGGATCGCTGTGGATCTCCGCAGTGCTCCACGCGCTCATGCTCGGCCTGCTGGCCCTCCTCCCGCGGCTCTACCCGGGGCTGGGACCGGGGTTCTGGATCGGCTGGGCCGGCTGCCTCGCGCTCATCGGCTGGCAGCACTGGGTGGTGCGGCCGAACGACCTCACCCGCCTGAACGCCGCCTTCTTCACGGCCAACGGCGCGCTCTCGGTGTGGCTCTTCGCGGCCACGGCGTTCGACGTCCTGTCTAACGGCTGACCCTGTTTGACTCTCAGCGCCCGCATCCTCCAGAATGGAGGCAATACGGAGGATCGGGCGTGGCGACACTCAACATCAAGAATTTCCCGGACGATCTGTATGAACAGCTTCAGGAACGTGCCGAGCACGAGCACCGCTCGCTCGCTCAGCAGGTGATTCATCTCCTGGAAGAGTCGGCGTCCACGCCAAGGCTCCATTCGATCCTCGAGCTCCGCGGCCTGGGCAAGGAGCTCTGGAAAGACATCGACCCGGTGGAGCATGTCCGGGCGGAGCGCGATTCTTGGGACTCCTGAGCGATCTCGGGAGCGGCCCCGTCGCGCTCGACTCCTCGATTTTCATCTACTTCATCGAAGCGCATCCGATCTACCTGCCCCTGGTCGAGCCGCTCTTCGAGTCGATCGATGCAGGCAGGCTCGAAGCCGTGACGTCGAGCCTCACGCTCCTCGAGGTGCTCGTGATTCCGTTCCGTTTTGCGAATGCGGCTCTGGTCGCCCGCTATGAGACCCTGTTGACCAGGAGCCGGGGCCTGCGGCTGGTCGATCTCGACCGGGATTTCCTCCGCGCCGTGGCTCAAGTCCGGGCCGCCACACGAGCCAAGACTCCGGATGCGATGCAGTTGGCTGCCGCGATGATGGCCGGCTGTCCAACCTTTCTGACCAACGATGACCGGATCCCGGGAATCTCCGGCCTGCGGATCCTCCGACTCGAGGACTACCTGCCTCAAGGCACCTGAGCCCATGGAGCCGCCGACTGCCGGGCGCTGGAACAGCGGGAATCGCTGGTTTCACGCATGGCTTATAATCGTCGGCTGACCCTTGCGGTCCTTTCAGCAACAAACCTGGAGACGTACCTGATGCCCCCGAAAGCCCGTGTAGCCGTCGTCAAGACCCGGCCCGAGACTGTCCTGGAGGACGTCGGCCGGACCATGGAGCTGGCCGAGGTGAAGAAGCACCTTGCGCCCGGCGCGACCACCATCCTCAAGGACAACATCTCCTGGCACTTCCCGTTCCCCGGGGCGAACACCACCCCGTGGCAGCTCGAAGGGACGATCCAGAAGCTGAACGCCGACGGATACACGGACCAGGTGTGCGTCCAGAACAACACGGTCGTCACCGATCCGAAGAAGGGTGAGCGGCTCAACCGCTACCTGCCGGTGCTCGACAAGTACGGCATCCCGGTGCGCTACAACTGCTTCGAGGACGACCTCAAGTGGATCCGCTACGAGCCCAAGGGCAAGATGCTGGTGCTGCCCAAGATCTACCCCGAGGGCATCACGATCCCCGAGTTCTTCCTCGGCAAGAACGTCGTCCACCTCCCGACCGTGAAGTGCCACATCTACACCACGACCACGGGAGCGATGAAGAACGCCTTCGGCGGCCTGCTCAACACCCGGCGGCACTACACCCACTCGTACATCCACGAGACGCTGGTCGATCTGCTGACCATCCAGAAGGAGATCCACACCGGCCTCTTCGCGGTCATGGACGGCACGACCTGCGGCAACGGGCCGGGCCCGCGCACCATGATCCCGGTCGAGAAGGACATCCTGATCGCCTCGGGCGACCAGGTGGCGATCGACGCCGTGGCCACGAAGATGATGGGCTTCGACCCGATGTCGGTGCCCTACATCCGCCTGGCGCACGACGCCGGCCTGGGGGTCGGCGATCCGCGCGACATCGAGATCGTCGGCGAGGACGTCTCGAACTGGAACTTCCGCTTCTCGGTGGGGGACAACGCGGTCTCCCGCTTCGGCGACCTGGTCTGGTTCGGGCCGCTCAAGGGTCTCCAGAAGCTGCTCTTCCGGACGCCGCTGGTCTACTTCTTCGTGTTCGGCTCGTACTTCTACCACGACTTCGCGTGGTACCCCACGGTCGGCAAGAAGCGGATCGAGCAGTACGCGAAGACCAGCAAGTGGATGCGCCTCTTCGAGCAGTATCCGGAGGCGTCCGAAGCGGCGGGCGCGAAAGAGAAGGTCGCCTGAACGCTTCGGAGACCCAGGCGTCCGGCCTGGAGCACCTTGGCCGGCGGTTGCTGATCCCGCTCGGCCTCGGTCTGCTGGCGCTGATCGGCCTCATCCTGGCCGCGGACGCGCGCAAGCTGGCCGGCCGGCTGGGCGACTTCGATCTCCGCCTGCTCGCGCCGGTCCTGGGCCTCTCGCTGGTCAACTACGCGCTGCGCTTCGTGCGCTGGGAGGTCTACCTGAAGGCGCTCGGCGTGCGGCTCTCCCGCGCCCGGAGCCTGGCGGTCTTCCTGGCCGGCTTCCTGCTCTCGGTGACGCCGGGCAAGGCCGGCGAGCTGGGCAAGGCCTGGCTGGTACGGGAGATGGGCGGCGGCCCGGCGCTGCGGGTGGTGCCCGCGGTGGTGGCCGAGCGGGTCACGGACCTGCTCGGCGTGCTGATCCTCCTGGCCCTCGGCGCCCTGCCGTTCCCGGGCGGGCCGTGGATCGCGGCGGCCGGCCTCGGCGCGGTGGCCGTCGCGGTCGTCCTCCTGACCTGGCAGCGCGGTGCGGACCTCCTCTTCCGGCTTCTCGAAAAACTGCCGAAGGTAGGGCCGCGGATGCACGTGCTCGCCGAAATGTACGCCACCTTGCGGCAGCTTCTCTCGCCGGGCCTGCTGCTCCTGGCCCTGGCCCTGGCGACGCCGGCCTGGGCGGCCGAGGGAGTCGGGTTCTTCCTGGTGGTTCGTCAGTACGCGCCGCAGGCGAGCCTGCTCGCGGCGCTCTTCAACTACACGGTCTCGACCTGCCTGGGCTCGCTCTCGATGCTTCCCGGAGGCCTGCTCGCCGCCGAAGGCTCGCTCACGGCCCTCCTCCACTCGCAGGGCCTCGACACCGCGACCGCCGCCTCGGCGACCCTCATCATCCGCGCCGCCACCCTCTGGTTCGCGGTCGGCCTCGGCCTGCTGGCCCTCCCCTACGTCGTCCGGAAGCTGGCCGAGAAGCGCCGCTCCTCCTAGACCCGCCCGTCCCGCCCGGGCCGGGTGTGATGCTTCCCGCTCCGCGAGCGAATCATGGGGTGGAAGTCGGAATGGGGGCCAGCGATGACGAAGCCAGCCGGAGACGAACGATTCGTGGCGCTCCTCGAGGAGCACAAGCGGATCCTGTACAAGATCGCCAACGCGTACTGCGCCGATCCCGAGGACCGGCAGGACCTGGTACAGGAGATCGTGATCCAGCTCTGGCGTTCGTTTCCGCGCTACGACGAGCGGCTGAAGTTCTCGACCTGGATGTACCGGATCGGGATGAACGTCGCGATCTCCGCCTTGCGCAGCCGGAAACGGCGCGGCCGGGAGACGGTGGCGCTCGAAGCGGACATCCTCGACGTATCCGCCCTCGGGGAGGTGGGGGACGACTTCCGGCTGGTGCAGCAACTCGTTTCGAGACTCGACGAGATGAGCCGGGCGCTCCTGGTCCTGTACCTGGAGGGCTACAGCCACGCGGAGATCGCGGAGATCCTCGGCATCTCGGTCACCAACGTCGGCACCCGGATCAACCGGATCAAGAACCGGCTCCGGGAAGAACGCAACGCCGCCTGAAGCGGAAGGAGAATGAAATGGACCTCGACGACCTGAAAACCCGACTGGCCGAGCAGGACGCGAAGCTCGACCAGGTGATCCGCCTGAACACGACAGCCATCCGCGAGATCCAGATCTCGAGGGCGAAGACGAGGCTCTGGGGGCTCGTCCTGGGAGTCGCCCTGGAGCTGGCCGTGACGGCGGTGGCGGTGGTCTGGCTGGGCGACTTCATCGCCGGCCACCTGCGGGAGGCGAGATTCCTCCTACCCGCGGTGCTCCTCGACCTCTGCGCCATTGCGAAGCTGGCCGTCTGCATCCGCCAACTCGCCGCGGTCGCGGGCCTGAGCTACAGCCTCCCGGTGGTGGCCGTCCAGAAGGAGCTCGGCAAGCTCCGGGTCCTGCGCCTCCGAGCCCTGAAGTGGGAGATGATCCTCTGGTTCGTCCTGTGGCTCCCGGCGCTCGTCGTGCTGTTCGAAGGGTTCTTCGGGGTCGATCTGTGGTTCGTCCTGGGAGCGGCCGGCGCCAGGGACGGGTCCTTCCTCGTGTGGGTGGCGGCCAACGTGGCCTTCGGCCTGGCCGTGGCGCTCCTCCTGATCTGGCTCTCGAAGCGCTACGCGGACCGGGTGGACCGTTCGCCGGCGCTCCGGCGCTTCGTGGACTCCCTGGCCGGCACCAGCCTGACGAAGGCCCTGGACTTCCTCGACTCGGTCGTCCAGTTCGAAACGGAACCGGCTGAGTCCAGAGGCTGAAGCTTCGAAGCTCCCCGCGGGCGCTCCGCGGGGAGCTTTCTTCCTACCCGAACCGTCCGCCGCACTCGGGACAGAACTTCGGGCTGCCCTCGATCTCGTGGCCGCAGCTCCCGCACTGGCGTTTGGCCGGAGCCGCGGGGGTGCCGCACTCGGGGCAGAACTTGGCGGTGCCCGTCTTCGCGCCGCAACTCGCGCAGGTCGCTCCCTGGGCTCCCTTGACCTCGCTCAGGTCCCGGCCCTTCATCCAGTTCACGTCGCGGGCCTTCTCGAAGGCCTGATCGCGGGCGGCCGCGGCCTGGGCGGCGGCGATCTCCTCGTCCATGTCCGGAGCGCAGGCTTCGCAGAGCTGCGCCTTCTTGTTGTAGCAGACAGGCTCGCAGACCCACTGGCCGCAGCGGGTGCACTGCTTGAACATCGGCCGGATCTCGGCCACCGCCTCGCGCAGGGCCGCGTCGTTCGCCGGGCCGCCGACCGCCCTCTGGATCTCGTAGGCCGTATCCGCGGCCCGCCCGAACAGACCTCCGAACAGATTGCCGGCCACCTGCGCGGCCGAGGCCGCCATGCCCAGCTTCGACGACTGGAAGGTGGACATGTAGCCGTTGCCACACTTTTCGCAGTAGAACTTGAACTGGTAGCCGCGGTCCGTGGACAGATCCTGGTAGTTCCCCGTGAACTCGACGGTGGCCATGCCGATTTCCTCTCGTGTGTGTTCCTGGTTGTAGATCTGGTATCCGATGGTAGCACCGAATCTGTGCCAGAGTAGACGGCCACCATGGACCCCCGGACCCCCAGGCGATGGCTCCTGCCCGTGCTGCTGGCGGCCGCCGTCGCGGTCCGTTTGGTCCATTGGTGGGCGGTGCGCGACGAGCCGTTCTTCTCCTGGCTCGCCATGGACAGCCAGGAGTACGACCGCTGGGCCCAGGGGATCGCGGCCGGCGACTGGACGGGCTCGCAGGTCTTCTTCCAGGCCCCGCTCTACCCCTATGCCCTCGGGCTTCTTTACGCGGTTTTCGGGCGCAGCCTCGACGCGGTCTACCTCGTTCAGATCGCTCTCGCCGTGGCCGGCTGCTGGGCGCTCTACCGGGCCGGGCGCGAGATGGGCGGCGAACGGGTGGGCCTCGCGGCCGCCGGGCTGGCCGCGTTCTACGGCCCGTTCCTCTTCCACGACGTGCAGCTCCTCAAGGAGTCCGCGGCCGTCACGGTCACGTCGTTCCTCTTATGGTCCCTCTCCGCCCGGCGGTGGCTCGCGGCGGGTCTCCTCCTCGGCGTCCTGGCTCTGCTGCGGGAGAACGCGCTCCTGCTGCTGCCGTTTCTCCTGCCGCTCGTCGCCGGCAAGGGCTTCCTCCGGAGAGCGGGAGCGCTGATCGGCGGTCTTTTCCTGACTCTGCTGCCGGTCGCGGTGCGCAACGGGGTCGTCGGCGGCGATTTCCTCCCCACGACCTTCCAGGGCGGGGTCAACTTCTACATCGGAAACAACCCGGAGGCGGACGGCACCTACCAGCCGATCGTTCCCGGCAAGCAGATCCCGACCCTCGAACGCCAGGAGCCGGTGCGGATCGCCGAGGGCGAGCTCGGCCGGAAGCTGACCGCGGGCGAGGTTTCCTCGTTCTGGATGCGCAAAGCGCTCGCCTGGGCCACGGACCACCCCGGCGACTTCCTGCGACTCCAGCTCCGCAAGCTCCGGATGTTCTGGAGCTGGTACGAGTGGCCGGACGCCGTGGACTACTACTGGGTGCGCGGCCTCTCGCCGGCTCTGCGGTTCTCCTGGGTCGAATTCGGCGCCGTGACGCTCCTCGCCCTGGCCAGCCTCTGGATGGTGCGGCGCAACCCCGGCCCGTTCGCCCCGGCGCTGCTCTTCGCCCTGGGCTGGATGCTCTCGACCGTCGTCTTCTTCCTCTTCTCCCGCTACCGGCTGCCGGCGGTGCCGGCCCTGATGATCCTGGCCGCCGTGCCGATCGCCCGGATCTCCGAGAAACCGCGGCCCCTGCCAATCCTGGGTTTGCTCGCGGCGCTCCTGCTGCCCCACCTGGCCGGGTTCCAGCCGCGGCTCGACCTGGTGCACTACAACCTGGGCCGGATCGAGGACGAGCGCGGGAATCCGGACGCCGCCCGGGAGCACTACAAGGCCGCGTTCATCCTCAACCCGCGCGACTTCCTGGCCTGCCTGAACCTCGGCAACCACGCGGCCCGGAGCGGCGACTGGGGGACGGCGCTGCGCTTCTTCCTGCGCGCCGAGGCGCTGGAACCGCGCTCGGACGACGTCCAGAGCAACCTCGGAGGCGTCTACCTGGCGCTCGGGGATCTCCAGGAGGCGAAAGCCCGGTTCGACCGCGCGCTGGCGCTCAACCCGCAGAACGCCGCGGCCCTGCACAACCGCGAGATCCTCGAGCGGCGGCTCAGCGTTTCGGAGCGTTCGGCAGGAACTCCACGATGATGTTCGTGTTGTCCTGGTAGCGCAGGGCGAACAGGTCGGGCCGCGCCGAGATCCAGTCCGCCTCCATCGGAAAGTCGATCTGCGGGAAGCGGTGCAGGTAGACCCAGCGCACGCCGTCCTTCAGGAGGTTTTCGAGCCAGGCCTGGGGCTCGGGATCGATCCGCGGGTCGCAGCCGGGGTAGTCAGTGGCCCGCCGCGAGTCGCGGCGGTTCACGTTGACGTAGATCGCCCGCCGCTCCAGGTGCGGACCCATGGCCGGATAGACGAAGAAGTTGCTCGGCGCGCCGATCACCGCGACCGTCCCGTCCTCGCCATTCTTATCCAGCCATCCCCAGCCCGGCGCGAAGAGGAAGGCCGCCGTCTTGTGTGCCGTGTACTCGGAGCGGAAGGCGCGCTCCCGGTCCTTCACTCGGAAGCGGCCCAGGAACGGAGCCGCCACGAGCGCGGCCACGATCCCGGCCACCGCCAACTCCCGCGCCCGCCGCCGGGTGAAGCCCTGGATCCGGGGCGAGACCGCCCAGATCACCAGGCCGATGTCGAACAGCGCCAGGACCACCCGGACTGTCCGCGGCATCTCCGTGTGGAGCATGAGCAGGTCCTGGACGGCGAAGAGCAGCGCCAGCGCGCGCAGGGCGGGATCGGGCACGAAGCGCTCGCCAACCGCCACCGCCCCGGCGAACATCAGGGCCAGGGAGCCGTCCAGGTAGCGGACGTTGGCGAACACGTGGCCCGAGCTGCCGTACGGGACCGTGGCCCAGACCGCGAGCTGGATCAGGACCTGGCTCCAGACCAGGAACGCCGATCGACGAACGTCCTTCGGCAGGAGCCACGGCAGGAGGAAGAACGGCAGGAGGAGCAGGACCTGCGGCCCGATGCCGATCTCCTCGGAGCCCAGGCGCGGCACGCCCAGGAAGACGTCCGAGAGCGTGGCGAAGCTGATCTGCTGGTGGCCGATCATCCAGGCCACGGTGTTGATCCGCGGGATCTTCGGGATGACCGGGCTCGACGCCGCGCCCGGGGTCCCTTCGCAGCGGGCGGCGAGCGGTCCGGCTCCGAGCGCGGCGTTCCGGGCATAGAAGAAGCCGCCGAGGAGGACGAGCGCCAGGATCGCCGCGCCGATCTGCGGCAGCCGGCGGCTCCATTCACGGCGGCCGAGCAGGATCGCCAGCCCGAGCGCCAGGCCGTAGGGGATGCCCAGCACCTTGGCGCCGACGGTCAGGCCCATTCCGGCTCCGGCCATGGCGGCGTCGCCCCAGCGCGGCTCGCGCATCCAGCGGAGAGCGAAGAAGGCCGCCGCGGCGAAGCAGGCGCCCACGAAGGTATCGACGTACTGGGTGGCCGTGAAGCGGATCACGACCGGCATCAGGAGCGTGAAGAACGCGGCGAGCGGCCAGTGGCGGCGCGCTCCCAGCTCCCGCGCGATACCGCCGGCCGCCAGCCCGAGGAGCGCGGTCTGCGGGAAGAAGGCGAGGTTGGCGTAGAGCTCGCTGTGCGACGGCGCCATCCACCACCAGAGCCAGACCGAGCCGTTCGACGGCTGCAGGCCATAGAAGTAGGTCGGGTGCATCCCGAACACCGGCGTGATGGCCTGGTCCTGGATCCAGTTTGCCGTGATCAGGAGGTGATACATGATCGCGTCCCAGGACAGCGGCGGCCGGACCAGCCCACGCAGACCCTCGGCGAACACGGCATGGGCGGCGATCAGCGAGATCACTGGGTGCTCGCGCAGGCGCGCCCAGGTCCGCCGGCCGAGCGTGCGCGCCGGAGCCCAGAGGTCTTCACCCGTCTTGCGGGCCCGGAGCAGGGGGATCAACGCCACGAGGATCAGGAGAGCCAGTCCGGTATCCACCCGCAGCAGGCCCACGGCTCCGAGGGCCAGTCCGAGGAAGACGGCCTCGGCGGTCGCGAGGAGCAGCGCCGCAATCGCCAGCGCGAGCGGGTCTTCCTTCTCCCGCCGGCCGAGGAAGGCGCGGGCGAGGAGGTAGCCGTTCAGGGCCAGGAACAGCAGGGTCAGGAGCGTCAGCCCCGCGCCCAGGAGATCTGTCAGAAACATAGGGCTCGTCACGAAACAAGAGCCTCCTTGGTGGTCGGGCTGGAGGCGCCCTCTCCCGCGCGTCAGCGCGGGGGAGGGTCGGGGAGGGGTCTTCTCCTGCCTCCTCTGTCGAGGCCTGCCATCGCGCCACGCGCGGGGCGGTCGCGCCAGCGCCGGGGATGACCCGCTCCCCGACCGTGGCGCCGCGCCACACGCGGGGCGGTCGCGCCACAGCCGGGGATGACCCGCTCCCCGACCGTGGCGCCGTGCCACGCGGCGTGGCGGCACAGCCCCGTTCGCCCGCGCCTCGCCACGAGGTGTGGCGTCGAGCCACGAGGCGTGGCGTCTCCTGGATGTATGAACGCGCCTCGTCCGCGCGCGTGGCGTTGGAAAGACCCCTCCCCGTCCCTCCCCTGCTGCGCAGGAGAGGGCGCCCCCTCCCCGACCCTGCTGCCATGGTTGTTTCGTGAGGGTCCCATCGGTGGCGCATTCTCTATCACAATGCCGCCGATATCGCCGATATCGCCGATACCGCGCGGAACACCTCTTCCATCCGCGCGGCCACGGCCGACCAGTCGAAGGCCTCGGCGTGGCGGCGGGCGGCCTCGGCCATCCGGAGACGCCGGGGCTCGTCCGTCAGAAGACCCTGGATTGCGGCGGCCAGCGACTCCGGGTCCGGCGCGGTCCGGATTCCGTGGACGCCGTCCAGAACCAGCTCGGAGAGCGCGCTCTCGGACGATTCGCAGTAGACCACCGGCAGCCCGGCGGCCATGGCCTCCAGCGGAAAGAGGCCGAAGCCCTCGCGCGAGGACGGCTGCACCGCGATCCGCGACTCGCCCATTCGCCGCCAGACATCCACGTTCGTCGGCAGGTAGCCGTGGAAGACGACCGTCTCCCTGAGACCGAGCCGTCCGGCCAGCTCTTCCAGCCGGGCCCGATCCGGACCGTCTCCATAGATCGCAAGCTTCACCTTGAGCCGGGCCACCGCTTCCAGAAGAAGATCGATCCGTTTCTCGCGCAGCAGCCGGCCGGCATAGACGAGCGGCGGACCCTCTCCGTAAGAAACTGCTTGACGGATCGTCTCCAGCGGGATGCCGTTCGGGATGACCGGCACCGCCTCGCCGCGCACCCGCTCCACCCGTTCGGCGGTGAGCCGGCTGACTGCGATCGCAGCCTTCCCGAGGTGGGCCGTGATGCGCTCGGCCGCGGCGTAGACCGGCCAGGTCGAACCCAGATATTGCCGCCAATAGCGGCCCCAGTACTCGTGCCAGGTCACCACCAGCGGCTTCCCGGCCAGCCGGCAGCGCAGGGCGAGCGGCGGCAGGTGGGCGTAGGGGATGTTCGCCGACTCGACCACGTCGAACCGCTTCAGGTCGAGCCGGAGCACGGAACTGGCCAGCCGGAGCGCCTCGCCTGTGCTCCGCTTGCCCGCCTCCGTGTAGAGACGGCCGGGCGGAGCGAGCGGCAGGATCTCGACGCCGGGCATCGGCTCGGATGAACAGTCCGCGAACCCGGCCAGCGTCACCCGGTGGCCGCGGGCGGCCAGGGCTCGGGCGAGCTCGTGGTTCCGGTGCTCGACCCCGCCCACGGACGCGGGGTAGAGGCAGTCGTAGACCAGGAGGACCCTCATGGCACGCGCCGGCGGAAGGGGGCGAGGCAGGCTAGCCCGAGCGCCGCCTGCACGATCAGGTTGACCACGTGGTGGACCAGGCTGAAGGCCAGCACCGAGGCCGCCCGGTCGTCCGCTGTCGCCCCGGCCGCCCAGGGGCTGAAGAACAGCACCTGCAGCGCCTGCGTCGTCCCGAGGCCGCCCGGGGTCACCGGCAGAGCGGAGAGGAGGAGGACGATCGGGTTGAGCGCCAGCCCGGGCACGGCCGGCACCGCGATCCCCCAGATCCGGAACGCCAGCCAGTGGAGCACGGCCAGCAGCAGCATGTGCGGGAAGCGGGTGAGTACGGCGCGAACGTTCCCGCGGACTCCGGCGTCGAAGAGCGGCGCCAGGAGGCTGTACCGGGCGAGCCACCGCGGACGGAGCGCGATCACAATCCCATAGACCACCGTGCCGCCGAGCGCCGCCGCGATGGTCAGCGCCAGCAATCCGGTCGGCACGCCGGCCAGCCCGCCGCGGGCCAGCTCGACCGCCAGGCCCGCGGCGCCGAGCAGCACCAGGACGATCCCGTTCGCCATCATCAGGAACAGGACGGCGCCGGCCGAGGTGGCCACGGGCACGCCGGTCCGCGCCAGGTAGAAACCCATCCCGCCCTGTCCCGCGATGTAGGAGAGCAGGCCGAGCAGGTAGCTCGCGCCGCGGGCGTACATCACCTCCAGGAACGGCCGCGGGATGCCGGCCGCGTCGAGCGCCGCCCGGGTGGCATAGGCGTCCACCGGCAGCGTGATCACCAGCTCGAAGACGATGAAGAGCGAGAGCGCTACATAGGCGCCGTGCTGGAACGCCTCGCGGAGTGGCTCCAGCCGGATCTCGCGGACCATGACCGCGAGGATCGCCGCGGCCACCAGCCAGGGGAGCCCGCGGCGGGCGGCCTCCCGGGCGTTCATCGTCGTTCGATCAGCATCAGGCTGACCAGGAACGAGGCGAACACCGTCTGCGCGCCCATGACCATCGCGGTCATCCCGATCACCACCCCGCGCACCGCCATCAAGGGGCCGGAGCCCGCCTCGATCCAGTCGAGCACGATCTTCGCCTCCAGGCCGAGGCCGGCCAGGAAGAGGATCGCCCCGAGGATCAGCCCGCGCTCCAGCGAGAACCAGCGGTACAGCCGGGTCAGCCACTGCCGGGGGCGCGCGAACGCGGCGCCCATGGAGAAGGTCTTGGCGAAGACGTCGAACAGGATCAGGTTGTACCCCAGGATCAGCGCCAGCGCGCCGAACAGCAGCACGTGGTAGTCCCAGGTCCGGCCGAACAGCTCGCGCGGCCCGCCGGCGAGGAGCAGCACCAGCAGGCCGCCGGCGATCATCAGCAGGAGCCCCGGGAGCTGGAAGAGGTACGAGGGCGAGAAGAGCAGCATGAAGCGGACGTGGCGCCAGGCGTCCCGCAGGCCCGAGAGCTTGGACTCGCCGATCCGCGGATGGTAGGTGATCGGGATCTCGTGGATCTTGAGCTCGGCGCGCAGCGAGTTGACCACCATCTCCGAGGCGAACTCCATTCCGGTGGTCTGGAGCCGCATGCGCTCGTAGGCCTCGCGGGTGAAGGCGCGCATGCCGCAGTGCGAGTCCGAGACGCTGGTCCGGAACAGCAGGCGCAGCATGCCGGAGAGGATCGGGTTGCCGATGTAGCGGTGCGACCAGGGCATCGCGCCGGGCAGGATGTTGCCTTTCAGGCGCGAGCCGATGACCATGTCGAACCCCTGCTCCCGGAGCGGCACGATGAACTCCGGGATGGCGAGGAAGTCGTAGCTGTCGTCCGAGTCGCCCATGACCAGGAAGCGCCCGCGCGCCTCGGCGAAGCCGCGCAGGTAGGCCGACCCATAGCCGCGCCGCCGCTCGTGGACCACCCGGGCGCCGGCGCGCTCGGCGATCTCCGGCGAGCCGTCGGTCGAGCCGTTGTCGACCACGATCACCTCGGCCGGGATGCCCATCGACTTCAGGGCGCGCCAGGCCTTCTCCACGCAGACCCCCACCGATCCGGCCTCGTTCAGGCAGGGCATGACGACGGAGACTTCGATCTGGGGGTCGGTCACGCGGCAGTCCTCAAGACAGGTTTGAAATCCGGCCGTACTCTAACATGACCGTTTGGTATCCTCTTCGGCCGTGAGACGACTCAACCTGGGCTGTGGTCGGGACATCCGGCCGGGCTACGTCAATCTGGACTTGGCGAAGATCCGCGGGATCGACGTGGTCGCGAACCTGGAGACGCCGCTCCCGTTCGCCGACGACTCGTTCGACGAGGTCTTCACCTCGCACGTGCTGGAGCATGTCTCGGACCTCTTCGCCCTGCTCGCCGAGCTGCGGCGGATCTGCCGGCCCGGGGCGGTCATCCGCATCTACGTGCCGCATCTCTCATTCTTCGGCGCCTACACGGACCCCACCCACAAGCGCTTCTTCGGCTACCACAGCTTCGACTACTTCACCGAAGGCGGGGTGTACAACTTCTACTCCCACCTGCGGTTCCGCATCCGGAAGCGGCAGATCCGGTTCTTCTGGATCAAGAACGAGAAGCGGGAGATCCCGAGCCGCGTGCTCACGGCGCTGATCAACGCCTTCCCGCTGTTCTACGAGCGCTTCTGCTGCTGGATGCTGCCGGCGAACGAGCTTTACTTCGAATTGGAACCGGTCAAGGAGGATTGATCCCATTCCCCCTCTCCCCGGCCCTCTCCCCCGTGCCGGGGGAGAGGGAGCAAACTCCGGAAGAGCGCCTCGTAGTCGTCCGTCACCCGCTTCCAGGTGTAGCGCTCCTCGACCAGCTCCCGCGCCCGGCGGCCCATGGCCGGCAAATCCTGCAGGTTCTGAATTGCCGCGGCCAGCTCGACCGGCTCGTGAGTCGGGACCACCAAGCCCACGCCCCGGGGCTCGACGTCTCCGGCCACGCCCACGATCGGCGTGGTGACCACCGGCCGGCCGCAGGCCATCGCTTCCAGCAGAACCAGGCCGAAGCCCTCCCGCCGGGCGTCGGTCGAGGGCAGGACGAAGACGTGGCACGAGCCGTAGAAGGCGTTCAGCTCCGCGTCCGGCACAAAGCCGAGGAACTCGACCCGGTCCTCGACTCCGAACTCCCGAGCCTGCCGCTGGTAGTCCTCCAGGTCCTCGCCCCTGCCGCCGACCCGGAGCCGCGTGTCCGGCAGGAGGGCCAGGGCTTCGAGCAGCACGTCCAGACCCTTGTAGCGATGGTGGACGTCGAGCAGGCTGAGGAACCCGATCACCAGCGGCGGCGGAGGCGGCGGCTCCTGGGCGGGTGGCCGGAAGCGCTCGGCCTCCACGCCCCAGGGGATGCAGATCAGCTTCGGGTCGTCCGGATCGAGCCACGGAGATTCGCGGGGATAGTGCGGGTTCGTGACCACCACCCGGTCGCAGCGCTCCAGGACCGCCGGCAGCCGGTACCGGTTGTAGACGCCGGCGAGCAGCCCCTTCACCCCTTCGCCGACCAGGTCGTTGTGGTAGGTGAGGACCAGCGGCACGTCGATCGCCTCGGCCACGGAGGCTGCCAGGTCGGCGAAGAACGCGGTCGGGATGTGGGTGTGGATGACGTCCGGCTTCTCCCGGCGCAAGGCCTCCCAGAGCCCGAACGCCAGGTTCGTGTTGCCGAGCTTGAACCGCCACGGCAGGCGGACGACCGAGACCCCTTCGACCTCGAGAGGGGCGCCGGCCGGCTCGTCCGCGCAGACCACCCGCACCTCGTGGCCCCGCCGCGCCAGCCGGGTCGCGACGTGGTAGACGCTGTTCTCGACCCCTCCCACGTAGGGCGGATAGCGGACGACGACCTCCAGGATTCTCATCACAGATACGATCGCAGGTAGACGATCCAGACCACGGCCGCTCCCCAGAGCGCCATGTTGATCAGGAAGGGGAGATCCCGGAGAATCGCCTCCGTCGGATTGCGCTCGCCGGGCCGCTGGTACATCAGGTAGAGGTACCGGAAGATGCCGTAGAGCACCATGGGGATGGTGTAGACCAGGTCGCGCGTGTTGTACTTCTGCACCGTCTCCGGGGCGACCGAGTAGAGGGCGTAGGAGACGACCGCCGAGGCCGTCACCACGTTGATCATCTGGTCGAGGAAGGCGGGGCTGTACTGGTCGAGCACGCGGCGCTGGCCCGAGGCCGCCCCGGCGAGCAGCGTGATCTCGTGCCGGCGCTTCGAGAACGCGAGGAAGAGGGCGAGGAAGATCGTGCACAGCAGCAGCCAGCGCGACACATCCACCCGGGCCGCCGCGGCGCCCGCCTCCACCCGCAGCACGAAGCCCAGGCTGATGGACATCACGTCCAGGATCACCATGTGCTTGAGCCAGAAGGTGTAGAGGATGTTCAGGAGCAGGTAGGCTCCGAGGACCGCGGCGAAATGGCCGCCCAGGTAGACCGAGATCGCCGCCGCGCCGCCGACCAGGACCACGACCGCCGCCACCGCCACCGGGGCCTTGAGCGTGCCGGCCGCGAGCGGGCGGAACTTCTTGAGCGGGTGCCGGCGGTCCTCCTCCCGGTCGCGCAGGTCGTTCACCAGGTAGACGGCGCTGGAGGCGAAGCAGAAGGCGGCCAGGGCGAGCGCGGCGCGCAGCGGGACCTCCGGGCTGAGCAGCAGGCTGCTGAACACCGCCGGAGCGAGCACGAACAGGTTCTTGGCCCATTGCGAGGGCCGGAGCGATTTGACGAGCGGCCGGATCACAGGCGGTATTCTAAGAGGAAGAGATGGAATCCACCGAAAACGTTCGACGGCGCCCGTTCCTGATCCATGCCGCTTATACCGGGCCGCTGGTCTTCCTGCTGCTCCTGGCCATGGCGCCGCTCGTCCGCGGCACGGAGACGCTCTATCTCCGGGACGTGCTCAACACCCACTTCCCGATGAAGGCGTCCCAGGCCGCGGCCATGAGGTCGGGCTACTTCCCGATCCTGGAGCCCCACCGGGCCGGCGGCCAGCCGCTCGCCGGCAACCCGAACGCGGTGCCGTTCTACCCGGACAACCTGCTCTATCTCAAGGCGTCGGTCTTCCGGGCGCTCAACGCGCACTTCTGGCTCCACCTCCTCCTCGCGCCGTTCGCCTTCGCCTGGATGGCGCGCGCCTGGGGCCTGCGCCGCGAGTCCGCCTGGGCCGCCGCGGTCTGCTGGACCGTGAGCGGCTTCTATCTCTCCCACCTGTCCTTCTACAACCTGATCGCCGGCGTGACTCTCGCCCCGGCCCTGGTCGCGGCCTGTCTGCGCTTCTCCCAGGGAAACCGCCGGATGGCGCCGGTCATCGCCGGGCTCTGGGGTCTGCTCCTCCTGGGAGGCGACCCGCTCATGGCGCTGCTCGCCGGGTTGCTGGCCGCGGCCTCGGTCCTCCCCTGGGTGCGCGACGTCCTGCGCCGGCGCGAGCCCTGGTCCGACCTGGTCCTGCTGGCGGTTTGCGTCGGGGTCGGCTTCCTCCTCGCCCTGCCGCAGCTCGAGGAGTTCCGCCGCATCCTGCCGATGTCCTTCCGAGGCCATCGCGGCTACACGGCCGAGGCCGCGACCGTCGCGAGCTGGGACCCGCGGCAGGCCGCCGAGTGGCTGATCCCGTTCGTGTTCGGCCGGCCCGACCTGCTCGGCCCCGGCAGCTTCTGGGGCAGCCGCTTCTTCACCGGCGTGCCGCCTTACTACCTGTCGCTCTATCCCGGCCTCCTGGCCCTGGGCCTGATCGTCGCCTCCGGAAGGCCCCGATTGAGGATGGCGTGGTGGGCCTGGGGCGGGATCGGGATCGGCCTCTTCCTGTCGCTCGGCCGGTTCAACCCGATCGCCGAGTGGCTCTTCAGCCTGCCCGGCCGCGGATCGCTGCGCTACCCGGTCAAGTTCTGGCTGCCGGTCGCGGTCGGCGCCGCGCTCCTCTGCGGCCTCGGCTTCGAGCGGCTCCTCTTCGCGGAGGACGACGTCCGCGCGCGAGCCCGGCGCCGCTTCGGGCTGGCGCTCCTCGTCCTCGCCCTGGTCCTGGGCGGGCTCTGGGCCTTCCTCAGCTTCAACCCGGGCGCGGCCGAGTCCTGGGTCGCCGGCCTCGGGACCGCCGCCCGCGGGCCGGCCTTCGTGACCAACGAACGGCTCCGATGGGCGGGACTCGGGTTCCTCTCGGTCCTGATCCTCGCCGTCCTGGCCCTGCTGGCGCGGATCGGCCGGCGGCGGCCAGCCCTCGGCGGAGCCCTGCTGCTCGCCTTCCACGCCGCCGTCCAACTGTTCCTCCTGAAGCCGCTCTATCCGAGCGACACGGTCGTCCCCTACCTCCTGCCGCCTCCGGCCCTGGACGTGGTGCCCGCGGGGGTTCCGGTCGTCCATGCCGACTTCAACTACCTCTTCGGCCCCTCGACCCTGAAGCAGGGTGACTTCCCGGGCCCGGGCGCGCACTGGATGGAGCGCCGGGCCTTCTACGAGCTCTACCCGTTCACCGGCCCGATGTGGAACCGGCGCTACGAGCTGAACTCGTCCGCGGAGGGTCTCGACAGCTTTCTCGCCCGGATGGCGGAGGGGGCCATGAAGGGATCGAAGGACGACGACGGCAAGCGGGTCCGGATGCTCGCCGCCTGGGGCGTCCAGCGGCTGCTCATGAACCACCCGATCGATCCGCCCGAGCCGCGGGCCCGGCTTCTCAAGGAGATCCCGAGCTTCGGCCAGACCCTCTACATCTATGAGATCCTGGACCGGGCGCCGCTCGCCTTCCTACCGACGAGGATTGTCCACGCGCCGCACCTGAACGCCGCCTACCAGACGCTCAGCGGGACCGCCTTCGACGCCCGCACCGAGACCGTGGTTCCAGGCGAGGGTCCGCCCCAGGCTCGATCTGGTGGGACCGTCCGCCGGCTCCACGACGGGCCGGAGTCCATGGACTTCGACGTCGCGGCCGGACCGGGCGGCGGGCTCCTGGTCGTCCAGCGCTCGCACCTCTCGCTCTGGGAGGCGGAGATCGACGGCCACCCGGCGAAGACGGTGCCGGCCAACCTCTACCGACTCGCCGTCGAGGTCCCGGAGGGCCGCCATCGGGTGCGCTTCCGGATCGACCGCCGGCCCCTGGTCCACTCGGCCTGGGCGGTCGTCCTCGGCCTGGCCCTCCTGCCAGCCCTCTTCTGGTGGGGTGGCCGCCGAGAAAGCAGGACCTAAGGCATCGTCCTATGCGAAGTGGAGCACGAGCTCTTTGCCGCAGGCTTGAGCGTATTTCCTGAGCGTGGCCAGTGATGGCGAATGCTTTCCGGTTGCGAGAGCACGCTCAAGGCGGGCAACCGCAGGAGGCTGAGTACCCATGCGTTCGGCAACCTGGGCCTGTGTGAGGCCGGCTTCGTGCCGCGCCTTCAAGAGAAGATCGAGGAGCGCGCCTTCTTCTCTCTCAATACTCTCGACTTCCTTGCGGACACCAGGCCGGCGCATGAGCTTGGACACGAGTTGGTCATGAGTTCGCATTCTTGACCTCCTTCATTCGCTTCCTCGCGATATCAATCTCTTTCGAGGGCGTCTTCTGCGTCTTTTTGATGAAAGAGTGCAGCATCATGACTCGGCGACCGATCAACGTGCAGAAGAAGACCCTTGCGATGCCTTCTTTACCCGTCAGTCGGAGCTCGCAGAGGCCATCGCCGAAGGTATCGGTGTGAGGTGGCCCAAGATTCGGCCCGATGGCAGTGATGCGTCGCGTCAGGACAATGTACCGAGCGGCGAGGGTGTCTGGAAGCTCTAGAATCCGCTCCTGGACCTCTTCGCTGTAGTACTCGATCGTGTAGTCCACACGGCGAGTATAACAAAAATGTTACTCCTGAAGAAAGCCCCTCCCCGATCCGGGAGCGAGGGCTCTTTGAGCTAAGATACCCACCCCCTATGCCCGAGCCGAAGCCCACGCCGAAGACGATCCGGAAGATCCTGATCGCGAACCGCGGCGAGATCGCCGTGCGGGTGATCCGCGCCTGTCGCGAGATGGGCATCCGGTCGGCCGTGATCTACTCCGAGCCCGACCGCCTCGGCCTGCCCGTGCTGCTGGCCGACGAGGCCTACCCGATCGGCCCGGCTCCGTCGCGGGAGAGCTACCTGCGGGCCGAGGCCATCGTCCAGCTCGCGGTCGAGATCGGCGCCGACGCCATCCATCCCGGCTACGGCTTTCTCTCCGAGCGCGCCGGGTTCGCCCGCCTCTGCCGCGAGGCCGGCGTCACCTTCATCGGCCCGTCGCCCGAGGCGATCGACGCCATGGGCTCCAAGGTCGAGAGCCGGCGGCTGATGATCGACGCCGGCGTGCCGGTCGTGCCGGGCGGCCGCGATCCGCTGCCCGACCTGGAGACGGCCCAGACCGCTGCCGAAGGGATCGGCTACCCGGTCATGCTCAAGGCCGCGGCCGGCGGCGGCGGCAAGGGCATGCGGCGGATCGACTCCGCGGCCGACTTCGCTTCGGCCTACCGCGCCGCCCGCTCCGAGGCCGGCGCGAGCTTCGGCGACGACTCGGTCTACCTGGAGAAGTACATCGTCGAGCCGCGCCACGTGGAGATCCAGGTCATGGGCGACCTCCACGGCCGCGTGGTCTCGCTCGGCGAGCGCGAGTGCTCGCTCCAGCGCCGGCACCAGAAGGTCGTGGAGGAGGCGCCGTCGCCGGTCGTCGGTCCCGACCTGCGCCGCCGCATGGGCGAGGCCGCGGTCCTCGCCGCCTCCGCGGTCGGCTACTCGAATGCCGGCACCTGCGAGTTCCTCCTCGACCGCGACCAGAAGTTCTACTTCCTGGAGATGAACACCCGCCTCCAAGTGGAGCACCCGGTCACCGAGCTGGTGACCGGCATCGACCTCGTCCACTGGCAGATCCGGGTGGCTCAGGGCGAGCCGCTCGGTCCGGAGTTCGAGGACGTCCACCCGCGCGGGCACGCCGTCGAGGTCCGCCTCTACGCCGAGGACCCGTTCCAGCGCTTCGCGCCGTCGCCGGGCCGGATCACCCTGCTGCGCTGGCCCGCGGGGCCGGGCATCCGCAACGACGCCGGGGTCTACGAGGGCTCCGAGGTGAGCATCCACTACGACCCGATGCTCGCCAAGCTGATCGTCTGGGCCGCGGACCGGCCGACCGCGCTCGACCGCCTCCGCCGCGCCCTGGGCGAGCTGCGGATCGAGGGCATCCGCACCACGGTGCCGCTCTTCCAGGCGTTGCTCGCAGATCCCGACTTCCTCTCCGGCAACATGGACATCGCCATGCTCGACCGCAAGCTGGCCGACGGGCAGCTCCATCCTCCCGGTTCCCCTGAAGGCTCGAACGAGGATCTGTCGTTCATCGCCGCCGCCATCGAGCACTACGACCGCGCGCACCGCACCGCGACCGGCTCGACCGGAGCCGGGCTGCGCACTCGCTGGGCGTCCGCCGGCCGGCGCGAGGCGCTGAGGGGTGGCTCGTGGAGCTGATCGTCCGCCAGGGAGAGCGCGAGGAGAAGGTCCGGGTCCGGAAGGACGGCGACCGCTACGAGGTCAAGATCGGCGAGCGCACCTGGACGGTGGACGCGAAGACCGCCCGCGGCGGGCTCCGGTCGCTGTTGATCGACGGCGCGCACCACGAGGTCGCGGTCTCCCTGCGCGGCGAGGACTACTGGGTGAGCACCCGGGATGGTGGCGGCCCGGTGGCGGTCACCGATCCGCTGACCCACCTCGCCTCCCAGACTCGCGCCGGAGGCGGCGGCAAGCGGCGCCAGAAGATCAACGCCTATATGCCCGGCCGGGTGGTCGCGCTGCTGGTCGAGGAAGGCCAGGAGGTCACCGCGGGCCAGGGCGTCGTCGTGCTGGAGGCCATGAAGATGCAGAACGAGATCCGGGCCGAGCACGACGGCAAGATCACGCGCATCCACGTCCAGCCCGGGCAGGCCGTCGAAGGGGGCGATCCGCTCTTCGAGATGGACTGACGCGTGAGCGCCCGTCTCGCCGCCGGTCTTCTCCTCGTTCTCTTCGCAATCCTCTGCGTTCACGGGCTACGCTGGGATACGCCGACCGTCGACGAGTTCGCCCATCTGCCTTCCGGCTACTACACCCTGACCACCGGCCGGTTCGATCTCTTTCCGCTGAACCCGCCGCTGGTCAAGGTCCTCTCGGCGATCCCGCTGCTCGCGCTCCAGCCGTCTCTCGATCCCGAGGCCCGGATCGAGAACACCGGCTGGTATCCGTGGGTCTATGGCACCGGCTTCATGGAGAGGAACCGGCCGATCTACGACCGGATCTTTCTTTTCGGCCGGCTGCCGGTCGTGGTGCTCGGGATATTGCTGGGCTGGCTCGTCTTCCTCTGGTCGCGGGAGCTTTACGGCGAAGAGGCCGGCCTCGTGTCGCTGTTCCTCACGGTTTTCTTTCCGTCGCTGATCGCCCACGCCCATCTCGCCACCGTGGATGTGGGGTCGGCGTTCTTCTTTGTCCTGGCCCTCCATCTCTTTCAGCGGTTCGTCCGCAATCCGACCCGAGCCAGTCTTCTCTTCTGCGGCCTGGCTCTGGGGTTGGCTCAGCTCTCCAAGTTCACGGCCCTGCTGCTCTATCCGGTCTTCGTCCTGCTCGCCCTGATCTTCCTCCGGGGGCGCCGGCTCGCCTCCGTGCTCCTGATCTTCCTGATCAGCCTGATCGTGATCGACGCCGGCTATCTCTTCCAGGACGTCGGCCGCCCGCTCGGCTCGTTCCGGTTTGAAAGCAAGCTTCTCAAAGCCACCGCCGTTCTTCCCGGTGCTCTTCCGGTGCCCCTTCCGGCCTCCTACCTGGAAGGGCTCGACGCGCTGCAGCTCATCAACGACGTCGGCGAATATCCCGAATACCTGATGGGCCGCTGGTCGCGCGAAGGCTCGCCGTTCTATTACCTGATGGTCATCCTTTTCAAGACGCCTCTGCCGCTCCTCCTCGGCCTGCTGCTGGCTCCCTTCGTGCGCAATGAAAAGCGCCGCGAAGAAACCTTTCTCTGGCTGCCGACGCTCGTGCTCCTGATCTTCTTCTCGACCTCGAAGGTTCACTACGGCATCCGATACATCCTGCCGATCTTTCCGCTGCTCTTCGTCTACGCGGGCCGTCTCGTGCCCTGGATCCGGACGCGCAAGGTTGCCGTGGCGCTTCTCCTAATCTATCCGCTCTCGGCCCTGACCTCGACGCCGGACACGATCTCCTACTTCAACCTCCTGGCCGGCGGCCACGGCGACCGCATCCTCCTCGATTCGAACATCGATTGGGGCCAGGGTTTGAAGCGCGTCCGCGCCTTCATGGACCGCGAAGGGATCGATCAGATCGGGCTCGCCTACTTCGGCCACGTGGACCCCGCGATCTATGGCATCGACTGGGGTTTCCCGCGACCCGACCGGCCGGGCTTCGTGGCGGTGAGCGCCAACTTCCTGCACGGCTATCCCTACGCCACCTACGCAAACGGCCGGATGGTGCCGATCCCGCCGGATGCGTTCTCGTGGCTCGCCCGGTATCCACGGGTGGCCGACCTGGGCGGCGGAATCTTCGTCTATCGGATCAGCCCGTAGCTGGACGTTTGGCACAGGGCATGCAAAACCCTGATGTGTGTGGCGGAGAGCGTATGTACCCCACCTGGCCCTTCTTTGTCTCCTGGCAGCCTGTCACAGCCGGGCCGCTGATCCGGCGTCCTCCGTTCCGACCGCGAATCCGAAAGGAGCTCCCAGGCCGGAGCCTTCGGCCGGCCACGTCCGCACCGAGATGAAGGGTGTCAACCTCCTGGTCGATCCCAAGGTGGTCCTGGAGGTCCGCGAGCTTCACGGCGAGCTGCTGTCCAACAAGGAAGGGGAGCCGCCGTTCTTCGACGATCCCGCCTCGTTCCGGGTGAGGATCGATCAGGGCGAGATCGCGATGACGCCCGAATCGCTCAGCGCCCTGTTGAACGGCTATGTCTTCAACGACGCGTCCGCGCCGGTCAAGGACGTGAAGATCGAGATCGAGAACGGCCACGTCAAGCAGACGGCGACGCTCAAGAAGAAGATCCCGGTCAAGACCACGATAGAAGGCGATCTCTCCGTAACGCCCGAGGGGGACATCCGGCTGCACCCCACGAGGATCAAGGCTGAAGGATTGCCGGTCAAAGGGCTCCTCGACCTGTTCGACGTCGAGCTGTCCGAGATGATCAAATCCCAGGAATCGAAAGGCGTGCGGATCGTCGAGAACGATTTCATCCTCGACCCTGAAAAGCTGGGACCTTCGCCCCGGATGCTCGGCCGCGTGGTCGCGGTCCGCCTGGAAAAGGATCATCTCGTCCAGATCTTCGGAGGCGCGAAAGCGACAACCCTGAAGCCATCCTTCCCGGACGCGGCCCATTACATCTTCTTCCGCGGCGGGGAGTTGAGCTTCGGCAAGCTCACCATGCACGGGGCCGACCTTCAGATCATCGACCAGGACCCGAAGGACGCCCTCCTGATGTCGCCGAACCACTTCGACCGGCAATTGGTGGCGGGGTTCTCGCGCACCCTTCCGGACAAGGGTCTGGCGACCTTCGTGCCCGACTACAACGAGATCGGGAACTGAAGCGTCTCGCCGTCTTCGGGGATCAGAAGCTGGGAAATCCCCGCCGCGCGGGCATGGAGATCCTGGCGCGACACCTCGCCGTGATCGAGAGAGTCGAGATGGATCGCGACCACGAGGCTCTGCGGAGCGGCCTTGCAGACGGCGAGCGTCTGGTCGGCATCCATCACGATCGGGCCGGATCCCTTCCACATCGCGCCTGAAGAGTGGGTGATGATCACATTCGGTCGGAACCGCTCGATCACCTGCAACACCGCTTCATAAAGGATGGTGTCCCCGGTCCAGTAGACCGTGGGCTCTCCCGAAGCCTGGAAGACGAAACCCGAGACCTGTCCCATGTCCGCCAGCTCCGCCGGGTAGGTTCCATGCTGACCCGGCGTGCGGGTGATCGTGATGCCTTGCCACTCGACCGAATCGACAACCGGGGTCACCCGCTCGAAACCGTGGCTCCGGATGGTCTCCTCGTCTCCCGGCTGACACAGCACGGGCAGAGCCTTGGGAAGGAGATGCTGGGCCTCGGGATCGTAATGATCGGAGTGCAGGTGAGAGACGATCAAAAGCTCGGCCCCGGCCAGGATCTCCTCGGGAGGACAAGGAAGGTCCACGAGAGGATTGGGAGACCGGCCCGCGAAAGATGGCCGCGAGTGTTTCGGAGCGAAGTAGGGATCGAGCAGCAACTCGTGCCCGGCGTACCGGAGGCGCTGGGTGGCGTTACGGAAGAGTCTCAGGCGCATGGCGGGAATCATACCTGCGCAGGTAGAGGAATCCCAGAGCCACCACCGAACCGAGCACGGCGAGAGCCATGTCCTTATGGGCGTCCCACATGTCGCCCTGCTGCCCGTTGTAGGCGTCCGCGTCGTTCGGCGAAAGGACCATCGTGAGACCCCACTCGAACAGCTCGTACAGCGCGCTGGCCGAGAGCACGAACTCGAAAGCCACGTAGAACGCGAACCGGCGGGGCACCTTGAAGTAGCGGACGCACACCTCCCGCACCGGCAGCACCCAGAGCAGACCGAACGCGAAGTGAACGAGCCGATCGTAATGATTTCTTTGGAAATAAAAGATGGATATCAGATCCGTGCCGACCAGAGCCCTCAACCATTCGTCATAGGGTACATACGAGTAGATGTACCTCGCGCCCAGGATGTGAAGCAGCAGGAAGAGGATGAGGCACGTGAACGCCGCATTGGAAAGCGGATACCATCGGCTCGACGCCGCGAGAGCGACAAGGGCGACGACGGTCGGAATGTGTTGCAGGTACATCTGCTCGGGGTACGGCGCCCCGATGCACCCGAGCACGAGCAGGACCGCCCCCGTTGAGAGCAGAAGCCTCTGGTACGCGTTCATGCAGCCATGCGGCGGACGACGTTCTCCACGTGATGGACATGATGATAGATCGTGAAGAAGAGCATCTCCCGGACCGTGAGATGGCCGAGCGCCGGATGGGGGAGTCGCAAGCGATCCAACTGCCACTCCCGCCAGCGAGCCGCCGCGGAGAGAAGGTTTTCGAAGGTCGTATCCAGAGAGGCCATCATCGATCGGCGGTGTTCCTCCGAAATCTCGGAGGGCTTCAGCGGAGCCGGCGTGAACCGGCCGGCCTTGAACCCCGTCGCCAGGATCGACTGGTATCTCTCTCGAAGCTGCGAGTATGTGACCGAGTCCCGAAGGGCCGCTCCGAACCGGATCGCCAGCAGCGCCTTGGGCATCGCGAGAGCCCCGGCCACCGGCCGGGTCGATTTCAACAGATGGCGGACGTTGTCCGCCGGCGACCAGGCGTCGCCGAAGGGAGAGAAGAACTCGGCCGTGGAGAAGGAATTCCAGAAATCCCGGCCTTGACTCTGCACGCTCTGAAGCTCGCGGATGATCTCTTCCCTGCCGGACGGCTCCTGCACGGTGATCCGTGGCATTGGTCTCTCCCTTTCAGCCGACGGCCTTCAGCATGCCACATCAAGGCTCTGAACGCCTCGCCGAAGACTCTCGGGGCCCGCCGAGACCTCTCGGCAAGGCGCCGAGACTGAGGCGGGGGAGGCCGTGCGGCCTCTCCCGAATCGAAACCTCGTCACGCCAAGGGCTTACGGGCTCTCACGAAGGCGCTCATGACCTTGCCGTCCACCTCGGGCGCGACGGTGTCGGGGTCGATGCCGGCTTCCTTCAGGAACTCGCGGGCGTCCTCGACCCGGTAGACACGGGTGGGCTCGACGTCGATCTCCTCGAAGCCGACCTCGGCAAGGAGGCTCCGGTAATCGGTCTCCTGGAGGGCGCCGGCCACGCAGCCGATCCAGAGCTCCACATTGCGGCGCAGGGCTTCTGGCATCTCTCCCCGCATCACCACGTCGGAGACCGCGAAGCGGCCGCCGGGCTTGAGGACCCGGAAGGCCTCGGCGAGCACCCGCCGTTTGTCCGCCGAGAGGTTGATCACGCAGTTGGAGATGATCACGTCCACCGCCGAGCCGGGCAGCGGGATCGACTCGATCTCGCCCTTCAGGAACTCGACGTTCTCCACCCCGGCCTTCCTCTGGTTCTCGCGCGCCAGCGCCAGCATGTCGTCGGTCATGTCCAGGCCGTAGGCCTTGCTCGTGGGGCCGACCCGGCGGGCCGAGAGGAGGACGTCGATGCCGCCTCCGGAGCCCAGGTCGAGCACGGTCTCTCCTTCGCGCAGCTCGGCGAGCGCTGTGGGGTTGCCGCAGCCGAGCGAGGCCAGCACCGCGGCGGTCGGCAGGTCGGCGGTCTCGGTCGCGCTGTAGAGGTCGGAGGTGATGGGGTCCTTGGCGGTGCCCGCCGATGTGCTACAGCCGCAACCGCAGGAGGAGGCGGCTCCGTCGCGGGCGGTGCGCGCGGCTTCGCCGTACTTCGCCTGAACGACTTCACGCAGGGCAGAAGGGTCGAGAGTCTGGATGCTCAAGTTTGTCTCCTTTCGTTGTCAGTGACAACTATCAGTCCAAAAAAAGGGATCAGGGGAGACGGCAGCAGGTTCCTCCTCCGGCCTCGACGCGGCTGTTCGCGGCGCGGCCGAGGCGGGAGAGGAGCTCGGTCATGGCCCGGCGAACCTCGTGCGGGAAGTCGGCGAGGAGCTGCTGCTCCTCGGCCAGGATCTCCTCGCGGATCCTGTTTTCCAGGGCGCGGCCGTTCGGGGTCGCCTCCAAGAGCACGGCGCGGCGGTCCCTGGGGTGCGGAGTGCGGGCCACGTAGCCTTTCCGTTCCAGGGCGTCCACCACCCGGCTCGCCGTGCTCTTGTCGAGGAAGAGATGGGCCGCCAGCTCGTTGAGCGTCATGCTGCCCACGCGGATCAGCCCCTCCAGCGCGTAGCACTGGGTGACCGAGACGTCGTAGCAACAGATCCGGTCCCGGTCCCGGAACTGGTAGACCCGCACCAGGTTGGACAGGGCGTCATACAGATCCGCCGAATCCCGCTCCAGATCGGGGTCCGTGGCCAGCACGGGGAGGAGGGTCGCCGCGTCCATGGAGAGAGGATAGACGAAATGGTTGGCAGTTGCAACCATCCCTTCCTGACGTAGGATTCCGGCCTCCAGAGAGGGTCTGAGATGCCGAGACGCCTGCTGCTCATCAGCAACTCCACGAATCACGGTCAGGGGTTCCTGGATCACTGCCTGGCCGAGATCGACGATTTCCTGGGCCCGGTCCGGAGCCTGGTCTTCATCCCTTTCGCCCTGAAGGAGCGCGAGATCTACGGTGCGCGGTCCGCCGAGCGGCTGGCGGACATCGGCGTCCGGGCGACGACGCTGACCGCGGACGAGGCGGGGCTGGGGATGATCCGCGAGGCCGAGGCGGTGTTCACCGGCGGCGGCAATACCTTTCGGCTGCTCAGGACGCTCCAGGAGACCGGGCTGTTGGCGGCGCTCCGGGAGCGCGCGCTGGCCGGCATGCCGTACATCGGCAGCAGCGCGGGCACCAACCTCGCCACGCCCACGATCCGGACGACGAACGACATGCCGATCGTCCAGCCCGTGTCGTTCGACGCCCTCGGCCTGGTGCCATTCCAGATCAACCCGCACTACATCGATCCCGATTCCGGCTCGACCCACATGGGCGAGACCCGCGAGCAGCGCCTCCGCGAGTTCCACGAGGAGAACGAGACGCCGGTGGTCGGCCTGCGCGAAGGCGCCTGGATCCGGGTCGAGGACCGGCGGGCCGTGCTCGGCGGCGCCAACGGCGCCCGGATCTTCCGCCGCGACCGCGAGCCCGAGGAACGGAGGAGCGGGGCTTCGCTGGACGATCTTCTGTAAGATCTCACCGGAGGAGGAGCCATGATCCCGGTCAAGCCCCACATCGCCGAGCGCGCCTACGTCAAGAGCCTGGAGCAGTACCGGGAGATGTACCGGCGCTCCATCGAGGGGCCCGAGGAGTTCTGGCGGGAGCAGGCGGGCCTCCTCGACTGGTTCCATCCGCCGCGCGGAATCATGGACATCGACTCGGACGAGGTCGACTTCTCCTGGTTCGCCGGCGGCCGGCTGAACGCCTGCTACAACTGCGTGGACCGCCACCTCGCCGACCGCGGCGAGAAGACGGCGATCATTTGGGCCGGAGACGAGCCGGGAGACTACCGATACATCACCTACCGCGAGGTCAAGCACAGCGTGGCGCGCATCGCCAACGTGCTCCTCGCCCAGGGCGTGCGCAAGGGCGACCGGGTCTGCATCTACCTGCCCATGGTGCCCGAGCTCGCCTATTCGATGCTCGCCTGCGCGCGGATCGGCGCCGTTCACTCCGTGGTCTTCGCCGGGTTCTCGGCCGAGTCGCTGCGCGGCCGCATCCTCGACGCCGGCTGCAAGCTCGTGCTCACCGCGAACGAAGGACTGCGCGGCGGCAAGCGCATCCCGCTCAAGCAGACGGTGGATCAGGCGGTCGAGGGTCTCGACGTGGTCGAGAAGGTCCTCGTGGTGCGCCGCACCGAGAAGGACGTTCCCATGAAGTCCGGCCGCGACCTCTGGCTCGAAGAGGAGACCGCGAAGCAGCGCTCCACCTGCCCGATCGAGTGGATGTCGGCCGAGGACCCGCTCTACATCCTCTATACGTCCGGTTCGACCGGCCGGCCCAAGGGCGTGCTCCACACGACCGGCGGCTACCTGGTCTACGCCGCCCTGACCCACAAGTACGTCTTCGACTACCACCCGGGCGACATCTACTTCTGCGCCGCGGACGTCGGGTGGGTCACCGGCCACAGCTACATCGTCTACGGGCCGCTCGCGAACGGCGCCACCACGGTGATGTTCGAGTCGATCCCCACCTATCCGGACGCGGGCCGCTACTGGCGGATCGTGGACGACCTCGGGGTCAACATCTTCTACACGGCGCCGACCGCGATCCGCGCCATCGCCCGGGCCGGCGACGAGTGGGTCAAGCGCTACAGCCGCAAGTCGCTGCGCATCCTGGGCTCGGTCGGCGAGCCGATCAATCCCGAGGTGTGGATGTGGTACCACGACGTGGTCGGCGAGGGCCGCTGCGCGGTGGTGGACACCTGGTGGCAGACCGAGACCGGCGGCATCCTGATCACGCCGCTGCCCGGCGCCACGCCGTGCAAGCCGGGGTCCGCGACGCTGCCGTTCTTCGGCATCCGGCCGGTCCTGGTGGACGAGCAGGGCCGGGAGCTGCCCGGCAACGACGTGTCCGGCAACCTCTGTCTGCGCGGCACCTGGCCGGGCCAGGCGCGGACGATCTACGGCGACCACCGGCGGTTCAAGGAAACCTACTTCTCGCAGTTCCCCGGCCTCTACTTCACGGGCGACGGCTGCCGGCGCGACGCCGACGGCTACTATTGGATCACCGGCCGGGTGGACGACGTGCTGAACGTCTCCGGCCACCGGCTGGGCACGGCCGAGGTCGAGAGCGCTCTGGTCGCGCACGACGCCGTGGCCGAGGCCGCGGTGGTCGGCTTCCCGCACGAGATCAAGGGTACCGGCATCTACGCCTACGTCCACGTCACGCCCGACTATGAGAGCTGGGACGAGGAGGAGCTGGTCGGCGCGCTCAAGGAGCAGGTGCGGCACGCGATCGGGCCGATCGCCACGCCGGACCGGATCCAGGTCGTGTCCGGCCTGCCGAAGACCCGCTCGGGCAAGATCATGCGCCGCATCCTGCGCAAGATCGCCGCCGGGGAATACGAGGAGCTGGGCGACATCACGACTCTCGCCGATCCTTCCGTAGTGGAGAAATTGGTAGACGACCATCGCTCGCGGTCCGTATAAAGAGGGGGGCTTTACAAAGAAGGCCGGGTTGGTGGTAGAATTCTTTCAGCGTTACTTGCATGAGGCCCCTCTCTCCGGTTGGTGCGGAAGCTCCTGACAGGTCTCGTACGCCTGAACGAGCGTTCGGCTTCCCCAGCATGGCCTCAATCCTGTCGCTTCTCGCCGGTCTCCTCCTCCTCGCCGGTCCGCTCCAGGCTCTCCCCGGATTCGCCTACTCGCGCGACCTGAATGTGCCCGCCGCCGGCTGGGTGCGGGTGCCTCTGGACCTGGCTGCGCTCCGGCACATGGCTCCCGGCGGCGCGGACGTGCGCGTCCTCTCTCCCAGCGGCGCCGTGGTGCCGTTCCGCCTCGGCGTGGCGCTCCCTGGGAGCGGCCGGCAGCCTCTGGCGGTCCGAGGCCCCGAAGCCGAAGAGGGAGGATGGGTACAGCAGCTCGAGGCCGGCCCCGGTGCGCCGGCTCCGCACGAGCGGCTGATCCTCGATCTGCCGGCCGGCGGCCCGGTGCCCGCGCTGAGCCTCGAAGGGAGCCCCGACGGCGCCGGCTGGCAGCCTCTCGCGTCCGGCGTGCCGGTCGAGCTCGGAGCGCTGGAGGGACTGCAGCGGGTCGCCCTGTCCTACCCGTCCACCTCGGACCGCTTCCTCCGCCTCCACTGGCCTGCCGGCTCCGCTCCTCCCGCCATCACGGCTGCCGAGGTGGAGACGGTCACCGGCCCGACCCTCGCGCTGGCCATCCGCGGCGCCCGGTGCGAGGACACCGCCACCGGCGCGGTGTGCACGCTGGAGCTGCCGGCGTCTCAGATCGTCCGCCGGATCGCGGTGGAGCTGGAAGGCGCGGGGCCGGTCGGCTACCGCCTTTACGAACCGCGCGACGCCCGCTGGGAGCTTCTCGCCGAAGGCGTCTGGCAGCCGGGCCGCGAAGGCGACCCGCGGCGCCATGTGGTGCCAGGTTGGCCTCGGCCGCTCGCAGGCTCGCTCCTGCGCCTGGAGCTCTACGCGCCGGACGAGGCGCCGAAGCTCGACGGCTATGTGCTCGACCTCGCGGTGCCCACGGTCCTCTTCCAGGCCGCCGAGGCGGGCCGGTACACGCTGGCTTATGGCGGGACGAGCCTGTCGAGCGCGTCCGCGGGCCTTCCCGGCGCGGCGGTCTGGGTGGAGCCCGGACCGGAGCAGGAGAGCCCGTCGCCACCGCTGCCGCGGGAGCCGGGCGCGCAGCTCGACCGCATCCGCTTCTCGGGCTCCTGGAGGGTGACCGCGCCGAATGCCGAGCTCGGCACGCTCGTCCGCCTGGAGCTGCCGGCGGCGGTCTATGCGGCGGCGCGCGAGGATCTGGCCGACCTCAGGTTGACGGTGGCCGGCCGGCAGGTGCCGTTCTACCGCTGGTCCCCGCCGGCCCCGGCCCTGACGGCCGGTCCCAAGGGCCTGCGACCGACCGAGTCCGAGCGGCCCGGCGAAAGCCGGGTCGTGGTGTCGCTGCCGACCGAGAATCTGCCCCTCACCCAGATCGATCTGATGGCTCCCGGGTCGCTCCTGCGCCGGGCGATCACCGTGATGTTCGTGGATCCGGACCGCCGCTCTCCGCGGAGCGGCCGGGCGGCGCGCGAGCCGGCCGCGAAAGGCACCTGGAGCTGTTCGCCGCAGCCGCCGCTCCCGTGCCGCGAGCAACTGGCCCTGCGCGGCACGGCGCCGCGTCTCCTGACGGTCCGCTTCCGCGACGGCGACAACCCGCGGCTGTCCGCGGTGGACGTGGCGGTCTGGCGGCGGCAGGACGTGCTGCTGTTCGTCTGGCCGGACGTGGCGAAGGGGGAGGAGGTGCGGCTGCTCGCCGGAGCCGCGACGCTGGAGGCGCCGCGCTACGACCTGGCCGCGCTCGGACCGGCGCTGCTCGGCCATGCCTGGGAGCCGGCCGGGATCCGCAGCGAGGGCGAGGCGCCGGAGCCACCCTGGTGGAACCGCTGGGTGATGCCGGCCGCGGTCACCGCGGCGGCCGTGTGGCTGCTGATCCTGCTGAGGAGGATTCTGGCCGAGGCGTGAAGGAAGGAAATGGCTCCTCGGGAGGGATTCGAACCCCCAACATTTCGGTTAACAGCCGAACGCTCTACCGTTGAGCTACCGAGGATCAAACAAGCCGGTTTCCCGGGAGGCGGAATGTTAGGGCGAACCCGCGCGCCCTGTCAACCGTTTGGGTCGCGTTCCCTCTCCCCCAGGTGACTGGGGGAGAGGGCTAGGGAGAGGGGGAACGGGATCAACTACGCGGAGTCGAGGAACGGCTTGAGCTTGAGCGCCCGGCTGGGGTGCCGGAGCTTGCGCAGGGCCTTGGACTCGATCTGCCGGATGCGCTCGCGGGTGACGTTGAACGACCGGCCCACCTCTTCGAGCGTGTGCTCGGAGCCGTCGCCCACGCCGAAGCGCATCTTGAGCACCAGCTCCTCGCGCGGCGTCAGGGTCTTGAGCACCTTGCGGGTCTGGTCCTTGAGGTTCGCGAAGATCACCGAGTCGATCGGCGACACCGCGTTCTTGTCCTCGATGAAGTCGCCGAGATGCGAATCCTCCTCCTCGCCGATCGGCGTCTCCAGCGAGATGGGCTCCTGGGCGATCTTCATGATCTTGCGGACCTTGGAGGCCGGCAGGTCCATGCGCTCGCCGATCTCCTCGGCGGTGGGCTCGCGGCCCAGCTCCTGCACCAGCGAGCGGCTGGTGCGGGTCAGCTTGTTGATGGTCTCGATCATGTGGACCGGGATGCGGATCGTCCGCGCCTGGTCCGCGATCGCCCGGGTGATCGCCTGCCGGATCCACCACGTGGCATACGTGGAGAACTTGTAGCCGCGCCGGTACTCGAACTTCTCCACGGCCTTCATGAGGCCGATGTTCCCCTCCTGGATCAGGTCGAGGAACTGGAGGCCGCGGTTGGTGTACTTCTTGGCGATGGAGACCACGAGCCGGAGGTTCGCGACGATCAGCTCCTCCTTGGCGCGCTCGCAGACGCTCTCGCCCTGGCGGATCTTGTCGATCGTGGCCGCGATCTCGGCGTGGGTGGTGCCGTAGCGCTCCTCCAGCTCGCGCAGCGCGCCGCGGTACTTCTCGATGCGCCGGCGGTGCAGGGCCTTGAGCTCCTCGCTGGTCTCCTTCTTGAGCGCCGTCTGCGCCCGCTTGATGTCCTGCTCGAAGCGGGAGAACTGCCGGTCGATGTCCTTGAGGAAGTCGACCAGGCGGTTGCGCGTCTGGACGCTGAAGTCGATGGTCCGGATGTCCTTGGCGATCTTGGCCACCAGGCGGTCGATCTCGCGCTCGATCTCCAGGTACTTGTCGCCGTCGGGCTTGCAGCGCTTCTGGCGCTTGCGCAGCTCCTGGATCTCGTGGTCGTTGACCGCGATCTGCTCGAAGATCTTGAGGTTGCCCTTGATGCGGTCGGCGGCCTTGGCGTCGAGCGGCTCGTCGGGATCGGCGTTGATCAGCTCGCGCAGGATGCGCTTGTCGCGGGTCGCCATCTCGTTGAGGCGCAGCAGCTCGCGCAGCACGACCGGGTTCTCGCACAGGGCCTCGTAGATGAGCCACTCGCCCTGCTCGATCCTCTGGGCGATCTCTACCTCGCCCTCCCGGTCGAGCAGCGGCACGGTGCCCATCTCGCGCAGGTACATGCGGACGGGGTCGTTGGTCTTCTCGTGCGTGGCGAGACCGAACTCGGTGGTCTCGTCTTCCTTCTTGTCGAAGTCGCCCGTGCCGGACTCGAAATCATCCCGGTTCTGGTAGCGCTCGGGCCGGTCGATGACGTCGACCCCGAGCTCGTTGAACCTCAGGTAGATCTCGTCCAGCTCGTCCGGGAGGCTCACGACCTCCTCGGGCAGCATCTCGTAGATCTCGTCGTACAGGAGATAGCCCTTCTCCTTGCCAAGCTCGATGAGCTGCTTGACGGAGCTGTACTTCTCTTCGACGGGTGTGAGGCTGGTAATGGTCAAAGTGCTCTCCTATGAGGATCAGACACCCTCGCGGCTCCAGCGGAATCCCCGATGCAGACCCTGGTTCAACCGGTCCTTCTCCTGCAGCAGGGTCTCCAGGCGTGCCGAATCCTTCCGGATCTCCGCTTCACGGATCCAGGCCGCCAGCTCGCGGTTCCGCTGCTTGCGCCAGCGGTCCTCCAACTTTTCGAGGGACTCCAAAAGACCCGATCTCCCAGACACTCCGGACGTAAAATTTCTTTCTAACAGAATACCGGCCATCAGGTCAACCGTTCGTCCTTCGGCTCCCAGCGCGGCCAGCACCACCCGGGCGTCCGGGGGGGAGCCCGTCCCTTCTGCATATAGAGTGCAGAAGGTCTGATAAATATTCCTGCACTCCGGGTCGAGGAACGCCTCGGGAGGCGGGAGATCCCCGGCGGGCGGAATCGCCTCCGCGCCCTCCAGGAGCTGGGCCAGGACCAGCTTCTCGACGTTCCACGACAGCCCCTCCTCGCGCCTCGGTCCCGCGGCCGGCCGGCCGGCGCCGGCCTGGGCCGAGGGGCCGGCTCCGACCCGTCTCGACAGCATCTCGACCGGCACTCCCAGGCGCTCGGCCGCGATCCGCGCGTAGCTGAAACGCAGAATCGGGTCCGGGATCGGCCGCAGCAGCTCGGCCACCGCCCCCGCCGCCTTGGCCTGGGTCTGCGGCTCCCGGCCGGCCTCCGGCGGCGCCAGCCTCTCGATCTCGGCGACCACGGCGTCGCCCGACTCCTGAACCGCCGCGGCCACCGCTTCGATTCCCGCCTCCAGCCGCAGCGAGTCGGGGTCGTGGCCGCCGGGGAAGCGGGCGCGGCGCACCGCGAGGCCCTCGCCGAGCAGGAGCGGCAGCGCGCGGCGGAAGGCGTTCTCGCCCGCGCTGTCGCCGTCGTAGGACACCACCACCTCTTCCGCGAAGCGGGCGAGCTGCTTCGTCTGCTCCGGGGTCAGCGCCGTGCCCATGCCGGCCACCGCGCCGTCGAGGCCGCAGGCCACGGCGCCGATCACGTCGAAGTACCCCTCGCAGAGCACGGCCCGGCCGCTCTCCCGGATCTCCTTCTTGGCGTGGTGCAGCCCATACAGGAGTAGACCCTTGTGGAAGCGGTCTGTTTCATTCGAGTTGATGTACTTCGCCTTGTCGTCGCCCAGGGTGCGCCCGCCGAAGCCGACCAGGCGGCCGGAAGCGTTGTGGATGGGGAACATGAGGCGGTTCCGGAAGCGGTCGTAAGGCTCTCCGCCTCGCTCCGGGCGGGCGACGAGGCCGGCCGCCTCCAGGTCCGCGAGCGGGACGCGCGGCGTGAGCGACTGGAGCAGGGCGCGCCAGGAGTCCGGCGCATAGCCCAGGCCGAAGCGGGTGATCAGGTCGGGCGGGATGCGCCGGCGCTCCAGGTACTCCAGGGCGAAGGACGATTTCCGGAGCTGGTCCGTGAAGAAGGTCTGGGCGGCCTCGAGCGCGCCTTCGAGGTCGCGCTCCGTCCTCGCGCCGGCTTTCGTCTCCCGGCTCGGCAGCGGGATGCCGTAGCGGGTGGCGAGCGACTCGATGGCGGCCGGGAAGTCGTCGCCGGTCGAGAGCATGTGGAGCTTGATCGCGTCGCCGCCCGCGCCGCAGCCGAAGCAGTAGAACAGGCCCTGGACCGGATCGACGCTGAAGGACGGCGTCTTCTCCTTGTGGATCGGGCACAGGCCCTGGTAGCGCCGGCCCGCCTTGCGCAGCTTCGTGTGCTCGGAGGCGATGGAGACGATGTCCGCCGCGTCGCGCACCGCCTGCACGAGCTGGGGAGTGAGGTGGACGTTGCCGAGAGCCATCGTGGAAGGAAGTGAAAGAGAACCCCTACTTGTTTCTGGTGTGCGGAACGCCGACGCCGGGACAGCCGGCCCGGCTCAGGCCCGGAGCTGCACCACCGTGGCGCCGTCGCCGCCTTCGTTCGGCGCTCCCGGACGCATCGAATCCACGCCGCGATGGGCCCGCAGCCGCTCGCGCACCGCCTGCCGCAGCCGGCCCGAGCCGTGGCCGTGCACGATCCGGATCTCCTTGCGCGCGGCGAGGAGGGCGCGGTCGATGTACGACTCCAGCTCCTCCAGCGCCGGCTCGACCCGCTGGCCGATCAGGTTCAGCTCCGGCGGCACGGCGACGGACTCCTCGGCGTCGCGGGAGCTCCGGGTGTTGCGACGCGATCCGGGATCGGCTTCGGCCGCGATCCGTTCGGCCTTGGACAGGACGGGCCTGGAGTTGCCCGCCGGGGCCAGCTCCTCGGGGCGGCAACGCACCCGCTTGCCGCGCACCAGGACCTCGGCGCGGCCGGGCTCCAGCTTGTCGAGCGTCCCCTGCCAGCCGAGGCCGAGGTGGCGGACCGCGGCGCCGACGACCAGCGGCCCCTCCGCCTCCGGCTCTGTCTCTTCCTCGAAGCGCGGCGCCGCGGAGAAGAGCGACTCCACGGCCTCGGCCGCGAGACCGCGGCGCCGGCCTTCCTCGAAGCGCTCCTGCATGCGGTCGACCTCGCGGCGCAGGCGCTCCGTGGTCTCGCGGCGGAAGGAGTCGAGCTCCGTCCTGAGCTTCTTCCCGACGTTCCGGCGCTCCTCCTCCATGGCGCCGCGCTCGGCTTCGAGGCGCCGGCGGAGCTTCTCGGCGTCCGCGGCCTCCACGGCCAGGCGGTCGCGGGTCTCGCCCAGCTCCTGGCGCACGCGCTCGACCTCGGCGATCAGCCGGCGGAGGTCGCGGTGCTCGGAGCCCAGGCGGGCCTCGGCCCGGTCGAGCCACTCGGCCGGCAGCCCGAGACGGCGGCCGAGCGCGAGCGCCTCGCTGCCGCCCGGCGGACCGGGCACCAGCCGGAACGTCGGCCGGCCGGTGTGCGAGTCGAACTCCATGGCTGCGCACGAGGCGCCGCCCATCTCCAGAGCCGCGGCGGCGAGCTGCGTCAGGTGGGTCGTGATCACCGACAGGCTGCCCTTCTCGAGCAGCCCTTCGAGGAGCGCCACCGCGAGCGCCGCGCCCTCCTCGGGATCGGTGCCCGAGCCCAGCTCGTCGACCAGCACCAGGCTGTCCGGGCCCGCGGCCTCCCAGGCCTCCTTGAGGCGCAGCAGCCGACCGCTGAACGTGGAGCGGTCCGCGAGGAGGTCCTGCTCGTCGCCGACCGTCGCGACCAGCCGGCGGAGGAACGGCGTCCGGCTGCCGGCGGCGGCCGGGATCGGCAGGCCGCACTGCGCGAGGAGCGCGAGGAGCCCGACCGTCTTGAGCGCCACCGTCTTGCCGCCCGCGTTCGGGCCGGTCACCACCAGGATGCGGCGCGCCGGGCTGAGCTCGGCCTCCAGCGGCACGATATCTCCGGAATGCCCGGCCTGGCCGAGCGCCTCGGCCCGCAGGTCGGCCAGGCACGCGTCGAGGAGCGGATGGCGGGCGCCGTGGAGCCGCAGGTCGTGCCGCGGGCCGATCTCGGGGAGGTGGCCGTCGCAGCGCTGGCCGAAGCGCACCGAGACCTGGAGCAGGTCGAGCTCGGCCAGGAACGCCGCGTGCCGGTGCAGCGCCGGCAGCGCCGCGCGCGCCTCGGTCAGCAGCTCGATCAGGATGCGCCGGCGCTCGGCCTCCTCGTCCTCGGAGGACTGCTGCAGGGTGTTGTTCGTCTCGACCACCTGGAGCGGCTCGAAGTAGAAGCTCTTGCCGGTGGCCGACCGGCCGTGCACGAGGCCGCCGCTCCTGCCGCGGGCGCCGGCCTGGAGCACGACGACCAGCCGGCCGCCGCGCATCGGGATGGTCTCCTCGGACAGCTCCTCCTTGTGCCCGGCCACGAACTCGCCGAGGTCGCGGTAGAGCTGGTCGCGCGTCCGGCGGATCTGCTGGCGCAGGGCGGCGAGCCGCGGGCTGGCGTCCTCGCGAACCTCGCCGCGGCGGTCGAGCGTGCGGTCGATGCGCCGCAGCAGAGGCTCGACGTCGTTGAGCCCCGCAGTCATCTCGGCCAGCCGGGCCAGCTCCGGGCAGGGGGGCGCGGCCTCGCGGATGCGCGCCGCCGCTCCCCGCGTGGCGCGGCCGAGGTCGGCGAGGCGGACCAGGTCGGCCCCCTCGATGGGCGGCCGGCCGCTCGACAGCCGGTCGAGGAGGGAGCCCAGCGGCACGTCGAAGTCCGGCACCAGCGAGCGCTCGGCGAGGAGCCGCGCGGTCTCCTCGAAGCGCCGCCGCTGGAGCCGGAGCGCGGCCTCGTCCTCGTACGGCGCCAGGGCCAGGACGCGGTCGCGCCCGAGGTCGCTGGAAGCCAGGCGCGAGATCACGGCCAGCAGGCCGGGCAGCTCCAGGGCCTGGGCGGTCGCGTCCGAGAGAATGGAGCCGGGGAGCTCGACGTGCATCATCTCAGTCTACCAACGCAGGCCGATGTTTCGATGTTCCGGTCGATCTTCCAGCCGTCGCGCGGATTCCCCGAACGGGAAAGAAGCCGATCCTTCAGCCGATGTCGCCGCGCCGGCCGGAGCCTGGCGGTGAGCAGAAACTCTCCAGGGTGCCGGGCGGCGGAGTGGTATCCTCTCACGGTGCTTTCACTCGCCTTTTCCGATCCCGGCGAATGCTGCCGATCATCGTTCCGGGCCCTCCGGATGCGCCGCGAAGAAGCCTTTCGACCCCTCCGGAAGCGCGGAAGATCGGCTCGAAGGGTGGTTGAGTTCAGATCCCGCAACCTGAGATTTGGCCCGCGCACCGGGTATATCTTGTCCCGGATGGAAACCGGAGCCCGTAATTTGTAGCGCTCTCCAGCACGAAAGGGTGATCCAAGAGAACACCCTTTATCGATCTAAGTCATTGCCTTGAAAAAGTTTGTGCTTGCCAGAAAGCCGCGGAGAGGGTACATTTCCTCGCATGTCCACCTTCCAAGGTCTAGGTAGAGCCCTCCGTTGGCTCCGTGATAGGCAGGGCAAGCGGCAGTACCAGGTCGCGGACGCGGCGGGGATCACGAAGGCGATGCTGTCGGCGTACGAGACGGGCAAGCAGAAGCCGTCTCTCGACACGCTGGAAAAGATCCTCGACGCCCTCGACTGCAATCTCAACGATCTGCACAACTCGCTCCAGATCGTCAACGAGCGCCCGGAGGCGATCCGTCGCACGTCCGGACGCGACGGGGGCTGGATGACAGGTCGTCGGGATCAGGACATGTTTGCGGGCGAGCGGTCCGGCCCGGATGTCTACCATGTCCTGGGTATCAACCGTCCGATCCCGCCCATCGAGGAGCAGGCCCTCGGCGAAATGCTGCAGGGCTTCCACAAACTCGTCCGCTACTTCCACGACACGGTCTCGCAGGCTCTGCCGCCGGAGCCCGAGCCGGAAGATCAACCGACCTGACGTCCGTCAGGCCGGACGAACCCCGCCCGGGTGCGCCGCCGGCGCACCTTCCGGCGGGGTCTTTTCTTCTGTGCACGGTTCTTGCACGCCCGGCTGCCTTGGCCGCGAGTCACGGAGCCCGCGGCCTGGGAATCAGGAGGCGTGCCCGTGTCAGTCCAGCAGGAACGGCGGATCGGCCAACTCGGCAGGGGGGATCATCTCTGCCTGATCCATGACAGCGACGCCGAGAGGCTCGCGGCGCTGGTGCCGTTTCTCAGGATGGGCCTGGCGGCCGGGGAGCGGGCCTTGTTCCTGGGTCCGCCCGGGAGCTGCCTCGCCGTCGAGCGCGCCCTGGCGGGCGCCGGCGTTCCGGTCGACCGCGAGACCGACCGGGGAGCCCTCATCCTGCTGAGCGACCGCGGATGCTGCCTGGATCATTCCCAGGCAGAGGCGCGCTTCGAAGCGAACTCGATGAAGGACCTGCTGCGGCGCCTGGAGCAGCAGGCCCTCGAAGACGGTTTCTCGGGCCTGCGCGTGACCTGGGATGTGGCCTGGCTCCTCGACGGCGTGCCTGGAGCCGAGGGCTGGATCGCGTTCGAGGCGGAGATGAACCGGTTTCTCGCCGGCAGCCGCACCTGCGCGCTCTGCCGCTACGGCCGGCACGGCACGCCGCCCGAGAGGCTCCAGGCCGTCCTGCGCACCCATCCCCTCGCACTGCTCGGCAACGAGGTCTGCCCGAACGCCTTCTACGAGCCGCCGTCGATGGCCGTCGGCCGCGGCCATCCCCGGGAGGAGGAGGAGCGGATCGACTGGATGATCGCGCAGATCCGCCGCGCCCGGGCCAGCGAGGAGAAGCTGGAGCAGCTCAGCTACCGCCTGGCCCGGAAGGGGGCGGCGCTGCGGCGGGCCGACCGGGCCAAGGAGGAGTTCCTGACCATGCTCGCGCACGAGCTGCGCAATCCTCTCGGCACGATCAGCAACGCGATCCAGGTCCTGCGGCTCAAGGGAGAGGGCGACGAGACCTGGCGGCGGGCGATCGAGGCGGCCGAGCGCCAGGTGCTCCACCAGGCTCTCCTGGTGGACGATCTCCTCGAAGTGTCCCGGGTGACCCGCGGCGAGGTCGAGCTCCACTGCGAGAGCCTCGACCTGGCGCAGCTCGCCCGCGAGACCGTCGAAGGCTATCGGGAGACGATCCGCGTCGCCCGCCTCGATCTGGAGCTGGACCTGCCGGACGAGCCCCTGCCCGTGCGCGGCGACCGGATGCGGCTCTCCCAGGCCCTGGCCAACCTGCTCCAGAACGCGGTCAAGTTCACGCCGCCCGGCGGCTCCGTCCGGGTGCGGGCGCGCCACACGGCCGACGGCCGGATCGAGCTCTCTGTGCGGGACAGCGGCCAGGGGATCGGGCCCGACGTCCTGCCGCACGTCTTCGAGGTCTTCACCCAGGCCGACCAGAGCCTGGACCGGGCCCAGGGCGGTCTCGGGATCGGCCTCGCGGTGGTCAAGGGATTGGTCGGGATGCACGGCGGCGAGGTGCGGGCGGAGAGCGAGGGCGAGGGCCTGGGGACCGAGGTCACCCTGCTGCTGCCGGCCGAGGAGGGGGCCGCGCCGTCGGAGGCCCGGTCCGCCGAGGCCGCGCACGCCGCTACCGCGAATGCCGCCGGTACCGCCGATATTGCCGCCCGCCGGATCCTGGTGGTCGAGGACAACGCCGACGCCGCGGCCACCCTGCGCGACTTCCTGGAGCTTTCGGGCCACGAGGTCGAGCTCGCCAGCTCCGGCGCGGACGGCGTCAAGGCGGCCCGCCAGTTCCATCCGGAGATCGTGCTCTGCGACCTGGGCCTGCCGGGCATGGACGGCTATCAGGTGGCGGCCGCGTTGAGGAAGGACCCCGACACCGCCTCGGCCAAGCTGATCGCCGTCACCGGCTACGGCCGCGACGAGGACCGCCGCAAGTCCAAGGAAGCCGGCTTCGACCTCCACCTGACCAAGCCGGTCGATCCGGCCCAGCTCCGCCGCCTGCTCGCCTGAAGTTTCATGCTAGCCTGCGGCGCCATGGAAGACGCCCCGAACCTGGAGCCCGAGGCGGGCGATCCGATCCGCATCTCGACCAAGGAGATCCCGCCCGAGGACCGGCTGATCTTCGCCCTGGACGTGCCGGGCGCGGAGGAGGCGAAGCGCCTGGTGGCGAGCCTGCGCGAGTCGGTCCAGTTCTACAAGGTCGGCCTGGAGCTGATCACCTCCGGCGGCGGCTTCGATCTCATCGACTGGCTGGTGGACCAGGGCAAGAAGGTCTTCGCCGACTTGAAGCTCTACGACGTGCCCGAGACCGTGGCCTCGGCCGTGCGCCAGCTCCGCAAGCGGCGCATCACCCTGACCACCGTGCACGGCAGCGACGGCATCCTGGAGGCCGCCGTCCGGGAGAAGGGCGACCTCGGCATCCTGGCGGTGACGGTCCTGACCAGCCTGGATCGGACGGACTTTTCGAAGGACCTCGGCTTCGAGGTCGACGTCCACGCTCTCGTGCTGTCGCGCGCCCGGCGCGCCCTGGAGATCGGCTGCGACGGAGTGGTCGCCTCCGGCCAGGAGGCGCGCGCGCTCAAGGACGCCTTCGGCGAGAGCCTGATCCTGGTGACGCCCGGCATCCGCCCGGCCGGGAACCGCCCGGCGGACGACCAGAAGCGGGTGGTCACGGTCGAGGAGGCGATCCGCAACGGCGCCGACTACATCGTCGTCGGCCGTCCTATCCGCAACGCCCCGGATCCCTACGAAGCCGCCATGCAGATCCAGGGCACGCTCCAGGGTCTGTTCCTGAGCGGCTAGGAGCTGCGCGGAAGAAACGCACCGGAGGTTCTTGCTTTTGCTGGGACCGCCGGCTTCCAGCCGGCCAGGCCGGAGCGCCAGATGGAGATGACCGTGGCGCGGTCCGTCGATCTCGACGAGGCGTCCGACGGCCTCGATGAGCCGTTCATCCCTCTCGACGACCGTTCGAGGACCTCGTCGGATCGTCCGACGACCTCGACGAGCTGTCCGGGAAGCTCGACGAGCCTCTCGTCGAACCCTCCGGACCGTCCGGCGACCTTGACGAGCCATTCGACGACCTTGGTGAGCCGTTCGTCGGGCTCTTCGGGCCTTCGGGAACCTCTTCGGATCGTCCGGAAACCTCGACGGACTGTTCATCGACCTCGATGGGCCGTCCGGCGACCTTGACGGACCGTTCATCGGCCTTGTCGAGAGGCTCAGGAAACTCTTCGGATCCTCCGACGAGCTCGATGAACCGGCCGTCGGCGCGGCCCGAAACGACCGCGCCACGGTCATCTCCATCTGGCGCTCCGGCTTGGCCGGCTGGGAAGCCGGCGGTCCCAGCGAAAAGCAAGGACCCCGGTTCGGTTCTGCCGCGCAGACTGCTAGACCTTGTCGATTTCCCGCCTCCTCGAACGACAACAGGATGGGCGCGGTGATTTCCACCGCGCCGGGAGACCGGGAGGCGTCATGCAACTCATTCAAACGATTACCCCCTGCTTGTGGTTCGACGACCAGGCCGAGGAGGCCGCCAAGCTCTATACGGGCATCTTCAGGAATTCGCGGATCACCAGCATCGCCCGCTACAGCGAGGCGGGCCAGGAGATCCATGGCAAGCCGGCGGGCGCGGTGCTGACCGTGGCCTTCGAGCTGGACGGCCACACGTTCACCGCGCTCAACGGCGGCCCGCAGTTCAAGTTCAACGAGGCCGTCTCGTTCCAGGTCAACTGCGATACCCAGGAAGAGGTGGACTACTACTGGGAGAAGCTGTCGGAGGGCGGAGACGAGAACGCAAGGCAGTGCGGCTGGCTGAAGGACAGGTTCGGACTCTGCTGGCAGGTGGTCCCTCGTGTCGTGGCCGAGATGTTGAAGGATCCGGACCCCGGGAAGTCCAGGCGGGTGATGGAGGTCGTGATGCGCTCGAAGAAGCTCGACATCGCCGAGCTGAAGCAGGCTTACGAGGGGTAGAGGCGCCTCGCGGTCGAGGCGGCCGGCGCGCGCAGACGCGCGGCTGGCCGCCAGGAGGCGTTTCAACGTAATCCAAGGCGATTCGAGCTTATCCAGGACAAAACGGCCTTATCCCTGCCGATTCGAGGTTATCCGGCGCGGAACAAGCTCATCCGCGGCAAAATCACCTTATCGAGCGCAAGACGAGCTGATCCGCCGTAAAACCGAGCCATCCAGGGCAGGACGGGCTTATCTGCGCCAAAGCAAGCTGATCCAGGCCGGAAAAAGCCCATCCACGGCAAAACCAGCTCATCCGCGCCAGATCAGCGCAGTCCGCGGCGATTCAAGGTTATCGGCGCCGCGCGGGCCGGAGGGCACCTGTCTGTGTCCCTTCGCGCCCAGTCACTTGCAGCGGCAACTCGGGGAGCCTCCGCTGCAACTGCAGCAGGAATATCCCGCTCCACAGGAGACGGAGCAGCTCAGCCCGGAGCAGGTGATCGAGCAGGACGTCGAGCCCACTCCGCCCGCGGTGCAGATCGTCCCGCCGGATCCGCCGGGGGTGTAGTCCTGGTATTCGGTATCCGCCTCGATGATGGACTTCAGGTTGTCCAGGCTGGCCCTGTCCGGAGCCAAGGTGTAGGTGGCGAGCGCCAGCCCGTTCGTGAAGACATTGGCCCGGCTGCCGGCGGCCGGCGAAGAGCGCTCCCGCTGCCTTCCTCTCACCGAGAACAGGAAGAAGACCTCCGGATCCTCCGGAGAGGTCACCCGCAGGACGCCCGCCCCGAGTTCCAGGTTGGCTCTCTCGATCCTCTCCGAGAGGGGCGCCTCCAGCGGCGACTGCGCGGTATACCAGAAGACTCGATCCACGATTCCGTCCGCGGGCCGGCCCTCGTTGAGCGTGTCCACGGCGACCAGGATCTGGTCCGCCTCGACGCTCTCGAGAACCACCGCGCCTGTCCAACTCTCGTTTCCTCCCTGGGCCACGACTCGCGCAGGGAGACAGCCAAGGAAGAAAACGGCACCGACCACGCCCCATCCGAGAACGAAGTTTCTCATCCGGCCATCTCCTCGTCCAAACTTCGTTGAGCGCACCTCCATCCGACGCCGCTGAGATGGCGCCGTTGGAGAAATTCACAGGGCCTTCACTCTCTTCCGTGCGGCTCCGAGAAAAAACCGAGCCGCCCGACGAGGATCGTTTTCGGATCAGCGAATTCTCTTGCCTGGCTGCCGTTGGCCGGCTCCCTGGGCCACTCTCCGTACGCGGACCTTGCCGGTTTCGGCGGGGATGCGGGGGCCTTCGGGTGGCAGGTCGGTGCGCGAGGCCGGCGTCCAGCCCTCTCCCGTCTTCCGGAAGCCCATGGCCCGGTAGAGGAGCAGGCCGCACTTCTTGAGCTCGGTCAGCGCGGAATCGAAGGCCTGCTCGAGATCCTCCTCGGCCAGATTCGAGGTCTCGTACTCGACCACGGCCCAGCCCTTTTCCTGCCTCAGGCCCCTCTCGCTCTTCAGGAGGTCCTTCCACATCGCCTCGATGCCCTCATAGAAGACGTGGCCCAGCATCGGCTTGCCCAGCGCCGACTCCAGGCCGAGGCAGAGCCGGCTCAGGATCTCCTCCGAGATGTGCCCGCGCTCTCTCTCGATGGTTCCGAGCAGCGTGACGCTCATCCCGGCCACCCCGGCCAGCTCCTCCTGCGAGAGTCCTGCAAAAAGACGCCATTTCCTGATGGCACGGCCAAAATACTTGGAGCCCAGATCACGGGTGCGGTATTTCACGGACCGGGATCGTAGGAGAAGAAGACCGGTGCGGCAAACTCACGGATCGGCAGGAAAGGCTGGGAAATCTCGTAGGAAGCCACCAGATTGTTGCAGGGTGACGTCGTCCATTTCCCGGTTCAGGTCACGGGAACGCCCATCCGCCGGGGTCAATCTTCTCCCGTCAGGCGGCGCCGAGCGCCTCGTAGACCCGGTACGGCATCCCCTCGAACGACCCGGACGACATGGTCACGATGACGTCGCCCTCCCGGGCCTCTTCCGTCGCCCGGCGCAGGACCTCGGCGGTGTCGGTGCAGAGGGTGGTGGGGACGCCGGCCGCGGTGACCTCGCCGGCCAGGGCTCCGAAGTCGAGGCGCTCGTCGTCGCTCAGGCGGCCCGCGTGGAAGGTGGGGGCGACCAGGACGCGGTCGGCCCGGCTGAAGGCCTGGCGGTACGGCTCGTAGAAGAAGTAGCGCCCGGCGGTCAGGCTGCGGGGCTCGAAGAGGACCACCAGGCGGCGGCCGGGATAACGCTGGCGCAGGGCGACCAGGGTCTTGTCGACGGCCGTGGGATGGTGGGCGAAATCGTCCACCACGGTGACCCCGCGGGCGGTGCCCAGCTCCTCCAGGCGGCGCTTGACGCCATGGAAGCGCGAGAAGGCGGCGGCCACGTCCCGGGCGGACAGGCCGTCCCGCCGCGCCGCGGCCCAGACGGCGAGCGCGTTCGAGACGTTGTGCCCGCCAGCCAGGTTGAGCGGGATCTCGATCTCCCCTTCGATATCGCGCACCCGGACGCGGCTGCCTTCCGGTGTCGTCTCGATCGACTCCGGATGCAGCTCGTTGGCGGGGTCCAGGCCATAGAAGAGGACGCGGCAGCGGGCCAGGGCCGCCAGCTCGCGGATCTTGGGGTCGTCGCCGCAGGCCACCAGGAAGCCGTCCTCCGGCAGCAGGCGGAGGAGCTTCGCGTAGGCCTCCCAGAGCGACTCGGGGCTCGCGTAGAGATCGGCGTGGTCGTACTCGACGCTGGTGAGGATCAGCGTCTCCGGCTGGTAGTGGAGGAACTTCGGGCCGCGGTCGAAGTAGGCCGCGTTGTATTCGTCGCCCTCGATCACGAAGCGCTCGCCGGCGCCGTCGTGGAAGCTCGCCGGCAGGTCGCGGGGCGCGCCGCCGATCAGGTAGCCGGGATCGGCGCCGCAGTCCGCGTACACCCAGGCCGCCATGGCCGTGGTCGTGGTCTTGCCGTGGGTGCCGGCGACCACGAGGGGGCGGTGCCGGTCGAGGAAGAACCGGGAGATCGCCTGCGGCATGGAGATCAGGGACAGGCCCAGGCGCTCGGCTTCGACCGCCTCCGCGTTGTTGCGGTGGACCGAGTTGCCGATGATCACCAGGTCGGGACGGGACTCGAGGTGGGCGGGGTCGTAGCCGAGGGCCGGCTGGATGCCGGCCCGCTCGAGCAGGGTGCTCATGGGCGGATAGAGAGGTCCGTCGACCCCTCTCACCCGGTGGCCCTGCTCTTGCAGAAGGCAGGCGAGCGGCGCCATTCCTGTACCACCGATGGCTATGCAGTAGATGTCGAGTGGAGTGATCTTCACGGGGCGTTTTCTCGTGGATTTTCCAGGCTGTTTCTCGTGTTTTGGGGCGCCAGAGTGTAGCATTGACCGGATCGAATCCAACGCTTTCCAAAGGAGCAGGCCGTATGAAACGTCACCTCAGGACCGCCAATCTGGCACTCTGCTGCGCCTTGCTTGTCGCGGCGAGCCTCTTCGCCCAGGGCACCGGCACGCCCAAGGCCGTCGCGACCGAGCCCATCAAGGATATCGGGGTCGTCGCGAAGGGCGAGAAGGCCGCCTATGACTTCGCGATCCGCAACGAAGGGGACGCCCCCCTGCAGGTCCAGGAGGTCCGTGCGGCCTGCGGCTGCACGGTGGCGGACTATGACAAGGTGATCGCTCCCGGCCAGACCGGCAAGATCCGCGTCTCGGTGGATACCACCACCTTCAACGGCGCCATCGCCAAGGGCGTGACCGTGTTCCTGAACGATCCGGCCACCCCGCAGATGGAGCTGACCATCCGGGCCCAGGTCGAGCCGTTCATCAAGGCGAAGCCCGGCTACGCCCGCTTCATCACGGTCCAGGGCGAGTCCAAGGAAGGCACGATCGTCCAGACCCTCTGGACGCCCGACAAGTCGCCCATGAAGATCGTGAAGGTCGAATCGCCGTACCCCTACCTCAAGGTGGAGTTCCACGAGGCGAAGGCGGAGGAGAAGCTCAAGGAGATCGAGGACCAGCAGCAGTGGAAGGTCGAGATGCATCTCATGAACGAGGCGCCGGTCGGCCCGCTCACCGAGACGGTGAAGGTCTACACCGACAGCCCGAAGCAGAAGCTGGTGCAGATCCCGATCTCCGGCTTCGTCCGGCCGATCGTCGCCGTGACGCCGCCGATCGCGAACTTCGGCCCGGTCACGATCAAGGAGCCGCTGCGCAAGTCGATCAACGTGAAGAGCTTCGCGACCGAGCCGATCAAGCTCACGGGCGTGCAGAGCAGCGTCGAAGGGATCGATGCCCGGATCGAGCCGGTCGAGGATGGCCGCGAGTACCAGGTCTGGGTCACGGTGAAGCCCGAGATCGTCAAGGGCAAGTTCGACGGCAAGCTGTTCCTGACCACGGACAGCGTCAAGATCCCGCGCATCGAGATCGAGCTCACCGGAACGGCCATCTGATCCCGTCCTCCCTCTCCCCGTCCCTCTCCCTCGCTCGCGAGGGAGAGGGCGCCCCCGACCCTCCCTTCTGATTCCTGTCTGAAAACCATCGCCGGAACGGAGATGATTCATCTCCGGAAGTTACAAGATGCGTGACTCCGCGCATTCTGGTATCCTGGTTGCATCTGCCGGTGATGCATCGGGAGCTTCTGGTGCTCCCGTCACGGAACCAGGAGGGCTTGGCGATGCGCAGGAAGCCTGTCTCGTCTTCGTCGGTGTCGTCGGTCGGTTACGATCCGGAAACCCGGACCCTGGAGCTGGAGTTCCACAGCGGCTCGGTCTACGACTACGAGGAAGTGCCGCCGGAGGTCTTCCAGGCGCTGCTGGAGGCGCCGTCGGTCGGGCGGTTCTTCGCCAACGAGATCCGGGGTCAGTACCCTTCGACCCGACTCTAGGGCCGGCCCCAGAGGTCCTTCTCGGACTTGGCCGGCGCCTGGCGGCGGCGGCCCCGGGCGAGGATCTGGCGGACCTCTTCCATCGTCGGCGCGAGGGCCGCTGCCTGCGCCTGGGCCAGCTCGCCGATGCCCTTGAAGGCCAGATCGACGAGCGCGTCCATCTCCTCGCGCCGGAAGCTGCGCTTCTCGCCGGTGCCCTGGATCTCCACCAGCCTGCCGCCGGCCGTGGCGATCACATTCATGTCCACCTCGGCCACCTGGTCCTCGACGTATTCGAGATCGAGGAGCGGCGTCCCGCCGACGATGCCGACCGAGACCGCGGCGAGCGGGTCGGTGATCGGCCACTCGGAGATGTCGCCGGTGAGCAGGAGGCGGCCGAGGGCGAGGCCCGCGGCCACGTAGGCGCCGGTGATCGCCGCGGTGCGGGTGCCGCCGTCGGCCTGCAGGACGTCGCAGTCGAGGGTCAGGGTGCGGTCCGGCATCTTCGTCATGTCGATCACGGCGCGCAGGCTGCGGCCGATCAGGCGCTGGATCTCCGCCGTGCGGCCGGAGGGCCGGCCCTGGGAGACCTCGCGCGAGCTGCGCGTGTGCGTGGCGCGCGGCAGCATCGAGTACTCGGCGGTCACCCAGCCCTGGCCCTTGTCCTTGAGGAACGGCGGCACCCGGTTCTCCACGCTCGCCGCCACCAGGACCCTGGTGTCTCCGACCTCGATCTGGACCGATCCTTCGGCGAACTTGAGGGCTCCGGTCCGGATGTGCACGGGGCGGAGGGCGTCGGCGGCGCGGCCGTCGGGACGGCGGGTGGCATCGGAGGACGCAGGTGTTTCGTTCATGGGCGCATTCTAGTGCTTTCCTCTCATCCGGACGGACGCGGTTCCCCGTAGAGCCTGCTAACGAGCCTGACGAGCGGGCTTGAGAAAGGAATGAAAGATGAGAAGGAACACGATTGTGGCCGCAGGGCTCTCTTTGCTGGCTGCCCTGCCGGCCGCCGCCTCCAGCCACCGCGAGGCTCTCGCGGTCCTCAACGAGCCCTGCGCCGACAACACCGACACCTACGCCTGGGTGAAGCCCGGCACCCACGACAAGCTCTACCTGATCATGGACTTCAACCCGCTCCACGAGCCGGGCCAGGGCAACCAGGGTTTCCGCGCCTGCAACGGCTACCGCTACGATTTTCACATCGCAATGGGAGCGAGCCTCAAGGACAGGGCGGTCTACCGCATCGAGTTCACCAACCGGCTGACGCCCGAGGCGGCCCCGAGCGCGGGCGACCCGCTGGGCGGCGGCAACGAGCTGCTCTGGCAGCTCACCGGCGGCACCGAGACCATGACCGTGAAACGGCTCGTGGCGCCGGTGAGCCCGCACCCCGAGACTCTGGGCAGCAACCTGACGGTGCTGCCCAACAACCACGGCCCCCAGACCGACCGGCTGATCTACGGGCTCGACGACTTTGCGCCCTACAGCAGCGGCGATCCCGGCAGCCGCGAGGACGCTCTCTACGACCAGGCGTTCGTCGACCGGTTCATTCACACCCTCTCGAACGGCGGGCGGATCATCGCCGGCCAGTTCGACGATCCCTATCAACTCGACGAGAAGGGCATCTTCGACCTCGTCAACCTGGCCAGGGGCGACCTCGGCGGCATCCCGGGCGCACGCCGGGACCCGGCGGAGGACGTCTTCACCGGCTTCAACGTCTTCTCGATCGCCCTGGAGATCCCGATCACCGACCTCTTCCCCGGGGGCATCCCCCACAACAACGAGCTCAGGGCGAGCTCGACGGACAGCCTGCTGCGGGTCTGGGCCAGCATCTCGCGGCGGGAGACGCAGACCGTCGATCCCACCAACATCATCACCGGTCTCAAGGGCTCCGGGAAGTTCGTCCAGGTGGGGCGCAACGCCCTCCCGCTCTTCAACGCCGGCCTGGTCGGCACGCAGCGTCATACCCGGTACCTGCGCAGCACCCCGCTGACCGACGTGAGCAACTTCGGGGCGGACATCCTCTTCCCGGTGCTGGTGCGCGACGCCGAGGCGCTCGGCATCTACGCGGCGCTGGGGGTTCCCCCCGCCACGGTCGCAACTCTCAAGGGTCCCCGCGCCGACATCATCACCGCCGTCAACCTGGGCCGCCCGATTCCCGTCGCCGATGGCTTCACGGGTGACGTCATCACGCTCGATGCCGCCATCGACTCCAGCTTCCCCAACGGCCGCCGCCTCGGGGGCGGGCCGACGCCGAGCTCCCATCAGGTCAACGTGAACAGCGTGCTGCTGAGCCTGATCGCCGCCGGCGATCCGGCCGCCGGGCTCTTCAAGGGCGTCGAGGTCAACGACAAGGACTTCCTCCCGCGGTTCCCGTTCCTCGCTCCAGCCCACAACGGCGTCTTCCAGGGCCACGGTGGCATCAACACGCCGCCGGTGCCCGACATCCCCTGACCCGGCCGGTCTGCCGACAGGAGAGAGACCATGCGAACCGCCGGGCCTTTCGTCTTCGCCGCGCTGCTCGGCGTGATGTGCGCTCCGCTTCCGGCGCACGACTTCTGGATCGAGCCGTCGAGCTTCCATCCGCAGCCGGGCGCCCGGATCTCGGTCCGGCTGCGGGTCGGGCAGGGCCTCCAGGGCGATCCGGTGCCCCGCGATCCGCGCTATATCGAGCGCTTCTCGGCGGTGGGCGTGCGCGGCGAGATGGAGATCCGAGGACTTTCCGGGGGAGAGCCGGCGGGATATGCGGCGTTTCTGCTGCCGGGGACCTATTGGCTCGTCTACGGCAGCAGCCACGGCCGGCTCCAGCTCGACGCCGCGAAGTTCGACCGTTACCTCGGCGAGGAGGGGCTGGAGCGGATCCGCAAGCTGCGGACCGCGCGCCGCGCCGGGGACGGGCCCGTCGAGGAGATGTTCTCCCGCTGCGCCAAGTCGCTGATCGCCGTGGGGGACGGCTCCGGGCCGGGCTACGACAAGGTGCTGGGGCTCGAGCTGGAGCTGGTGCCGGAGAGGAACCCCTACGCCCTGAAGCCCGGAGAGGAGCTGCCCCTGCGGCTGCTCTACCACGGCAAGCCCCTGGCCGGCGCGCTCGTGGTGGCGATCCCGGCCGGCGCTCCGGGCGCGCAGGTCGCCGCGCGTTCGGACGGCTCGGGCCGGGCCGGGCTGCGCCTCGACCGCTCCGGGCTCTGGCTGGTCAAGGCCGTCCACATGGTGCCCGCCCCGGCGGACAGCGGTGCGGATTGGGAGAGCCTGTGGGCTTCTCTCACTTTCGAGCTGCCGAACCGTTGAGGCCGGTTCCACTCATCCGATCCCAGGGCCGCTTCGTAATCCCTGCTGAAGAACGCGAGAGCCGGCCGGCGCCCCGCGGAAGCCCAGACCCCAAAACGGATTCGGATGAAGGAGGTTCATCTCCATGAAGAGTCGTTGTGTCGCCGCAGGTCTGCTCGCCGCCGCCGTGCTGATCCCGGCCTTGCCCGCCGGTGCGTCGAGCCACCGCGAGGCGCCCGCGATCACCCAGATGCCGAAGGTGGACGGAACGGATTTCTACATGTTCCGCAGCTATGAGGCCGGCCGCCAGGATTACGTCACGCTGATCGCCAACTATCTGCCGCTCCAGGACGCCTACGGCGGGCCGAACTATTTCAACCTGGACGAGGACGCCCGCTACCGGATCCTGATCGACAACAGTGGCGACGGAGTGGAGGATGTCAGCTTCCAGCTCCGCTGCGCGGACATCATCACCGACATCCAGATCCCGGTCGGCTCGCAGATGGTCTCGGTGCCGCTGATCAACGTCGGCCAGATCTCGGGCGGCCCGGGCATGCGCGACGCCACGCTCAACCGGCTGGAGAGCTGCACCCTCGGCGTGGCCCGGGGGCGGATCACGAACGGCACGCACTGGCAGTTCGCCACGGAGACCGGCGGCGGCGGCTCGCGCTTCGGCAAGCCGGTGGACAACATCGGCCAGAAGTCGATCCCGGACTACGAGGCCTACGCGCGCCAGTTCATCAAGAACATCGACATCCCGGGCTGCGACTCGATCCCGGCCCGCTTCTTCGTCGGCCAGCGCAAGGAGTCGTTCGCGGTCAACCTGGGCGAGATCTTCGACCTGGTCAACATCGAGAACCCGCTCGGACCCCGCGACGCGGAGCCCAATCTGCTCGAGGACAAGAACATCACCTCGATCATCCTGGAGGTCCCGATCGCCTGTCTCACGGGCAACGGCCCGGTGATCGGCGGCTGGACGACGGCGCTCCTGCCGCGCAACCGCTCGCTGAGCTCCACCCCCACCTACGAGGACCCGGCGACCCTGAGCGGCGACTTCGTGCAGGTCTCGCGTCTCGGCATGCCGCTCGTCAACGAGGTGGTGATCGGCCTCAAGGACAAGAACCTGTTCAACGCCGCCACCCCGGAGGGCGACGCGGCGCTGGCCACCTATGTCACGAACCCGACGCTGCCCGAGCTGCTGGAGATCCTGTTCGGCTCGGTCGGCGTGCGCGCTCCGAACAACTTCCCGCGCCTCGACCTGGTGGCGGCCTTCGCCACCGGCGTCCAGGGTCTGAACTTCCTCTCCGACGGCCGGCCGCACGAGATGCTGCGCCTCAACACCTCGATCGCGCCGACCCCGGCGGGGTCGCAGAACAACCTGGGCGTGCTGGGCGGCGACAACGCCGGCTTCCCGAACGGCCGCCGGCCGGGCGACGACGTGGTCGACGCCGAGCTGCGGGTCGCCATGGGCGTGCTCTGCCACGCGTTCCCGGGCACCTTCGGCTGCAACCCGTCGGACGCGCCCTCGGGCAACCTGCCGTTCACGGATGGCACGCTGCAGGACGCCAGCCAGTTCGACAGCATCTTCCCGTATCTCAAGTCGCCGCTGCCGGGCTCGCCGAACGGCGCCAACGGGGAGGGCGATTGAAACGATGACTCCGACGCGAGCGTTCGCCGCCGTTCTCCTGGGACTTCTCCTGTCGGCTCCCGGACGGGCCCATGACTTCTGGATCGAGCCTTCGACGTTCCGGCCCGCGCCGGGCGGCCGAGTCGCGGTCCGGCTGCGGGTCGGCCAGGGGCTGGTGGGAGACCCGGTGCCCAGGGAGCCACAGCGGATCGAGCGCTTCGCGACGGTGGGACCCCAGGGAGAGACGGGGGTGCCGGGCGTGCCGGGCATGGACCCGGCGGGCTTCGCAACCCCGTCCTCTCCCGGACTTCTCTGGATCGTCTACGACAGCGGCCATGAAACCGTCCAGCTCGACTCCGCCAAGTTCGACCGGTACCTCGGAGAAGAGGGCCTGGAGCGCATCCGCGCTCTCCGCGGCTCCAGGGCGACTCCGGTCAACGAGATCTACTCCCGGTGCGCCAAGTCGCTGCTGGCGGTGGGCTCTGGTCCGGGCACGGGCTGGGACCGGGTGCTCGGCCTCGAGCTGGAGCTGGTCGCGGAGAAGAACCCCTACGCTCTCAAGCCCGGAGAGGAGCTGCCGCTGCGGCTGCTCTACCACGGCAAGCCTCTCGACGGCGCTCTCCTGGTGGCGATTCCGAAGGGCGCTCCGGACGCCCGGGCTTCCGCCCGTTCCGACCGCCATGGCAAGGCGGCGCTGCGCCTCGACCGTCCGGGCCTCTGGCTGGTCAAGGCCGTCCACATGGTGCCGGCCCCGGCCGGCAGCGGAGCCGAGTGGGAGAGCCTCTGGGCTTCTCTCACCTTCGAGCTCCCGGCGCGGTAGTTTTTGCGGAAAAGGGGGGCGACTCTTGCTAGACTCCCCGGGACCGTCGCCGCTGCCGGTCCCTTTCTCAATGACAAGCCCGCCTCCGGACACCGAGCCCGCCCTGATCCACCGGATCGCGTCGGGCGACGGCGAAGCGCTTACGCGGCTCTTCGACCTGCATTCGCCGGTCGCCCTGGGCCTGCTCGTCCGCATCCTGGGCGACCGGGCCGAGGCCGAGGAGGTCCTGCAGGAGGTCTTCCTCCAGGTCTGGACCCAGGCCGACCGCTACGACGCGGAGCGCTCCTCGCCGCGCGGCTGGCTCCTGATGCTGGCCCGCTCCCGCGCCCTGGACCGCCTGCGGCGCCGGGAAGCGCGGCGGCGGCGCGAGGAGGAGTCGGTCGAGGAGGAGACCCGTCTCGACCGGATCGAGCCCGACGGCACCGGCCGGCTGGAGGCGGCGGAGCGCAAGAGCCGCGTCAGTTCGGCCCTCGGCGTCCTGTCGCCCGAGCAGCGCCACTGCATCGAGCTGGCCTTCTTCGAGGGCCTCACCCACACCCAGATCGCCGAGCGTTTGAAAGCTCCGCTCGGGACGATCAAATCCCGGATCCTGCTGGGCATGAACAAGCTGCGGCAGGCGTTGAGCACGTCATGACACCGGGCCACTCCACCCGCCACGAAGAGCTCCTGCCGGCGTACGCCCTCGGCGCGCTGGACGGCGGGGAGCTGCGCGAGCTGGAGGCCCACCTGGCCGCCGGCTGCGAGGAGTGCCGCCGCCTGCTCGACCTGTGGCAGGGCGACGTCGAGGAGCTGGCGGCCTCGGTCGAGCCGGTCGAGCCCTCGGAAACGACCCGGAGGCGCATCCAGCGGCTGGCCCCGGCGCCGGCCGCCCCCGCGCCGGTCGTAGCGATCCGGCGGTCCCCGGTCACCCGCTGGGCCGGGCTCGCGGCCGCGGCCTGCCTGCTGATCGCGGCCGGATCGCTCTGGCGCCAGGCGCAGCTCGGCCGGCAGTTGGACCAGGTCGGCGCCGATCGCGACCGCCTGGCCCGCGAGGTCGCCGGCCTCGACCAGCAGCTCGGCCTCGCCCGCGCCGAGTCGCAGCGCCTGGCGGAGTCGCTGTCGATCATCACCTCGCCCGACTCGCGCTTGGTCCAGCTCGCCGGCCTTGAAACGACCCCGCAGGCGAGCGGCCACACCTTCATCAGCCCACAGCGCGGCGCGGCCGTGTTCTATGCCTCCGGCCTGCCGGCCTCCGAGCCGGGCAAGACCTACCAGCTCTGGTGGATCCAGGACGGCAAGCCGATCTCGGCCGGCACGTTCGACGTGGACGAGCAGGGCAGCGGCAACCTGCGGGTGGAGAACGTGGCGCCGCCCGGCCAGATCCAGGCCTGGGCCGTGACGGTCGAGCCCGAGGGTGGCGTGCCGCAGCCGACCGGCACCATGGTCCTCAAGGGATAGGCTAGAATCCGGGACCCGATGTTCGGTCCCGGCAACCTTCTGCACCGCCTGCGCGAACGGGCCAGTCAGGTCGGAGCCACGATCGTGCTCGCCGAGGGCGAGGACCCGCGCGTCCTCACCGCCGCCGAGCGCGCCGCGGCCTCGGGCCTCTGCCGGGTGAACGTCGTCGGCCGGCGCGAGGAGGTGGCGCGGGTCGCGGCCGAGGCCGGCCTTTCTCTCAGCGTCCCGGTCCTGGAGCCGATCGCCGAGCCCGACCTCCATCACCTCACGGCCCGCCTCTCCGAGCGCCTCGCGGCCCGCGGCCTCGACCCGGCCGACGCCGGCAGCCTGGCGCTCGACCCGCTCTACTACGCCTGCCTGCGGGTCGCCTCGCGGCGCGCGGACGGCGCGGTCATGGGCGCGGTGGCGACCACGGCTGACACCATGCGGGCCGCGCTGCGGGTGATCGGCCCGAGGCCCGGCCTCAAGACCGTCTCCTCCTGCTTCCTGATGGTGCTGCCTGCCGATCGCGGAGGCCGAGCGCTGATCTACAGCGACTGCGGCGTGGTCCCCGATCCCGACCCCGAGCAACTGGCCGACATCGCGGAGGCCGCGGCGGGGAGCTGCCGCACGCTGCTCGACGAGGAGCCGCTCGTGGCCCTGCTCTCGTTCTCGACCCATGGCAGCGCCCGCCATCCGCGGGTCGAGAAGGTGCGGGCGGCTCTGGAGGTCCTGCGCGGGCGCGGCGTGGACTTCCAGGTGGACGGCGAGCTGCAGGCCGACGCCGCCCTGGTGCCGGACGTGGCCGGCCGCAAGGCACCCGGCAGCCCGGTCGCCGGCCGGGCCAACGTCCTCGTGTTCCCGGACCTCGACGCCGGGAACATCTCCTACAAGCTGACCGAAAGGCTGGCCGGGGCGCGGGCGGTGGGACCGCTGCTCCAGGGTCTCGACCGGCCGATCAACGACCTGTCTCGGGGGTGCTCGGCCGAGGACATCCTCGATGCGATGGCCGTGACCGCGCTCTCCGCGGCCGCGGCGGATCGGAGGCCTTCATGAGAGTGCTGGTCGTGGGCGGCGGAGGCCGCGAGCATGCCCTGTGCTGGAAGCTGCGCCAGAGCCCGCTCCTGACCGAGCTCTACTGCGCGCCGGGCAACCCCGGCATCGCGCGGGTGGCCGACCTGGTGCCGATCGCGGCCGAGGAGGTCCAGCGCCTCGCCGACTTCGCGACCGAGATGAAGATCGACCTCACCGTCGTCGGCCCCGAGCTGCCGCTCACCCTCGGGCTCGTGGACGAGCTCACGGCCCGCGGCCTGAAGGCGTTCGGCCCCACCCTGCTTGCCGCGGAGCTCGAAGGCAGCAAGGTCTTCTCCAAGGAGCTCATGCAGCGCCACGGCATCCCGACCGCGCCGTTCGTGGTGGTGCACGGCGCCGAGCAGGCGCGCGAGGTCCGGGGCCGCTTCGGCTGGCCGGTGGTGATCAAGGCCGACGGCCTCGCCGCCGGCAAGGGTGTGGTGATCGCGGCCGACGAGGCCGAGTACGACGCCGCGGTCCGCGACCTCTTCGAGGACCGCCGTTTTGGCGCGAGCGGCGACCGCGCGATCGTCGAGGCCTTCCTGGACGGCGAGGAGGTCTCCTTCATGGCGCTCTCGGACGGCGAGCGCGTCCTGCCGCTCGCCACCGCCAAGGACTACAAGCGGATCGGCGACGACGACACCGGTCCGAACACCGGCGGCATGGGCTCGCACAGCCCGGCCGGGGTGCTCCCCGCCGAGACCGCCGCCGAGGTGCTGGAGAAGATCATCCACCCGACCGTGGCCGGGATGGCGGCCGAGGGGCGGCGGTTCGTGGGCGTCCTCTACGCCGGCCTGATCCTCACCAAGGACGGTCCGCGCGTCCTCGAGTTCAACGCCCGCTTCGGCGATCCCGAGTGCCAGGCGATCCTGCTGCGTCTGGAGGACGACCTGCTGCCGGTGCTCGCCGCGGGCGCGCGCGGAGAGTTCGACGTCCGCCGGCTCTCGTTCCGCAAGGAGGTCTCGGCCTGCCTCGTGCTGGCGAGCCCGGGCTATCCGGGCCGGCCGGTCACGGGCGAGCCGATCCGCGGGCTGGACCACGCCGCCGAGGTGCCCGGAGTGGAGATCTTCCACGCCGGGACTGCCTTGACCGCCGGGGCCATAGGAGAGACTGGCGAGCTGGTCAGCGCCGGGGGTCGGGTGCTCTCGGTCTGCGCCACCGACCCCGACCTGGCGGGAGCGCTGCGCAAGGCCTACGTGGCGGCGGAGCGGGTGGACTGGCCGGGCAAGGTCTACCGGCGCGACATCGGCCGGAGGGTGGTCGAGAAGGCGCTCGCTTCGGGTTCGTGATACCGTAACGCCCGATTTTCTCCTCCGGTCGTACCGAGCTCGACTTCCCCTTGCGCCTCGGCGGCGGGCCGGCGGAGCTGGTATTCATCGTGCAAGAGGCTGCAACGCTGTCGCAAGGGACTGGGATGAACCATGAGCTGTAGCGGTTGTGCTTTCAAGGGCATGTCGACGGCGGTCGAGGACGCGTTCGTCGGGGTGCGGTTCCGGGACGAGACGAACCTGACGCTCTGCACGACGGGTGGGAAGATCTTCGCCCGCGGGGCCCGGGTGGTCGTGGATCTGGAGTCGGGTCCGGCGCTCGGCCATGTCGAGCAATCGCCGATGCCGGTGTTCAAGCCGTGCCAGAAGTCGAGCGCGCGCCCGATCCTGCGCGGCGCGGACGACTCGGACATGGCGGCCTATGACCGGCAGTGTCAGAACGAGATGACAGGAAAGGTCTTCGCGCAGGAGCGCTCGCGGGCGCTCAGCCTGGACATGAAGATCTCCCTGGTCGACTTCTCCCTGAGCGGAAAGAAGGCAACCTTCTACTTCACGTCGGACGGGCGGGTGGACTTCCGGCAACTCGTGCGCGACCTGTCGAGCCGCTTCTCCGTGAGGGTGAAGATGGTGCAGGTCGGGGCGCGGGACGAGGCCGGACTGATCGGCGGCATCGGCGTCTGCGGGCGCACGCTCTGCTGCTCGACCTGGCTCAAGGACTTCCGGCCGATCTCGATCCAGATGGCCAAGCGTCAGAACCTGAGCCTGAACCCGTCCAAGATCTCGGGCCAGTGCGGGCGGCTGCTCTGCTGCCTGGCCTACGAGGACGACAACTACAAGACCAACAAGGGTCAGGACCGGCCGTCGGCACCGCCGCCGGCCTGAAAGGACCCGGCATGGACCCAAACATGGCGAACCGCAAACTGATCCGCCCCGACATGAACGAGCTCAAGAAGGAGATGCCTGCGCGCAGCGTGCGGCGCAAGCAGAGCCCGCCCGAGCAGACCAACGCCGAGGAGTTCTACTACCTCAAGCAGATGGCGTCGAAGACCCCGATGGTGGTGGTCCTGACCGACGGCGAGGAACTGCGCGGGTGGATCGAGTGGTACGACAAGGGGGCGATCAAGCTGAACCGCCACGTCGGGCCCAACCTGCTGATCCAGAAGCACTTCATCCGCTACATGTTCAAGGAGGAGGAGCTCAAGCAGCGGCGGGGCAAGCGCGTGGTGGACAGCGAATTCGACCGCGACTGATGCCTCTTCCTCGTCTCGTGCTCACCCAGGGTGATCCCGCCGGGATCGGCCCCGAAATCCTGCTCAAGCTCCTCGCGCCCGGCCCGCCTGCCGGCTGGCGACCGCTCCTGATCGCCGAGCGGTCGGCGCTCGACGCGCTCCGCCCGTCGCTCCCGGACTTCCCCTGGGACCGTCTGCGGTACGTCGCCGGAGCCGTGGAGGAGGGCGACTTCATTCCCGATTTGATCCCGATACTGGATCCGGTCGGCGACCGCCGGTCGATCACGCTCGGCGCGTCCGGGCTCGCGGACGCGGCCGGCGCCATGGCCGCGCTCGACGCCGGCATCTCGCTGGTCCGCTCCGGAGCGGCCGACGCGCTGGTCACGGCGCCGGTCAGCAAGGAGTCGATCGCCCGGCACGTCCTGCCCGGCTTCAAGGGCCACACCGACTACCTGGCCGAGGCCTGCGGCCTGGAGCGCTACGGCCGCGACTACCTGATGGCCTTCCTGGCGCCCGGGCTCCAGGTGGCGCTCCTCAACGTCCACCTGCCGATCCGCGAGGCCCTGGACGGGATCCGCGGCGACACGATCGCCGAGGCGCTCGACTGTCTCCACCGCCACGCCGGCGGGAAGATCGCGCTGGCCGGTTTGAACCCACACGCCGGAGAGGGCGGACTGCTCGGCGAGGAGGACGGCCGCATCCTGGCGCCCGCCGTGGCCGCGGCGCGCGAGCGGGGGCTGGACGTCCACGGTCCCGAGAGCGCCGATTCGCTCTTCGCCCGCGCCCGGCGCGGCGAGTTCGACTGGGTCCTCGCCCTCTACCACGACCAGGGACTGATCGCCGTGAAGACCGCCGCCTTTGGCTTGGCGACCAACTGGACCCTGGGCCTGCCGTTCCTGAGGACCTCGGTCGATCACGGCACCGCCTTCCCCCTGGCCGGCAAGGGCCTGGCCGACGAGAAGCCGCTGGCGGAGGTGGTGGAGGCGACGCTGGGGCTGATCGCGGGCCGGCTTCCTACGAAGCGCCTTTTCCCGTAAGCACCACCGGGATCGTCTTCAGCAGGATCTTCAGGTCGAGCATCGGCGACCAGGAGTCGATGTATTCGAGATCGAGCTGCATCCAGCGGTCGAAGTCGATGTTGTTCCGGCCGCTGATCTGCCACAGGCAGGTGAGGCCCGGCTTCATGGCGAGGCGGCGGCGCTGCCAGCGCTTGTACTGCGCGACCTCCTCGGGGATCGGCGGCCGGGGGCCGACCAGGCTCATGTCGCCGCGCAGCACGTTCCAGAACTGCGGGAACTCGTCCAGGCTGAAGCGGCGCAGGAAGCGGCCGAGCAGCGTCACCCGCGGATCGCTCTTCAGCTTGAACACCGGGCCCTGCATCTCGTTCAAGTGCAGCAGCTCGCGGCGCCGCTCCTCGGCGTCCTCGACCATCGTGCGGAACTTGTAGAGCGTGAAGAAACGCCCGTTCAGGCCGCAGCGGGTCTGGCGGAAGAACACCGTGCCGCCCGAGGTGATCTTGATCGCCAGCGCGATCATGGTCACCACCGGCAGGCCGAGCAGCAGGAGGAGTGAAGCGAGCGCGATGTCCAGGACCCGCTTCGCCATGAGCTGGAGCTGGCTCGTCGGCGTCGTGGCGAAGGACAGCAGCGGCATGCCGTCCAGCTCTTCCATCTCGACCCGGGCCAGGGCGTGCGGGAACAGATCGAGCGCGAACCGGGTGCGGATGCCCTGCTCCTGGAGGCTGAGGAAGAGGTCCTCCAGCCGGTCGAGCTCGCGGCGGTGGACCGCGAAGATCACGTCGTCCACCACGTTGCTCTCGACGATGCGCGGGATGTCTTCCACCTGGCCGAGCAGCGGATAGCGCCCGGTCCACGGCTCGCTCCCTCCGTCCCCGATGCCGATGAACCCGAGCACGCGGAAGCCCCAGAAGCGATGGACGCGGATCGACTCGGCGATGCGGTGGGCCGTGGGGCTCGTGCCGACGATCAGCACCGCTCGGTAATTGAAGCCATGGGAGCGCACGTACCGGGCCGTCGTGCGGATGCCCAGCTTCTCGGCGAGCAGGAAGAGGCAGGCGAAGGCCGCGAACAGGAAGACCCAGAAGCGGCTGATGCGGTCGTTGCCGAGCAGGTGCTCGTCCACCCGGGCGATGTAGAGGACCAGCGTGAAGATCACCGCTCCCGACAGGCAGACCCGCAGGATGGCCCAGGCCTCGTCGAGGATCGGCACCGTGCGGTGCGAGCGGTAGCGGCCCGAGGACAGCAGCAGTCCGCCCCAGATCGCGAGCGCCAGCGGCAGCAGCGGCAGGTACTCGGAAAGCGGGTACAGGTGGCTCGGGAACGTCTTCGGAGCCAACCAGGGGAGGAACCAGCTCCGTATCGCGAACGCCGAGAGAAATGCGGCCGCGACAAGAGCGAGATCCAGCAGGAAGATTCCGACCGCGAGGATCCGGGCTCGTTCTTTCAGCATGGAATGGGGAGTTCTCTCCGGAGCGGCCTCGTCATGCCGCCCGCTATTCTAACGTGCGACGCGCGAGTTGCATCTATGCTCCCCTGGTATTTTAGCGAGATGACAATCTCCGGAACAGCTCGGCGTACCGCTCCGTGACCCGATCCCAGGAATAGAGGAGCCTGGCGCGGCGGGCCGCGGCGCGTCCGCGGGCCGCCGCCCGGCCCGGGTTTCGGCGCACCCAATCGAGCTGGTCGGCCAGGGTCGAGGGGGTCTCGGCGCGGAAGTAGAGGCCGACGCCGCCGGCCACCTCCCGGTTCTCCGGCGTGTCGTTGACGACCGGACAGTTGCCGTAACCCATGGCCTCCACGAGCGCCGGGTGGGTGCCTCCCACCTCGGTGGCGTGGACATAGGCCAGAGCGTGGGACAGAAGCTCGCGATAGCCCTCGCCATAGATCGCCCCGGGAAAGAGGATGCGCGGGTCCGCGCCCTGGGTGAAGCCGCGGATGAACTCGCCCGCGTAGGGTGCGCCGCCGACCATGACCAGCGGCAGATCGCCGCCGACCTGGCGGTAGGCCTCGGCCACGCGGTGCGGATTGTTCTCCGGCTCGAACCGGCTCACGTAGAGGAAGTAGCGGCGGTGGGAGAGACCCAGCCGCGCGAGTACCCCCTCTTCAGCCGGCGGGCGCGGCTCGACGCCGTAGGCGATCGGCACCGACTCGGCGCGGTAGCGGTCGAGGTAGTGCCGCCGGATGACCTCGGCGTCGGTGACCAGGATGTCGGGCAGGGCGCAGGCGAGCCGCTCAGACAGCGCATAGACGAACCGGCCGGCCGGCCCCCACTTGGCGCGCCGTTTCTCGATCCCGTCCACATGGAGCGCCACCGGCACGCCGCCGATCCGCAGCAGGGGGACGAAGATCGCGTTCGCCGAGTTCACCACGAGCGCCGCGTCGTACCCGGCCCGCGACGCGTGCAGGCAGGAGAGGAAGGTATGGACCGGCGTGTCCAGGTACTTGGTGCGGATCGTGGGCAGAACGACCAGCTCGGCGCCGCGGTATTCCTTCAGAGAGCGCGGAGTCGAGTGCGACCGGCAGTAGACGGTCACCTGGAACCCGCGCGCCACGAGCCGGGTGGCCAGCTCCTCCATGAGCGTCTCGTAGCCGCCGTAGCGGTTCGGGATCCCCCGGCTGCCGATCAGGGCCACCTTCACAGAGGAATCCCCTGGACGCGGAACCAGCGCTCGATCTCCGTGGTCTTCCGTCCCTGGATGACCCGCCGCCGCCGCCACAGCTCGCGGCGGTTCCGCCACAGCCAGGAGTAGGCCGGGATGGAGGTGTGCTCGCGAAGCAGGACGTAGCCGAGCGCCTGGAGATCCCGGAAGGCGGTCGGGATCAGCGTCCGGAGCAGGTTGCCCGCGGTCTGGTGATAGATCCGGAGCAGATAGCGGTTCTTGAGCGAGTGGTAGTTGACGATCGGCGGCATGGCGGAACGGCGCTCGGGCAGGTTGAACCGGCGGTGCTCGCAGACGGCGGCCGGCTCGTAGAGGATCTCCCAGCCGCGCTCGCGCAGCCGGAAGGCGAGCTCGGCGTCCTCGCGGAAGGAGTGGAACCGGGAGTCGAAGACCTCGCCCTCGACCGCCACGTCCTCCAGGGCCTCGCGGCGGAACAGGGTGGCCGCGCCGGTCGCGCCGAAGACCCGCTCCGGCTGGGAGAGCTGGCCGCGGTCCACCTCGCCGGAGCCCCGGTCCAGGTGGCGCCAGGAGGAGGTCAACCGCATGCCGCAGGCGTCGAGATGCCCGTTTGGCCGAACCAACCGTCCCGTGACGGCTCCGGCTTTCGGCTGGTCCATGCGGGCGAGGAGCCGGCTGACGAAATCCGGAGCCGGCCGGGCGTCGGCGTTGAGGGTCAGCACGAACGGCGCCGAGGTGTGCGAGATTGCCTCGTTCATGCCGCCCGCGAAGCCGCGGTTCTCCTTCAGCTCGACGAGCTCAACCGGATAGCGGCGGGCGACCGCCACGGTGTCATCCGTGCTCGCGCAGTCCACGACGACCACCGGCAGGGAGGCCACCGACTCCAGGCAGCCGGGCAGGTCGGCCGCGGAGTTGAAGGTCACGATGCAGACGGAGACCTCCGTCATGGCCGTTTCCAATCCGTGACGGCTCCGGCGAGGACCATCAGGAGGCCGCGAAAGGCTTCGGACCGGGAAGCCGCGCGCCGTGGCCTATAGAAAGGAAGGAGGAGCAGCCGGATCGTCATCCCCGGCACCAGCGCCATCCGGGCAGCCAGCGACCAGAGCGCTCCATGATGCCGGCCGAGATAGAGCATCAGGTTCCGGTAGTAGATCCAGAGGAACCGTCCGTAGCCAAGCCGGGGTACGGTGCTTCCCAGGCCATGCCGGAACACGGCCGCCGGCCAGTAGAGAAGGACATGCCCGGTCTGCTTGAGTCGGGCGGCGAGGTCCACGTCCTCGAACCAGGCCGGATGGAACGCGGTGTCGAACCCGCCGACCGCCTCGAAGACGCTTCGTCTCAGAGCCAAAGCCGCCGCCGCCGGCTGCTCGACCGGCGACCCGACCGGCGGCTCGGGTCCAGCCTCGGAAGTGCCGGTGAACGGAAATGCCTGGAGAAGGAGCTGCCATGGAGAAGGAAGACGCCGGAGCTGCCATCCCGCCTGGGACCGGCCGTCCGATCCCACCAGGCGAGGCGCGAGGCCGGCGGACTCGGGATGAGCCTCGAAGCCTTCGAGCAGCCGGTCGAGCGCGCCCGGCTCGGGCACGGCGTCGGGGTTGAGGATCAGGAGGATTTCTCCCTGCGCTTCGGCGGCCCCGGCGTTGGCTCCTCCCGCGAAGCCCAGGTTTCGTCCAGGCTGGACCAGCCGGCCCGGGCCGAGCGCCAGGGGCTCCGACGATTCGTTATCCACCACGATCAGCTCGAACCGCGGGTCGCTGGGCCAGGCGGCGGTCAGCTCCGCAAGAGGCTCTTCATTGCGCCAGTGGACGACGATGCCGGTCAGCCGGGGCATGGACGAAGCGGCTATTCGGGACTCTCCTCATCGGGAGCCAGAAGGCTCAGATGGGGGAAGTAGGTGCGGTACCGTCTGGGGTCGCGGGTCAGCAGTGGCAGTCCTTTGACCGCCGCGTGCGCGCCGATGTAGAAGTCGGGAAGAGGCGACCGGCGGGCGCCGCCCCTGCGGCGATAGGCGAGGAAGCATTTGCCGGCCAGGAAGGCGGCCTCCCAGGGGAGAGGATCGCGGCGGAACGCATCCGCGGGGAGCACCTCGTCGAGCTCTTCGATGCGGTCGAAGCCGACGGAGACCTCCGCGTAGATGATGGGATTGATGATGAGCAGGCCGCTGTCGGCGCAGCGAGCGAGCATCGTCGCGGACCATTCGCTCCACAGCGGATCCTCGGTCGCGACGTCGAGGATCACATTGGCATCGACGAGGACGCCGCTCAGCTCTCTCCGCGGGTCAGGGCGAGGATCTCCTCGGTGCTCATCTTCGAGGTCGCCCGGCCCCGCATCCGCTCGACCAGCCGCTGGCCCCGCCCATCGGAAGTCTTCTCCCGGAGAATCCGCACGGCGTTCCCATCCACTTCGAACCGCACCTCGGTGTGAGGCAGAAGCCCCAGCCGTTCCCGGATCTCGATGGGAATGGTGACCTGTCCCTTGCTGGTGATGCGCATGCGACCTCCCGGCCTCGGTAAGAATCATACTTCCTGGATTCTTACTCCGCCTGCCAGGACTGTCAACGCACCGGGGGGAACCCGCCACGCCTCGTGGCGCCGCGCCACGCGCTGTGGCGAGGCGCCACGGTCGGGGATGGCCTCGCCACGTCTCTCCGCGCCTCGCCACGCCTTGTGGCGCTCCGCCACGTGTTGTGGCGAGGCGCCACAACAGGGGATGGTCTCGCCACGCCCTGCTGCGCGACGCCACACCTCGTGGCGAGTCGCCACGTGTCGTGGCGCGCAAAAGCTCAAGAACGAACAGCCCGCACCCACCCGCCCAGGATGCCCGCGACCCGGGCGCCATCCAGGGAGAGCGCGGCCCGGAGGAGGTCGAGCAGGTCGCGCACGGCCATCCGGAGCCGGCCCCGCCGGCCGAAAGCCCGCCGGGCGACGATCCAGCGGTTGCCGTAGAGCAGCCGCCACCGCTCCCGGCTCATGGTGCTTCCGGTCGAGGACCCGGCGTGCCGGGCACGGGCGGCGGGGACCAGCAGGGCCTTCCACCCCTCGGCGCGGAGGCGGACGGCGAGGTCCACATCCTCATAGTAGGAGACCAGGTCCGGATCGAAGGGGTGGGAGGGCAGGGCCTCGCGCCGGTAGATCGCCGCCGTGGCCGAGACGCCGAGCACCTCCCGGATCGGTTCCGAGCCGCCCGGCGCCGGCTCGCCGTGGCCGACCTGGACTGCCTGGGTCCAGCGGTTCCAGGCGATGCCGCAGCCGTCGGCGAGATCCGGAGCGCCCAGGATCAGGTTCACCCCCTGCGCCGCCGCGGCCCGCGGCTCGCGGTCGAGGGCTTCGATCAGCCGGCCAGTCCAACCCGGTTCGACCAGGGCGTCGTCGTTGACCGTCGCGACAAACTCCCGGTTCGAGGCGGCGATCCCGAGGTTCGTGGCCGAGGCGAACCCGAGGTTCCGACCCAGCCGGAGGATCTTGTCGGCCAGATCGGTCTGGATGGGCGTCTCGCCCTGATCGATCAGGACGATCTCGATCTCCGGCGCGTCCTTGCGCAGGGCTTCCAGGCACGGCAGGAGCCACGGGCTGCGGCCGAGGGTCGGGATCACAGCCGTCACGCGTGAATCCGAGGATGCCACCTACTTCTCCCAGTGGAAGTCCACCCGGTCCAGGATCGCGCCGTTGAGCGCTCCCGGCGGATGGGGTCCGTAGGCGGCCAGCACGAGCGGCTCTCCGGCCGGCCAGTCGAAGGGCCCGAGCACGACCTTCTCCCAGACGCGGCTCCGGCCCGGCGTCCAGATCGCCAGCAGCCGGTCCCCGGCCCGCACGTCGAGGCGGAACGACACCGGTTGGTTGCGGATGAATTCGCCATGGAGCGCGAGCGTCACCTTCGATCCGCCCGGGTTGACCGGCGCCTTCAGCGTCTCGTCGATGCGCAGCACCCAGCCGCCGCGGTAGCGCGCCCGCTCGATGATCCAGAGGTCGGGATGGACGTGGCCGCCGCTCTTCGAGACCTCTGCGTCCTCCATCTCCACGGTGCGAGTGGGCATCCGGGCCGCCACCGCCGGCAGCGCCGCGGCTCCGGCGATCGCCAGCGCCACACCCGCGAGCGCCGATCCCTCCCGGCTCCTCTTCCGGAGCGGCAGCCACCAGGCCAGCGCCGCCAGACCGAGCGAGACCGGCGGCCAGATCCAGGTGGCCGGCCGCGGCCGGACCGAGCTGGGGAAGAACCGCGCCAGGTCCTCGCCCAGTCTCTCGCCCAGGTGATCGAGGGGATACGTCCTGCCGTTCGCGAAGTTGTAGGTCCAGCCCGGCACCACCACCCAGACCAGCGTGAGCGCCAGGGTGAGCGTCGCGAGCCCGGCGATCAGCGCCCGCGCGCCCGGCCCGCGCCGGCCGGCGAGCAGCGGCACCAGGCCGAGCGCGAGGAGGGGCAGCGCGATCAGCGCATAGCGGAACGGCGGCGACCATCCGCCGTACCACTCCGTGCGCGGCGCCACAATGAGCAGGTAGGGCGCGCTCAGCACCGCGAGATGGACCAGGAGACGGCTGCGCCGCGCCAGGAGCAGCACCGCCGCGGGCAGCAGGAGCATCCAGACCGGCGCGCAGCCGAACAGCCCGAACGCCGTATCCCAGAACAGGCCGAGGCCGCCTTGCAGATAGTGGATCCAGGTGTGGCGCTGCGGGTCGATCTCCTCCCAGGAGTGGATCTTGAGTGGGTTCGAGTAGACGAACTGGTTGTAGAGCAGCATGCCCGCGCCGAGCGCCGACAGCAGCCCCGACAGGATCAGGATCGGCTTGCGCGGCCGGCCGCTGTACCACCAGGCCATGGCCACCAGCGGGACGGCGATGAGCATGAAACGCATCTTGACCAGTGGCAGCAGCAGAACCGGCAGGCCGATCCCGAGCCACTCGGCCCAGTCCCAGCGCCGGCCGTCGAAACCCAGGATGCGGTCGAGCGCCACGACCAGGAGCAGCGTCGCCGGCACCTCCACCCAGACCTGGTACGAGTAGAGGAGGAGAGGAGGCGCGAACGCCGCCAGCGCCCAGACCGCGAGGACCTCGCCCGGCCGGTCCGGCACATACCTCCGGGCCAGGCGGAGCGTCATCCAGGCCAGGGCCGCGGTGAACGCCGCCATGACCGCCAACGCCCCGGTCTTGCCCGCCAGCCGGTAGGCGGGCGCCAGCACCATGGGCAGCGCCTCGTTGTGCCGGGAGTAGAGCCTGCCATCCGGATCGACCGGATCGCCGGGCTGCGGCGCGATCGGCCGGTCCATGAAGTGCCGCCAGTCGCCGTCCGCGTAGTTGTTGGTCAGGTCGGCGTCGAAATCGTAGGCCAGGCTGTGGGTGATGAGCAGGTTGTAGGGCTCGTCGCCGTCCGGCTGGCGGTGGAAGGTCGACCAGGGGAGGATCGCGAGATAGGCCGCCAGCGGCAAGAGGAAGAATGCGGCCGAAGGCCAGTCCGGCACGCGCTCGCCGAGGAGGGGGCGAAGCGCGAGGACCTGCCGGAGGACGCGATGGCCGAGCACCAGGAGCAGCCCGGCGGCCAGGACCTCGTCGGCCCGTCCGAGGTTCAGGTGCGGCCGCATCCAGATCAACAGGACGAGCCCGGCGAGCGCCGCGATCTCGCCGAAGGTCCCGCGCCGGTCGAGAGGCAATGCGCCCTGGCGGATCGACCGGCGGTGGATCCAGGCGAGCGCCGCGAGGATCAAGGGCAGAACCAGGAGCGTGCCCCGGAACGGATCGCCCGGAGCGAGCGACAGGGCCCGCGCGAGACCGGGACCGCGCAGCTCCACCTGGTGCACGGCGAGGCTGACGTTCCGCGGCAGGCCGGGGCTCCGCTCGATCCGCATCCGCGTGTAGCGGCCGGGAGGGAGGTCCCACCGGCAGCGGTAGCGCTGGGCGAAGAAGTCGCCGGCGATCCAGGTGATCCAGGGTCCGGGAGAGCGGAGCCGGGCGGTCCGCAGCACGTCGCTCCGCCGGGCCGCCCACTCGCCGGTATCCGAGCCGGCGCGGAGGGTGCGCTCGACGCTCCGCCCCTCCTCGTCCGTCAGGCGGATCACGGCGACCGGAGTGCCGTCCGCGAGCGGAGCGCCGTTCGAGAGCGCCGACTCGATCACGATCGATGTGATCGGTTCGAGAGGGAGGTCCTTGTCGCGCGTCGGCCGGTCGGCGTCGAACGGGATCGACGTCTCCGGATCGAGCAGCGGCGTTCCGGCGGCGAACAGGTCCGGGATGGATCGGGCTAGGCCGAGCGCGTCGCGCAACGGCTGCTCCCGGCGCCAGGGGTAGGCGTCGAGCAGGGCCATGACCGCGAGCAGAACCGCGAGCAGGGTTCCGGCCGGAACCGCCACGGACGCCGGCAGCCGTCCGATCCGCCGCTTCAGAAGGAGACTCGCGGCGCCGAGAACGATCACGGCGGCCGTCGTCCTCACATTCCAGCCCGGTCCCAGGGCGAGAGCCACGGCCGCGGCGATCAGGACGAGCGGCCCCTCGATGCGCCGGGCCGCGACCGTCAACGCGAGACCGGCAACCACCGGCAGAGCCAGCAGGGCGACGAGCGTCCGGACCGTGACCGGCTCGAAGAGCAGCTCGCTCCGCAGGAAAAGCTGGGCCCCAAGGGCCAGGGGGATCGTCACCGCCGCCGGCAGCTCGGGAAGAACCCGGGAGAGGCGCTGAACCGCCGAGATCCCGAACGTGGCGAGAAGAAGGAGCACGACCGTCGCGCCCCGTCCCGGCCCCGGAGGCAGGGACCACACCGCGGTCACCGCGAGCGTGGCGCCCAGGCCGAGCTCGGCCGCGGGACCCGGGGCCAGGGCGGCCACCACCAGGAGCACCGCCGCCGCCAGCTCCCCCAGGAACAGACCCTCGCCCGCCGCGGGGCCGGCCTCGCGGACCGAGAACGCCGCGATGGCGCCCAGCACGGCCAGGGGTAGGAGAAAGCGGGTGAGCAGGTTGCGCATAGGAGCCGGCGGGATGTTATCCCTTCCTACGGATGCACGGCGCCCTGCGTTTGAAGGACCTTCCTTACAGGTCGTCGCTCTCGAGTGTCTCCAGCTTGTCGAAGTGGGTATCGTTGTGGATGAGTTGAAGCTGATGCTGCTGGGCACAGGCGGCGATCAGGAGGTCGGCTGCGGGCACGGTGACGCCCTTGGCACGGGCGAGACGCGCGAGGTCCCGCGCTCGAGCCCAGACCTCCGGCGTCGTCGGAACACTCTGGAGCTGCTCTTCAATCTCCCTGAGCAGCTTCTGGTCCCTGGCATCGCGGGCTCCGTTCCAGAGCTCGACGCGTACCATGTCGCAAAGCACCGCCCGGTCATCGGCCGTGGCCTCGCTGACCCGAGCCCGGATGACTGCGTCGCCGCTCTTCCGAAGCGTCTCGACCCAGGCGGACGTGTCGACGAGAAAGCGTTGACCCGAGCTCAGGACTCCTCCCGCATCCGACGCAACTCCTCCTGGGTCATGAATCCGTCCAGGGTCCCGAACTTCTCGACGAGTTTTTGAAGTCTCCTCCGCCGGTTGAATTCGGAGATCGCGATGACGACGGCATCACGCTTCGTCTTCGCTCCGGTGTGCTGGATGGCTTCCTGCAGCTCGTCCTCCGGAATATCCAGCGTCGTCTTCATGCCATCGATTCTAGGCGCCTGGGGAATCCCGATCAAGGGATGACGGAATCCTGCGTTCCCTGCGATAAGATCCCCTGTCTATGCTCTCCCGAGACCTCCTGCGCGAAGACCCTGAGCGCGTCCGCCGCGACCTGGCGAACCGGAACGCGGACCTCTCCCTCCTCGACACCTGGCTCAAGCTCGACGCCGAGCGGCGCTCCGAGCTGGTCGAGGTGGAGGACCTCAAGCGGCGGCGCAACGACGCCAGCCGGGAGATCGGCAAGGTCAAGCAGCAGGGTGGAGACGCCGCCGAGGCCATCGCCGAGGTCGGGCGCGTCAAGGTGCGCATCGAGGAGCTGGAGGCCCGCCTGGCCGCCATCGAGCCCGAGCTGGCCGGAATCGAGCTGTCCCTGCCGAACCTCCCGCACGCCAGTGTGCCGGTCGGCAAGGACGAGTCCGCAAACCGGATCGAGAAGGTCGTGGGCGAGCCGCGGACGTTCGACTTCGAGCCCAAGGCGCACTGGGACCTCGGGCCGGCGCTCGGCATCCTGGACTTCGAGCGCGGCGCGAAGATCACCGGCGCGCGCTTCACGGTCTACTTCGGGGCCGGCGCCCGACTGGAGCGCGCCCTGATCTCCTTCATGCTCGACCTCCACACGGGCAAGCACGGCTACACCGAGGTCCTGCCGCCGTTCATCGTCAACCGCGACAGCCTCGTCGGCACCGGCCAGCTCCCGAAGTTCGAGCAGGACCTCTTTCATCTGGAGGGGTATCCGTACTACCTGATCCCGACGGCGGAGGTCCCGGTCACCAACATCCACCGCCAGGAGATCCTGGACGAGGCGCGGCTGCCGGTGCGCTACACGGCCTACACCCCGTGCTTCCGCAGCGAGGCGGGCTCCTACGGCAAGGACGTGCGCGGCCTGATCCGGCAGCACCAGTTCAACAAGGTGGAGCTGGTCCATCTCACGAGCGCGGAGACGAGCTATGACGCGCTGGAGGAGCTGACCGGCAACGCCGAGAAGGTGCTGGAGCTGCTTGGGCTGCCCTATCGGCGGATGACGCTGTGCACGGGCGACATGGGATTCGGCGCGGCGAAGACCTACGACCTGGAGGTCTGGCTGCCGGGGCAGGGTCTCTACCGGGAGATCTCCTCCTGCAGCAACTGCGAGGACTTCCAGGCGCGGCGCGCGGACCTGCGCTACCGGCCGGCCGGAGGCGGCAAGGCCCGCCTGCTGCACACCCTGAACGGCTCGGGTCTCGCCGTGGGCCGGACCTTGATCGCGATCCTGGAGAACTACCAGCAGGCGGACGGCTCGGTGGTGATCCCGGAGCCGCTCCGGCCCTACATGGCGGGGCTGGAGCGCATCACGCCGCCGCAGTAAGCTTGAAGCACCGGAGGGGTGGCTGAGCGGTCGATAGCAACGGTCTTGAAAACCGTCGGCCCGCAAGGGCCCGTGGGTTCGAATCCCACCCCCTCCGCCAATCAGCTCTGTCGGATCAGCCGCTGGATACACTTCAGGCATCGGCGAAGGCTGTCCGCAGCCTCTGCGGCAACCGCCGGACGCCATCCCTTCGCGCTTTCAATGTACTCGATCATTCGAGAGGTATAGGCAGGACCGACGGGCCGGCCGCTTTCGGGTCTCGGTATCATGTCGCTGCGAATCTCCTTCCTGCGTGAGGAGCGGGCCAACTCAATGATCGTCCTCTTCGGATCCGGGAGGAATTCAGGACTCGGAGGCACCTTGGAAGCAGCGACGGCGAAGAAATCGGAGAAACGCTCCCGGTCCGCCAGAAGCCACGCTTCAACCGTCCGGACCGCAATTCGGAGGCAGAGATTGGGGACCGGCTCATTTGGAAGCAGACGATTTCTGAGCCCGGCGGCGCAGTCAGCGTCGCGATCAAGGTCCATGAGGACGATCCACGGGGAGAGGCGCGCCGCGTGGTTGTAGGCGGAAACCTGCTGCACGAGCCGATCCTTGCCCTTCTTGCCGTAAAACGTTCCAGGTACGGCCCCGGAATCCCGGACGAGACGGCGAAGCACGGCCTCATCCACCGGACCCTCGACGGCTCCCGAGATGACGATGCTCTCGGCCATGGATCAGGTGTCGAACAAGGCGAGTTGCTCCGCTCGCTCGGGACGGGTCCGCGGGATCACCACTTCCGCCAGCGAAAGGCCGCCTTCCAGGAGCGTGCGTACCTCGTCCTGAGAGTCGGCACGGCGGACCTCGGTCCCTTCGCCTCCCGTGTGGAGAAGGAGGACCTCGTCCAACCCGATCCCTCCGTCGTCCAGAAGGTCCTTGGAGTGAGTACTGATCATCACCTGTCTCCCGGACTGCCGCTGGACCCTGGCCAGGAGCTGCGGAAGGTAGCGGACGACCTCCGGATGAAGCGAAAGCTCCGGCTCTTCCAGGAGAAGGGGACCGGAACCGTCGAGCACTGCCCAGAGCAGGCCGATAAGACGCAGAGTGCCGTCCGAGAAGTCCTCCTCCGTCTGCCAGGCACCCTGGGGCCGCCAATGACGGTACTTGCCTCGCAAATGAGGCGTTCCGACCTCGTCCCGGGAGAGTTGTAAATCTTCGAGCTGGGGAACGGCGACCCGCAATGCCTGCAAAATGCGGCGGAGACGTGCGTCTCGCGTCGTCTTCTGACTGCGGGCGATCTGCTCCAGGAAGTCCCCTCCGTACGGATCGTTCTGGCGGCCCACCGAACGCTCCGGTTCCCGGATGAGCTGCGGGACGACGTGGAGGTACCGGACTGCCGATAGAAACTCGACCACCTCACGGAAATCCCGGTTGACGTTCACCTGCTCCAGATAGGTCTGGGTGAGCCGTTCCGTGTCGGCCTTGTCCTGGTCGTCGGGGCGTATGAAGAGATCCTGCCCGTCCCGAGCGACACGCTCGCGCTTGAGGATTGGCCGCCGCAGAATATCCTGGGTGAACCAGATCTCGTACTCCCAGGCAGTGGGCCGTTCCACGCTCCCGATCTGGACGAGAAGCTTGATCTGGGTTTGCTGTCCTCGAGCCGCGAGCGAGCGCAGCTTCGTCACGCCTCCGCGCCGGCCGGTCGCCTCCCGGAATCCACCACCGATCGAGACAATGTCGTGCAGGTAGCGGAAGACATCCAGGAAGTTCGACTTCCCGGAAGCATTCGGGCCCACCAGGAACGCCCGATCCCGGAGCGGGACCCGAACCTTGGTGAAATTCCGCCAGTTCTGGATCTCTACCAGGGTGAAGCGCAGCGCCTGGCTTTTCGCAGACTTTTTCACCGGACCTCCAGTCTACCTCCCCAGCATCCCCTCCGCGTGCTCCGCGATCGCCTCCGGCGTGAAGCCGAACTCGCGCGCCAGGTCCTTGGCCGGCGCCGAGGCTCCGAAGCGCTCGATGCCGTGGACCTCGCCGTCAAGCCCCACATACCGTTCCCAGCCCATCGGGGAGCCGGCTTCGACGGCCAGGCGCTTGCGGACCGCGGGCGGCAGCACGCTGTCCTGGTACTCCTTCGGCTGCTCGTCGAACAGCTCCCAGCACGGCATGCTCACCACCCGGACGCGCTTGCCCTTGCCCTGGAGCGACTTGGCGGCTTCCAGCGTGGCCGAGACCTCGGAGCCCGTGGCGATCAGGATCAGCTCGGGGTCTTCGGAGTCCAGGAGGATGTAGGCGCCCTTCGCCACGCCTTCGCGGGCCTTGTCCACGGCCTCGGCCAGGATCGGCAGGTTCTGGCGGGTCAGGGCGAGGGCCGTGGGGCCGTGCCGGTGCTCGATCGCCAGACGCCAGGCCTCGGCGGTCTCGTTCGCGTCGGCCGGCCGGATGACGCGCAACGCAGGGATGGCCCGGAGCGCGGAGAGCTGCTCGATCGGCTGGTGGGTCGGACCGTCCTCACCCAGGAAGATCGAGTCGTGGGTGAAGACGTAGATCGCCTGGATCTTCATCAGGCAGGCCAGGCGGATCGGCGGACGCATGTAGTCCGAGAAGATCAGGAAGGTGCCGCCGTACGGGATCCACAGGCGCGACAGGGCGATGCCGTTCATCACCGAGCCCATGCCGTGCTCGCGCACCCCGAAGCGCAGGTTCCGGCCGCCAGGGGTCTCGGATTCGAAGTTGGGCAGACCCTTGAGGAAGGTGTTGTTCGACGGCGTCAGGTCCGCCGAGCCGCCGGTGAGAAGCGGGATCTTCGCGGCCAGCGCGTTGAGCACCTGGCCGGAGGCGGCGCGGGTCGCGACCGGCTTGTCCTCCGGCTTGAACTTCGGCAGCGCGTCCTGCCAGCCGTCCGACAGGCGGTTCGCGAGCCGGCCGTCGAGGTCGGCGGCGGCTTCGGGGTGGGCCTCGCGGTAGCGCTTCAGCAGGTCGTTCCACTCCTGCTCGGCCTTGCGGCCGCGCTCGCGGGCGCCCTCGAACGGCTCCGTGGCGCCGTCCGGCACCAGGAAGGTCGGCTCCGTCGGCCAGCCGAGCGCCTTCTTCGTGGCCACGACCTCGTCGGCTCCGAGCGGCGCGCCGTGCGCCTCGGCCGTGCCGCCCTTGTGCGGACTGCCGTAGCCGATCACCGTCCGGACGACCACGAGCGTCGGCCGCTCGGTCTCGGCCTCGGCCTTGCCGATCGCCGCCTCCAGGGCTTCGAGGTCGTTGCCGTCTCCGACCCGGAGGACGTTCCATCCGTAGGCCTCGAAGCGCTTGCCGACGTCCTCGGTGAAGGCGAGCGAGGTGGGGCCGTCGATCGAGATCTCGTTGTCGTCGTAGAACACCTTGAGCCGGCCGAGCTTCAGGTGGCCGGCGAGCGAGCAGGCTTCGGAGGCCACGCCTTCCATCATGTCGCCGTCGCTCGCGATCACCCAGATGTTGTGGTCGAAGAGCGGGAAGCCGTCGCGGTTGAAGTGGGCGGCGCCGAGCTTCTCCGCGATCGCCATGCCGACCGCGTTGCCGAGCCCCTGGCCGAGCGGCCCGGTCGTGGTCTCGACGCCGCGGGTCAGCTCGTGCTCGGGATGGCCGGGCGTCTTCGAGCCGAGCTGGCGGAAGCGCTGCAGCTCCTCCATGGGCAGGCCGTAGCCGCCGAGGTGGAGCAGCGCGTAGAGCAGGGCCGAGGCGTGGCCGCAGGAGAGCACGAAGCGGTCACGGTTCGGCCAGTCCGGGTTGTCCGGGTTGTGGCGCATGTGGCGCGTCCAGATCAGATACGCGAGCGGCGCCTGGCCCAGCGGCGCGCCGGGGTGCCCGGACTGCGCCTTTTCCACCATGTCCACGGCAAGGAACCGGATGGTGTCGATCGCCAGCCGGTCCTGATTCTTCGGTTCGTCACCCATGATCTCTCCCTCCTCCAAGAGGAATACCCGACAGGGGGTGCTAGTTTATCCTTCCTGCACCGGATGGGGCCTTTTTGACTCCGGGGCCTCGGGCCCATACAATGAGGACCCCTGCCGGACCGCAGGAGAGGTGCTGGAGTGGCCGAACAGGGCTGCCTGCTAAGCAGTTGTCCAGGGTAAACCTGGACCGAGGGTTCGAATCCCTCCCTCTCCGCCATGCCTTCCTTGAAAGACGTAATACCGGAACCGGGTGGGAGCGCCTTCATGAAAGCCATCAACCCCGCGACGGGCGAGCTGATCCGGGAGTACCCCGACCATGACGAGGCCGCGGCCGCCGAGCGGCTGGAGCGCGCCGAGGCGGCCTTCGCCTCCTGGCGCCGCGTGCCGTTCGCCGAGCGCGCGAAGCTCATGACCCAGGCCGGCGACCTCCTGCGCGAGCGCGCCGGCGACTACGGACGCCTCATCACCGAAGAGATGGGCAAGCCGCTCCCGGCCGCCGAGGGCGAGGTCGACAAGTGCGCCTGGGTCTGCGAGTTCTACGCCGAGCACGCCGAGCGCTTCCTCTCCGCCGAGCCGGTCGGCACCGACGCCAGCCGCAGCCTGGTGCGCTACGACCCGATCGGTCCGGTGCTCGCGGTCATGCCCTGGAACTTCCCGTTCTGGCAGGTCTTCCGCTTCGCCGCGCCGGCCCTCATGGCGGGCAACGTCGGCCTGCTCAAGCACGCCGGCAACGTCCCGGGCACGGCGCTCGCCATCGAGGAGGTCTTCCGGGACGCCGGCTTCCCCGAAGGCGTCTTCACGACTCTCCTCGTTCCGTCCTCCCGGGTGGCCGAGCTGATCCGCCACCCGGCCATCAAGGCGGTGACTCTCACCGGCAGCGAGAAGGCGGGCATGGAGGTCGCCGCCGAGGCGGGCCGTCACCTCAAGAAGACCGTGCTCGAGCTCGGTGGCTCGGACCCGTTCCTCGTTCTCGCCGATGCCGATCCGGTCGAAGCCGCGAAGCAGGCGGCCAAGGCGCGCACCATCAACTCGGGCCAGAGCTGCATCGCGGCCAAGCGTTTCATCGTCGAGGAGCCGGTCGCCGACCGCTTCGAGGAGGAGATGGTCAAGGCGATGGAGGCGCTCAAGGTCGGCGACCCGCTCGACCGCGGCACCGAGGTCGGGCCCATGGCGCGCGAGGACCTGCTGGGCGACCTGGACGATCAGGTGCGGCGCTCGGTGGAGGCCGGCGCCGTGCTGCGGACCGGCGGCCGGCGCAGGGATGGGGGTGGCTGGTTCTACGAGCCGACCCTGCTCTCGGGGGTGAAGCCCGGCATGCCGGCCTTCGACGAGGAGACCTTCGGGCCGGTGGCGGCCGTGACCCGCGTCCGCGACGCGGCCGAGGCCGTGGAGCTGGCGAACCGCTCGCGCTACGGTCTCGGGGCGAGCGTCTGGACCTCCGACCCGGCGCGCGCCGAGGCCCCCTGGCCGCGGAGATCGAGGCCGGCTCGGTCTTCGTGAACGGGATCGTCAAGTCCGACCCGCGGCTCCCGTTCGGCGGCATCAAGAGCTCGGGCTACGGCCGCGAGCTGTCCGAGGTGGGCATCCGCGAGTTCGTGAACATCAAGACCGTCTGGGTGAAATAGCCGGCGTCCGCCCGCCGGGGTTCACAGCGCCGTCGGCGCGCCGTCCTTCCGAAGGACCTCAAAACCGGAAGGAGGACGCAATCGCCATGGCTCTCACAGGTCAGTTCACCGACATCCCGAGCGGCACTCTGGTTCCCCAGCTCTCGGGCAAAAAACTCTCGGTCCCGTTCGTCATGAAGGCGCAGCTCAAGAACGACGGCGGAAGCTGCGCCGCCGGCGAGTACCGCCAGTATGTGAAGGGTTATTTCACCGTCGACGGCAACACGATCACGCATGTGCTCTGCGGTTCGGTCACGCTCAGCCCCGACGAGTTCCGCATCGACGGCTGCGGGCCGGGAAAGGGCTGTACCGCCTACGGTTATCGGGCCTGTCCGGCCTCTTCGCTCGATCAGTATCTGCCTGCACAGGACACGGGATGCACCTACGAGGGCTCGGACGAACCGGGCCTCTCGGGAAGCTCCGGCCAGACCCTTGAAATAAACCTCGATTTCCATGGCGAGCTGATCAACACTTCCACGAGCGAGGTGCTTGCCACGGCCGACTGGAAAGTCAAAGGGAGCGCCACCATTCCGAAAGATGTCACCACCTATCGTTTCTCCAGCTTCGCCGCCGCCGGCCGTCCGCTGGTCCGCATCGCCCGCCACGACGGCGACTGGCTCGTGTCCCTCCACTACGCCGGCGCGCCGGGAGGCAAGGCCGCGACCCTCGACATCTCCGTTCTCGACGAGAAGGGCGAGGCGCTCGTCCTCGAGCCCTACGACAGTGTCGAGGTCGGCGGCTCGAAGGCGACCACCCGCGTCCTGCGTCTCAAGGTGAAGGGCGACGGCGGCCGCCCGGTGCGCGTCAGGGTCAAGGGCGACGACGAGGCCCCCCTGGACCTGCCGATCGTCGAGTAGCGGTCTTTCGGAACGGTCCGGGCGGCCGGAGCTCTACTCCTCCGGCCGCCGGATCGTCATCACCGGGCAGGCGGCGTGCTGGAGCACCCGCGCGGCGGTGCTGCCGAGGAGCAGGTGCCGGAGCGCGGACCCCCCGTGGGTGCCCATGGCGATGAGATCCACGCCGCGGGACTCGGCCTCGGAGGCGATCACCTCGGCCGGGTCTCCTTCGCGGGCCACCGTCTCCACGGCCAGGCCCTCGCGCAGCAGCCGCTCCTGCATCTCCTCCAGGAGACGCTCGGACTCCAGACCGCGGTCCTTCAGATAGTCCACCGAGGTCGGGATCGGCCCGTAGGCGGTGTACTCGATCGGCAGGTTGAAGGCGTGGAGGAGGACCAGGCGCGCGTCCTGCTCCAGGGGCGCGAGGAGCCGGTGGGCGGCCTCGATGGCGAGCTCGGCGTCCCTGGAGAAGTCGGTCGGCACCAGGATCGAGCGGATCGGCCGGTGGCGGTCGCGGTCGCCGGGGTGGACCGAGAGCACCGGGCACGGCGCCCGGTGCATGACCCGTTCCGTGGTGCTCCCGAGGAGGAGGTGGCGCAGGCCGGTCAGGCCGCGGGTGCCCATGACGATGGCCGCCGCCGACAGCTCTCCGGCGCGGTGGAGGATGACCTGGGAAGGCGTGCCCATCGCGAGATGGGTGGCGACCTCGGTCCCCGGAGAGGCCTGGCGGAGGCGGCCGGCGGCCTCGCCGAGCCGGGCGACGGCGGCGGCGCGCACCTCCTCGTCGAAGAGGGGACCGGGCGCCACGAAGCCGGACATCGCTGGAGGGAGCATCACGGCATGGATCAGCTCCAGCCGGGCCCCCTGGAGGCGGGCCAGCTCGGCGGCCCAGTCCAGCGCGGCCTCGGCGGTCTCCGAGAAGTCGGTGGCCGCAAGGATGACGGGGTGGGAAGTTCCTGGTTCCATGGACCGCATGATACCTTGCCCATCGCTATGACTACGGAGATGAACGGCCCGGTCCGCGTGCGCTTCGCACCCTCCCCGACCGGCTTCCTGCACCTGGGCGGCGTCCGCACCGCCATCTACAACGACCTGCTGCGCCAGAAGATGGGCGGCGCCTTCATCCTGCGCATCGAGGACACGGACAAGGAGCGCTCGGACGAGGCCATGACCCTCCAGATCCAGTCCGCCCTGGCCTGGATCGGTGTGGTCTGGGACGAGGGGCCGTTCCTCCAGAGCGAGCGCCTGCCGCGCCACCACGAGCGCGCCGAGGAGCTGCTCGCCAACGGCAGGGCCTATCGCTGCTTCTGCACCCAGGAGGAGCTGGAGGCCCAGCGCGCCGAGGCGCAGGCGGGAGGCGCCGCCTTCCGCTACCCGCGCACCTGCCTCAAGCTTTCCAAGGAGGAGGTCGAGGCGCGGCTCGCCGAGGGCCGCCCGTTCGTGGTCCGCTTCCGGATGCCGGACGACCACATCCGCTTCCACGACATGGTGCGCGGCGACATGGACTTCCCGCCGGACGCCCTGGACGACTTCGTGCTCCTGCGCTCCGACGGCACCCCGACCTACCACATGTCGGTCGTGGTGGACGACATCGACATGCGGATCACCCACGTGATCCGGGGCGAGGACCACCTGTCGAACACGCCGAAGCACATCCCTCTGTTCCAGGCCCTGGGCGGGCAGGTGCCGACCTTCGGCCACCTGCCGCTGATCCTCGGGCCGGACAAGAAGCGGCTCTCGAAGCGCTACGGCGCCACCTCGGTCGAGGAGTTCCGCAATGAGGGCATGTTGCCGCAGGCGCTCTACAACTTCATGGCGCTCCTCGGCTGGAGCCCGGGCGACGACCGCGAGGTCCTCGCGCGCGAGGAGATGATCCAGCTCTTCACGGTCGACCGCCTGAACGCCTCGGCGGCGGTGTTCGACCGCGAGAAGCTGCTGTGGATGAACTCCCAGTACATGCTGAAGACGGAGACCGCCGAGCTGCGGCCCTACCTGGAGCCTTTCCTGGACCAGTACGGGCTGACGGACGCGGATCCGGAGCGTCTGTCCGAGGCGCTGGAGCTTCACCGCCCGCGCGCCAAGACCCTGAAGGAGCTGGCCGAGCAGGTGACGCCCTACTTCCAGGAGCTGCCGGCCTACGACCCGGCGGCCTGCGCCAAGTTCCTGAAGGACCCGGCGCTGCCGGAGCTGCTGGAGACCCTGCGGGACCGTTTCGACGCGCTGCCGGAGTTCACGAAGGAGGCGCTGGAGGCCGAGCTGCGGAAGCTGGCCGACGAGCGCGGCGTGAAAGCGGGCGTGCCGATCCACCCGACCCGGATGGCCCTTTCGGGCGCCACCGGAGGCCCGCCGCTCTTCGACTTGATCGAGGTCATGGGCCGGGAGACCACGAAGCGGCGGCTGACGAAGTTCGTGGAATTCCTCCGCGCCGCTCCGGGACTGAGCTGACAGGCCCGTTAGGTTTATCCTCCCGGGCCTGCCCTGCTGGGAGGTCCTTCAGCGTAGGACAGTCGGCTCTGACCCGCAGAATCGAGGTTCGAATCCCTGGCTTCTAGCCATTTCCCCTCTTTGCTGCTATCTCAAAAGCGGCGGCCAAAACGTAGACTCGCGATTACAGTTATCGTCATAGCACGCGCAGGCGCGGCCATTGTCTCGCCGGCACCGAAGTATGACCGCATCTCTCCGGTCTACGCTGTATTCCGGGCATGAGCCGTAGGTGGTGTCCCAGATCCCTAAACGGTAGTACCAGAGAAGATTGGATAGATTATCGTAGCCATTGTACCGATCAATGATGAACGTTTCGGCCCTGTTTCGGATAGTTAGGCTAGCCCGTGGTGTCTTTGCCATAAGCGTTAACCAAGGCCGGCCGTCGCAGTAGGTGAAATGTAATTGTGTAGCCCCTCCGTAGCTAACCTGCAATCGATCCGACAACTCGCGCGGAAGGTTGTCGGCGGCTTTCATGTCCGAGCGAAGCCACAGTTTTGGTGGGCCAAGGCCGGCGTTCGCCGGCGGCCATTTCTCGCCGGCGCCAATCACTCCGGTTGCGAAATTGATGCTGACCGGAGTGTAACTAGGATCGCCAATATGTTCTAGACGAACTGCTTTGAAACGTCCATCAATTTCAGAGATTCTTGGCAACCATTGAAGGCTGCTTTCTAGCCGTTGCTCATCGGGATCAGGCGCTGGGTAAACGCATATATTGGATTGCGTAGTTGGTATCACGCTAGTGCAGTTCGGATTGGCGTCGTCCTCTTCACACGTAATTGCTTTTGAAGGCATAAACTCACTTCTGAGGAACCGCATCACAAGAGTAGTCTTAGTACTGTCATCCCATCCGCAGATCCTTCGTGGTCCATCCGCCTTTACAATCCAGGCAGTATTAGGGTAGTACCTCTCGATAGGGCAGTTCGCTTGACCGTCGAGGCAGATTAGCATCAGACCGGTAAAGAAGACGTCAATGCCAGCAGCCATGGATTCCTCCTAGTGGCTCAAGGGCCTTGGAAGAGTTGAAATGGAGCCCACGCGAACGGCGCGGACGACGAAGGCTCGGAAAGGAAAGCGAGCTGTGAGAGACGCAAGGCACGGGCCGGCGACTCGCCTTGCAGCAGCCGGGTATGAAACGCCGTGGCAAGCCGGGCCGCGGCTTGATCATCTACCGCCCAGAGAGTGGCGACTACCGAGGGGATCCCAGAGGCGAGGAAGGCACGGGCCAGGCCAGCCGTGCCCTCCCTGTCTCCATCGTTGAAGCCGGGAGCGGTATCGCACGCAGCCAGAAATACGAGCCGGACCTTGGCCAGCCGCTCCGCATTCAGGTCCGAGGCCCGCAGAGGCTCGCCACCCGGACCGGCAGTGGCTACAAGCGAATCCAAGGAACTCCGCGGATCGACTACGACGTGAGCCGCCAGATGCAGCACATCACTCTCCGGAAGGCTTTCGAGAATGCGCTGCCGCGTCGCATCCGGTCCGACGATTGGCGGGGCTTCCTTGTAGAGCGCGGCGACCGCCAAGGCCTCCTCCTGGGCGGAAGGCAGTCGCGGCAGGTCAGGGAACCGCGCGCGATCGAACGCCGGATCACCCACCGAGAGCACCCTCCGCGGCTTCCAGGAGGCAGAGGTGCTTCGCTCCTGTGACGCAAGATAGAGTTCCAGGCTGGGGCTGACGGAGCACGCGTGATCTTCGATCAGATAGCGCCGGCGCGACGCATCGAAAAGAGCTGAGAAGGGAACCTGATAGAGCTCGCGGTCCGGCAGGAAGACCAGCTCCGTACCTACCGGTACACCTTCCAAGGCGGAGCGAAGCAGCAGATCGAAAGCTTTTGCGGCAGCGGCTTGGCCAGCCTCGAGGGATCTTGCGCCGGTCATGGCTGCTCGGAACGAGCCCACCACGTCTGCCACCTGGCTCCGTGCCACCGGCAGCGTATACATCTTCAGCGTGCTCTTCTGTAGCCGCCAGACCAGCAGCGCCTCGGGCAACTCTGTATACGCCAGAACGGCGACCTTCACGGGGATGTGATCAATCTGTTCGTCGAAAGGCAGAGGTTCCTTCGCTCCGCTCTCCGCCACCCGGTCGCGCAGGGCCCTCGCGCGGACCCGCTCGGAATAAGCAAAGGCGGCCCGGGCGTCTCTGCGCTCGAAGGCCTGAAAGCGGATCATGGCGTCGAAGCTCGCCTGGACCGTGGCGAAGAAGCTGATCCGGTGCTCCTCTCCGACAGTTCCCTCCCGGTGGGCTTCGTAGATCCTGAGCGCCCGGTCGAAGGCCTCCTCGGCTTCTGCGGAGTCGCCGACGGAGGCTCGTGCTCGTGCGAGGCCAAGAAGCGCCCGCGGCAGGAGTAGACCATCGCCACTGGCTTCGAGCTGTGGCACCACGGCCTGGAACGCCTTAAGACTCTCGTCCGGCTTCGTGGCGAGTTGCTGTTCCGCGGAAGCAAGAATCAACTCGGTTTCGAGACGCTCGCGATCCGCTGGCTGCCGATACTGCTCCAGCAACCGGCTGCATGTCACGATATCGGCGGCGGCTGATTCGTCGGATCCGCTCAGGATACCGAGCTGGATGCGGCGCAACAGCGCCTCAGCCTCCGCGCCGGGTTCGGACCAGGCACGCGCATTGGCCAGCATCTCATCCAGCACCACCCGTGCGACTTCGCGGCGATCTTTCTCGACGAGCTCACGCGCCAATCCCGCGAGAACAGCATGGCGGAGCCTGCGGTCGCCGGCAGCCACGGCGCCTTTCAGAGACTCAAGACGATAGCCCCACTCGCGCTCCCGATCACCAAGAAAGCGACAGGCCTCGTCGAGCATGCCCAGGAGATTCAAAACATCGGTGTCTCCGCTGTTCCTGAGGAGCTGGATTGCCCGTTCATAGTGCGCGATGGCCTTGGAGTGCTGTCCATGGGCCATTTCACACAGACCGCGAATCCCCTCGGTCCTTGCCAGAAGCGTAGGGTAGGGCTGAGTTTCCAGCTCCGAGGCCAGCTCGGCCAGGGATTCTTCAGCGTCGGCCGGGCGGTTCCGATAGATGCACACGAGCTCCTGGTATCGGGCCGCCTTCGCCATCGGACTGCCCGTAGCAGAAAACTGTTCCCGGGAATGCTCGAAGAAGCGCGCCGCCTGAGAACAATCCCCGCGGAGTGCCAGTCCTTCGGCGTACGCACGGTGGCCTTCCGCCAAGGCCGAAACGGCGGCCGCGCGCTTTTCGATAGCGCCGATCGCATCGGCGTAGAGCCTCTCGCCGGAGCTTGCCAGGACGTCGGCCACTCCCTTTACAGCGATGAGCCGTGATCTCTCGGCGGGCGTTCCTACGGCATCCGCCCAGGCAGGAAAGAGCTCGGCTTCGAGGTACTCCTTGACCTGTCGCGGAAACTGGCGAGCGAGGCGCGAAAGAGTCGCTCGATCTCCGGCCGCGGCGGCCGGAACCAGGCGGCCCTTGGCGTTCTTCCAACGGTCGGTGGTTTTTGGCTCACGCAGTCGGGCGAGATGTTGGGCGGCTTCATTGAGCCACCCCTCATCGCTTTCAAGCTTGCGGTAGCGCTCCCAGGCGAGTTCCGCCTCATAGGCCAGCGAGGTCCGTTCAAGGGCCAGAGCCAGATTGAACGCCGCGGAGGGATCGTCCGGAGCTCGCTCGACAGCGCGGGTGGCCGCGGCGATCGCGTCGACCCGGAGCCAGGGGCGATCGTCCTCGGCCAACGCAAGATACGCTGCAGCAAGGTCGCTCAAGACGCCCGCGGACGACTTCCGTTCGGCAACGGCTTCGAGCGCCGACACCGCACGAGCGGCCTCTCCTTGATAAAGCCAGAGAAGGCCCCTGCGGTGCAGCTCTTCGGGGTCGTGCTCATCGAGCGCGGGCCTGGAGCCGCGAAGGACCCGCTTATCCTCCGGGTCGGATAAAGGGGTTGGATCGTAGCGATAGATCGGAGACTTGTGCCAGGGAGAGAAGCGGGCAGAACTGGACAAGCGTCCTTCAACAGGCCGCGGGTATGCAAGGCATGCTTGCCTGAGCGATCGCTCGGTCTGGCTCTCAGGGCTCCCGCAATCGCTCAGCGCGACGGCGAGGAAAGCCAAGGCAAATTGAAAGGCAGCCCGAGAGGAACTAGTCATCCAAGCTCACCTCAGATCTGGCTCCGCGATTGCGGCCCATCATACAACCGATCTGGCAGGCAGGCCCGGTCTGCCCTGCCGAGGTTGGCATCGTCTATATAGACGTGCGCACCGAGAGTTTTCCCCACAGAACTTTGATTCCGTCGGCGGAGGCGCCGAGAGAGGCCCCAATGGCAACGTGTCGCGGGTGACCGGCAACCCCCCCCGGGTCTTCGGGTCGCGGACCCAGGCCAGGCGAGAATGAGCCGGGAGACCACCGAGCGGTGCCTCACTCGGCTCGTGGAATTTCTGCGGAGCACTCAGGAACAAGCGCAGGGTTGACCCGACCGGCCCGTTGGTCTATCCTACCGGGCCTGTCCTGCTGGGAGGTCGTTCAACGGTAGGACATGCGGCTCTGACCCGCAGAATCGGGGTTCGAATCCCTGCCTCCCAGCCAACTCCCCCTCGTTCACTGCTAGACTCCCTCCGATGAGCGATCTCATCCTGCAGCGGTATCGCGCCGAGATCCTGGATCTGGCGCTCCGGCACGGAGCGGGAAACGTGCGCGTCTTCGGCTCCCGGGCTCGGGGCGAAGCCGGAGAGACCAGCGATCTCGACCTGCTCGTGACCCTCGCGGAAGGGCGCTCGCTCCTGGATCTGATCGGGCTCAAGCAGGATCTGGAGGACCTCGTCCATCGGCCGGTGGATGTGGTGACCGAGCAGGCCCTTTCGCCCTACCTGAGAGAGCGTGTCCTTTCCGAAGCCATCCCCTTGTGAACCGGGCGAGCTTTCAGCCTCTCGATGAGCTCGACGAGGCTCTCGTCAGGTTTCACGAGCCTCCCGACGGACTCGACGAGCCTCTCTCGAATCTTGCGAGCCTCTCGTCGAGGTCATCGAGCCCCTCATCGCGCTCGTTGAGCCTCTCGATGAGCTTCGCGGTCCTCTCATCGGCCTTGTAATTCTCTCGTCGCGCTCGTCGAGCCCTTCGTCGATCTCGACGAGCCTCTCGTCAAGGTCATCGAGCCTCTCATCGAGGTCGCTGAGCCCTTCATCGAGGTCGTCGGGCCTCTCGTCAAGGTCGTCGAGCCTCTCGTCAAGGTCGTCGAGCCTCTCGTCGAGGTCGTCGAGAGCCTCGTCAGGCTCGACGAGCCTCTCGTGGGCGAGCACGCGACACCCGCTCACTCTCCGGCCGCGCGCAGTAGCTCGAGCGCGAGAGTCGGGCTCACCCGAAAGCCTGCCTGCCGAAGCCTGTCCAGCTCTGCCCTCAGACTTGGGATCTCCCTTCGCAGGCGTGCTGCAAGCAAAAGACCGAGGGTCCCAATGGGAGAAAGGCCCACTCGATGAGAGAATCTCCTGGCATCCAGATCGTCGATGACGACTCGCTCGGCATCCGTCTCCAGGGCGAGCGCGATCACCTCGGATTCCCCGGGCCCCAGGTCAGCCATCAGGACGTCGACAAGCCGCTGGTTCTGAACCGTCCCGACGCTCAGCCAGGATTTCGTCGCAGCCTCGATTTCTTCCGAGGCACTGTCCGGTTGTTCCCTGACCTCGCGGAGGACGGCTTGAGGAGCGACGACATGGTCGGCTCCGCTTTGCAGGAGGTCGAGACGATCGAGCTTGGCGAGAAAAATCAGAGGGCTTGTATCGACGACCCAGAGGCTCATCCGGCCAACTCTCGAGCCGCCTGGATTTCGGAATCGATCTCCTCATCCCGGAGGTTGATCGCCGGAACTCCAATGCGTTCCAACTGGCGGAGGAACGAGACACGGCTCATCTCCGCAAGCCGGGCCGCTTTTCCGGAGGACAGGCGTCCCAGCTCGAAGAGCTTGGCGGCGGCAAGGAAGCGCAGCTCCGCAGCGAACTCTCCATCGGAGAGCTTCAGGAGTTGAGGCAGTCCTGCCGGATAGGAGATGACGGCCTGCTTGGTGTCTTCGCTCATCTTCCACCTCCTCGGCAATTCTAGCTCGCCGATCGTCCGCGGCAAAAGAAAAAGGGGGGCGTTTCCGCCCCCCTTCGTCTTTCCGGTTCGGAGGTCCGATCAGAAGTCGTAGCGGACCGCGAGCTGGAAGGTGCGCGGCGTGCCGACGCCCGTCTCCTTGCCGAAGGTGGCGGTGGGCGTCTGGCCCGTGCCCCAGCGGGTGTCGAGGACGGAGCGGTTGGCCGCGTTCGAGCAGTTGAAGCACTCGGCGAACAGGGTGATGTCGCCGGGGCCGAGGGTGAAGTCCTTCGAGACGCGCATGTCGAGGCTGTAGAAGTCCGGCTGGCGGAAGCTGTTGCGCTCGAAGTGCACGCCGTTGACGGTCGGACGGTCGGTGCCGCTCTCGCCGTCGTTGTTGATGTCGGAACCGGTATTGGCGGTGTAGGGCGAGCCCGTGGCGTAGCGGAAGGTGCCCGAGAGGCCGATGCCCCACCAGGGCGTGTCCCAGAGACCGTTGATCACGCCCTTCCAGCGCTGGTCGCGGGCGGAGTAGCCCCAGTTCAGGTCGAGGTCGTTGTAATCCTCGGCCTGGATGCCGGAGAAGTTGCGCTCGTTGGAGTCGTCGTCCTTGTCCTTCGACCAGGTCACCGCGCCGTACAGGCTGAAGTTGTCGGCGTAGCGGCGCTGCAGGGTCGCCGTGGCGCCGTAGTACTCGGACTCGCCGTCGGAGACGCTGTTGACGATGCGGCCGTAGAAGGGGAAGGGCGTGGTCGAGCTGTAGCGCGGCAGGCCGTTGGACGCCGTGGTGCCGTCGTACACGCGGTTGATGTTCGTCAGGCGCTGGAGCTGGTGCCCCTTGGCATAGGTGAGGTCGACGGCCATGGAGGTCTTGGAGAAGATCTCGCGCTCGCCGCCGAGGGTCAGGCGGTCGGTGTAGGGGTTCTCGAAGTTCTCGTCCACGACGAACACGCCCGGACGGGGGACGAACGCGACCTTGGTGAAGTCGATGCGCTCGACGCCCACCGGGTTCCACGCGTCGCCCCAGCCCGGAGCCAGCGGATCGGTCGGAGCGGCGATCACGTTGCCGTTGGCATCGCGGCGGGCGAAGATGTTGACCTGGGTGCCGCGCAGGCCGTTCGAGGTGTAGAGCTGGGCCAGGAGGATGGCCGGGGTCCGGCTCCAGAAGCGGCCGGCCGAGAAGCGGAGGGCGGTCTTCTCATCGGGCGACCAGGAGACGCCCACGCGGGGCGAGATCTGGTCGGTCAGGTCCATGTCCGGGACCGAGCCGGTCAGGTTGAAGGAGCCGTTGGCGTTGCGGTCGTTCTGGTTGAGGATCGGAGCGTCCGGGTTGTCCAGCGACTCGAGGCGCACGCCGGCCTGGACGGTCAGGTTCGGACGGACGAACCACTGGTCCTGGAGGAAGAGGGCCTGCTCCTTCTGGCCGAAGCTGGCGCGGCCGGCCTCGGTCGAGGTGAGGCCGCCCAGGCCGCCGAACTGCCGGTACTCGTTCCACCGGCCGGCCAGGAAGTCGGCCTTGTTGCTGAACAGGAAGACGCCGCGCCAGTTGCCGCGGAACACCTGGTCGATGGAGGTGTCGTTGTACTCGAAGCCGCCCTTGATCACATGGTCGCCGGCCAGGAAGGTGAGCGTGTCGCCGGCCGCCTTGCGCTCGGTGGTCGTCGGGTCCACGGGGAGGAAGCTCACCTCGCCCCAGCGGAACGCGCTGCCGCTGATCTGGATGTCGGGCAGGTTGAGGCCCTTGTCCTGCCGCGGGATGTCTTCCTTGACGTAGTTCAGGTTGAGGTCGTTCAGCAGGTTGACGCCGAACTGGCCCGACCAGGAGCCGACGTAGGAGTCGGAGTTGAGACCCTCGATGCCGTTGTAGCTCGCGGTGCGCGTCGAGGAGTCGGAGGTGCCGTTGATGCCCTCGTACTCGGTGAAGTTGCCGCGGATCATGAAGCGCTGCGCGTCGCTCGCCTGCAGGTCGAGGCGGCCGAACGCCACGTTGCCGTCGCGGGTCTGGACGTACTCCGGCGGCGAGGCGATCGCCGGGTACTTGGCGAAGATCGCCGGATCGAGGACCACGTTGTCGATCGGGACCGTGAGGCTCTGGTCCTGGTTGTCGTAGGAGGCGAAGTAGAACAGCTTGTCCTTGATGATGGAGCCGCCCAGCGAGGCGCCGTACTGCTCCTTCTCCTGGTCGGCCGGCTTGCGGCCGTTGGCGAAGTCGGAGATCAGGCTCTGGGGCTGGTTGTAGTAGAAGAGCGAGCCGTGCAGGTTGTTGGTGCCGCTCTTCGTGATGACGTTCACGAAGCCGCCGCCCGAGCGGCCGAACTCGGCCGAGGCGCCGTTGGTGATGACGGTGAATTCCTTGATCGACTCCTGGGAGATGGACAGCGGGGAACGGCCCTCGGCCGCGCCCACCGTGCCGCCGAAGAAGGCGTTGTTGTAGTCCACGCCGTCGACGGTCACGTTGGTGTTGATGCCGCGCTGGCCCGAGATCGACAGGTTGCCGCGCTCGGAGTCGAGGCGGGTCTCGGGCGTCAGCAGCACGAGGCCCTTGAAGTCGCGGCCGGAGATCGGCAGCGCCTCGATCTGCTCCTGCTGCATCGTGGTGCCGGTCGCCGTGTTGGTCACCTCGACCACCGGGACCTCGCTGGTCACCGTGATGGTCTCGGAGACCGACGCGCTCTGCAGGGTGAAGTTCACCGTCGGCGTCGAGCCGAGCAGCAGGCGGACGTTCTCCGCCTGGGCGGTGGCGAAGCCGTCGAGCATCGCATCGAGGTTGTAGGTGCCGGTCGGCAGGTTGAGCAGCCGGTAGAAGCCGCGCTCGTCGGTGACGCCGGTCACCTGGAGCCCGGTCTCGGTGTTGGACGCCGTGACGGTCACGCCCGGCAGCGGCGAGCCGTCATTGTCCTCCACCGTGCCCGAGATGCGGCTGGTGGTCACGTCGGTCTGCGCCGCGACGAACGGCGCCAGCCCCACGAACAGGGCCAGGAAGGCCAGCACGCATGCCCAGCCGCGATGCGCCCGGGAGACAGTACAGACACGCACCATAAAAAAGTCCTCCTTTGAAGTGCGTCGGTTTCGGATCGAATGCTATGCGAGGAGGGCGGACCGCCACAGAACCGGTCTTGCGAACTCTCTGTGACGAACCCATGGCACCAACCACTGCCGGACGGGTCTCCGCACACCCTGTGCTAAGCTCCGCCCCCGATACGGTCCTGAGACGGAAGGATTATACCCCGGGACCTGGCTTCTTTCACTCCTTCATTTTCCTGAATCATGGCTACCGACGCCTCCGCCGATCCCCTGGTCAGCGTGATCATGGGGAGCCGGTCCGACTGGGAGACGATGCGCCATGCGGACGAGATGCTCGACCGCTTCGGCGTCCCCCGCGAATGCCTCGTGGTTTCCGCCCATCGGACCCCCGGCTGGATGGCCGAGTTTGCCCGGGGCGCCGAGGAGCGCGGCGTCCAGGTGATCATCGCCGGCGCCGGCGGCGCCGCCCATCTGCCGGGCATGGTCGCCTCGCAGACGCTCCTCCCGGTGCTCGGCGTCCCGGTCCAGAGTCAGGCGCTCAACGGACTCGACTCGCTGCTGTCGATCGTCCAGATGCCGTCCGGCGTGCCGGTCGGGACGCTCGCGATCGGCAAGGCGGGCGCGGCCAACGCGGCTCTCCTCGCGGTCCGCTTCCTCGCCCGCACCCGGCCCGGGCTGCGCGAGAAGCTCCGCGAGTTCGTCGAGGAGCAGACGCGGCGAGTGCGGGAAGAGAAGTTGTGATCCTCCCCGGCGCCACGGTCGGGGTCCTGGGCAGCGGCCAGCTCGGGCGGATGTTCGCCATCGCCGCGCGCCGCATGGGCTACCGGGTCCATACCTTCTCTCCGGACTACGACACGCCGACCGGCCAGGTGGCCGACAAGGAAGTGACCGCGGCCTATGATGATCTGGATGCGGTGCGCGACTTCGCGCGCGGCGTGGCCGTGGTGACTTTCGAGTTCGAGAACGTGCCCGCCGCCACCGCCGAGGCCGCCGCCCGGCACGCCGAGGTGCGGCCGGCCGGCGCGGTCCTCCACACGACCCAGAACCGACTGAGGGAGAAGGGGTTCCTCTCCGGGGCCGGGTTTCCGGTGCCGCGCTATGCCGCGGTCCGCTCGGCTGAGGATCTGAGGACGGCGCTCGCGGAGATCGGCTGCCCGGCCGTGCTCAAGACCGCAGACTGGGGCTACGACGGCAAGGGACAGGCGAAGATCGGCCGGCCGGAGGAGGCGGACGCCGCCTGGGCGTCTCTCCGGACGGAGGAGGCCATCCTGGAGGCGTTCGTGGACTTCGAGCGCGAGGTCTCGGTGGTGGCGGCGCGCGGGCTCGACGGCTCGTTCGCGGCCTTCGGGCTGTTCGCGAACGACCACCGCGACCACATCCTGGACGTCACCGTGTCGCCCGCCCCGGTTTCGCCCGCGGTGGAGCGCGAGGCCCTGGAGATCGCGCGCGGCATCCTCGACGGGCTGGAGGTGGTCGGCGTGCTCTGCGTGGAGATGTTCCTGACCCGCGACGGCCGGCTGCTGGTCAACGAGCTCGCGCCGCGGCCGCACAACTCCGGCCACCTGACGTTCGATGCCTGCGTGACCAGCCAGTTCGAGCAGCAGCTCCGGGCGATCTGCGGACTGCCGCTCGGCTCGACGGATCTCCTGCGGCCGGCCGCCATGGCGAATCTCCTCGGAGATGTCTGGCAGGATGGCGAGCCGGACTGGACCGCGGCGTGCCGGTTCCCCGAGGTCAAGCTTCATCTCTATGGCAAGGCCGCGGCGAGACCGGGCCGCAAGATGGGTCACCTGACGGCTCTGGCTTCGACGCCGGAGGAGGCGCGGCGGATCGTGATCGCCGCAAGGGAGGCGCTATGACGTGGATGATCTATGGTGCCAACGGTTACACCGGCGAGCTGGCGGCCCGCGAGGCGGCGCGCCGCGGGCTCAAACCCATCCTCGCCGGCCGCAACCCGGAGGCGGTCGGCCGCCTGGCGTCCGAGCTCGGGCTCGAGCAACGGGTCTTCTCGCTGGAGGAGCCCAAGCTGGAAGGCATGTCGGCGGTCCTCCATTGCGCGGGCCCCTTCGTCCGCACCAGCCGGCCGATGGTCGAGGCCTGCCTGGCCGCCGGCGCCCACTACCTGGACATCACCGGCGAGATCGCGGTGTTCGAGAAGGTGCTTGCCCTGGGCGGGAAGGCGGAGAAAGCCGGCGTCGCCCTCCTGCCGGGCGTGGGCTTCGACGTTGTGCCGTCGGACTGCCTGGCCGCCCGGCTCGCCGCCGCCCTGCCGGACGCGACCGAGCTGACGCTCGCCTTCGCCTCCACCAAAGGCTCGATCAGCCGCGGCACGATGAAGACCATGATCGAGAGCTTCCCGGCCGCCGGCGCGGTGCGGCGCGACGGGAGGATCGTTCCCGTGCCGGTCGCCTTCGACGCGCGGGAGATCGACTTCCCCGGCGGCCGGCGCTGGGCCATGACCATCCCGTGGGGCGACGTCTCGACGGCCTGGTGGTCGACCGGCATCCCGAACATCCGGGTCTACACCGGCACGCCGCCGAAGACCATCCGGAAGATGCGCCGGCTGAACCCGTTCCTGCCGCTCCTCGGCTGGAAGCCGCTGAAGCGCTTTCTCCAGAGGCAGGTCGAGAAGCGGGTCACCGGCCCGTCCGAGGAGATCCGCCGGACCTCGCGGGTCGAGCTCTGGGGCGAGGCGCGAAACGCTTCCGGCCGGTCCGTCACTGCAACCTTGGTGACACCCGAGGCGTACCACCTCACGGCGGTCACCGCTGTGGAGAGCGCCGAGCGCGCGGCCCGCGGCGAGGTGCCGCCGGGGGCCTGGACGCCGTCGAAGGCGTTCGGGAAGGACTACGTGCTCGGGTTTCCGGGCGTCGTGGCGGCCGATATCGGCTGATTCGGGCCGGCTGCGGCTCGCCATTCGTCCGCTCGCGCACTGATCTCATAGAAGAGGGCGAGTTTGCCAAGACTGTATTCGAGGAGCGACCCGGCCTCCCCGGCCTTCAGCTCCCGCTTCCGGCGCTCGTAGAGCTCGCTCTCTTCCGGATGGACGCGCAGGTAGTCGCGGAAGTTGACCGCCGTCGTCCGCCACGGGTTTTCGGCATGGCAGAGGTGGACGACCATCACCAGGTCCGCCCCGGTCTTCCAGTACCAGTCGGCCTCGTGGTCGCAGGGGCTGTTGCCGAAGTGCTCGTAGCCGATGGCGGTGAAGGCCTCGACCAGCCGGGGAGAGGCGGGATCGTCCCGCACCGCCACGGCGAGATCGAGCATCGGTTTCGAAGGGAGGTGGGAGATCGACGAGCTGCCGATGTGCTGCACATCCTCGACGACGGGCCCGAGGGCCCCGCGGATGCGGCCGGCCTCGCGGTCGAAGCGCTCCTCCCAGGCCGGGTCGTGCGGCCGCAGCTCCTGGGCCCAGTCCGGGATCTGCGGCGTCCGCAGGCGCTGCCAGCGGCGGACCTTGCGGGCGATGGGCTCGCGGTCGTCCTGGACCCGGGCCTCGAGCTCACGAATGGTGCGGGAGATCCGCAGCGCCTCCTGAAGGCGGTCGCGGGATCCCGGAACGGAGGGAAGGTCTGGTTCAGGCATGGTGACGAAGATGGTTCCAGAGTGGTGACGGAAAGGCTACCATAGCCTTTTCGACCGAAGTACATTTGCAAGCGGGCCAGCACAGTCCGCTGACCTCGCGAAAGGAAAGAGCCATGAATGAAAGCACCCGGGACGTTGCCCGTCAGCTCAAGACCATCCTGGTGAAGGATCTCGGTCTCAGCCTCAAGGAGGAAGAGGTCTCCGACGACGTCCCCCTGCTGGAAGGCGGGCTCGCGCTGGACTCGGTGGTGATCGCCGAGCTCATCGCGCGCATCGAGGACCAGTTCGGCATCCGGTTCGAGGACCAGAATCTGAGTCTGGAGCTGTTCGAGACTCTGACCACGCTGGCGGAGTTCGTCAGCTCCAGCCAGGCCGCCCGGAAGACGGCGTGAAGGAGATGTCATGCTGAGCATCATCAAGGACGATTCCCCGGCGCCCGGCCCCGCGGAGCTCACGCGCCGCGGCTTCGTGACCAACTATCCCCAGTTCCGCAACTGGCGTCAGGATGTGGCCGGCGAGGCCACCACCCCGAAGCCGCTCAACGTCTATCTGCACCTGCCATACTGCCTGCAGCACTGCGCCTACTGCTACTTCAAGACCAGCACGCTCGAGGAGACCCAGAAGGCGGAGATCGACCGCTACGTGCAGGCGCTCTGCCGTGAGATCGAGATCTCCTCGGAGCGCCTCCATCTGCGCGAGCGGCCGGTGACCACGGTCTATTTCGGCGGCGGCACGCCGAGCCTGCTCTCCGGCGAGAACATCGACCGGGTGATGGAGACGCTCAACAAGAACCTGCGGCTCGTGGATCCCGAGATCACGGTCGAGGGCGAGCCGGTGACGCTCACCGAGCGCAAGGCGAAGATCCTCGAGCGCCACGGCGTCAACCGCATCAGCATCGGCATCCAGTCGTTCTGCGAGGACGTGGTCTTCAAGACCGGCCGGCGGGACACCGAGGCCCAGTCGCTGGAGGCGATCCGGGTGGCGCTCGCCACCGGCGCGGTGGTCAACATCGACCTGATCAGCGGCCTCGCCGGCGAGGCGCCGGAGACCTGGGCCTACTCGGTCCGGAGGGCGATCGAGTCCGGCGCGCCGAGCATCACGGTCTACAAGCTGGAGCTCTACGCCAACACCGAGTACCACGCGGACCTGCGGCGGCAGAACATCTCGATCCCCACCGACGAGGAGGAGATCCAGTACGCGCGCTACGCCATCGACACGCTGCGCGAGGCCGGGTACGAGACGGTCAACTTCTTCACGCTGACCAAGGGCGGCGGCTACATCCAGAAGCACACCGACAACAAGTGGCGCGGCGAGGACCTCTACGCCTTCGGCGCGTCGGCCTTCGGCATGCTCGGCAACTGGGCGTACCAGAACACGATCGACCTCCAGAAGTACGTGGACCAGATGGAGGCCGGCGAGATGCCGACCTACCGCGGCTTCCTCTACAGCAGCCTGGACATGATGGCCCGCGACGTGATCCTCGGCATGAAGCTGATCCACTTCGACCGCGCGCTGTTCCGCAAGCGGCACGGCGTGGATCTCGTCCGGCTCTGCGGCCCGGAGATCGAGAAGCTGCAGGAGGACGGCTTCGTGACCGTGTCGGACGAGGCGATCTCGCTGACCGACAAGGGCATCCTCTTCGGCGACTACGCCGGGAAGACCCTGGCCACGACGCTCGAAGGGCTGGCGAGCTAGAGGGTTGGACGCCGTGGCGGGCTCCCGTGTCCCCGACTTCTTCCTGGTCGGCGCTCCGAGGTGCGGCACGACGTCGATGTACACGTACCTCAAGCAGCACCCGGAGATCTACCTGTCCGTGCTGAAGGAGCCCCACTTCTTCAGCACGGACCTGACCGCGCCGCCGCAGGCCGTGGTGGACGAGTCGATGTACCGCGGGCTCTTCGCCGGCGCCGACGGCGAGAAGCGGCTCGGCGAGGGCTCGGTCTGGTACCTGGAGTCGCGCGACGCGCCGCAGGCGATCCGCGCCTTCTCGCCCCAAGCGCGCATCCTGGTCATGCTGCGCGACCCGGTGGAGATGATGGCCTCGCTCCACGCGCTCTACACGCGCACCGGCAACGAGGAGCTCACGGACTTCGAGGAGGCGCTCGGGGCGCAGGAGGACCGGCTGCGCGGCGAGCGGATCCCGGAGGCGTCGTACTTCCCCGAGGGGCTGATCTACACCCGCTCCGCCACCTATACGGAAAAGGTCCGGCGCTACTTCGAGATCTTCGGCCGCGACCGGGTGCGGGTGATGGTGTTCGACGACTTCGCCTCCGAGCCGGCCCGGGTCTACCGCGAGACCATGGAGTTCCTCGGCGTGGATCCCGGGTTCGTGCCCGAGCTCGATCTCGCGAAAGCGAACCAGATCATCCGCCCCAGGGTGCTGCGCCAGCTCATGACGACGCCGCAGCTCATCCGGGACAAGATGCGCGGCGGCGGCAGGCGCCACACGGTGCCGCGCAAGGGCCCGAGCCCGGAGCTGCGGGAGCGGCTGCGCGCCGCCTGCGCTCCGGACGTGCGGGCCCTGGGCGAGCTGATCGGCCGCGATCTGACCTCCTGGATTTGATCTCCTGGACCGCGGCCTGATCCGCTCTACTTCGCCTTCTTCGCCGGCGATCCTTCGGGGCAGGTGTTCAGCAGCCAGAGGTCGCCGAGGGTCTCCGAGTACTCGAAGATGATGCGGTCGCCGGTCGGATACCAGACCGGGTAGCGCACCCAGATGGTCATCGTGTCCGGCTGCGAGGTGACCTTGTGGATCGGGCCGCCGTTGCGGTCGACCCAGTAGATGTCCCAGATGCCGTTGCGCAGGCCGGCGAAGGCGACCTTGGTGCTGTCGGGCGACCAGCTCGGCAGCCAGTTCTCGCCGGGGCCGGAGGTGAGCTGCTTGACCTCGCCGCCGTCGCCGGAGACGATGCCGATCTGGGTGTCCGAGCCGCGGCGCAGGCGGAAGGCCAGCCACTTGCCGTCCGGCGACCACATCGGGAAGTCGGCGGTCTCCTTGTCGAAGGTGATCTGCCTGGGCTCCCTGGCGTCGAGGGTCGGCAGCATCCAGATGTTCGCGATGCTCTTCTCGTCGGCGACGGCGAAGGCGATGCGCTTGCCCTCGGGCGACAGGCGGATCCAGCTCCACTTGGGGTCGAGCTGGCGGAAGGGCTCCACCACGCCGGTCTCGACGTTGATCTTCTTGAGCAGCATGGTGCCGTCGCCGGGCCGGGAGTTGAAGACGAGATGCTTGCCGTCGGGCAGCCAGACCGGCGGGCCCGAGCCGAAGGTCGCTTCGCGGGTCAGGAGCTTCCGTTCCTTGCCGGCGGGATCGGAGAGCCAGATCTGGAAGCGGCTGCCGTCGACGACCCGGTGGTACGCGATGCGCGAGCGGTCGGGCGAGAAGACCGGCTGCGAGCTGCGGTCGTCCGGATCGTTGGTGAAGGGGGCGGCGGGACCGGTGGCTTCGCCGGTCTTCGGGTCGACCGGGATCGTCCAGAGGTTGCCCGCCATGCCCATCTCGCTGACCACGGCCTGGCAGCCGTCGGGGGTCATGGTGATGTGGCGCGCCGGCAGGGTGCTCAGCTCGGTCGGCTTGCCGTCGGCCACGGAAGTTTTCCACACGCCCCAGCGGTAGCCGCGGTCCGGGTCGGGGCTGCTGTAGAAGACCTCCCGGGCGTCGGGCGAGAAGACCGGATCGCGGGGCATCGTGGAGGAGGAGATCCTCTTCAGGTCGGTGCCGTCGGCCGCGATGCTCCAGAGCTCGCACGCCGAGGGCTCGATGTCGGAGGAGGTGAAGGTGATCCGCTTGCCGTCCGCCGACCAGGACGGAGCGCCGTGGCCGCCGTGAGGCGATCCCCAGCGGGTGAGCTGCTTCGGCTCGCCGCCGTCGGCGGAGACCAGCCAGAGCGTGGTCGGAGGCATGCCGTTGTAGGTGTAGAGCGACAGCGCCTCCAGCGGCTCGGACTGGAAGGCGATCGTCTTCCCGTCGGGCGAGAAGGCCGGGTCGGAGCCGAACTTCGCGACCTGGCGCGGCTTGCCGCCGTCGGACGAGATCACCCAGATGCCGTCGGCGCGCACCGAGTGGTAGGCGATCCACTTGCCGTCGGGCGACCAGTCGGCCTGCACGTTGTGCAGGCCGTCCCTGGTGAGCTGGCGCTCCTCGCCGGTGCCGTCCATCCTGCGGATGTAGATCTCGTGCGGGCCGTTCCGGTCGGAGCTGTAGGCCAGGAGGTCGCCCTTGGGGGAATAGGCCGGGAAGACCTCCAGCTCGTGCGGCGTGTTGGTGAGCCGGATGCGTTTCACCTCCGGCGCGCTCTCACCCCTGGCCGGCACCAGGATTAGTGCGGCACAGGCGCATACGAGCCACGAATACTTGAATCGGTGCATTCCAAGTTCCCTCGGTCGTCTTCGTTGAACGGACTGACTCGGCCTCAATACGATGAACAGACTTCCGGACCTCTCGAGTTTCCGCCGGCAGCTCTTCGCGCTGCTTCTCGTGGGCGTTCTCCCCTTTTCAGGGTGCCGTGGACCGGGCGAAGCGAGCCCGCCGCGCGTGGTGCTGATCGGCCTCGACGGCGCCTCCTGGAAGATGATCGAGCCCATGGCCCGGTCGGGCGAGCTGCCCCATCTCAAGGCGCTGATGGACCGGGGCGTGGCGGCCGATCTGGCCTCGGTGCAGCCGCTGTTCTCGCCGCCGGTCTGGACCTCGATCGCCACCGGCCGCAGCCCCAAGGCGCACGGCATCGACTTCTTCTACGCCAACCGTTACAAGATCAAGGTGCCCACGATGTGGGAGCGCCTGGCCGCGAGCGGCGTGCATGTGGGCCTCTACGACTATCTGGTCACCTGGCCGCCCCAGGAGCTGCCCGGCGGTTACGTGGTGCCCGGCTGGCTGCGGCGGGACGAGTCCGTCTGGCCGCCGGACCTCTTCAAGCGGATCGGCATGCCCTGGTATGCCTACGCCGTGCTCGAGGTCGGCGGGCCGCAGCAGGTCATCGCGAACTCGGAGCGCGAGCTCGTCGAGAAGCCGAAGGTCTGGAGGCGGATGTGGGACGAGATGCGGCCTGATGTGAGCGCCGTCACGTTCTACGCCCTGGACGTGCTCGGCCACCGCTACTGGCACACGGTGGAGCCGCAGGGTTACGATCCTCCGGCCGAGGTCGACCCGCGGTTTGCCGGGGTCATGACCCGCGCGCTCAAAGGAGTCGATTCGGCGGTGGGCGAGATCGTGTCGGCGCTTGGCCCCGGCGATCAGGTCGTCGTCGTTTCCGACCACGGTTTTTACCCTGGCAAGCGGAGCCAGCGGTGGGCGTTCGATTCCGCGGGGCTCCTGGCCAGGGCCGGCATCGACCCCAGGCGCGACGGCGTAACGATCCTCTCCAGCTGGTTCAGCGTGTCGCTTCGCGTCAATCCCGGCCCCGCGGAAAAACAGGAGGCCACGCTGCGGAAGCTCCAGTCGTTCTTCGACACCGTGCGCACGGCGAGCGGCGACCCGGTCTTCACGCAGGACGTCATCCATATGCCCGAGAGGCCGTCGGAGATCCGGCCCCGTCCCGATCTCCGGCAGCAGATGATCAAGAACCAGCAGCCGGCCTACGCCTTCTTCATGGCAGACCCGATCCCGGGGATGCTGGACCGGCTCGCCGCCGAGGGCACTGTCATCATCGCCGGAGAGTCCCATCCGGCGGAGACCTTCGCCGCGGTGCACGGCTTTTCGGGCGACCACGACCCGATCGGCGTCTTCATGGCCGCGGGCGAAGCGATCCCGCACCGGCCGGGCCGGCTCCGGCTGTCGGTGCTGGACATCGCCCCCCTCGTGACCTACCTCGCCGGCCAGCCGATCCCGGACGACTACGAGGGGCAGCTTCCGCGGATGCTGATCGCTCCGGAATGGCTGGAACGCCATCCGCCCACGACGATCCCGGCGGCCAGGGCGCCGCGGTTGCCGGACGACCGGCGCGGCCCCGCGGGCAGCGACAAGGAGGCCGAGGAGAGGCTGCGGGCCCTCGGCTATATCTGACCTACCGGGCCATTTTCTCCGGTGTTCCGCCGGCGCAGGTGCTCAACTGCCAGAGGTCGCCGAGCGTCTTCGAGTGCTCGAAGATGATGCGGTCGCCGGCCGGATACCAGACCGGATAGCGGACCCAGGTGCTCAGGTTGTCGGGCTGGGAGGTCATTTTGTGAACCGGGCCTCCGGTCCTGGCGACCCAGTAGATGTTCCAGATGCCGTCGCGCATGCCGGCGAAGGCGATCCTGCCGCCGTCCGGCGACCAGCTCGGCAGCCAGCTCTCGCCGCGGCCCGAGGTGAGCTGCGTCACCTCGCCGGTCTCCGCGGAGACGACGCCGATCTGGGTGTCCTCGCCGCGCCGGAGGCGGACGGCCAGATACTTCCCGTCCGGCGACCACATCGGGAAGTCGGCGGACTCCTTGTCGAACGTCAGTTGCTTCGGCTCCTTGGCGTCCAGGCTCGGCAGAATCCAGAGGTTCGCGACGCTCGTTTCGTCGGGCCGGGCGAAGGCGACGCGCCTGCCCTCGGGAGAGAGGCGGATCCAGCTCCAGGTGGGATCGAGGTTGACGTAGGGCTCGATCTTCCGGGTCTCCACGTCGATCTTCTTCAGGAGCATCCGGCCGGCCTCGGGGCGGGAGAGGAAGACCAGGTGGCGGTTGTCCGGCAGCCAGACCGGCGGGCCCGCGCCGTAGGTCGCCTCGCGCGTGAGGAAGGTCCGCGAGCGGCCGTCGAGGTCCGTGAGCCAGATCTGGAAGCGGCTGCCGTCGATCACCCGGTGCAGGGCGATCCGCTTGCCGTCGGGAGAGAACGTGGGCTGGGAGTTGCGGTCGTCCGGATCGCGGGTGAAGGGCGTGGCGGGTCCGGCGGGCTCGCCCGATTGCGGCGAGAGCGGCAATGTCCAGAGATTGCCGGCCAGCCCCATCTCGCTGACCACGATCCGGCAGCCGTCCGGGGAGAGCGTGAGGTGGCGCGCCGGCAGCGTGCTCACGATCTCGGGCTTTCCACCCTCCACGGGGATGCGGTACACGCCGAACCGGAAGCCGCGGTCGGCATCGGGGCTGCTGAAGAGGAGGCTGCGGTTGCCGGGCGTGTAGAGCGGATCGCGGGGCAGCGAGACGCCTTGGACGAGCCGCAGGTCGTCGCCCTGGGCCGAGATGCTCCAGAGGCTGCCGAACGACCCGATCTCGTTCGAGGTGAACGCGATGCGCTGTCCGTCCGAGGTCCAGGCCGGGGCGCCGTGGCCGCCGGACGGCTCGGCGGGCCGGGTGAGCTGCCGCGGGGCGCCGCCCTCGGCGGAGACCAGCCAGAGGGTGGACGGCGGCATGGCGGGGAAGGCATAGAGCGACAGCGCTTCCACGGGCGCGGATTGGAAGGCGATCGTCCGGCCGTCGGGAGACCAGGCGGGGTCCGATCCGAAGTCGGTAAGCCGGCGGGGTTGGCCTCCTCCGGCAGGCACGACCCAGATGCCCCCTGAACGGACCGAGTGATAGGCGAGGAAACGCCCGTCCGGCGACCAGTCCGCCTGCAGGTTGTGGCGTCCGTCGCTCGTGATCTGGCGCTCCCTGCCCTGGCCGTCCCTGCGGCGGACGTAGATCTCGTGGGCGCCGGTGCGGTCGGAGCTGTAGGCGAGGAGGTCCCCGTCGGGAGAGAGGGCGGGGAAGACCTCCAGCTCACCGGGAGTGTTCGTGAGCTGGACGCGCGCCGCTTCCGGAGCGGACGGAGCCGAGGGGGCCGCGGGCGCGCTCTCTTCGCACGCCGCCGAGAAGCCGGGGCAGAGGTCGAGCGTCCAGAGCTGGCCGAGAGACTCGCCGTATTCGTAGACGATCCGGTCCCCGGCCGGAGACCAGTCCGGGTAGCGCAGGTAGAGGTTGAACTTCTTCGGCAGGTCCGTGACAGGGTGGATCGGGCCGCCGTCGCGGGAGACCCACCAGAGGTTCCAGAAGCCGTCCCGGCTGCCGGCGAAGACCAGTCGGCTGCCATCCGGCGACCAGCCCGGCTGGGAGACGACGTTGATGCCGGAGGTGATCTGCTTCAGGGCGCCTCCTCCGGGCGGGACCACGCCGAGGTGGTTCTCCGGCCCGCGGCGGATGCGCACGGCCAGGAGATCGCCGGCCGGCGACCACATGGGGCCGCCGGCGAACTCCGGATCGGACGTGATCTGCCGGGGTGCGGCGTCCAGGGGGGACTGCACCCAGGTGTTGACCCGGTTCTCCTTGTCGGCGAGCTCGAAGGCCAGCCCGAGGCCGTCCGGCGAGAGCCTGGTCCAGGAGGAAGCCGGGTCGGGTTTCGCCACGGTCACCTGCTCGCGGGTGTCGATGTCGATCCGCGTCCAGGTCGCCGCCGGCCCCTGCGCCCGGGACAGGAACGCGAGCTGCCGGCCGCCGGGCATCCAGATCGGCTGGCCGCCGGCGAAGGTGCCCTGGTCGGTCAACAGGACGCGGTCCGAGCCGTCGTTGTTGATCACCGACAGCTCGAAGAGGTTCTGCGGGTTGTACCGGATGAAGGCGATGCGCTTGCCGTCCGGCGAGAAGGCCGGCCGGGACTCCCGTCCCTTCGGATCGGTCGTCAGGGTTTTCGCGGGCCCGGTCGGCCTGGCGGTCTCCGGCGAGATCGGGACGGCCCAGAGGAGGCTGTCCAGGTCCATGTGGCTGAAGGCCAGCTTCTTGCCGTCCGGGGAGAGAGCCAGATCTCGGGCCGGGGCGGACTGGATCGGGGTCGGCTTGCCGCCGGCCACGGGGATGCTGAAGACCGTGAAGCCAAGCTTGGGGTCGGGCCCGCTGTAGTAGAGGGTCTGGCCGTCCGGCGAGTAGACCGGCTCGCGCGGCCGGAGAGCCGCGTCGAGGAGCTGGAAATCGCCGCCGGACGCCGACATCGTCCACAGCTTCCCCCACCACAGGGTCGAGGAGGCGAAGACGATGCGCTTGCCGTCCGGCGACCAGGAGGGCGCTCCATGTCCACCCGGCGGATCTCCGGGCTTGGTGAGCTGCCGCGGCGCCCCTCCGTCCGCCGGGACCAGCCAGAGGTTGGAGGGCGGCAGCGCGGGGTAGGCGAACAGCGACAGCTCTCCGAACGGATCGGACTGGAAGACGATCGCCGATCCGTCCGGCGACCAGGCCGGGTTGGAGCCGAAGTCGCTGAGCCGCTTGGGCCTGCCGCCGCGGACCGGGACGACCCAGATGCCGCCGCGGCGGTTCGAGCAGTAGGCGATGCGCTTGCCGTCGGGCGACCAGGTCGGCTGGATGTTCTGCTGCCCGTCGGAGGTGAGCGCGCGCTCGCCGGGATCGCCGGCCAGCCGGCGGACGTGGATCTCGGGGCTGCCGCTGGCGTCGGAGCTGAACGCGAGCAGGTCCCCCTTGGGCGAGAAGCTCGGGAAGACCTCGAGAGGGGAGGAGCCGGGGAGCCGCGCGAGCCGGGAGTCGGCCGGCTCGGCCGGTGTTTCCACCGGCCGGGCCGCCGTCGCCGGGCCCGGCATCTCCTTCGCGCACGCGAGGCACGTGAGGCAAAGGACGAGGGCCAGCAGGGTTCCGGTCCGTCTCATGTCACTTCTTCTTCGGACGAAGATCGAATCTCGCCGCGAACGGGTCGCGGTCCGTGGCGCGCAGGCCCGTGCCGGGAACCGTGCCGTAACGGTGCGGCATCGTCGCGTTGAAGTGGAGCATGTCGATGCCCAGGAACTGCTTGCGCAGCGCCGGGCTGACCAGCATGTGGGAGAGCGTGATGCCGTTGCCGTGGAAGATCATGGTGTAGGAGGTGCCTTCCTCGGCGAGCTTCACCAAATTCACCATCTTCGGCTCGTCGCCCTGTCCCTCGAGGATGCTGAGCGCGTCCACGCCCTCGCCGGGCTCGGGGAACGGGAAGTCGCCGCAGTCGCCGGAGGCCATCACCCAGGCGTTCGGGTCCTTGGCCAGGATCTCGTTGATGTAGTGGCGGACCACGGTCGTCTGCATCTTGCGCTGGCGCTCGGTGAACCGGTCCTGCACCGGATTGAGGTTGGGGAACGCCGGCTCCATCCGCTTGCTCTTGAGCTTGAGGGCGAAGATCGTCAGCGGCGGCCCGCCGGGCGACAGCCGGAAGACGCCCACCAGGGGCTCGCGGGTGCGGAAGGGGCTGCTGAAGCCGAAGGCGGCTTCCACGTCGTCTCCCTTCAACTGGTAGTAATTCACCACCTCCACGCGCTTCTCATCGACGATGTAGCCGACCCGGAGCCCTCGGCGGTCGCTGGTCGGGAGCGAGAGCACCTTGTAGCGCGTGCCCGCCTCGGCGTTGACCTTGTCCGCGACGCGCTGGACGAGCTCCGAGTTCTCGAACTCCACGATCACGATGATGTCCGGCAGGCGCAGCTCGTCGATCAGCGCCCGCGTGAACTTCCCGATGCGCACCTCGACCTCTTCGTGCGTCGGGATGGCGATCGGCCCGCCGGGATCGCTGTTCTCGTCGTAGCGGTTGGGGTCGTCGACCTCGTCGAAGAAGCTGCTCATGTTGAGGTCCGCGATCCGCGCGTTGCCCGGCGGGGTGCCGAGGGTGCTGAACGGCGACTTGGGCGGCGGCTGCACGGTCTTCATCTCGATCCGCTCCGCCTCGACCTTGTAGTTGCCGAAGTTGTAGTCGACGACGCCGGTGACCATGCCGACCTCGTCGCCCGGCCGGACCTCGTCGAGCTTGCCGAGGATCCTGTCGTCGAGGATGACGCGCTCGGGGTTGTAGTCCACCTTGTCGCCGCCGACGTTGCGCAGCAGGAGCGTGCCCTTCGCGGGGTAGTAGCCGGAGCCGGGAGCCATGTCGGCCGCGAGCAGGACCGTGAACTCTCCGAAACGGTTCGTGGGGCCGATGACGCGGGCGTTCTGCAGGGTCGCCCGCATGCCTTCGAGCGGTTCCCAGAAGCCCACGCCTTCCTCGAGCTCCAGGTTCGGCAGGTCGCGCAGGACGACAGGCTCCGGCAGCGGGTTGCCGCTCGACACGGTCTTGACGGGGATGAGGATCGACATCTGGGTCCGCGGCAGCTCGAGGCCCATGTGAGGCTCCTGGACCCTGCCGATCAGGTCCACCCTGTCCCCCACCTTGGGAGGCGCGGGCGCGGGCGGTTTGCCGCCCCAGACAATGTAGAGGCCGTCGGAGGTGGCCGGGTCCCCGTCGCCCTTCGGGTCCTGGATCCAGAAGCCCCAGTTGTCCGTGGCGATCGCCGTCACGACGCCGGAGGTCTCCACGATCTCCCCGGTGAGCGCCGAGAACGTATAGGCGCCCTGGATCTGGGGCGGCGAGAACTTCTCGAATCCCTCCAGGCTGGGCCCCTTCAAGCCTTCCGGCTGGGGCTGGGCGGACTGGGCCAGGGCTCCGACGGCGACGACGAACAGCAAGGAGGCCGCCGACAATGTCCGGGAGACGGCCTTGAGTCTTGATTCGGTCATGTCGCAATTCCTTGAGCGGTGCTCGGAAAAAAAGGAACGGGGGACAGGCGTTGCCATGTCCAGGGCAGACAGCTTTCCAGCAGACATGGAGCCGCGAAGGCCGGATGTAGCATACTAGTTACAGTGCCGCGAGCCTTCAGGGTCGAGCCGTTCCAGGGTATGGGGGTGCACCGAGAATGTCCACGCTGCTCCAGGACCTACGCATCAGCCTGAGGATGCTCCGCCGCAACCCGGGACTCACGCTGGCCGCCTGCCTCTCGCTCGCGCTCGGGATCGGCGCGAACGCGGCGATCTTCAGCATCGTCAATGGTCTGCTCCTCAAGCCTCTGCCGTATCTCTCGCCCGAGCGCCTGGCGATCCTGTGGGAGAGCGATTCGACCCAGGCCGGCCGGCGCATGGGGCCGAGCTCGGAGGCCACCTTCCGCGACTGGCGCCGCGACGCGCGCTCGTTCCAGGAGATGGGCGCCATCCTGCCGACCAGCCTGAGCCTGACCGGCCAGGACCTGCCCGAGGCGCTCTTCACCCACCAGTCCACCCATAGCTATTTCACGGTGCTCGGCGTGAAACCCGAGCTGGGCCGCACCTGGACCGAGGAGGAGGAGGCGCGCGGCGCCCGCCTGGCCGTGCTGAGCCATGCTCTGTGGCAGCGGCGCTTCGGCGGCGACCCGGCGCTCGTCGGCCGCGCGGTGGAGCTCGACGGCGAGCCCTACCAGGTGATCGGCGTGCTGCCGGCCGACTTCCGCGGCCCGGTCGAGATCACGCCGGTGCAGATCTGGGTGCCGCTCCCGGTCAAGGACAAGGTGGACCGCAAGCAGCGCCAGATGCTGGTCTACGGCCGCCTGGCCGGCGGCGTCTCCGTGCAGTCGGCGCGCGAGGAGGTCGCGCGCCTGACCGCCGAGCTGGTGCGCCGGTATCCGGAGGAGATGCAGGGGCGCGGCGGCGGCGTGGAGCAGCTCCAGGAGGTGTTCGTGGGCGACATCCGCCCGGCCCTGCTGATCCTGCTCGGCGCCGGCGGTTTCCTGCTCCTGATCGTGTGCAGCAACGTGGCCCACCTGCTCCTGGTGCGCGCTCTCTCCCGGCAGCGCGAGATGGCCGTGCGCACCGCGCTCGGAGCCGCGCCGCGCCAGATCCTGCGCCAGCTCTTCACCGAGAGCCTGCTGCTGGCGCTGGCCGGCGCCGCGGTCGGCCTCGGCCTCGCCCGCCTGGCCCTCGCCCTGGTCAAGACCCTGGTGCCGGCGCGCTTCGACCTGCCCCGCCTCGACGCCGTGGAGATCGACGGCCGCGTCCTCCTGGCCACCTTCGCGGTCGCGTTCCTGACCGCCCTCGCCTTCGGCCTGATGCCGGCCCGCATGGCCTTCTCCCAGGCCTCGCTCGGCGAGGGGGTGAGCGTGGGGAGCACGCGCGCCACGGGCAACCGCAAGCGGGGCCTGCTGCGCGCCGCGCTGGTGGTGACCGAGGTGGCGCTCGTCCTAGTCCTCCTGATCGGCACCGGCCTCATGGCGAAGACCTTCCTGAGCCTCGGCCGCCAGGAGATCGCGCAGGACCCGGGCCGCGTGCTCGTCCTGCGCACCGGCCTGCGCGGTCCGAAGTACGACGCCCCGGAGGCGAAATACGAGTTCTTCCGCCGCGCCCTGGAGACCATCCGGGAGGTGCCGGGGGTGGAGCGGGCCGCGGGCACCGACGTCCTCCTGCTCGGCCCGCGCCGCGGCGGCGAGCGTTTCCTGGTGGAAGGCGCGCCGGCTCCGGCCCCTGGCTCCGAGCCCGTGGTCCAGGTGCAGGTCGTGACGCCCGAGTACTTCGAGACCCTGGGCACGCCGCTGGTCAAGGGCCGGACGTTCACCGACGACGACCGCCAGGGCGCGCCGCCGGTGGCCCTGGTCAACCAGCTCTTCGCCGAGACCTGGCTCCAGGGCCGCGAGGCTCTCGGCCAGGACCTGGCGATGGTCGAAGGAGGCGGCGAGGTGCGGCGGATCGTCGGCGTGGTACAGGACGCCCGCATCTACATCAGCCCGCCGGAGCCGGCGCCCACGGTCTACATCCCGCTCGCGCAGAAGCCGGCCAAGGTGATGACCTTCGCGGTGCGCACGCGTTCCGACCCCGAGGCCCTGAGCGCGAAGGTGCAGGAGGCCATCGCGCGGCAGGACCCCCTGATGTCCACCTTCGGCATCATGACCCTGCGCAAGAGCCAGGCGGACGCCGACTGGCAGTCGCGTTTCAGCCTCGTGCTCCTCGGGGTGTTCGCCAGCCTGGCCCTGGTCCTGGCGGTGACCGGCATCTACGCCGTGATCTCCTCCGGCGTGGCGGAGCGCACCCGGGAGTTCGGCGTGAGGATGGCGTTCGGCGCCAGGCCGGCCGACCTCCTGTCGCTGGTCCTGCGCAGCGGCCTGCGCCAGGCGGCGCTCGGCCTCGCGTTCGGCCTGGCCGCTTCGCTCGTCGCCGTGCGCATCCTGGAGAGCCAGCTCTACGGCGTGGCCGCCACCGACCTGCCCACGTATGTCACTCTTTCGGCCCTGCTGGCGGCGGTGGTGCTGGTGGCCTGCTGTGTGCCGGCGTGGCGGGCTTCCCGGGTGGACCCGGCGATCACGCTTCGGCAGGAGTAGGGCGGAACACCCGCCGGCCCCAGAGCCATGCTCCCACCCCGGTGAGCACGGTGGCGGCGCTGGCTCCAAGGAACACGCCGGTCAGGCCCCAGAGCCGGCTGCCCAGCCAGGCCAGCGGGATGTAGAGCGCGAACATCCTCGCCAGGGTGATGGCGCTCGACGCCAGCGGCCGGTTGACCGCGTTGAACGCCGACGCCATCACGGTCGACACCCCCTGGAAGCCGTAGCTCAGCGAGACGATCCACAGATAGCCGGCGGCGACCTCGGTCACCTTCGGGTCCTTGCTGAACAGCGCCGCCACCGCCGGCGCCGCGACGACCATCACCAGGAAGATCGCCCCGCCCCAGGCCATCGCGGCGCGCTCGCCGAGCCGGATGCTCTCGCGCACCCGGTCGAGCCGGCCCGCGCCCCAGTTCTGGCCCACGAAGGGCAGCAGCGCCGTGGCGAGACCCACGACCACCACCATGAGCAGCGTCTCGATCCGGTTGACCAGCCCGAGCGCCGCCACCGCCTTCGGCCCGTAGGAGGCCACCAGGCCGGTGATCACCAGCATTGACACCGGCAAGGC
>JBEQUE010000212.1:0-6358 GCA_040349255.1 Acidobacteriota bacterium | reverse complement strand
GCCGCGCAACCCCGCGCACGCCGTGAAAACCCGTGCGCGCGCGGCGAGCGCGGCTGTGAGGGTTTCAGGCTGTCCGTCGCTGAGGCTCGTACCGCAGGACCATGACCTGATCTGGCCGCAGACCGAGAGAGGCATAGGTGCGGCCGCTCCGGTCCGAGAACTCCACTTCGAGCGCCCGGCCGCCGCCGAGGATGTCTACGACCGTGCCGACCTGACCACGCTGAAGGTTGTGCTCGGGGATGTCATCGGTCAGTGCGACCACTTCGAGGATCTGGATCGTGTCTTCCATCCTGCACCCGCCTAGAGGACGTAGCAACTGGTCAAGCGTGGGACCTCCGAGCCATGCTCGAGTATCCACCCACTTCGGATTATCGCACGTCGCCCGCGCCACTCCACCTCCAGGTCGACCGAATAACGCTGGCCATAGGCGTCGGCCGCGGTCATTCCGAGCGCCGAGGCGAAGACTCTCGCCTTGTTCTTGCCTTCATCATGAAGAGGATTGAGACAGTAGTCGCGCAGCTTTTGGATGGAGACTTCCGCCCGGTTGCCGAAAGGGATGATCATGGTTCCTGCAAAGCATAGCGTGGTCCTGGCCGCCCTGATCCTGGCAGCCGGCTGCCTGCAGCCCGCAATCGTGCCATCCACCCGCTTCGCCGAGGTCGATCGCCTCCTCGAAACCTACCGCGAGCGCGGCGCTTTTCCAGGTGGGGTCCTCGCGGTCGGCGACCGGAACGGCTTGATCCACCTGCACCCGTTCGGCCGCCTGTCCTACGCTCCGGACGCCCGGCCCGTGGAGGCCGGCACGCTCTACGACCTCGCCAGCCTCACCAAGGCGGTGGCCACCACGACCATGGCGATGATCCTCATGGACGAGCGACGGCTCGACCTGGACAGGCCGGTCCACGACTTCCTGCCGGCCTTCCAGGGTCCGGGCAAGGAAGAGGTCACGGTGCGCCACCTGCTCACCCACTCCTCCGGCCTGGAGGCCACGGCGCCTCTCTTCCGGGAGATCCGCGGAAAGGCGGCCTACGTCGAGCGCATCGCGGCCATGGATCTCGTCTACCCGCCCGGCAGCAAGTCGGTGTACAGCGACCTCGGCGTCATCCTCCTGGGAGACGTCCTGGAGAGGGCCGCCCATCGGCCGCTCGACGTCTTCGTCCGGGAGAGGGTCTTCCTGCCGCTCGGCATGAAGCACACCGGGTTCCGGCCGCCGCGGCCTCTGTGGTCCCGGATCGCCCCGACCGAGCACGACCCCTGGCGCGGCCGGATGATCCAGGGCGAGGTCCACGACGAAAATGCCTTCGCCATGGGCGGCGTGGCTCCTCACGCGGGCCTGTTCAGCACCGCCGGAGACCTGGCGCGCTTCGCCCGGATGCTTCTCGATGGAGGTCGGCCCATCGTCTCCAGCCAGACCCTGGAGCTGTTCACGAAGAAGGCCGGCATCCCGGACTCCGACCGCGCTCTCGGATGGGATACGAAGTCGGCCGAGGGCTCGTCGGCCGGGACGCTCTTCTCGCCCGATTCCTTCGGACATACCGGCTTCACCGGCACCTCGATCTGGATCGATCCGGAGCGGTCGCTCTTCGTGATCCTCCTGACCAACCGCGTTTATCCCACGCGGGAGAACAACCTCATCCGCGAGGTCCGGCCGGCGGTGGCCGATGCGGTGGTCCGGGCGCTCTATGACGGCAGAGATTTGCCCTGAACCAGGTATGCATGCTATGCATACTCAGTGTGGTTCGAATGGGATGACTTCAAGGCCGCAGAGAACGAACGCAAGCACGGTGTGAGCTTCGTGGAAGCAGCGACCTGCTTCTACGATCCTCACCAGGTGGCCTTCTATGACCCGGAGCACAGCGAGGACGAGGATCGCGAGATCCTGATTGCCCATTCGGAGAGAGGACAGACGTTGCTGGTCGTCTACACCCTGCGGGATGAAGCGGTCCGCATCATCTCGGCACGGAGGACGACGCGGAAGGAGACCCGGGACTATGAAAGAGGAATATGAGCTTGGCAAGCTGAAGGTCAAGCGGCGCGGGCCTTTGACCGCCTTTCAGGACGCCGCCGGGCGGCCCATGAAGATCCGCATCACCATCACCCTGGATCAGGATCTGGTAGAGCACTTCAAGGCCGAGGCCGCGAAGCCGGGCGCCCTGCCCTATCAGACCCAGATCAACCAGACGTTGCGCAAGGCCATGTTGGGCGAAGAGCTGCGGCCGGATCAGACCGAAGCCATCAAGGCGGCGCTGCTCAAGGATCCGGATTTCGTGCGGGCTCTGGCGGATCGGCTCCAGGGCGGGGCGCGCCGCTGAGAATCCCGGAATAGCTCGCGGCCAGACCCGCGGTGAACGTCAGCAGCGATCCGGCTAGGGCATACCAGGGCCAGGCGAGCGGCGTCCCGAAGTAAACCGCGGTCATGGCTGCCATGCCGAACAGGAAACCGGCGAGCGCCGCGCGCTGCCCCACCCGCCTGGCGAAGATGCCGAGGAAGAAGACCCCGAGCACGATGCCGGTGGTGAACGCGGCGATACCGAGGACGCTGCTCACGATCGAGGACCGGAGCCACTGGCCGCCGATCCCGACCGCGATCTGCACCGCGCCAAAGACCGCGGTGAGCACGCGGGTGAGCCGCAACTGTCTCTCCGGCGGGACCTCCTTGCCGGCGAGAGGCAGGTAGAGGTCGTTGACCGCCACGGTGGCGCACGAGTTGAGCGAGCTCGTCATGGCGGCGGCGAAGATGCCTCCCAGCAGCAGGCCGACCATGCCGACCGGCAGCTCGTCGAGGATGAAGCGGGCGAAGATGCGGTCCGGCCGGTCGAACGGCACGGCCGGCGGGTGGAGCTGGTAGAAGCTCCAGAGCCCGACGCCGATCAGCAGGAAGAGCGCGAACTGCGCCACCACCACAATGCCGCTCACCGTGAGCGCGCGGCGCGCCTGCGGCAGCCCGCGGGCGGAAAGATAGCGCTGCACCATGAGCTGGTCCACGCCGTGCGAGCCGAGCGTGATGAACACGCCGCCGAAGAGGCCGGCCCAGAACCCGTAGGGCTCGCTCCAGTCGAGCCGGAAGTCGAGCGCCCGGAACTTGCCGGCAGCCTCTCCCATGGCCAGGAGCTGATCCCAGCCGCCCGGCAGGCGGGCCAGGATGGCCCACAGCGCCACCAGCGCTCCCACGATGTAGAGGACAAACTGGATCAGGTCGGTCCACAGCACCGCCCGCATGCCGCCGACGTAGGTGTAGACGATCGTGGTGACGCCCATCGCCGCCACGGCCCACGGAATCGAGATGCCGGTCATCTCCTGCAGCACGAGCGCGGACAGGAAGAGCCGCAGGCCGTCGGCCAGGCTGCGGGTAACGAGGAAGAGCGCCGACGCCGCCTGCCGCGTGGCGCCGCCGAACCGCCGGTGGAGGACCTCGTAGGCCGTGAAAAGCGAACCGCGGAAGTACTCGGGCAACAGGAGAGCCGCGACCACGAAGCGCCCGATCAGGAAGCCGACGGCGATCTGCAGCCAGGTGAAGTCGCGCTCGTAGGCGAAGCCCGGGATGCTCAGGAAGGTGACGCTGCTGGTCTCGGTGGCGAGGATCGAGAAGAGGATCAGCCACCACGGCAGGTCGCGGCCCCCGACCGCGTACTCGGCCACGTCGCGCGCTCCCCGCCCCAGCCACGAGCCGAGCGCCACCATGCCGGCCATGTAGCCGACGAGGATGACCACGTCGAGGATACTGAGGGCGCCGACGTTCAGGGCGCCAGCTCTCCGCCCGGGCCGTGCTCCTTCTTCCACTCCATGGCCATGAGGATCCGGTTGTAGCCGCTCGGGTGGTCGAAGAAGATCCACTCCTCGATCGGGCCGGGGTGGAGCTTGCGGTACTCGCCGAGGAGGAGGGAGGTTTCCGCGAAGCCGTCGGGCTCGCGGGAAGCGTTGAGCCCGAAGATGTCCGCCTCGGCCTCGTTGACCCGGATGAAGGTGTTGTTGAACGGCGTCATCACGAAGAAGTAGATCGAGAACAGCGCCGCGAGGAGCGGCAGGCCGGCCGGATCGGCGATGCCGCGCACGCCCCAGCGCCGGCCCCAGCGCGCCACGGCCCGGTCGAACCCCCAGCGCAGGAAGGCGAACCCGGCCAGGAAGACCAGCGCGAACCACAGGATCGACTCGTAGACGTGGTTCAGCACGTAGTGGCCCATCTCGTGGCCCATCACCGCCTTGACCCCGGCCGGCGAGACCCGGTTCAGGAGGTTGTCGTTGAGCGAGATCCGCATGGTGCCGAAGGCGCCGCTCACGTTGGCGCTCACCCGCTTGCTCTGGCGCGAGGCGTCGAAGACGTAGACGTGCTCGGCCGGGATGCCGTTGGCCCGCGCCAGCGCCAGGATCGGGCCGCGCAGGTCCGGTTTCGTGAGCTCGGTGTAGGTGTTGAAGAGCGGCGCGATGAAGACCGGGGCGATGAGCGCGCCCAGCACCACGAAGACCAGGGCCGCCGCGGTCCCCCAGATCCACCAGGTCCGCGGCAGGCGGCGGAAGATGGTGTAGACCGCCACCACCGCGACCCCGCCGAGGAGCGCCCCGACGCCGAGCCCCTTGAACAGGTCGGTCATCCAGGCGCCGAAGGTCTGGTTCGAAAGGCCGTACTCGTGCTCCCGGAAATAGCCGTCGTAGAGCGTCAGCGGGAAGCCCAGGAGGGTCGTCAGGACGAGGTACTGGAGCCAGTAGAGGAAGACCTGGAGGGGCCGGAACCCGACCAGACGCTCGGCGAGGTCGCGCATCCGCGCCGACAGGCCGGTGCCGAGGAGGAGCGCCGCGACCCCGAGGCCGTAGAGGAAGCCCCAGAGGATCATCCAGTAGCCGCCCTCGAAATAGGCGTCGGACTTCGCGCGCTGATCGGGAGTCAGGCGGCCCAGGTAGGCCTCGGTGGCCGCCACCGGGTCGAGGGACGCGGCCCGGGCTGGCGCCGGGGCCTTCGGAGCCTGGGCGGAGCCGGAGGCGGGCGCGGCCAGGGCGGCCAACAGGAGAAGGATCGCGGTCCGTTTCATGGTGCCCCAGTCTACGTGTTTTTCCCGGGCGAGGTTTCCGGGCCCACTCTTTGCAGTACCCGATCGGCGCAGGGGCGGCGAGGCGTCGCCAGAGCCCCTCAACCTGGTAAGGCAACTCGGAAGGAGGCGAACGTGGCTGAGATCGGAGTCGAACGCAAGGAGCGCCGCAGCCTGCTGCCCTGGATCTTCGGGCTGGTCCTTCTGGCGCTGGTGGTCTGGGGCCTGAGCGACATGGGGAACCGCGGCCGGACCCCCGCCGACGGCGGCACGGCGTCGGTCGACGTGCCGATCCCGGAACAGCCGCCCGCGCTGCGCCAGTACGCCTGACGGCACCCCCCTCTCCGGCAGTCTGAGGGCGCGCTCCGCCGCGCCCTGCCCCCCTTCGAGTCCTTTCATCGATGGACTCGCCTTCGTCAATGTGCTACAAGTAGCGCACAAATCTGATGCCGAATGCCGGTCGTTGCCGGTAAGGGCTGGGGCGCGCCGCGCCCGGAAACCCCGAGACGGCGTTCGCCGTGTGGCGAAGGAGGGCGGTCCGCGTGAAAGACGAGAGTCTGCCGATCATCCAGATCCGCAACTGTCTCCTGGTGAGCATCCAGACCGAGCTGCACGACCGGCTCGCCCTGGGTCTCCAGGAGTCGCTCATGGAGCGCGTGCGCAGCACCGACGCCAAGGGCGTGATCCTGGACGTCTCGGCGGTCGAGATCATCGACAGCTACATCACCCGCATTCTCAACGACATCGGCAAGTCGGTGCGGTTCATGGGCGCGGAGTGCTACATCGTGGGCATCCGCCCGGCGGTGGCCATGACGCTGATCGAGATGGGCGTCGAGCTGGACTCGGTCAACACGGCCCTGAACCTGGACCTGGCTCTCGAGAGGCTCGAGCTGCTGCAGTCATGAAGACCGTGGAGACGGAGGTCGGGACGATCCTGGCCGGGACGATCTCGGCGATCACCCAGCGCAGCATCTTCAACCGGCTGGGCGGGCTGGCGGCGCGGCCGATCACCCAGCTCACGCCGCAGGACCGGCTGGCGATCATGGCCGAGCTCGAGAACTCGGTGCGCCTGTTCGCCCGCCGCAACAGCGCCGAGCTGATCGCCTCCTGCGCGCAGGCGCTCGGCGGCGCGGGCGAGCCGGCGGGATCGGTGGGCCGACCGGCGGCGAGCGAGGCGACGGCGCCCAAGCGCATGCCGATCGACCAGGAGAAGGACATCGCCACGGCCCGGCTGGAAGCCTGGTCGGAGGCGGTGCGGATCGGGCTGTCGAAATTCACCTCGGTGAAGGTGGCGACGGCGGTGTCCGAGCTGGCGCGCAACATCGTCTTCTACGCCG
>JBEQUE010000202.1:0-11438 GCA_040349255.1 Acidobacteriota bacterium | reverse complement strand
GGTCGGCGAGCTGCCCATCGTCGGCGAGGGCGAGCTGCGCCTGCTGCTCGAAGAGGTGAACGCCACCGAAGCCCCGGTGACGGGCCTGTGCGTCGATCAGCTCTTCGCCGCGCAGGCCGCGCGCACCCCTGACCGGATCGCCGCATCGTTCGCGGGCCGGAGCTTCACCTACGCGGAGCTGAACGCGCGCTCGAACCGGCTGGCCCGTCGCCTGAGGGAGCTCGGCGTCGGACCGGACGTCCTCGTGGCCGTCTGTCTCGAGCGCTCGCTGGAGCTGGTGGTCGCGGTGCTCGGGGTGCTCAAGGCGGGAGGCGCCTACGTCGCCCTGGACCCCGGGTATCCCGGGGAACGCAAGGCCCTGATCCTGGAGGATTCGAACCCTAGGGTCGTGGTGACGCTGGAGCGCTGGGCGGCTATCCGAGGGACCGAGGTCGTTCTCCTGGATCGACCCGAGGAGCTTTCTAGCCTTTCGGAAACCGACCTGCCGCCCGTCGCCGGCCCCGACGATCTGGCATACGTGCTCTACACCTCGGGCTCGACCGGCCGGCCGAAGGGCGTGATGGTGCCTCACCGGGGGCTGGTGGGATATCTCGAGTGGTGCCGCCAGGCCTATGGCCTGACCGAGGGCGGGAAGGTGCCGGTCCATTCACCGCTCGGCTTCGACCTGACGGTGACCAGCCTGTTCGCGCCGCTGCTCGTGGGCGCGACCCTCCTGCTGCTTCCCGAGGAGGAGGGCGTCGAGCCTCTCGCTCTCCTGCTCCGGGAGGGGCAGGGGCTCGGGCTCCTCAAGCTGACTCCCGCCCATCTCGAAATCCTCCGCCGCTCCCTGCCGGACGACGTCCCGGCGCCCTGGGCCGACACGCTGGTGCTCGGCGGCGAGGCGCTCCACCGGGAACAGATCGCCTTCTGGCGCGCGCGCTCGCCGCAGACCCGGATCTTCAACGAATACGGCCCGACGGAGACGGTCGTCGGCTGCTGCGTCCACGAGGTGGCCGGACCGGTCGAGGCCGCGGGCCCGGTGCCGATCGGCCGTCCCATCGACAATGCCCGGCTCTACGTGCTCGACGGACGCGGAGCGCCGGTCCCCTTCGGCGCCACCGGCGAGCTGTACGTGGGCGGCCTCGGGGTGACCCGGGGCTACCTGGGCCGGCCCGGGCTGACCGCCGAGCGCTTCGTGCCCGATCCGTTCGGTCCCGCGCCGGGAAGCCGCCTCTACCGGACCGGGGACCTGGTGCGCTTCCTGCCGGAGGGCGAGCTGGAGTTCCTCGGGCGCAACGACCAGCAGGTCAAGATCCGCGGCTACCGCATCGAGCTGGAGGAGATCGAGAGCGTCCTGCGCCGGCACGGGGCGGTCGAGGAGACCGCGGTGGTGGCGTGGGAGCCGGAGCCCGGCCAGAAGGAGATGGTCGCCTACGTCGTCGGCCGCGAGTGTCCGGGCGGCTCCGAGCTGCGCGCCTACCTCTCCGGCATCCTGCCCGCGCACATGGTACCCGGCCGCTTCGTCCAGCTCCCGGAGCTGCCTCTCACCAGCCACGGCAAGGTCGATCGCCGCCAGTTGGCCGATCCTGCCCTCCTCCTCTCCGGCGCGCGGGCCGAGCGGGTGGCGCCCAGGACCCCCGTCGAAGCGCGCATGGCCGCCCTCTGGACGGAGGTCCTGCACCAGCCCGAGGTCGGAGCCACCGACAACTTCTTCGACCTGGGAGGCGATTCGATCAAGGGCGTGCGCCTCGTCGGCCGCATCAACGAGGAGCTCGGGGCGAACCTGCGGATGCAGGACATCTTCCAGCACCAGACGCTGGAAGCCCTGGCGCGGCAGGTGTTGGAGACCTCCTCCCGCCCCTCCCTGACGACGGAGCTGGCCGCCGGGCTCGAGCAGATCGAGAAGCTCCGCGCGGCCATCCTGTCGGACCCGGAGCAGCGCTCCCGGCTGGCCCCGGATTGCGAGGACATCCTCCCGCTGACCAGCATCGAGACGGGCATGGCGTACTACACCCTGCTCCTGCCCGACGAGCCGGTCTACCACGACCAGACGGTCTATCCGCTCAACCTGGAGGACCCGGAGCGGTTCCTACAGGCCTTCCGGCTGCTGACCCGCAAGCACGCCATCTTCCGGAGCCGTTTCCACCTCTACGGATTCCAGCAGCCGGTCAAGGTCGTCGCCAGGGAGGTCCCGGTGCCCCTGGACGTCGAGGACCTCTCGGGGCTCTCCGAGAGCGAGCGGCTCGACCGGATCGTCCGCTACCGCGAGGCCGACCTGGCGGACCGCTTCCGCTTCGACGGCGAGCTGCTCTGGCGGCTCAAGATGTTCCGGCTCGAAGGCGACATCCACTGCATCGTGTGGACCTGGCATCACGCCATGCTCGACGGCTGGAGCAACCTCTCGTTCTGGACCGAGGTCAACGCGGTCTGCGGGCTGCCGGACCTGATGGAGCGGCGGGAGCTGCCCGAGCTCGAGAGCCGCTACCGGGACTACGTGGCGCTCGGGCTGGGCCGCCGGGGCGCGCCGGAGACCGAGGTCTTCTGGCGCGAGACGCTCGCCGGGTCCAACCGCAACAAGCTGCCCTTCAACCGGTCCCGGAGCCGCGACGCGTCGGCGCGCGGCATGCTCGTCCTCGACCGCGACATGAGCGGGGACCTGCTGGAATCGCTGCGCGGCCTCGGCCGGGAGCTCCACGTCTCCCTCCAGGTCCTCTGCCTGGCCGCACATCTCTACCTGCTGCACGTCGTCACGGCGGAGGAGGACGTCGTCACCGGCCTGGTCTCCCACGACAGGCCGGAGGTCCGGGACGGCGACCGGATCCTCGGCTGCTTCCTGAACACCGTGCCGGTGCGCATCCCCGTCGGCCGGCTCGGCGACGGCCTCTCCCTGGTCCGGGAGGTCGGTCGCTACGTCAGCCGGGAGAAGCAGCACGAGATCCCCCTGGTGGACATCGCCGCGATCGCAGGGATCAAGGACGCGGCCGAGAACCCGATCTTCGACACGATCTTCAATTACATGGACTTTCACGTCATCGAGAGCGCGGAGCGGAACGTGGTCTTCCAGCCGATGGAAGACGAGTCGTTCCTGGAGCGGTTCCGCTTCCGCATCCATGAGATGACGAACACCCTCTTCGATCTCGAGGTCTCGACCACCTTCGGGCGCTTCCTCCTGCGCATCAAGTATTCGCCGCGCTACTTCGGCGAAGCCGAGATCCGGCAGGCGACCCTCCTCTACGAGCGCATCCTCGAGAGGTTCGTCCGCGAGCTCGGCTCCCGCGTCGACGGCGAGGCGCTCCTCTCCGAGGCCGAGCGGAACCAGCTCGTCCACGGGCTCAACGACACCGTGGTCCCCTACCGCTGGGACCTGCCGGTGCCGAAGCTCTTCGAGGATGCGGCCGACCGCTTCCCGGAGCGCCGCGCCGTGGGTTGTGCGGACCGCGGCCTGACCTATGCCGAGTTGGAGGAGCGGTCGAACCGCCTGGCCTGGCTCCTGCGCGCCCGGGGCATCGGCCGCGGCGAGAACGTGGGGATCGTCTTCCCCCGTTCGGTCGAGCTGGTGGTGGCGTTGCTCGGAGTCCTCAAGGCGGGAGCCGCCTACGTCCCCCTGGAGCCGGACTATCCGCCGGCGCGCAAGGGCTACATCGCCCGCCAGTCGGGCGTCCGGTGCATGCTGGCCGACCGGGTCTACCCGCTGGAGGAGACCGATCCGGCAACGCCGGTCGAGGTCTGGGTGCCGGATGACGCCGTCCTGGCGACCTTTCCGGCCACGCGGCCGGAGCTCCGGGTGGACCCCATGGACCTGGCCTACACGATCTACACCTCCGGCTCCACCGGCCGCCCCAAGGGGGTGATGATCGAGCACCGCTCGGTGATCAACGTGGTCGATTGGGTCAACCGTGAGCTCGGGGTGTCCGACCGGGACACGCTGCTGATGCTCTCGTCGATCTGCTTCGACCTTTCGGTCTACGACGTGTTCGGCGGGTTCGCCGCCGGCGCCCGGGTGGTGCTCGCCGAGCCCGAGGACCTGCGCGACCCGAGCCGTCTCAAGGACCTCCTGTCGCGGGAGAGGATCAGCTTCTGGAACTCGGTGCCGTCGACCCTCGGCCAGTTGGTGAGCTATCTGGAGCAGGCGGAGCCCGGCTGGCGCGACGAGGACCTCCGGGTCATCTTCCTGAGCGGCGACTGGATCCCCCTGCCGTTGCCCGAGCGGGCCCGGCGGTTCTTCCCCAACGCCCGGTGCGTCAGCCTGGGCGGCGCCACGGAAGCCACGGTCTGGTCGATCTTCCATTCGATCGGCGGCCTCGATCCGTCCTGGGTGAGCGTCCCGTACGGCCGGCCCATCGACAACACGTTGTTCTACGTCCTCGACCACGGGATGGGGCTGGCGCCGCAGGGCGTGGTCGGCGAGCTGTTCATCGGCGGCGTCGGCGTGGCCCGCGGCTATTCGGGGGATCCCGAGAAGACCGCCGCGTCTTTCGTGCCCGACCGCTTCTCGGCCCCGGGTGGGCGGATGTACCGCACCGGCGACCTCGGGCGGATGCTCCCCGACGGCAGCATCGAGTTCCTGGGGCGGACCGACCACCAGGTCAAGATCCGCGGCTTCCGCGTCGAGCTGGGAGAGATCGAGAGCCAGATCCTCCGGCATCCCGAGGTGCGGGAGGCGGTGGTGGTGGCCCGGGCCGACCGCTTCGGCGAGAAGTCCCTGTGCGCCTACGTGGTCGCGCCCTCGGCGCCCTCGCCGGCGGCCTTGCGGGCGCACCTGGCCACGGCCCTGCCGGAGTACATGGTCCCCACCGTCTTCATCGCGCTGGACCGGCTCCCCCTGACCGCCAACGGCAAGCTCGACCGCCAGGCCCTGCCGACGCCGGACGAGGCCCGCGACCTGTCCACCTACGAGCCGGCGCGCAACGGCGTCGAAGAGGTGCTGGCGGCGCTCTGGAGCGAGCTGCTGGGCGTGGCGAGGCCGGGCATCCGCGACGACTTCTTCGAGGCCGGCGGCCATTCGCTGCTGGCCACCCAGCTCGCGTCGCGGGTCCGCGGCGTGTTCGGCGTCGACCTGCCCCTGCGCGCCCTCTTCGAGGAGCCGAACATCGCGGCGCTGGCCGCGCGCGTCCAGGGGCTGCTGCGCGAAGGGCGTGGGCTGCGGGTGCCGCCGATCCGGCCGGTGCCGCGGGAAGGCCCCCTCGAGCTGTCGTTCGCCCAGCAGCGGCTGTGGTTCATCGAGCAACTCGAGCCCGGCGGGTTCGCCTACAACCTGACGTCGCCGCTGCGGGTGAACGGGGCGCTCGACGTGGACCTGCTCTCCCGCTGTCTGACCGACGTTGTCCGCCGGCACGAGACCCTGCGCACCCGTTTCTCCATCCTGGACGGGCGTCCGGTCCAGATGATCGATCCGCCCGCGCCCCAGGGTGTCCCCGTGGTCGACCTCGCCGGGCTGCCCCGGGATGCGGCCGAGGCCGAGGCGCGGAGGGTGATGCGTGCCGACGCCCGTCAGCCGTTCGACCTGTCCACGGGGCCCCTGTTCCGGCTGACGGTGCTCCGGCGAGCGGTCGACGAATGGGACGTGCTCCTCACCATGCACCACGTCGTAACGGATGGCTGGTCGATGGGGCTGCTGGTCCGCGAGCTGTCCATTCTTTATGAGGCGTTCCACCGCCGGCAGCCTTCGCCGCTGCCCGAGCCGGAGATCCAGTACGCGGATTTCGCGGCGTGGCAGAGGCAGTGGCTCGCCGGAGACGTCCTGGCGAGAGAGCTTGCCCATTGGCGCGATCGACTGGGCGGAGCCCCGCAATCGTCGGACCTGCCGATCGACCGGCCCCGACCGGCGGCCCGCACCTATCGCGGCGCCGCTCACCGGTTCACGCTGCCGGCCGAGGTCGCGGACGGTCTTCGAGCCCTGGCGCAGCGCCGCGGCGGCACGCTGTTCATGGCCGTGCTCGCGGCCTTCCAGACCCTGCTTCTCCGCGTCACGGGGCAGGCCGACCGGACCATCGGCACGCCGATCGCCGGCCGCAACCACCTGCAGACCGAGGAGCTGATCGGATTCTTCGTCAACACCCTGGTGTTGCGATGCGCGCTCGCGGGGAACCCCCGTTTCACCGAGCTGCTGGGCGAGCTGCGCGAGGTGACGGTGGAAGCCTACGCCCACCAGGACCTGCCGTTCGAGAAGCTGGTGGAGGAGCTCCAGACGGAGCGCGCCCTGTCGCGGACGCCCTTGTTCCAGGTCATGCTCGCCTGGCAGAACGCCCCTGCCGGACGGCTGGAGGCGGCCGGGCTCGGCTTCGAGCCGATCCCCTTCGAGCGCAGCGCTTCCCGCTTCGACCTGGCCCTCGAGATGGCCGAGTCCGCGGGAACGCTGGAGGGTTCCCTCACCTACAGCACCGACCTGTTCGACCGCCCCACCGTGGCCCGGCTCGCGGACCAGCTCGCCCGGCTGGTCGCCGCCGTTGTGGACGAGCCGGAACGGCGCCTCTTCGATCTTCCCCTGCTCGGCGAGCCGGAAGCGCAGGCCCTGCTCCTCGAATGGAACGACACGCGGAGCTCCTTCGAGCCTGGCGCCTGCCTGCACGGGCTGTTTGCCGCCCAGGCGCGCCGCACGCCGGACGCTCCGGCCGTCGTATTCCAGGACCGTAGCCTGACCTTCGAGGAACTCGACCGGAGATCCACCGATCTCGCGGTTCATCTGCAGGACCTGGGTGTCGGACCGGATGTCGCGGTCGGTCTCTGCTGCGAGCGCTCGCCGGAGATGGTGGTAGGGCTCCTGGGCATCCTCAAGGCCGGCGGCGCCTATGTGCCGCTGGATCCGGCCTACCCCCGGGAACGCCTGGAGCTCCTGCTGGAGGACATCCGGCCGGGCGAGGCCCCCGCGGTGCTGGTGACGGCCGGCCCTGTCGCGGACGGCTTCCGCTTCCATCACGGCCCCGTCGTCCGGCTCGGCGCCGGCACGGGCGGCAGCCGTGGACGGGAATTGCGGGAAACCGGCGTCGCACCCGGCGATGCCGCCAATGCCGCCTATGTGATCTATACCTCGGGGTCGACGGGCAAGCCCAAGGGGGTCGTGGTCGAGCATCGGCAGGTGGTGAACTACGTGCGCGGCCTGGTGGATCGGCTGGGGCTCGTCCCGGGAGCGAGCTTCGCGATGCTGCAGCCGCTCACCGTGGACTCCAGTGTTTCGGTGCTCTATCCGTCCCTCGTGACCGGCGGAGCTCTCCACCTGATCTCCGAGGCGGACGCGCTCGATCCCTCGGCCCTGTCGAGCTACTTCGGCCGGCAGCCGATCGACTGCCTGAAGATCGCGCCCTCCCACCTGGCGGCGCTGCGCAGCGCCAGCCCGGACATCCTTTCCCGGCGTTGGCTCGTTTTCGGCGGCGAGGCTTCGCGGCGCGACTGGGCCGTCGACCTGATGCAGGCCGCCGGCGGAGGCCAGGTCTTCAACCACTACGGCCCGACGGAGGCGACGGTCGGCACGCTGATGTGCCGGATCGAGCCGGGGCTCGCGACCGGGCCCTCGCTCTCCACGCCTCTCGGCCACCCCATGGCCAACACGCGCGCCCATGTGCTGGACTCCGGACTGGCGACGGTCGCCCCGGGCGTGGCCGGCGAGCTCTTCCTCGGCGGCGAGTGTGTGGCGCGCGGCTATCTCCGGCGTCCCGACCTCACGGCCGAGCGGTTCGTTCCCGACCCGTGGGCCGTGACGGCGGGCGCCCGGCTCTACAGGACGGGCGATCTGGTGCGCCTCCTGCCGGACGGGAAGATCGAATTCCTCGGCCGGCTCGACCACCAGGTCAAGATCCGGGGCTTCCGCATCGAGCTGGGCGAGGTGGAAGCCATGCTCTGCCTCCATCCGGGCGTCCGGGAAGGGATTGTCGCGGCACGGAAGGACGAGGCGGGAGGCAGCCGCCTGGTCGCCTATGTCGTCCCGCGGGAGAGCGCCCCCCCTCCCTGGTCCGATCTGCAGCGCTTCCTGAGGGAACGGCTCCCCGAGCACATGGTGCCTTCGGCAGGGGTGTTCCTCGCGGCTCTCCCCCGGACACCTCACGGCAAGCTCGACCGCCTCGCCCTGCCGGCGCCCTCCGGGAGCGCTGCCAGGGAGCCCGCCGCGCCGCGCACGCCCGCGGAGGAGGTCCTGGCGGGGATCTGGGCCGATGTGCTGGGCATCGCCCGGTCCGGGGGCCGGGTCGAGATTCACGACAACTTCTTCGAGCTGGGCGGCGACTCGATCCTGAGCATCCAGGTCGTGGCACGGGCGAGCCGCGCGGGATATCGCATCACTCCCCGCCAGCTCTTCGAGCATCAGACCGTCGCGAGCCTGGCCGCGGTCGCCTCGCGGGTCCAGGAGATCGAGGCCGACCGGGGGCCGGTGACGGGAGCGTTTTCTCCGACCCCGATCCAGAGCTGGTTCTTCGCCCAGGACCGGGAGGAGCCCCACCACTTCAATCAGTCCCTGCTCCTGGGCCTCCTGCAGCGTCCCGGACCTGAAGCATCCGAGCGTGCCCTGGCCGCCCTGTTTCATCACCACGACGCGCTGCGCCTCCGCTTCGCGAAGGAACCCGGCGGATGGCGGGCCTGGAACGCGTCTCCGGGAGAGCCGGTCCCCTCGTCCCGGCTGGACCTCTCGGCCCTGCCGCCGGAGCGGCGCCGCGAGGCGCTCGAACGAGCGGCGGAACAGGCCCAGGAGAGTCTCGTCCTGGCCGACGGCCCGGTGGCCCGGGCGGTCTGGTTCGATCTGGAGCCGGAGGATGGGAGGCTGTTGCTGGCGGTCCACCATCTGGCCGTGGACGGGGTCTCCTGGCGGATCCTGCTGGAGGATCTCGAGACCTCTCTGACCCAGGCGAGCCGCGGCGAAGCCGTACACCTGCCGGCCCGGACCACGTCCTTCCGCGACTGGGCGAACGCGCTGGCGGAGCCCGCCCTCTCCATGGCTCCGGAGCCGGAGCTCTCATGGTGGCGCGAGGAGACCGGAGGGAGCGCCGCGGGCCTGTCGGTCGACCTCCGGGATGGCGCCAACACGGAAGGCTCGGCGCGCCGGATCACGGTCTGGCTGGAACCCGAGGAGACGCGGGCTCTCCTCCAGGAGGTCCCCGGCGCCTACCGGACCCAGATCAACGAGGTCCTGTTGACCGCCTTGGCCCAGACCCTGGCCAGGCCGGGGCGGCCGTTGGTGGTGAGCCTCGAAGGGCATGGACGGGAGGAGGAGATCGTCCCCGGCGCCGACCTCTCGCGCACGGTGGGCTGGTTCACGACCCGGTTCCCCGTGCGCCTCGAGGCCGGGCCGACCGGAGATCCGGGAGCGGCGCTCCGTGCGGTGAAGGAGCACCTCCGCGCCACCCCTCGCCGGGGCATCGGCTATGGATTGCTGCGTTCTGTGCATCCGGCGAGCGAGCCCGAAGTCGGCTTCAACTATCTGGGCCAGCTCGACCAGACGCTGCGGGACTCGGTCTGGTTCAAGCCCGCTGACGAGGCGCCGGGGACCCTGCGGAGCCCGCGGGGGATCCGCAACCACCTCCTGGAGGTCGGAGGCAGCGTTACCGGCGGGCGGCTGCGGATGGATTGGCTCTACAGCGCGAATCTCCACCGTCCGGAGACGGTCGAGCGATGGGCCGGAGATGTCGTCCGGCACCTCCGGTCGCTGATCGATCACTGCCGCGCCGTGGTCGAGAACGGGACCACCGTGTACACCCCCGCGGACTTCCCCCTGGCTGGTCTCGGCACGTCAGGGCTCCGGGCTCTGCTCGGGACGGAGCGGGGAGTCGAGGACCTCTACCCGCTGTCTCCGCTGCAGGATGGCCTCTTCTTCCACAGCCTCTATGCTCCGCGCTCCGGTGTCTATGTGCAGCAGCTCGTCTGTCGGCTCGAAGGGGAGGTGGACGAGCCGGCGTTCGCCGCCGCCTGCGCTCACGTCGTCGAACGGAACCCCGTGCTGCGCACCTCGTTCCACTGGCGGGAGTTGGAACGGCCTCTGCAGTGCGTGCACGCGCACGTCCCGGCCGGATTGGAGAAGGAGGATTGGAGCGGGCTGCCGCCGGAAGAGAGCGAGAAGCGCCTCGCGGCCCTGCTGCGGGAGGATCGGGAGCGGGAATTCGACCTCGCCCGGGCTCCGCTGATGCGCTGGGTGCTGATCCGCACCGGAGGCTCCGAGTCCCTGTTCCTGTGGAGCCATCACCACATCCTGCTCGACGGCTGGTCGTTCGCGATCCTCGCCGGCGAGTTCCTCGCGAGCTACGACGCCTTCCGCCGTGGCGAGACGCCGGTCCTGCCGCGGCCGAGGCCCTACCGGGACTACATCGCGTGGCTCGAGCGGCAGGATCTGTCGGCCGTCGAGGAGCACTGGCGGAACGCTCTTGCGGGCTGGACCGAGCCCGTGCCGCTGCCGGAGGATACGCCGGCCCCGACCGAAGCGAGCGAGCCGGGCGAGCTGCATGCGCGCACGAGTCCGGCGGTCTTCGCGGCCCTCCAGGCCGCGGCGCGAGGCGGACAGGTGACGCTCAACACCCTGGCCCAGGCTGCCTGGGGCCTGCTGCTGAGCCGCACCAGCGGACTGCGCGACTTGGTTTTCGGTGTGACCCTGTCCGGCCGTTCCGCGGACCTGCCGGGCATCCAGTCCATGGTCGGCCTGTTCATCAACACCCTGCCGCTGCGCCTCCAGGTCACGGGTGAGGAGCGCCTCCGTCCCTGGTTGAAAGAGCTGCAGCAGCGCCAGTCCGAGCTGCTGCAGTACGAGCACAGCCCCCTGCTCCGTGTCCAGGAGTGGAGCGAGATTCCGCAGGGAAGGCCGCTCTTCGAGACCGTCCTGGTGTTCGAGAATTTCCCGCTCGACACCTCGCTGCGACGGCAGGGGACCGGCCTGCGGTTCACCGAGGTCCGCGCCGTGGAGCAGGGCAACATTCCCCTGGCCCTCGTCGTGGCACCCGGCGAGGATCTGGCCGTCGGCGTCCTGTACGACCGGACCCGCCTCGGAACGGCCACGGTCCATCGGATCCTGGGCCATTACCTCAACCTCCTGGAAGGCATGGCAGCCCGGCTCGGGAGCGGGGATGACGTGGCTCTATGGGATCTGCCGCTGCTGTCGGAGGGTCAGCGCCAGCAGTTGGTGTCTGAGTGGAACGACACCGAGTTGGTGTTGCCGTCGGGTCTGGTGCACGAGCAGGTGTCGGCTCAGGCCCGCCGCCGGCCCGCTGCCCTGGCGGTCCGCTTCGGCGATCGCAGCCTCAGCTATGGCGAGCTCGAGGCTCGCTCCAACCAGCTCGCGCGGGCCCTGCGGTCGCTGGGCGTGGGGCCGGAGGTGCGGGTGGGCGTCTGCATGGAGCGTTCGCTGGAGGTGGTGGTGGTCCTGCTGGGCATCCTCAAGTCCGGCGGCGCCTACCTGCCGCTGGACCCTGGGTACCCGGCGGAGCGGCTGATGTTCATGGTGGAGGACGGTCAGGTCTCGGTGCTGGTGTGCGAGGAGTCTCTGCGCGAGC
>JBEQUE010000167.1:0-12100 GCA_040349255.1 Acidobacteriota bacterium | reverse complement strand
CCGGAGCGCGGTCGCGCAGGGCCCGGCTGGCCGGGGCTTCGATCAGGGGCCAGCCGCCCGCCAGCAGCAGCATGACCTTGCGGCCCGGCGGCGCCGGCAGGCCGCGCATCGCCGACGCCGCCGCGTTGACGACGTTGGAGACGCGCTCGCCGAGATCCGGGAACCCTTGGAGCGCGTGGGCCTTGAACGTCAGCCCCTCGGTCCCGCGGACCCGCGCCACGGCCAGGGCCGCCGAGATCCGGCCGCGATCCGAGGTCCAGTCGAGCAGCCGCTCGAGCTTCTCGGCGTCGTAGGCCGCGATCGCGACCTGGTCGCGAGGCGACAGCCGCGTCAGGCTCGCCTCGATCTGGTCGAGGACGATGTTGCGCTGCGCCACGACGGTGAGGCTGTCGTCGATGTAGACCAGCACGCTCCGCCCCACCGCATCCGCCGCAGGGGTTTCGGAGGGGTTGGAGGGATTGGAGGGCTCGCCGTTGACCATGGCGCCGTCCACGACCTCGTTGAAGAACTCGATCGGCACCTCGCGGCCGTCCACGAGCAGCCGGAAGTCGTCCTTGGACAGCCCGCGCACCCGATCGCCGTCGCGGCTCGTCACCACGGCCTCGACGTTGACCACGCGGACGTCGATGACCTCGCCGAAGTCCTCTTCCTTCGGCTCTTCCTGGGCAGACAGGGGCAGCGCGGTGACCAGCAGCGCGGCGAGGAACGGCCCGTATCGCATTTCAACTCCTCCTGAACCGGGCTCCGCTTCGCAAAGGTGATGCCGGGGGTGGCTCCGGGGAGAGGCCCTGCGAGGATGCCTTGTCTGGAGGTCGGGTTGTCCTCGGGGGAGGACGCCCTCCTACGCCATGCCCAGGCCCAGGCCCAGGCGTCTCTACGGCACCGCATCGCCTTCGGCAAGGTTAACCTATGGGGGCCGGGGGTGAGAGGCCTACCCTCGAATCATCGCAATCAACCGGCGAGTTTTCTCAATCTCCTCCGCCTCCGCCGCCCCAGCCCCATAGGGCTCGAATCCTCGCAGCGCCGCCTCGGCGTACTCCAAGGCATCCTCCCGGCGTCCGGCGTTGAGAAGGTCAACAGCCACATTGAAGCGGGTCTCGGCGGCCCCATAGTGGTTGCCCTGAAGTTCCTCAAAACGAATCGACTCCCGGTAATGTTGCACCGCCCGGTCGAGGTCTCCTGCATCGCCGTAAATAGAGCCAAGTTGTCCGTGCGTCACAGCCAAGTCGTTTACCGAATCCGCCGGAAGAAGCTCAAGAGCTTCGTGATAGTACCTCACCGCTTTGTTGAGGTACCGGAGAAGCTCCTCCTTCGGCCGCTTTGCGGTTCGGGCGTCCGTGAAACGCGCATAGGCAACACTGCCCAACTGGGCCAAGCATCGACCATGCCCCATCCGGTCGCGTTCATCGCGCAGACCAAGGCTTCTCTGATACCAGTGCTCGGCTTGATCGAGGTCGCGAGGTGCAGGCAAATTCTTGAAGGCATGCCCCAGGTTCAACGCACAAATCGCCGCCCCGGACCGTTCATTGATTCGCTCCAAGAGCTTGAGAGCTTCCTCATAAGCCGGCACGCAGTCCACTCGCCTCAACTTTCGCCGGATCTCCCCCAGTTCATGAAGAGATACCGCAAGCGTCCGGATCGCATGCCGTTCCCCGCTCTCCAATTCCTCGACCGGCCGGGCCAAGGCAGGAGCGGCACGCTGGCGATCCCAGTCAACGCGAATAGTCTGTAATCGCTCGGCCTCACCCCAGCGCCGCTCCTCTTCAGCGAGCAGCACCCGGTACTGCGTGACCAGACTCCATTGCTCCTCCCGCCCAGGCAAGGGCCCGTTACTCACGGGATCAATAAAGTCCGGCACGATCTCCTCGACCAGTCGCTTCCACTCTGCCCGCCGCCCAGTATGGTCATAGAGTTGATCAAGCCCCTGCATGGCGCTGGTAATCCGATGCCACCACCCGTGAGCCCGAGCCAACCGGCGAGCATGGAGCAGGTTCGCCTCCTCGGCCCGCAGGGCGCCAAGGACATCGCGGTTTCCAGCTCCATACTGGTCGTGGTAGTAGTTCCCCAGCTCCCCCATAGCCTCAACAAACGCGCGGACGGCCGCGAGGTCTCCGGCCGGATAGCACCGCCCGAACAGCCCCTTGAAGAACCACGGAAGGACAGGATGGATCCCATAGTACCCGCTACCATGAGCAGTCAGGAGTCCAACTTCGGCGGCGCGATCAAGGAGAGCGATGCCTTCCTCTCGGGTCAGACCCCGCACCTCGGGCAAGCACCACGGAGCCTCGGGATTACCCATGATCCTCAGCGCATCCATATCGACAAGTCCCTGAAACAGATGGAGCAAAGCAAGCCTCTTCCGTTCCTCCTCATTGAAAGCCTCCTCGAACCCATACGCGAGTGAGGCACCGAGAGAGCGCGAACGCCCCTCGCCGGCCTCATCGGCGAAAGCGGCCTCGCCGGAGCGGAGACGGCCGACGAAAGCCTCGATCTCCTCCTTTGCCTTCAAGCCCTGGCGCAACGCCTCACCGGCCATGACCGTGAGCGTCAGCGGATTGCCCTGGGCGAAAGCCAGAAGAGGCCGCCAGTCCTCGACGTCGCCGATCCGTCGGCCCTGCCTGTCGGCCAGCGCCCGGACGAGTTGGAGGCTCTCCGTCATCGGCATCGGCGGCACCGAGATGCGCGTGGGCAGATCCCCCAGCCAAGCCTGCTCGTCGCGGCGCGAGGTCAGGAGAACCTTTGCCTTTGTCCCTCTCAGATCGTGCAGGAAACCGAGCAGTTCCTCCTGCTCCTCCTCCTTCCAGGCCGACTCCGTCCCGGCCGGGAAGCCGGACACCGGCTCCACGTTGTCCCAGATCCACAGGACCGGCACCTGGGTGAGGACCTGGAGAGCCACCTGCCGCCGCGTCGCATCGTCGAGCGCCAGCCAGTGGACGCCTGCACCTTCCAGGGCCGCCCCGAAGACCTGGCCGATCCGGTCCAGCACGCGGGGCAGCGGGAGATAGCGCTCGAATGTGGTGAACAGGACGGGACCATCGACGCCGCCGGTCAGGGAGTACCAGCGGGCGAACTCGGCGGCGGTAGTGGTCTTGCCGCTGCCGGCATAGGCGTGGAGCAGGACGATCGAGGTCCGGTCAAAGGCGCGATCGAGCGCGAGGAGCGTTTCGTCTCGCCCGTAGAAGCCGGCATCGGGTGGCGGCGGAAGGCTGGGGTCCAGGCCGCCTGTTGCCGAGGCCGCAGCCCCTGGCGTGACGCGAATCTTCAGCCTGCCGTCGCCCGTCGCCTGCGGGAAGAGCTGCAACGGCGCTGCCTCGTAAATGACGGGGACCGGCCAGTCCTGGAGCGGCAGGGGCGCGAAGGCCACCTCGCGCAGCGGAGAGTCGGAGAGGTTCTTGCGCGCCAGCGTCACCGCCTCGCCCAGGACGGCGCCGCGGGCGAGCGAGGCGTAGAGCTCGGCCACGAACCGGGCGGCGGTCACCACGTAGACGTTGTAGCGCATGGCCACCACTCCGGCCACGCCCGCGTCCATTACCTCCTGCGCCAGCGATCCGAAGGCCCGCACCTGGGAGTGAGGGTTGTCCCCATCCTTGCCCGGCTCCGGGGCCGGCTCGGTGTGCGCCGAGCGGCAGGCGTTGAGGACCAGGACCGACACGCCCGTGTCCTTGAGGAGCTTGCCCAGCGAGGTGCCGTCCACGAGCTCGCCTTCGAGCTTCGGGTGCTCGAACCAGAGATAGCCATGCTTCCCCTTCCGCGGCCCGGCGAACAGGATCGAGGTGAGACTTCCGAGGATGGTTCCCAGCGCTCCAGGGTCTTTGACCTCGCCATACATGCCGTGGCCGTCGAAGTGGACCACGTGGTACAGCTGCCCCTGTCGCTGCGCCTCCCGGAGCACCTTTCCGAGTTGCTCGAACGTGGGCGGACGCAGGACGTCTAGGTCGTAGGCCTCCCGGTTGCCCTCGTCCAGACCGCGGATGAGCTGGCCCGCCACGGACCGGAACGGGACGTCGCGCTCTCCCTGCGGCCGGCAGAGGACCAGGAGGATGCGGATCTTCCCTTTCCTCTCGGCTGGCAGTTGGGCGGCACGGGCGGTGTTCGGCTGCGCGCGCACGAAGGAATGGACGGTGAGGGCCAGGGCCGAATCCGGCCCCGGCTCGCGGAGCAGCTCCCAGGGGATCGTGGCGGCCTCCGCGACGCCGGTGATGATCTCGATGCGCGTCTCGGGCAGCCGCTCCTCCACCCGGCTCCAGACCTTCCGGGCGTCGTCGTTGGCCTGGAACACCGCCCGGAACAGCTCCGTCCCCATCTCCGCCATCCGCCCCTCGATGCGCTGCGCGATGGCCGGCGCCGGCGCCTGGGGATACTGTAGGAAGTCCTCCAGATACCAGCGCAGGCCCTCCTCGTCCTGGGGCGAAAGGCTGAACGGAAAGACGGACTCGGCCGTCCGCCGGGGGCCGTCGCCCTCCAAGGAGATCACGGCCCGATGACGACCCTCCCCCGCGGCTTGCTGCTCGATCCGGAGCTCCAGCATGCCTCGTCTCCTTCGGCTCAGGGAGCGCGAGCGCTCGCGCTCATCGGGGAAGACACCAGGGAGAGGAGTTTTGTTGAGCCGGTCCGTACTCATCGCGGAGCTCCCGGTAGCTCGATCTCCATCCGCCTGTTCTCCCGGAGACGCAGGAGGATCAGCCCATCGCGGTCCGTCCTCAGCACCGGAATGCTTCGCTCGGCCAGCCGTTCGAGGATGACCGGCGACGGATGGTGGTAGAGGTTGTCCACGCCCGCCGAGATCAGGGCCAGGCGTGGATGGGCAGCGTCCAGGAACGAGCCGGTCGAAGAGGTGTAGCTCCCGTGGTGGGCCACCTTGAGGACATCCACCCGGATCTCCTTCTCGCAGCAAGACAGGAGGCGCATCTCCGCCCAGCTCTCGACGTCGCCGGTCAGGAGGACGCTCCGGCCCAGGGCCTCGGCTCGGATCACCAGCGAGCGCTCGTTGGTGCCGCGGTCCTCGTCCGGATCGGGATGGAGAACCCGGAGACGCCAGCGGCCGACGGCCGTCTCTTTCCCGGCCCAGAGATGGCGGGCCGGGGTTCCTGGGAGCGAGGCGAGCCGGCCGGCACATCCTTCGTCCTTCCAGCCCGGCCCCATCCAGACCTCTCCGATGTCGAGGTAAGCCGCAATGTCCACCAGTCCGCCGCAGTGGTCGCGGTCGGGATGGGTCATGACGACGGCGTCCAGCCGGCGCACGCCTTCCGACAGGAGCGCCGGAAGCAGCACCCGGCCTCCGAGATCGCCGGTCTTCCACCCGCCGCCGTCCACCAGCACCGCGCGATCGCCGTCCCGGAGCAGGATCGCGTCTCCCTGCCCCACGTCCAGCATCGCCAGCTCGACGCCCCGGGGTTCCGGCAGATGGCAGGCGACGAGGACGGCCAGACCTCCGATGCCCACCAGGGCCAGCCGGCGCGGCGCGAAGAGCGCCAGGCCGAGAAGCAGAGCGAGGAGCCAGGAGGCGATCCACGAAACATCCATCGGGACCGGGAACCAGGCCGCCGGGCCCGTCCGGACAGGCCAGGCGAAGGGCGCGGCCAGGAGGTCGAGGACCGGCAGGAGATGCACGGCCGTACCGGGCGAAACCAGCGCCAGTAGGGTCCAGAGAAGGGACCCGCCCAGGGCGAGGCCGGTCCAGGGCACCGCGACGAGGTTGAAGAGCGGCGCGAGCGGTGAGAGCAGATGGAAACGCGGCAGCGTCCAGGGGATCGTCAGGAGTTGGGCTCCCACACTCGCCGCCAGCGGAGCGGCCAGCCAGCGCGGCAGGCTGTTCCAGCGCCTCGCGAGCGGCGGCGCCGCGATCAGCAGGCCGGCCGTGGCCGCGGCCGTGAGCTGGAAGGAGACCGACAGCACCACGTCCGGGCGCTCCAGCACGAGCAGGATCACCGCCCAGCCGAGCGCGTTCACCGCGGCCGGCGGACGCTCGACGAGGAGCGCCGTCACCGCCAGGAAGCCCATCACCGCGGACCGGACCAGGGCCGGCAGCGGACCGACCAGCATCAGGTAGAGACCGATCGCCACGAGCATCAGGACCAGGCGGAGCCAGCGCGGCAGCCAGCCGGCGAGCAGCCAGACCGCTCCGGCCACGATCGCCACGTGGACGCCGGAGACCGAGAGCAGATGGTAGAGACCGGTGACCCGCAGGCCGCGTTTCCATTCCATCGGGAACGCCGAGGCGTCGCCCAGGACCAAGGCGCGGGCCAGCGCCTTGCCGGGCGTGGCCGGACCCTCCCGGAACGCCGCCTCGACCCGGAGGCGGAGCGCGGCGGAGAGGCTCGCGATCGGCCCCGGCGGAGACTCCAGTTCCATCAGAGAGCGGCTCTTGACCCGGATCCTCCAGGGGCCGGCCGGCACCGGCCGGCGATTGGCGAAGCCCGGCGACCGGGCCAGGTAGGCCTTGACCCGCAGGCTCGACCCGAACGGCGGCGGCTCCTCGCCGCCCGGAACGTGTAGCAGGACCTCCAGGTCCGGCTCGGTCTCCAGGCCGTCCTGGCGGAGCCGGACGACCTCGGCCGGCGCGGACCAGCCGGTTTCGTCGCCGGTTTCCTCGGGATCGGGAGACCAGTGGCCCGCGACGCGGACCACGGCCTCGACGGGCCGCTTCAGGTTACAGGGCGCGAGAGGGTCTCCGGGCAGGCCGTGCCGGACGGCGGCGGCCATCACGCCCAGGGAGAACGCGGCCGCGCAGAACCCGGCGGGACGCCGGAGCGCGAGGCCGAGGACGGCCAGGGCCGCCCAGAGAGGGAGGGAGATCGACGGGAGCTCGAAGGAGACCCCGGCTCCGAGAGCCAGGGCCAGGGCAGGGACGAACATCGGTGCGGTTCTTCTCATGCCCTGTTAAAGAGACGAGAAACGCGCCTCGAATGTCATCAACTCATCGCAGGATCTCCGAAAAAGTAGCCAACGAGATCCCCTTCTCCTCCAAAAAGCCAGGAAGCGCCGGGTCCGCGAGCGCCGCCGTCTCCTCATCCCAGCCGTAGCCCCAGTCGTACTCCCGGGCCAGCTCCGCCCCGCCCAGACCGGGATGGCAGACCAGCTCGGTGGTCCCATCGACGTCGTCCAGGCAGCGCCGGAGCGCCTCGGCCGTCAGATGGCCCGCGGCCAGGACCCCTACCGTGCGATCGGCCGAAAACAGGCCGCTCCGCGCCCGCCGGCCCAGCGCGTTGAGCGCCCGGATCTGCAGCCCTCGCGGCGAGAGGCCGGCCGCGGGCTCGTTCGGGATGCGCACCACCGGGATCCCGTGCTCCTCCGCGAGCTCCAGCACGACGTCGAGCACCCGCGGCAGCAGGTGGAGGTGCTGGTGGCTGTTCAGATGGACCACCCGGAGCCCGGTCGCGAGCAGACGCTCGACCTGGGCGCGCAGCTCGGTCTCCAGATCGGCCGTCCGGATGTGCCCTAGCGCGTAACGCGCCGCGAAGGCCGGGTACTTGGCATGGAGCAGGCCGTCCGGACCGACGAGGCTCGGGATCCGGGCCGGATCGGACAGGGGGCGCTCCCCGACCAGCGTCAGGTGCGCTCCGACGTCGAGCCGCGGCCGGTCGCGCAGAAGCTCGACGGCCGGCTCGAAGTCGCGGCCGTTTGGCGAGACGCTCACCGCGGTCACGATCCCGCCGTCGTGGGCCGCGAGCGCGCCGCGGGTCATGCCCGGATGGAGGCCGACGTCGTCGGCCGTGACGATCAGCCGCTTCAACCCCTTCAAGATATTGCGGCCGGCACGGCCTCCGGCTCGCGGGCTGGCGGCTGGCGGCGATGCGGACGCTTCATCTCGGGATAGAGCTGGATCAGCTCGCGCAGGATCTTCAGGATGACCGACGGCGAGGAGAGCGTCGAGGCGCCGCGGCTGCGCGGGAAGTAGTCGAGCCCGAGCTGCTGGATCACGAAGCCCAGGTTGCGCGCCTTGACCACCAGCTCGGCGTCGATCAGCGAGCCCTCCGCCCGCAGCTCGACCGCCTCCAGCACCTCGCGCCGCATCAGCTTGAAGGAGAAGTTGATATCCCGGTGCGGCCAGCCGAAGAGCAGGCCGATCAGCGTGTTGTAGAGATAGGAGTAGACCGTCCTCCGGAACCCCTCGGTCGTGCGGTCGAGCCGGTAGCCGGCGATCATGTCGGCCCGGGTGACGTGGAGCGCCCGCATCGCGCGGCCGATGACCTCGGGGTCGAACGGCAGGTCGGCGTCCATGTAGACCACGACCTCCTTGCTCGCCGCGCCGTAGCCGGTCTTGAGCGCGCCGCCGAGCTTGCGGTTGACCTCGTGCTGCAGCAGCCGGATGCGCGGGTTCCTCGCCATCTCCGCGCGCACGATCGCGGCCGAGCGGTCGGTCGAGGCGTCGTCCACAATGAGGATCTCGTAGTCCCCGCCGAACGGCTCCAGCGCCTCGACCGCGCAGGCGATCGCGTGCTCGATGCTCTCCTCCTCGTTGTACATCGGGATCACGAGGGAGACGGAGGACGGGGGCTTGGAGGTCTTCATGGGGCCTTTTCTCTATTTCATCTCGAGACCGACGAGCTGCACCGCCAGGCGCCGGGGAGCTCCGGCAGGAACGAAGGAGGCCGCAGACCGGAAGCCGACCTCCACTTCCGCCGGCGCCGGGAGCGGCACCGTCAGGGTCCGCCTCTCCCCTCGCCGGATCTCCACCTCGGCCGCGGGGACGCCCGCGACCGTGACCGTCACGCGATTCGACGCCAGCGGAGCCACCGTCGGGACCGCGAGGCTCAAGGTCAGCTCGCGGGCGCCGGCCGGGACGAGACGGATGGCGGCCTCGGGAGCCAGCCACCGCCACGCGGCCTCGCGGGCGGTCGGCTCATAGCCGAAGACTCCGCGCTCGACCCGATACCTGCGACCCGGCGGGATCGGACTCAAGGAAGTGACTCGGTAAAGATCTCGCGTAAGCTTACCGTAGGCATCGCTCTCAGGCCAAAGGAAAGATCGCGCTCCGAGCCATCCGGTCTCGCCCTCCGCGATCAGCCAGACGGGCAGGTCCGGCTTGCCGGCAAAACCTTCGTCGAACGTCGCCCGCGACCGGGGCAGGAGCCAGGCGACGTGCGCGCCGAGCTCCTTGTCGACCAGGAAGACGGTCTCCTTCGGCAGGTTGGCCTGCGCCCAGTGGATCGCCTGCACGGGCGGCGACTCGGTCCGGGTGCGCGCCGAGAGCAGCGGCCAGGTGTAGAAGACGGCGCCCGCCGCGAAGAGGCCGGCGAGCAGCAGCGCCGGGATCTTCGTACGGCGCTCCACCATCCCGGTCCCGACGCCGGCCGCGAAGGCGATGCCCAGCATGCCCGGCAGCGCGTAGCGCACGGCATCCCGGGGGTTCATCACGGCGAGAGAGAAGGTCAGCTCGACCAGGGTCAGCACGGCCAGGGGCAGGGCCGTCCGGTATCGGGGATATTGCCGCGCCGCCACGGCTCCGGCTCCGGCCAGGAGGAGGATCGGCAGCGACAGCCACCGGTTGCCCCAGGGGTGCGCGAGGAACCGGAGGCCGACGGCCTTCCAGCTCAGGCCGGCCCGGGGCTGCGCGGCGTCGAAGTCGGCCACCAAGCCCGCCTGCCTGGTGAGGAACGGCACCAGCCCGGCCGGCCCGCCCACGGCCACGACCAGCGGCACGAACCAGAGCAGCGACACCGCCGTGAAGGCCGAGAGCACGGCCCAGGTCCGCCGCCAGCCGGCGAGCGCCAGGGTCACGGCGAGCATCGGCAGCACGGCCAGGCACAGTTGCGGCCGGCAGCCGATGGCGGCCGAGGCGAACGCTCCGAGCGCCAGCGCCGCGGGCAGCGTCCTCCTCTCGATCAGCCGGCCCACCGCGGCGAGCGCCAGGGAGAGGAACATCAGGGCCGGCGGGTCGGACAGGGCCAGCGGTCCGTAGACCAGCATGGCCGGCGACAGGTGGAACAGCAGCGCGCCGGCCACTCCCACCCGTTCATCGCCGGCGAACGACCGGAACGCCGTCGCGAGCGCCACGAAACCGACCAGGGAGGAGATCACGCTGAGCGTCACCAGGCCCCGGAACGGGTCGCCCGTGATCCAGGCCATGAGCTTGCCCAGGCCGATCAGCAGCGGATAGCCGGGCGGGTGCGGGCTGTGGTGGATGGGGTCGAAGTGGACGACGCCGCGCACGAACAGGACCTCGTCCCACTCCCAGAGGCTCTTCGGGAGGGCGAGCAGGCGCGCCGCCGCCACGGTGACGAGGCCCAGCCAGACCGCACGGGACGGAGTCGAGTCGTTCATACAGGGAGTGAAGGCGCGCCATTATATGCTCCTCTCCATGGCGCGTCTCGCTTTCGCGGCGGCTTTCGCCCTGGTCCGCCGCGCCTACGCCGGCGCGCCGCTCCCGGTCCGCCTCCACGCCGTCGGCCGCTTCCTGACCTGCCCGTTCCTGCGCGTGCTCCCCTGCCTGCCGGCCGGCGCCCGCGTGCTCGACCTCGGAGCCGGCCACGGCACCTTCGCGCTGCTGGCCGTGGAATCAGGAGCGTCCTCGGTGGTCGCCGTCGAGCCGGACGCGCGCAAGCTCTTCGCCACCTACCGCGATCCGCGGGTCTGCTTCTTGGCCGGCTACAGCGACGCCGTCCGAGGCACGTTCGACGCGGTCACGGTCTTCGACGTCCTCTACCGCATGCCGCTCGGCGACTGGGACGGCCTGCTCCGCCAGGCCCGCGAGCGGCTCGCCCCAGGCGGTCTCCTTCTCGTCAAGGAGATCGACCCCGGCCACCATCTCAAGGGGCTATGGAACCGGGCGCAGGAGAAGGCGGCGGACCTGCTCGGCATGACCCTCGGCGAGGCCTTCAGCTACGAGACCCGGGATGGGATGCGCGACCGGCTCGCCCGGCTCGGCTTCGAGCGCTTCGAGGCCGTGGACCTGGGTGCGGGGTATCCGCACGCCCACGTCCTGTACCGGGCCTACGTCCCCGCCTCGGGCGAGAACAGCGAGAGCACCGGCAGGCCCAGTCGCTGACGGAGCACCTGGTGGGTCAGCCGCTCGCGCGAGCGCTCCAGCTCCTCGGCGGGCAGGCGGGTCCGGAGCGCCGCGAGGGTCTTCTCCACCGCCGCCTCCACCTCCCGGCGCGTCCCGTCCTCCAGGGAGGCTTCGGCCGCGGCGAGCATCTCCCGGTCCAGGACGGCGAGCGCGGCTTCGACCGACGGTGCGTCGCCGTGCAGGCCGATCACCCGCGGCGCGATCTCCGGCGGCACGAGAGCCGCCAGGTTCCCGAGACGGGACGGGATGTCGAGCGCCGGCGCCTCATCGCGCTCGCCGGGCGCGGTCAGCTCGCGCCGCTCGGCCCAGGCGGCCTCCACGGCCGGCGCGCAGTAGCGCAGGCTGTTGATCCGGCCCTTCGTCCCGCGCTCCTTGCGCTTCGCGAAGACCTCCTCCAGAGCATGCCGGATCAGCTCGAGCGGCACGCCCTCCTGGTGCCAGCGGCGCGCCACGTGCCAGTCGGCCGGCGACAGGAGCAGCGGCGCGCCGCGCAGCCGGACGAAGATCTCCTCCACGGCCTGGAACCAGGCATGATCGCTGTCGTTCGGGTCGTCTGGCGGCGGCGGCATCGGCGGCGAAGCCTATCGTCTTCGCCGGACCGGGGCCAGGGGCCCGGAGCCAGGGGAGGAAAAATCAGACCTCGATCCTCGGCCTGCCGTCGAAGCCGCCGGGGGGAGCGGGCGGCAGGGGCGAGGGCCGGCTCAGGCCGTATTTCTGCGTCCCGGCCCCGTAGTCGCACAGGGCCCAGAACTGCGGCGGCTCGCCCTTGGCGCCCGTCAGGTCGTCGAACCAGGCCACGTGCCCGGTCGGCGTGCGCACGATCTTCAGGCGGTCGACCAGCTTCGGCAGGTTGGGATGGGTCCCGGCGAGCGCGTCCTGCGCGGCCTTCCGGGCGCCGGCGAAGTCGTCGCCCTTGGCCAGCAGGTCGCGCACGATCCAGGGCGCCGTGATGTCCAGGAACGGGATGTCCTTTTTCTTCCCCTTCGGTTCCTCCGCGGCGAGGTTCTCCGTGAGCTTCGCGGCCTCCGCGGGCACCAGCTTCTCTTCCTCCGGCTCCAGCGCCTCCTTGGCCTCGTCGATGCTCTGGTAGAA
>JBEQUE010000155.1:0-12836 GCA_040349255.1 Acidobacteriota bacterium | reverse complement strand
GATCGTCTGCAAGCGGCTCGACGGCTCGTCGGACTTCCATGTGGTGGTCTCGCCCGCGGAGACCGGCGACCCGCAGCGCAAGGTGCGCGGCATCGTCCACAACCTGTTCGGGGAGAAGCGGCGCCAGATCGACGTGTCGGTGCTGTTCGACGACGGCGAGACCGTGGCCACGAAGACCAACGACCAGGGCGAGTTCGTGGTCGGCACCGGCGCGCCTCGAGAAACCGCGCGCATCCGCTACAGCCTCTCGGACGACCCGGCCGACCCGGATGCCATGGTCGAGTTCGAGCCCTTCTTCGTGAACGCCCTCGGGGTCGACACCGACGAGGGCCAGCGGCGCCGGCTGCACAACCTCGGCTTCCTGCTGACCGACGACCTGGCCGACGCCCTGCTCTCCTTCCAGGGCGCCCAGGGGCTCGACACGACCGGCGAGGCGGACGACGAGACCCGCGCCCGCCTGACCGCGGTGCACGACGGGGGAGAGCCCATCGTGCCCGAGAGCCCGTTCGGCGAGGAGCCGATCCGGCCCGACGAGATGGACCTCGAAGACCCGCCCGCCGCCCCGGCGAAGGAAGGCTGACCCGTGAGCAAGATCCGCCTCGGCAAGAAGGACCCGCCCCTGTTCTACGTCGGCCTCGACGGCACCAACGCCGTCGACACCGTGGTCTGGGGGCACCTGTGGAACTCGAAGTTCGGCTGGAAGAACCTGCTCTGGGCCCTGGACAAGGACCCGGCGGACAGCCAGCGGCGCGTCGACCCCGCCAACCCGAAGCTGCCCATCCTGAGGCAGGTGTTCACCCGCAAGAAGACCAAGTTCGCCGACACCTTCATCGCCCCGGAAGGGAAGGACGGCAAGGGCCTCGACCCCGCATGGACGAGCCAGAGCGACCCGCTCAAGAACGTGCCGGACATGAACCGCATCTTCACCTTCACGCGCAAGTTCATCCTCGCCCCGGGGGTCAAGAACAAGCGGCTCAACAGCTCGGCCACCGGGAGCTTCGCGAGCGTCGTGTTCATCAGTTGCCACGGCTCGCAGCTCGGCGACATGTTCGGCGAGACCTCCTACCACACCACCGGCGCCGACTATCTGTTCTCGCTCGTGGAGGCGGCGACCGCGGGCCAGCCGTTCAACGGCCCCGACTGGCTCGTGCTGTCGAACTGCTACACCCTGATCGACCTCACCTTCAACGACTGGCTGCCGCTCATGAAGGGGCCGAAGCCGCTGCGCGGGATCCTCGGATTCCAGTTGACCTGCCCGCTGCCGGAGCCGTCGGCCCGGATCTTCTCGGGCTTCGTCGACGGGCTGGCCAAGGGCAAGACCGTCAAGGACGCGTTCGCGGACTCCTGCACCGCCCTGGGTGTGGCCAAGAACTGGATCGTCCTCTGCCACAAGAACGCGGAGAACGACGTCATCTCCGACTGGAACGCGAGGAAGCTGAAGCCGGTCAAGCCCGCGACCTCGACGATCAGCTTCTTCAACGACGCGAACCCGTCGGGCAAGCTGGTCACGCTCAAGCCCGACCCGTTCGAGGTCTTCTGGTCGAAGGTCGTCACGACCGGCAGCCCGGCGGTCCGCGTCACCGCGGCGAACCGCTCGGACCCCGCCAACAAGATCGCGCCCAAGGACGAGGTCTCCATCACCGTGAAGCTGGCGCCACCGGCGACGAAGTTCGCCGCCGGGGACAAGGTGACCGTCACCCTGATCTACATCCGGGAGAACTACCTGCAGGCGATCGACGTCCGCACGATGTTCAAGATCAAGGGCCAGACCGGCGCCGGGGCACCGATCACGGCGAAGCTCAACACGTCGCGGCCGAGCGCCGCGCTGGGCTCGAAGGACGGCCACGACAGTTGGGTGCTGACCGTCTCCGGCACGCCGGCGCAGGTGGAGCTGCGGCTGGAGTGCGTCGACCTCGACCTGAGCGGCAAGGGCCAGCACAACGTGCCCTACTGGCTGCGGGTCGAGATTGCGCCCGCGGGCGGCGGCAAGGCCACCAGCTTCGACTTCACCCGCAACGGCGCGGTGCTTCTCCAATGAGCCGCCTCTTCAGCCTGCGCTGCAACGTTGTAACGAACCGCCGGCCTCCGTCGCCTGACCGGTTCGAATGAGCACCATCGTCAACACCCTCCAGGAGATCGTCCGCCACGAGATGCGCCGCCTGCGGGTCTGCGAGCTCGGCCTCGTCGAGGCGGTCTACCCGCACAGCGGCGGCGGCGACGACGACAACTACGGCTGCGACGTGCGGCTCAAGAACAGCGGCCTGCTGCTCAAGCGGGTGCCGGTGCTCACCGGCCACATCGGCACCGCCGCCATCCCGAACGTCGGCGACCTCGTGCTGCTCGCGTTCGATAAGGGCGACGTCAACCAGCCCGTGCTGCTCGGGCGGCTCTACAACGAGAAGGCCCGGCCGCCGCTCAACAACCCGGACGAGCTGATCTTCCGCCTGCCGCTCGCCGAGGCCGACGACAAGACGGTCAAGGCCGCCATCCGCAACCTCAAGGCGAACAACCCGCCGCGCGAGATCCTGGTCGAGATGCCGCCCCGGATCACCGTGCGGATCACCGACGGCACCGTGCGCGCCACCGCCGGCAAGACCGAGATGAAGCTCGACCAGCCGGACGGCGGCAGCGGCGGCACGGTCACCGTGGTCTCCGGCCGCACGAAGATCACCATGAACCAGGACGGCGACGTCACCGTGGAGGCCGCGGGGTCGATGTCGCTCAAGGCCGACGGCGACCTGTCGCTCCAGGGCGCCAGCGTGAAGATCAAGGGCCAGACCAACGTCAGCGTCGAAGCCGGCGCCCAGGCCACGCTCAAGGGCAGCGCCGCCGTCACCGTGCAGGGCGGCGGGTCCGCGAGCGTCAAGGGCGCCATGGTGGCCATCCAGGGCCAGACCTCTTTCACGCCGTAGAGGGGGAACTTCGCGATGCCAGGCCCGCCCGTCTCCTATGGCTGCGCCGTCACCGTCACCCCCGGGGCGGCCGGCCCTCCGGACAGCGGCGTGATCGTGTTCATCCCGCAGACCTTCGTCACCGCCGGCGGCCAGCCGCTCGCCGTGACCGGCTCGATCTGCGCCATGGTCAACTCGCTGTCGGGCATCCCCTATCCGCTCGTGATCGGCCCCAGCCAGGGCCTCAAGGTCGGCGGCGCGGGGCTGGTGCGGATGGGCGACACCATCCCGTCGCCGCCCGGCATGCTCCTCGTGATCGGCCCGCCGGCCGCGACCTTCGTCAACGATCTGACCGCCTGAACGATTCGAGGAAGGAGACGGCCTTGATCGACTTCGCCCGCTTCGGCTCGGACCTGCGCCTCCTGGAGAACCTGGGCTACCAGGAGCAGCGCGACCGCGGCGCGGACCTGATGACGCGCGTGCGGCCGGAGAGCGGGCGCACCGACCTCGACCGCCTGGCCGGCGTCGAGAACCTCAAGCAGGCGCTTCTGCTGCGCTTCCTGACGCCGGTCGGCGAGCTCGCCGCGCTCGGCCACCGCGACTACGGCTCGCGCCTCCACACCCTGATCGGCGAGCGCAACGACGAGACCAACCGCAACCGCGCCAAGCTCTACGTGCTCGAAGCCCTCGCCGCCGAGCCCCGGGTGCAGGAGGTGCTCGACGTCCAGGTGCTCACCCGGCGCAGCGAGCCCACGCGGCTCGACATCCACGTCACGGCGAAGGTGGTGGACCACGACACGCCGCTCAACCTGGTCTTCCCCTTCTTCCTCGAGAGGGTCGCAGCCCCATGAACCAGGACACCGTCAACCTCGTCGAGCGTCCCTTCCAGGAGGTGGTGGACGACCTCCTGACCGCCGTGGTTGGCGGCGTGGTCAACGAGCCCATCCCCTTCGACGTCAAGGCCGACCTCTACAAGCTGTCCGAGCCTGCGGACGACGTGCGCTCGATCCATGGCACCCTGGACGACGGCTCGCCAAGCGGCGTGCGCCATGCCTTCCTCAAGGGCACCGACTTCCTGTTCAGCCAGGGCGACAACGCGGTGGTCTGGGAGGGCGGCGACAAGCCGAAGGACGACACCGCGTTCTACGTCGACTACTTCCGCCGCGAGAGCCGCTCGCCGCTTTCGGACATCAACGTCGGCAGCGTCACCCGCACGCTCTCCGAGGCCATCGGCCGCGAGATCGCCACGGTCTACCAGCAGATCAACCTGGCCTATCTGGCGGGCTTCATCGACACCGCCGAAGGGAAGTCGCTCGACCTGGTGGTCTCGATCCTCGGCGTCGAGCGCAAGACGAGCGAGTTCGCGACCGGCCTGGTGACCTTCTTCCGCGACGCGGCGGTCAAGGGCGTGGTCGCGATCCCGCAGGGGCTGCCGCTGTCGACCACCAAGGGCGAGGCGTTCTTCGAGACCACCCAGCCGCGCATCCTCCAGGAAGGGCAGGGGAGGATCGACGCGCCGGTGCGCGCCGCCGCGGCCTTCAAGGGCGAGCTCGGGATCGTGCCCGCCGGCGCGATCACCGAGATGGTGCAGCCGCTCGCCGGCATCGCGCGCATCACCAACCTCGACCCCACGATCCGCGCCGCCGAGGACGAGACCGACGAGGAGCTGCGCCTGCGCGCCCGCGCCGTGCTGCGCGCGCTCGGCAAGGCCACGCTCGCCGCCCTCGACCGCGTCATCCGGGAAAACCGCGGCACGCCGGTCGAGTTCTGGGACCCGAACAGCCCGCCCGAGCGCCGCACCGATCCGGGCACCGTGGCCATCCTGGTGCAGGCCGAGCCCGAGCGCTTCCCGAGCCTGCGCGCCGCGGTGGAGGAGACCCGCGCCGCCGGCGTGGCCGCGACGCTCGTGGCGCGCTACGTCTTCTTCAAGCTGCGCGTCGCCGCGAAGGTCACTCCCGGCCTCACCGCCGCCGGCAAGGCGAAGGTCAAGGAGGAGATGCTCGCCGCGCTCCAGGGATACGTGGACGGCCTGACCAGCGGCCAGCCCGCCGAGGGCTCCGTGCTCAAGGACAAGCTCAAGGTGGAGGACGTCTCGAACCCGGTGATCCGCGAGGTCCTGGTCTGGCGCTCCGACGTCGGCCGGCCCGGCGCGGACGCCCTCCTCGACGCCCTGACCGCCGCCGCCGTGGCCGTGCCCGCCGGCGGCACCGCGGCGCTCCGCGACGCGCTGGCGCTCATCCTGGCCGGCGCGCCGCCCACGGCGCCGACCGGCGCGCGCATCGCCGACCGCTCGCTGCTCCAGTCGGCAGAGGGCGCTCCGGCGACCGACGAGGACGTGGACAAGGCCACCTTCCGCGTCTCGGCCACCGTGGCCGGCGAGCCCTGGTGGGTGGTGCTCGACATGCAGCCGTCCGACATCCTCCTGGAGGAGGGCTAGCGTGCCCACCAAGACCGAGCGCATCCTCGGCTACCTGCCGCTGACTTTCCAGGCCGCGTCCGGGCGCTCCGCCCTGCGCGCCATCGCCGCGGCGTTCGGCGGCGAGCTGCAGTCGGCCGAGAACAGCCTGGCGGCGCTGATGCGCGCCCACTGGGTGGACCACGCGGACAAGGGCGCCGAGGAGATCGACGACCTCAGGCGCCTGGCCTCGCTCTACGGCCTCGCGCCGCGCGCCGACGAGACGGTCGAGGAGTTCCGCGAGCACCTGAAGCGCTACGTCCGCACCTTCCTCGACGGCACGGTCACCGTGCGCGGCATCCTGCGGGTGACCGCCGAGGCGCTCGGCCTCGACCTCGACGAGGACATGGAATTCTGGTGGAACCGGCCGGACGAGACCGTGGTCGACCGCGAGCTGCGGCGCGACGACGGCGCCCGCGTGCTGTTCGGCTTCGAGGCTGCCGAGGCCGCGGGCGAGCCCGCGCACCCGGCCCGCATGACCGGCCTGCCCGACCTGTCCGGCGGCGCCGACCTGCGCCAGGCCTGGCTGCTGCGCGTCGGCCTCGACGGCGCCACGCCGATCACCGTGGACCTGAAGGCCGGAGCCTCCGACCCGGCCCGGGTGACGCTCGACCACATCGCCGCGGCGATCACCGCGGCCCTGGGACCGGGCGTGGCGCATCACGACGGCCATTTCCTGACCCTGGAGTCGCCGACCCCCGGCCCGGGCAGCCGCCTGGAGCTCGTCGAGGGCCTCGGAGACGCGGCCGGCCCCGTCCTCGGCCTGCCGCCGTTCCGCATCTCCGGCCGCGAGCCGCGCGCCGCCCGCGTCACCGGCACGGTGGACCTCACGGCCGGGGCCAACCTCGCCGCCGAGCGCTTCCTGAGGATCTCGATCGGCCACTCCGGGGTCTTCCAGGTGCGGGAGGTGGACTGCGCCGGCGCCTCGCCCGCGGCCACCACGCTCGACGAGATCCGCGGCGCGCTCAACGCGGCCTTCGGCTTCCCCGTCGCGAGCCACGACGGCCGCTTCCTCACCCTGGCCTCGGATGGCTTCGGCGGCGCCGCCACGCTCGCGTTCGAGGAGCCGGCGGCGGGCAACGCGAGGGAGCGCCTGTTTGGCGACGTGCCCACCTTCCATACCGGCCGCGACGCCGAGCCGGCCCGCTTCACCGGCACCCGCGACGTCTCGCACGGCATCGACCTCGCCTTCGACTCCGAGATCGTGATGGGGATCGACGGCCAGGCGCCGGTCACCGTGGACTGCGCCGGCGCCAGCCCGCCGCACACCCTGGCGCAGGAGATCGCGGCCTCCCTGAACACCGCCCTGGGCGCCGAGATCGTCCGCGTGGAAGGCCGCTTCCTGACCATAACTTCGCCGACCGCGGGCTCGGCGAGCGAGATCGCCTTCCTGCCGGCCCCCTCGGGCGACGCCACGCAGGAGATCTTCGGTCTCCATCCCCGCGTCTTCCGCGGCACGGCCGCGACGCCGGCCCGCGTCCACGGCGTGCGCGAGTTGGAGACGGCGGACGTCCGCGCCCGGCACCTGCTCGGCCTGGCCGTGGACGGCGGCGCGCCGCGGGTGATCGACCTGCGCGAGGGCATGGCCGATCCGGGCCAGGCGTCGCTCGACGAGCTCGTGGCGGTGATCAATACGGCGGCCGGGGCCGAGGTGGCGAGCCACGACGGCCGGCAGATCTCCCTGACCTCGACCACCGCGGGCGCCGGCAGCCGGCTCTCGGTGCAGCCGCTGGAGACCGTGCGCCGCCGCCGCTTCGTGACCCGGGCCACGCTCGCGGACGAGGCCTCGCGCGCCCTCTTCGGCTTCGTCTCGCGCCAGGCTCGCGGCGAGGACCCGACCTCCGCCCGGGTGGTGGGGAAGCCCGACCTTTCCCACGGCATCGACCTGCGGCCGGGGAGATATCTGAGGATCGCGCTCGACGGCCAGCCGGCCCGGGACGTGGACTGCGCCGGCCCGCGCCCCCGCGCCACACTCCTTACCGAGGTGGTGGAGAAGATCAACGCCGCCTTCCCCGTGCCCGAGAAGACCCCTCCGTTCGCCACCCACGACGGCCGCCGGCTGATCCTGCTCTCGTCCGCCGCGGGCCGGGAGAGCCGCATCGCCTTCGAGCCGCCGCGCAACGCGGACGCGCTCGACCCGCTGGGCCTGCCGGCCGGCACTGTGCGCGGCAAGGCGGCGCGCGGCGTCCGGCTGCTCGGCACCGTGGACCTCGCCGAGGGCGTCGACCTGCCGGCCGGAGCCGCGGTCCGGCTGGGCATCGACGGCGCGGCTCCGATCGAAATCGCGCTCCCCGCGGGCCACCGCGGCCTGCCGGAGGTCGTCCTGGCGATCAACCTGGCGCTCGGCATGGACGCGGCGCGCCACGACGGCATCCGTCTCTCCCTGCTGTCGCCGACCTCGGGAGCCGCCGGCCGTCTCACCTTCGCGGTCCCCGCCGGGACAGACGCCACCGAGCTCCTGTTCGGCTTCAAGGCTCCGCGCGCCTACCGCGGCGCGGACGCCGAGCCGGCCCGGCTGGCCGGAACCCTCAACCTCTCCGGCGGCGCCGACCTGTCGACCGCCCGCACCCTGCGCGTGGCGGTGGACGGGGGGCCGTCGCGGGACGTCGACGCCTCCGCCGGAGCCGCCAGCCCCGCCTCCGCCCAGCTCTCCGAGATCGTCGTCGCGATCAACTCGGCGCTCGGCGCGGACGTGGCCTCGCACGAGGGAGGGCGCCTCGTCCTGACCTCGCCGACCTCGGGGCCGGCCGGCAGCCTGAAGGTCGAGCACCACGGCCTCGGCGACGCCCGGTCGATCCTCTTCGGAGACGTTCCGGCCGAGACCCGCGGCGAGGCCGCGAAGCCGGCGGTGATCGAGGGCGAGGCCGACCTCCTGGGACCCGCCGACCTGGACCGCCGCCGCCGGCTGCGGGTGTCGGTGGACGGCGGCCGGCCGGTCGAGGTGGACGTGTCCGGGGCCGCGCCCCGGCAGACCTTCCTCGACGAGGTCGTGGACGCCCTGAACGCCGCGGTCCCGGACCTCGCCTCGGCCACGCCCGACGACCGGCTGCGCCTGACCTCGCCGACCCGGGGGAGCGCCAGCCGCCTGGACCTCCTGCCGCTGCGCTTCCTGGAGCTCCAGGAGTACGCGCCGACGACCGTGGAGGTCGCCCGCCAGGCGCGCCACGGCGAGTCTGTCTCCGTGGTGAACCGCGGCGCCGCGGCCTCGCCGCTGGAGATCGAGATCCTGGCGCCGCACGGCTCCTCGCGGCCGGGGCTCGTCAACGCCGGCGCGGGCGTGGAGGTCCGCCTGGACGCCGCGCTCTCGGCCGGCGACCGGGCGCTCCTCTCGATCGACCCGGACACCTCCGCCGCCACCGCCCGGATCACCGGCCTGGACGGCGCCGTGCGCTCCGCGCCGGTCCGCCTCGCCGGCTCCCTGGTCCTGCCGCGCGGCCGGACCGAGTGGGTCTTCCTGGAGGGGAGCGGGGCCCGCTTCGACCAGGCGCGCTTCGACGAGGACCGCTTCGCGGGCGAGGACTCCGAGGTCGGCCTGTTCGACGTGAGCCGCTTCGGCGAGGCCCTGTTCGGCCCCGTGCCGTCGCCGGCCGTGGAGCTGACCCTGCGCTGGGAGAGCCACCGGCCCGGGACCTTCGTGGTCAATCTGCCCGCCGAGCTGCCGGCGCGCTTCGGCGGCCGGTTCAACGAGGCGCGCTTCGGCACCGTGGCGCTCGCGCCGACCGATCCGCCGACCCTGGCCGGCGTGGTCACCGAGCCGCCCGACGACCCGAGCGGCCTGGTGATGCACATCGAGGGCAACCTGGAGAAGGGCCTCGTCCCCTCGCCCCTGGTGCGCGCCCAGTGGGTGGCGCGGGTGCCGATCGGGTTCGAGGCCGTGAAGCTGCCGTTCCGCAAGCCGCGGAACCTGCGCCTGGGGACCGAGCAGAAGCCCGCCGCGATCTACCTCGCCGAGGACGGCCTCGAAGGCTTCATCGAGATCCGCGCCCGCCAGGCCGGGACGTGGGGCAACGACATCCTGGTCTCCGCCCGCCCCGCCGGGCCGGGCCTCTGGGACGTCAACATCGAATTCCCGGGCGTGCCGTTCGAGAGCGGCCGGCGGACCGCCCTGGGCGCGCCCCTGCCGCCGCTCGCCCAGAACCTCCTGAAACCCGGCCCCATCGGCATCCTGCAGGCGAAAGCCGCGGGCGTCGAGGCCCGCGTCACCCGAGACCGTGCGGAACCCTAACCAAGGAGAAGGACCATGCCCGACCTGAACATCCCCTACCTGGAGCACAGCCCCGGCGACCTCATCACCGCCGAGGACTGGAACGACATGCAGCGCCGCATCCGCAAGGACATCGGCGACACCACCAAGAAGGCCGTGGACGAGCTCACCCGCGTCCAGTCGTCCGGCAACGCGGACAAGCTGGCCGGCAAGACCCTGGCCGAGCTGACCGACGAGATCGTCCGCCGCGCCGTGCAGGAGGCGCGCTCCGACAGCGGCTACCGCCAGCTCTTCAAGGTGCTGCGGACGGGGGAGGACAACATCATCAAGCACGACCTCCACCTCTACCCGCTGGTCGACCTCTACCAGCTCGACTACTTCCAGGTGGTCTGCTGCGAGGACAAGGACACCTACCCGACCTGGACCACCTTCTACCTCCACCACAAGGACGAGGACCGGGTGCGCTACGCGAAGGGCGACCAGCCGCAGCAGCGGGGAAGCCTCTCCGTCCAGCCCGAGCGCGGCCCGGAGTTCAAGGTCAAGCTCGCCGAGCTGCTGTCGCGCTACAAGGTCTCCTACGACGACGACAGCAGCCTCTCCGACGTCGAGGCCGACCTCTGGGCGGCCATGTTCTCCGATCCGAACGACCACTTCACCGACGACCAGCACTGCCACTCGCCCTGGTTCGACAAGTGCTGCCGCGAGGAGAAGACCGTGGGCGAGGCGCGGAGGAACGGCGACTGGGAGGATCTCTTCGTCCAGTTCCGCGCCCGGAAGACGATCAACTACCCGAACGCGGGCTTCCAGCAGAACTCTCCTCCGGGCGAACGGACCCTGTCCACGGTCACGGTCGCGCCGACCAACGTGCAGGTGACGCACTACGACCTCGACACCCTGGGCCTGCGGCTGCTCATGCCCCCGGTGCAGCCCGGCGAGTGGTTCTCCGGCGACTCGCCGGCCGAGCCGCTCGACCAGATCATCTCCGACGTCCGCAACGAGCTCAAGCTCATGGTCCTGCTGAAGGTCTGAGGCGGCCATGATCCTGCGCGACCGGTACGACGGCGGGTCGTCTCCCCTGGAAGGAGACCGGGAGCTGGTGCTGCGGCGCCTGCCCGCGGACGCCCGGGTGATCCGCGCCCGGGCGACCGTCACCCCCCTCCAGCCGGTTGCTACCGCGGGAGGCCCCTTCGTCGAGACCCTGGCCTTCCGCGAGAACGCCGGCGACTGGGGCGCCACGAAGTCGGCCGCGGCCGGCTGGGTGGAGGTGGACTTCCACGCCCGCCGCACCGTCGTCGGCCTCTCCGGCCAGCTCGGCCCGAACGTGGGCGGACCCGCCGTCCAGGCCGACCTCGGCGGCGGCTTCGTCGCGATCGGAGAGCAGGGCACCTTCCTCATTCCTCCGCAGACGGCGCTCACGGTCTCGGGGAGCTCGGCCGTCCTGCCCAGCCTCACCGCCACCCGCCTGCGGCTGTTCGGCACGGCGAACCAGGCGCTCGACATCACCGCCGTCCGGGTGCGCAGCGCGCCCTCCGGCGTGCGCTTCGGGCTCGAAAATCAGCCGGCGCTCTGGTTCCACACCGGGGAGCTGACCCGGCCGGAGACCACGCCCGACTTCGGCCCCCTGCTCCAGGCCTACCTCGACGACGCAGCCCGGACCGAGGACGGCGTCTGGCTGCTGCCGTTCGTCCTCCACTCCGACGCCCTGGGCCGGCTCGCCCTGGACCTGGAGATCGAGTACCTGCGCCGGGCGAGCGTCATGCCGGGCGGCGTCCGGGACGCGGCGCTCGCGTTCGACCACGGCGGCGTGCCGAAGAGCGGGGGAGAGCTGCGCGTCTCCGTCCCCGGCAACTCCCGCGTGGCGAGCGCCTCGGGCCGCGTCACCGGCGCCTTCGAATCGACCCGCGTGGCCTTCGCGCCGACCGGTTCCATGCCCCCGATCACCCCGGCCGGCGACCTCAGCCTCCCGGCGGGCTCCTCGGCGGCGCACGCCGTGGTGCTGCCGGACGCGGTCGAGGCCGTGGCCGTGGACCTGCTGCTCACCGCGATCGACCGCACGGTCCGCCTGCAGCTCGACCTGCGGCTGGACCTGGACGGCAAGCCGGCCGGCGAGTCGATCCTCCCGGCGCCGGTCCCGTTCCCGCTCGACCGCGAGGTGGCCGGGCATCCCACCTGGGTGAGCGTGAAGCTCGCCACGCCCCTCCAGCTCCCGCGCGACCGGAAGACCTGGCTTCTCGTGCAGAGCCTCGAAGGCGAGGCGGCCTGGAGCGTGGAGGCGGCGGCCGGCGCGCTGCCGCCCATGCAGCTCACCCGCGACGGCGGCTTCTCCTGGCGCCAGGCGTCGATCCCGAGCGGCCCCGTCCTGGGTCTCTTCCGCCTGCGCTCCCTGCCCGGCACGTTCAAGATGCCGATCGAGCTCCGGGTCGGAGAAAAGAGGGTGACCTTCGAGCGCTTCGAGCCGCAGGGGAAGGTGGACCTGTCGCTCGACCTGCCGGAGATCGCCACCGCCTTCAACCAGGCCCTGGAGAGCGCGCCGCGCTGCCCCGAGGCCGATCACCTGGACAACGGCGACTTCGAGGAGTGGATCCGGACCGGCAGCGTGCTGGGCCGGCGCACGACGCTGACCTTCACCACGCAAGAAGACGCCTCGATCGACGAAGCCCGGATGGTGCTCTCCGCGGACGGCCGGCAGGCGCTGGTGGCGACCCGCGACGACGCGAGCCAGGTGGCCGTGCGGACCGTGGACCTGGGCGGGGAGAAGGTCGTCCAGACCGTCCGCCTGGAGGAGCGCGTGGGAGGCCGGATCACCGGTCTCGCGATCGATCCCGGCGGGGCCCGCGCCTGGACGGTGTTGACCGGCAGCGAGGAAAGCCGGATCTGGATCGTGGACCTGGAGAACGGCCGTTCCGTGGGAGCGCCGCTCGCGCTGGGAGCCGACCCCGTGACGAATTCGCGGCTGCCGGTCTCGGCTCTGGCGGTGAGCCCGGACGGCGGCACGCTCTACCTGGCCCTGTCCTCGCCGAACGCCGGGCTGGCCGTGCGTCTGAACGCCCGGCGCCTGGAGGAGGCCGTGCTCCGGGAAGACGCGGACATTCGCCTGGAGGAGGCCGACGTCGTGCGGCTGCCGGTGCTCGACCCGGCCGCCCTCGCGGTCTCGCCGGACGGCGCGAGGCTCCACATCCTCGGAGCGGCCGGCGTCAACGGGTCGGCGCCGGCCCGGACCGAGGTCGTGCCCGTCGACACCGCGACCCTCCGTCTCCTGGACAGTCAGGCGCGCGAGCTGGGAGCC
>JBEQUE010000117.1:0-37076 GCA_040349255.1 Acidobacteriota bacterium | reverse complement strand
CGGCAGCTCCAGCGCCTCCCGCGGCACGTTCTGCAGCACCAGCATCACCTGGAACAGCGGGCTCGTCGTCAGGTCGCGCTGCGGCTCCAGCTCCTCGACCAGCTTCTCGAACGGCAGGTCCTGGTGCGCGTAGGCGCCCAGGCTCTCCTCCCGCACCCGGCCCAGCAGCTCGCGCCAGGCGGGGTCTCCGCTCAGGTCTCCGGCCAGCGCGAGGGTATTGACGAAGAAGCCGATCAGCCCCTCGATCTCCTGCCGGCCGCGGTTCGCGACCGGCGTGCCCACCACCAGCCGGTCCTGGCGCGCGTGCCGAGAGAGCAGCACCTGGAAGGAGGCGAGCAGGACCATGAACAGGGTCGCTCCCTCGCGGCGGGCCAGGGAGCGCAGGGCCTCCGACAGATCCCGCGGCAGCCGGAGGACCTCGCGCCCGCCGCGGAAGTCCTGCACCGGGGGGCGCGGCCGGTCGGTCGGCAGGTCGAGCACCGTCGGCACCCCGGCCAGCCTGGCGCGCCAGTGGGAGACCTGCGCCTCCAGCGCCTCTCCCGACAGCCAGCCGCGCTGCCAGGCCGCGAAGTCGGCGTACTGCACCGGCAGGTCCGGCAGCGGCGATGGCCGGCCGGCGAGGAACGCCTCGTAGAGAGCCACCACCTCCCGCGTCAGCACCCCCAGCGACCAGCCGTCGCCGGCGATGTGGTGGAGGACGAACAGCACCGCCTGCTCCGCCGGCGCGAGGTCTACCAGCACGGCGCGGAGCAGGAGGTCGCGCTCCAGGTCGAAGGGCCGGCGCGCCTCCCGTTCGGACAGGAACGCCAGCTCGGCGGCCCTCGCCTCGGCCGGCAGGCCGGACAGGTCCGCTACGGGCACCGGAAAGGGCCGGGCCGGCCCGATCCGCTGGCCCGGCCTGCCCTCCGCCGACTCGAAGCGGGTGCTCAGCACCTCATGCCGGCGCACCACCTCCGTCAGCACTGCCTCCAGGAGGGCCGGCGACAGCGAGCCGGCGACCCGGAAGGCCGCCGGGATGTTGTAGAGCGCGCTCCCCGGCTGGAGCTGGTCGAGGAACCACAGGCGCTCCTGGGAGAAGGACAGCGGCAGGACGCCCTCGCGGGGCACGGGGCGTAGAGGAGGAGCCGCGGCCCCGCTTCCCATCGCCGCCTCGATCCGGGCGGCCAGGCCGGCCAGAGTCGGGGCCTCGAACACCGCCCGCAGGGGCAGCTCCACGCCGAAGGCGCTCCGCGCCCGCGACACGACCTGCGTCGCCAGCAGGGAGTGGCCGCCCAGGCTGAAGAAGTCATCGCGGGCGCCGATCCCGCCGGTGCGCAGGACCGCGGACCAGATCCCCGCCAGGATCTCCTCGACCGGCGTCCCCAGAGCGCCCCGGCCGTCCGCCTCCGGCAGGTCCGGGGCCAGGGCCGCCAGCCGCCGTCGGTCCACCTTGCCGGACGGGGACAACGGTAGCGACTCCAGCCAGGCGAAGGCCGAGGGCACCATGTAGTCCGGCAGCCGCTCCGCGAGGAACGACCGCAGCTCGCCCGCCGAGGCGCGGGCCCCGCCGGCCAGGAACGCCACCAGCCGCCTCCCCGCGCCCTCCTCCCGGGACACCACCGCGGCCTGCTCCACCGCGGGGTGGGCGGCGAGCGCCGCCTCGATCTCCCCGAGCTCGATGCGGAAGCCGCGGATCTTCACCTGGTGGTCGATGCGGCCCAGGAACTCCAGCCCGCCGCCGGACAGGCGCCGCGCCAGGTCGCCCGTGCGGTACACCCGACCTCCCGGCTCGCCGCCGGAAGGGTCGGGCGCGAAGCGCTCCGCGGTCTGCGCCGGATCGCGGAAGTAGCCCCGCGCCACGCCCGTCCCCGCGATCCCCAGCTCGCCCGGAACGCCCAGGGGGAGCGGCTGGCCCGCGCGATCCGCGACGGACAGCCGGTAGCTCGGCAGCGGCGAGCCCAGGGACGCCGCGCCGTCCAGCGGGCCGGCCGAGGCCCACACGGTCGCCTCGGTGGGGCCATAGTAGTTCCAAACCTCCGCGTCCCAGCTCCGCAGCCGCGGCGCCAGGTCGTCGGGGAAGGCCTCGCCGCCGCACATCAGCAGCCGGAGCGCCGGCGACGGCGGGCCGTCCGAGACCTCGGCCAGCGCGCGCAGGGCGGAGGGGGTCAGGTTGAGCACCGTCACGCGCTCCCGCTCCAAGAGCCCGCGCAGGCGCTCCGGCTCCCGCGCCGTCTCCAGCGGCACGACGACCAGCCGGCCGCCCGACGTCAGGGCTCCCCAGATCTCCCAGACCGAGAAGTCGAAGGCGAAGGAGTGGAACACAGTCGAAGTGTCGTTTTCGCCCAATGCGTGTCGCCGCCGCGCCACCTCCATCAGGTGGACGACGCCGGCGTGGGCGACCTGCACTCCCTTGGGCTGGCCGGTCGAGCCCGAGGTGTAGATCACGTAGGCCAGGTTCGACGGCGCCATCCGCACGGCAGGCGGATCGGCCGCCTCTTCTGGATCGAGCGCGTCGAGCCAGACCTCGGCGGCTCCGTGCTCCGGCAGCGCCGACTCCGACCGGCCGCGCACCAGTACGGCCGGCGCGGCGCTCCGCAGGATGCGGGCCACGCGCTGCGCCGGGTAGGATGGGTCGAGCGGCACGTAGGCGCCGCCGGCCTTGAGCACTCCCAGGAGGGCGACCGGCAGCTCGGCCGAGCGCTCCACGTGCACCCCGACGAGCGACTCCGGGCCGATCCCCAGCCCGCGCAGGCGCCGGGCCAGGGCGTTCGCCCGGCGGTCCAGCGCGCCGTAGGTCAGGCGCTCGCCGCCGCAGACCACCGCCACCGCGTCCGGCCGGAGGCGCGCCTGCCGCTCCACCATTTCATGGAGAGTCGCGGCCGACGCGGTCTCCGGCGGCCCGCCGTCCCCCTCCTCCAGGAGCTGCCGGCGCTCGGCACCGGTCAGCAGCGGCAGCTCGGAGAGCCGCGCGCGCGGATGCGCCAGCGCGCCGTCGAGCAGCGTCCGCAGGTGGCCGCCCAGCCGTTCGACGGTCGGCCGGTCGAACAGGTCGGTGGCGTACTCGAAGGCGCCGCGCAGGCCGCCGGCCCCGGGGTCGGTCAGGTCGAGCGCGAGGTCGAAGCGCGCCGAGCCGCTCTCCACCGGCAGGGGCTCCAGGACGAGGTCGCCCAGCCGGCCGCGGCGGGGCGGCAGGCCGTGCAGGCCGAAGAGGACCTGGAAGAGCGGGTTGTGCGACAGGTCGCGCTGGGGGCTCAGCGCCTCCACCAGCAGCTCGAAGGGGAGCTCCTGGTGGGCGAAGGCGGCCAGCACGGCCTCCCGCACCCGCTCCAGGAGGACCGTGAGCTCCGGATCGCCCTCCAGGGAGACCGGCAGGGCCAGGGTGTTGGCGAAGTTGCCGATCAGCGGCTCGACCTCCAGCGCGCCGCGGTTGGCGGTGGGCGTGCCCACGGTCAGCCGCTCCTCGCCGGTGTAGCGCAGCAGCAGGGCGTCGAGCGCGGCGAGCAGCACCATGAACAGCGTGCTCCCCTGCCGCCGGCCGAGCGCCCGCAACGCCCCGGCCGTATCGTCCGGGATCTCCATGGGCAGGCGCGCGCCGCGGAAGCTCTGCACCGGCGGCCGCAGGCGGTCCGCCGGCAGCTCGACCACGGCGGGCATCCCCGCCAGGCGGCTCCGCCACCAGGCGGTTTCGCGCTCCCGCGCCTCGCCCGACAGCCGCCCGCGCTGCCAGATCGCGTAGTCGGCGTACTGCACCGGCAGCTCGGGGAGCAGCTCGGGGAGAAGACGCGCCTCGCCGCGCGACAGCGCGCCGTACACGATGCCCAGCTCGCGCTCCAGGAGGCCGATCGACCAGCCGTCACAGACCGTGTGATGGACGCCGACGAGCAGGGCATGGTCCTCCTCGCCGAGGCGCAGCAGCCCGCAGCGCAGCAGCGGCCCGGCGCCGAGGTCGAACGGGTTCCGCGCCTCGGCCGCGATGCGCCGCGACACCTCGGCCTCGCGCGCGGCCGGCGGCAGCGAGGCCAGGTCGGCGAGCGGCAGGGGCACGGGACCGGGTGGGGCGACGGCCTGCACCGGGCCGTCCGCGGTCTCCGGGAACGAGGTGCGCAGCGACTCGTGACGGCGGGCCACCTCCTCCAGCGCGCGGCCCAGGCGGCCGGGGTCGAGCGGCCCGGTCAGGCGCGCGGCGAGGAGCAGGTTGTACAGCGCCCCGCCGGACTGGAGCCGCTCCAGGAACCACAGCCGCTGCTGGGCGAAGGAGAGCGGCAGCCCGCGGCCGCGCGGCACCGGGACGACGGGCGGCGGCGCTCCCGACCCCGCCTCCTCCGTGACCCGGCGCGCCAGCCCGGCGACCGTGGGCTCCTCGAACAGGGCGCGCACCGGCAGCTCCACACCGAAGGCCCGGCGCACACGGGAGATCACCCGCGTGGCGAGCAGGGAGTGGCCGCCCAGGGCGAAGAAGTCGTCATGGATCCCCACCGGCCGGTCCGCGCCCAGCACCTCCGCCCAGATCCCGGCCAGGACCTCCTCGGCCGGCGAGCGCGGCGCGGCGAAGGCCTCCTCTCCCCCGTCCGGCTCCGGCGCCAACGCCGCCAGGGCCCTGCGATCCACCTTGCCGCCGGCCGACAGCGGCAGGGATTCCAGGAGCACGAACGAAGCCGGGACCAGGGCGGCCGGCAGGCGGTCCGCCAGGAAGCCGCGGAGCTCCCGGCCGGAGACCGCGCCGCCCGGCACCACGTACGCCGCCAGCCTCCGGCGCGCGCCCTCGCCCACGGCGAGGACCGCCGCCTGCGAGACCGCCGGATGCCGCCGCAGGGCGGCCTCGATCTCCCCCGGCTCGATGCGCAGGCCGCGGATCTTGACCTGCTGGTCGATCCGGCCCAGGAAGTCGAGGCGGCCGTCGGGCAGCCAGCGGGCGCGGTCTCCCGTGCGGTAGGCGGGCCCGTCCCCGCCCAGCGGATCGGCGACGAAGGCCCGGCGGGTCTTCTCGCCGTCGCCGAGGTAGCCCTGGCCGACGCACCGTCCGGCGAGCAGGAGCTCGCCCGCGACGCCCACCGGCACCGGGCCGCCCCGGGAGTCGAGCACCCGCGGCGCGACGTTCGAGATCGGGCGGCCGATTGGCACCCGACCGCCGCGCTCGTCGCCGACCGTGTGGCAGATGCAGCCGATGCTCGCCTCGGTGGGGCCGTAGAGGTTCACCAGCCGGACATCCGGGAGGAGCCGGCGGAAGGCGCGCGCCGCGCCGATCTCCATCTCCTCGCCGCCGACCACGACAGCCCGGAGGGTGGCGAGCCGATCGACGGGCTCGGAGCCGCTCTCCAGCCGCTCGACCAGGAGGTTGAAGACCGACGGCACGAAGTCCGCCATGGTGATTCCATGGCGCTCGATCAGCCCGGCGAGCGACTCGGGGTCGAGCCCCAGGCGCGCCGGGGTGAGCACGGTCCGCCCGCCCTGGATCAGCGGCCAGAAGATCTGCCAGACCGCGCTGTCGTACACGCAGCGGGTGGTCTGCAGCACTCGCCGGGCCGCCCCGGCGCCGAACCGGCGGTCCATCCACAGGAAGCGGTTGACGATGCCCCGGTGCGGGACGACGACCGCCTTGGGCCGGCCGGTCGAGCCCGAGGTATAGATGGCATAGATCGGTGACTCCGGGTCGGCGAGCGCCGGGTCCGGTAGCCCGTCGGCGAGCGACTCCCTCTCGCCTTCCACGCAGAGAGCGAGCCGCGCCGCGGGCGCCGGGGGAGACGCCTCGTCGACCAGGACGACTCCACGCGAGACATCGGCCAGCTCGGCGAGCACCTCTTCCAGGCGCGCCGCCGGCCACTCGACGTCGAGCGGCACGAAGGCCGCGCCGGCCCGCATCGCCGCCAGCATGCCGGCGACCAGCCCGGGGCCGGAGTCCATCAGCAGCGGCACGAACGCGCCCGGTCCGATCCCCTCCCGCCGTAGCCGCGCGGCGAGGCCGCGGCTCCAGCGATCCAGCTCGGCGTAGGTCAGCCCACCGCTATCCGAGACTACGGCTGTGTCGTCCGGCGAGCGCTCCGCCGCCTCGGCCAGGAGCGCGTGCAGGCAGAGGCCGTCGAGGCGGTCCTCCGCGGCGGTGTCGCACCACTCCACCCGGAGCTGGTGGAGCTCCGCCTCGGAGAGCAGCGGCAGGGCCGAGAGCGGCAGGTCGGGCCCGTCTGCGATCCCAGTCAGGAGCGTTGCGAAGTGGCTCTCCCAGCGCGCCACCGTGACGGCGTCGAAGAGGTCCGCGGCGTACTCGATCAGGCCGGTCAGCCCCTCCGGGCTCTCGGAGAGGGAGAGGCTCAGATCGAGCTTGGCGCCGCCGGCCGGCAGCGCCTCCGGGCGCAGCTCCAGGCCGGGGAGGCGCGCCGGCTCGCCCGCCGCGTTCTGCAGCACGAAGAGGACCTGAAACAGGGGCGAGCGGTCGAGGCCGCGCTCCGGCCGCAGGGCCTCGACCAGCTTCTCGAAGGGGAGATCCTGGTGCGCGTGCGCCGCCAGGAAGCCCTCCCGGGCGCGCGCCAGCAGCGCGCGGAACGGCGGGTCGCCGGACAGGTCGCCGCGCAGCGCCAGGGTGTTCACGAACAGGCCGATCAGCCCCTCGGTCTCGATCCGGGTGCGGCCGGCGACCGGCGTACCGACGCTCAGGTCATCCTCCCCGGTCAGGCGGTGCAGCAAGGTCTGGAAGGCGGCCAGGAGGAGCAGGAACAGGGTGGCGCCCTCGCGCCGCGCCGCGTCCCGCAGCCGGCCGGCGAGCGCCGCGGGGATCGCCACGGCGCGGCTGCCGCCGCGCAGGGTCGGCAGGGCGGGCCGCGGGTGGTCGGCCGGCAGCTCCAGCACCTCGGGCGCGCCGGCCAGCCGGCCGCGCCACCAGTCGAGCTGCGCGTCGAGCACCCCGCCCGCCAGCCAGCCGCGCTGCCAGGCCGCGAAGTCGGCGTACTGGACCGGGGGCTCGGGGAGCGCCTCGCCGCGGTAGAGCGCCGCCACCTCGCGGGCCAGCACGCCGAGCGACCAGCCGTCCGCCGCGATGTGGTGGAGCGTCAGCACGGCGAGGTGCTCGGTCTCCGCGAGCTTCAGGAGGCGGAGGCGCAGCAGCGGCCCGGTCTCCAGGTCGAAGGGCTCGCGGGACGCGGCGCGGGCGATCCTCGACGCCTCCGGTTCGCGGCGCTCCGCGGGCAGGCCCGCGAGGTCGATCACCGGCATGGCGAGCGGGGCGAAGGGGAGGATCGACTGCGCCGGCGCCCCCTCGGAGTCGGCGAACACGGCGCGCAGGATGGCGTGGCGCCGCGCCACCCCGTCGAAGGCGCGGCCGAGCGCCGCCGCGTCGAGGAGACCCGAGAGGCGCAGCGCGGCCGGCATGACGTACGCCGCCGAGCCCGGCTGCAGGCGGTCGAGGAACCAGAGCCGCTCCTGGGCGAAGGAGAGCGGGATGCCCGACTCCAGAGGTCGCGGCAGCCGTTCGATCGCCGGCCTCTCCGCTCCGCCGCCCGCCGTCCCGATCCTCTCCGCCAGCGCGGCCACGGTCGAAGCCTCGAACACCGCGCGCAGCGGCAGGTCGATCCCGAAGCTCCGCCGCACCCGGGAGACGAGCTGAGTTTCTCTCCTCTAGTCGCCGCCGAGCGCGAAGAACTCGGCGCCGGGCCCCGACGCCGGCAGCCCGAGCACTTCCGCGAACAGCGCCGCCACCAGCTCCTGCTCCGGAGTGAGCGGCCCGCCTTCCCCCCCGGCCTCTTCCAGAGAAGGCTCGGGTAGCGCCGCCCGGTCCACCTTGCCGGTCGGTGTGAGCGGCCAGTCCGCGACCTCGACGAAGACGGACGGCACCATGGCGTCCAGGAGGCGGTCGCGCAGGCCGCGCCGCAGCTCCTCGACCGGCGGCGCGGGCGCGAGCAGGTAGGCGATCATCCGCGTCCCGTCGGCCTCCTCGCGCGCCACCACGACCGCCTCGCGGACGCCGGGCAGGGCGTTGAGGCGGCTCTCGACCTCCCCGAGCTCCACCCTCTGGCCGCGAATCTTGACCTGAGAATCGCTCCGCCCCACGAACTCCAGGCTGCCGTCCGGCAGCCAGCGCCCGAGGTCCCCCGTGCGATAGATCCGCCGGTCGCCGCCCTCGGGATCGGGCAGGAAGGCCGCCTCGGTCAGCTCCGGCCGGCGCCAGTACCCGTGGGCGAGATAGCGGCTGCGCAGCGCGATCTCGCCCACGCCGTAGAGCGCCGCCTGCTCTCCGGCCGCGTTGAGCAGCCGCACCCCGGTCCCCTCGACCGGGCGGCCGACCGGCACCGTGTCGCGCCCGATCCCGCTCTCCGGCGAGGCGAAGAACTGCAGGGCGAGCGTGGACTCGGTCGGTCCCAGGCCGTTGACGAAGACCGCCTCCGGCCCGAAGCACAGGCGGAAGCGCTCGAAGTCCTGCCGCACGCTCTTCTCGCCGCCGAGCACGACGAGCCGCACATCGGGGAAGCGCGCCTCCCCGGCCTCGTCGAGGAAGCGCCGGTAGAGCGTGGGCGTCGAGTGGAACACGGTGACGCCGCGCTCCGCCACCCAGTCCGGCAGCCCGGCCGTGCCCTCGTCCAGCACGTCGAACGGGCAGAGGGCGGCGCCGGTCAGGAGCGCGCCGAAGATGTCCATGACGGCCGCGTCGAAGGCGTACGAGGCCAGCAGAGTCAGCCGGTCGCCGTGGTGCAGGCCGAGCGCGTCCGCGTAGGTCTTGATGTGGTGCAGGACGTTCCCGTGGCTCTGCACGACGCCCTTGGGCACGCCGGTCGAGCCCGAGGTATAGAGGATGTAGGCCGGCCTCTCGGGAGGCACTGCCCGCAGCACCGGCCGCCCGTCCCCCTCCTCGTCGAGGACCGCCAGGCGGGCTCCGCCGCCGGCCAGCTCCAGCGCCAGCTCGCGGTGCGCTTCGTCCGTCAGGACCGCGCCGGCCTCCGCATCCTCCACCATGAAGGCCAGGCGCGCCCGCGGGTAGGAGGGATCGAGCGGCACGCAGGTCCGGCCCGCCTTGAGCGCGGCCAGGAGCCCGGCGATGCGCCGCGCCCCCTGGGCGAAGAGCAGCGCCACCCGGCCCTCGCCGTCTCCCAGGGCGGCGGCCCCCTGGTCCGAGACGCGGTCGAGCTCGGCGTAGGTCCAGATCCGGTCTCCATCCACCACGGCCGGGCGCTCCGCGCGTGCGCGGACGACCGCCGCGAAGCGCTCCGGGATCGAGCCCTCCGCCCAGGGCTCCGCGGGCGCGGTCCGCGCGACGGCGGCGGAGGGGGGCAGGAGGTGGACCTCCGACAGCCGCCGGCCGTCCTCCTCCGCCGCCGCGGCCAGGAAGGCCGCCAGGTGCCCGCTCAGCACCTCCATCTGGGCCGCGTCGAACCGCGACGCGTCGTAGTGCAGGCGCAGCTCGAAGTCGTCTCCCGCCTCGCCGGCGTAGACCGTCAGGTCGAGCTTCGGCTCCAGCGGCGGCAGCTCGAGCTCCTCCACCTCCACGCCCGGCAGCTCGAAGCGGGCGGCGGGCACGTTGGCCAGGTTGAAGAGCACCTGGAACAGCGGTGCGCGGTCGAGGCTGCGCTCCGGCCGCAGGGCTTCGAGCAGGAGCTCGAACGGCAGGTCCTGGTGAGCCAGGGCCTCCAGGCTGGACTCGCGCACCCGGGCGAGGACCTCGCCGAAGGCGGGATCGCCCGAGAGGTCGCTGCGCAGGGCCAGGGTGTTGAGGAAGACGCCGAGGAGCCCCTCGGTCTCGAGGCGGTTGCGGCCGGCCACCGGGATGCCGACGCACAGGTCGGTCTGGCCGGTGTAGCGGGCGAGCACGGCCTCGAAGCCGGCCAGCAGCGCCATGAACGGCGTGGCCCCGGCGCGGCGAGCCAGCCCGCGCAGCCGCTCCGAGAGCTCCGGATCGATGCGGACCATGGCGACCGCTCCCCGGCGCTCCACGCCCCGGGGGCGCGCCGCGGGCAGCTCCAGGGCCGGCGGCAGGCCGCGCAGCCGCTCCGTCCACCACCGCAGATGGGCCTCGAGGACGCCGCCGCGCAGCCAGCCGCGCTGCCAGCGGGCGAAGTCGGCGTACTGGAGCGGAAGCTCGGGGAGCGGCGACGGCCGGTCTTCCAGGGCCGCGACGTAGAGCGCGTTGATCTCCCGCACCAGGACGCCCAGCGACCAGGCGTCGCCAGCCACATGGTGGAGCGCCGCCACGAGCCGATGCTCCCCCTCCTCCAGGCGCAGCAGGAGGGCCCGCAGCACCGGACCCGTCCGCAGGTCGAACGGCCGCAGGGCCTCCCGGGCGGCCAGCCGCCGCGCCTCGGCCTCCCGGGCCTCCGCGTCGAGGCCGGAGAGGTCGGCCAGGGGCAGCGGGCCGTCCGGCCCGTCGGAGACCGCGGGTATCGGCCCCTCCGGCATCTCCGGGAAGGCGGTCCGCAGCACCTCGTGGCGCCGGATCGCCTCGTTCCAGGCGACGGCGAAGGCCCGCGGGTCGAAGCCGCCGCGCAGCCGCAGGGCGAGCGGCATGTTGTAGGCCGAGGTGCCGGCCTCCAGGCGCTCCAGGATCCAGAGGCGCTCCTGGGAGAAAGACAGAACCGGCGGCTCGCCCGGCGCGGCGGGGACCATGGGAGGAGAGGCCAGGTCCGGGCGGTCCTCCAGCGTGGCGGCGAGCGCCGCCACCGTGGGCCGTTCGAACACGGCGCGCAGCGGCAGCTCCACGCCCAGCTCGCCGCGCAGCCGGGAGACCACCCGGGCGGCGAGGAGCGAATGGCCGCCCAGCGCGAAGAAGTTGTCGTGGATCCCGACCCGCTCGGCCCCGAGCAGGCCCGCCCACATCCCGGCCAGGCGCTCTTCGAGGGCGGTGCGCGGCGCCGCATAGCCCTCGGCGCGCGGCGCCGCGTCCGGCTCCGGCAGGGCACGGCGGTCCACCTTGCCGTTCGGGGTGCGCGGCAGGGCGTCGAGGAGCACCCAGGCCGAGGGGACCATGAAGCCGGGCAGGCGCCCGGCCAGGAACGACGAGAGGTCCTCCGGATTCAGGCCCTCCGTCTGCCGTTCCACATAGGCGACCAGCCGCCGGTCCTGGCCCTCGCCGCGGGCGGTCGCCACCGCGTCCGCCACGCCCGGATGGCCGAGCAGGGCGGCCTCGATCTCGCCGAGCTCGACGCGGAAGCCGCGCACCTTCACCTGATGGTCGATGCGGCCCAGGAACTCCAGCTCGCCGTCGCCCCGGCGCCGCGCCAGGTCGCCGGTCCGGTAGAGCCGCCCGCCCGGGGTCTCGCCGACCGGGTCGGGCCGGAAGCGGTCCGCGGTCAGGTCCGGCCGGCCGAAGTAGCCCCGGGCCAGCCCCGCGCCGCCGAGCCAGAGCTGGCCGGGGACTCCCGCGGGCACCGGCTCCAGCCCGCGGTCGAAGACCCGGGCGCGGGTGCCGGGGAGAGGCCGGCCGATCGTCGGCTCGCCGTCCGCCCGGCGCGGGACGCTCGACCCGGTCGAGTAGGTCGTGTCCTCGGAGGGGCCGTAGAGGTTGTGCACCGCCTCGATCCCGGGCAGCCCATGGATGCGGGCGGCCAGCTCGCCGCGCAGCGGCTCGCCCGCCAGGTTGACGGCCCGCACCGAGGACGGCACCACTCCGGCGCGCACCAGGGCCGCCATGGCGGAAGGCACCGTGTTGACCAGGGTGACCTCGCAGGCCGCCGGCAGGCCGGGGAGGGCGAGCGCGTCGGCGGCCATCACCACGGCGCCGCCGGCCGCGAGCGGCACGAACAGCTCGAAGACGGAGAGGTCGAAGCAGACGGAGGTCGAAGCCAGCACGCCCCGGAGCTGCTCCGCCGGGTAGGCCGAGACCGCCCACGCGACCCGCGCCACGGCCGCGGAGTGCCGGATCGCCACGCCCTTGGGAAGACCGGTCGAGCCCGACGTGTAGATGAGGTAGGCGAGCTGGTCCGGGTGGATCCAGCCGCGCTCCTCCGGACCGTCCGGAGCCTCGGGCGCCTCCTCTTCGAGCAGGACCCGCGCGCCGCCGAACGGGGGCAGGTGGGGGACGAGCGCCTCCTCGGTCAGCAGCACGCCCGCCGCGCTGTCGGCGAGCAGGAACGCCTGGCGCTCGCGGGGGTAGGCCGGATCGACCGGCACGTAGGCGCCGCCCGCCCGCAGCACCGCCAGCAGGGCTTCCACCAGGAGCGGCGTCCGCCGCAGGCAGACCGCGACCCGCGCCTCGGGTCCCACTCCCAGCCGCCGCAGACGCCGGGCGAGGGCGCGCGAGCGCCGGGCGAGCTCCCCGTAGGTCAGCCCGCCATCCTCTCCAATCACCGCCCGCACGTCCGGGGAGCGGAGCGCCTGCTCCTCGAACAGCTCGTGCAACCCCCGGTCCCGGGAGACCGCCGCGGCGTCCCCGGCCTCGTCCGCGAGGAGCTGGAGGCGCTCCTCCGGAGCGAGGAGCGGGATCTCCCAGAGGCGCCGCTCCGGGTCCGCCGCCATGCCCGCGAGCAGGCAGCCGAGGTGCCCGAGCATCCTTTCGGCCGTCGCGGGATCGAAGAGCGCCGTGCCGATCTGCAGCGCGATCCCGAGCTCGTCGCCGCGCCGCGCCGCGGTCCACAGCAGGTCGATCTGGGCGGCCGGGTTGGGCAGCGCCACCGAGCGCAGCGCGAGCCGGCCGAGCGCCAGCTCCGCCCCCTCCTCGCCCAGGGCGAAGCCGGCGAGCCCTTCGAGCCCCTCGGGCGGCTTCTGGTAAGCCAGCATGGCCTGGAGGAGCTGGGGCCGCCCGGGATCGCGGTCCGGCCGCAGCCGCTCCGTGATCAGCGCGAAGGGCAGCTCGTGGGCGAAGGCGTCGAGCAGCGCGCGGCGCGTGCGCTCCAGGCATACGGCTACCGACGGGTCGCCGGACAGGTCGGCGCGCAGCGGCAGCGGGTTGACGAAGTAGCCGACCACGCCGTCGAAGCGCTCCGAGCCGCGGCCCGACGAGGGCGCTCCGAGCAGGAAGTCCTCCTGGCCCGAGCGGCGGCCGAGCAGCGCTGTGACCGCGGCGGCCAGGACCATGAACGGCGTGCAGCCGTGCTCCCGGGCCAGGGTCCGGACCTGCCCGAAGGACCCGACTGGCAGGCGGGCGGCGACCGCCGCGCCGCCGTCGTCGAACCCGGGCCGCCGCGGCCGGTCCGGGGCGGGATCGAGCGCCGGCACGCCCGCCAGGCGCTCCCGCCAGTAGTCCCACAGCCGCTCGCCTTCGGCGGCAAGGCGGCGCTCCTCCCAGCCGGCGAAGTCGACGAAGCGCAGCTCCGGCTCCGGAAGGCCGGTCTCGGGCCCGGTCGCGAATCGGGAGTACAGCTCGCCGAGCTCGCGGGCGAGGACCGCGAGCGACGCGAAGTCGGCCGCGATGTGGTGGATCGCCAGGACCAGAGCGCTGCCCTCGGCGCGCTCGAAGAGAGCGGCGCGGAAGACCGGCCCGAGCTCGAGATCGAAAGGCCGGAACGCCTCCCCGGCGAGAGCCCCGCGCAGCTCGCCGTCGCTCCAGCCCGAGGCGTCCCGGCGGACGAACGAGACCGGCGCGCGCTCCGCCACCCGCATCACCGGCCCGGCGGCGCCGCCGGCCCAGGTCGCCCGCAGGACGGCGTGGCGGTCGACCAGCGCCTGGAGAGCGCGTTCCAGAGCCGCCGCGTCGACCGGCAGCGCCAGCGTCGCCGCGCCCGCCAGGTTGTAGGCCGGGCTCTCCGGCGCCATGCGGTGCAGGAACCAGAGTCCGCGCTGGCCCCATGTCGGCGTGTGCTCGCCCGTCTCGGGCGCCGGGAGGCGCTCGGGCCGGATCCCCGCCGGAGCCGGAGCCTCCAGGATGCGCTCCAGGGCTCCGGCAAGCGTCATCCCGCCGAGCAGGTCGCCGATCGGGAGCACCGCTCCGAAGCGGGCCTGCACGGCGCCGGCGACCTCGATCGCGGCGAGCGAATCGAGGCCACAGGCGGTGAGCGGCTGGCCGGGGTCGATCGCCGCGCTCGACCCGGCTCCGGTCCGGGCGGCGACGAGCCGGCGGAGCCAGCCTTCGACGTCGCCGTCCTCGGCCTCGCCGGCGGGCTCCTCCGCCGCGCGTTCAAGGCGGCTACGGCCGATCGCCTCCAGCGCTCCTTCGAGATAGAGGGCGCGGCAGGCGCGGCGCTGGACCTTGCCGCTGGTGGTCCGCGGCACGCCGCCCGGCCCGGTCAGCACGACCTCATGGACCTGGGCCTCGTGCTCCTCGGCGATCGCCCGGCGGACGGCGGCTGCGATCCCGGCCAGACGCTCCGTGTCGCGCGCGCGCACCTGGCGCTCCAGCTCCAGCACCAGCACCAGCCGCTCCTCCCCATCCTCGTCGATGGAGAATGCCGCGCCGCCACCGGGGCGCAGGCCGGGATCGCAGCGCTCGGCCGCGAGCTCCAGGTCCTGCGGATAGAGATTGCGCCCGCGCAGGATGATCAGGTCCTTGACCCGGCCGGCCACGAAGAGCTCGCCATCATCGAAGAAACCGAGGTCCCCGGTGCGCAGGAACGGCCCCTCGCCGGTCGCGAGCCGGCCGCCGAACGCCTCCGCCGTCTCCTCAGGGCGGCCCCAGTAGCCGTCCGCCACGCTGGGGCCGGAGACCCAGACCTCCCCGACCCGTCCGGGCTCGACCTCCAGGCCGGATTCGGGATCGACCACCCGGACGTCCTGGCCGCCGAGCGGCCGGCCCGAGGAGACCAGGGCGCGGGCTGCTTCGTCCCCGTCGGCCTCCACGGCCCGGCCGCGCTCCAGCTCGCCGGGGTCGAAGCGGCGGACCGCTGGCGGCTCCGCGGGCGCTCCGCCCGTGACCATCAGTGTGGCCTCGGCGAGGCCGTAGCAGGGATAGTGGGAAGCGGCGTGGAAGCCGTGGCCGCGGAAGGCCGCGGCGAAGCGGTCGAGCGTCCCGGCGCGCACCGGCTCGGCGCCGTTGAAGGCGATCCGCCAGGACGACAGATCGAGGCCGGCGAGGTCCGCGCCCTGCTCCGCGCGCGCGGCGCACAGGTCGTAGGCGAAATTGGGGCCGCCGCTCGTGGTGCCGCCGTATTTCGAGACCGCCTCCAGCCAGCGCAGCGGCCGGCTCAGGAACGCCGCGGGCGCCATCATCACGCAGGGCGCGCCGACGTAGACGGCCTGAAGCACGTTCCCGATCAGCCCGAGGTCGTGGTAGAGCGGCAGCCAGGTGACGAACACCGAGTCCCGCGAGTGGCCGCAGGCGTCGCGGATCAGCGCCTCGTTCGCCATCAGGTTGCCGTGGCTGACCCGGACCCCCTTCGGCGCGGAGGTCGATCCCGAGGTGTACTGGAGGAAGGCGAGATCGTCGGGCCCGATGCCGGGATCGCGCCACCCGTCGGCGGTGTCTGGCGCCAGCGGCGCGAGCCGGCCGGGCTCGATCCAGGGCAGGGCCGCGAGGCGCGGGTCGGCCTCGGCCCAGGCGCGCAGCCGGGGCAGGGAGGAGGCGGCGAGCACGGCCCGCGGCGCGCAGTCCTCCACGATCGTGCCGAGGCGCGGCATCCTGCGCGCGGAGGTGGGCGGATACGCGGGCACGGCGACCACGCCGGCGTAGAGACAGCCGAAGAAGGCGGCGACGAACTCCAGCCCCGGCGGCAGGAGGAGCAGCGCGCGGTCGCCCGGCGCGCAGCAGGCGGCCAGGGCGACCGCCACGGCGCGGGCCTGCCGGTCGAGCCCGGCGTAGGTGAGGCGGCCGGCCTCCCGCTCGCCGTCCTCGAGGAAGGCGTAGGCCCACCTCTCCGGCTCCTCCTGCGCCCGCAGGCGCAGGAAAGAGGGGAGGATCGACGCTCCGGATTGTCGGATTTCCACGTCGATCGGCCGTTCAGGGTTTGGGAGTCGGCCGCACGGCCGGCTGCTCCGCCTCATGCTCGAACAGCTTGCCCACCTTGCCGTCGAGGGCCGACTCGCAGGAGGCGATCGCCTTGCCCTCGGCGGTCAGGGTCGGGGTGCTGCGCCAGTCCCAGTCCGGCACCAGCTCGTAGACCATGTAGCCCCGGTACAGGTTCCACATGTTGAGGACGAAGGAGCCGAGCTCGGTCTCGACCACCTTGCCGCTGGTGATGGAGGCGTGGAAGACCTTGTACTTGGCGGGGTCCCGCGGCTCGCCGCCGGGCGGCGGGAAGTTCGGCACCTCCACCAGGACCGCGTGCACCTGCCCCATGGGGCCGCTCAGGCCGGCGTACTTGTCGAGATAGCGCTCGCTCGCCACGGGGAACAGGATGAAGTAGCCCGGCGGCAGGAACCGGGAGCACTGCACGAGCCCCTGGCCCGGCACCACGTCGAGGTCGAACGAGGTCTTGTCCATGTGGTAGAGGGGGCAGGCGTACCGGATGTTCTTCTGGTACCGCGCCGGCTCCAGCTCGAGGTGCATCTTCGACATCGCGCTGTTGGGGCAGGTGGAATAGTCTACCCGGCGCAGCGGCATCGGGTCCAGCTCCGTCCACTGGTCGGTGAAGTGCTTGCGGAACCCGAAACCGACGTGGCCGTCGAAGTAGCGCACGCGGTCGAGGACCGCCTGCTTCTCCTGCTGGTTGCCGCCGTAGACCTCGGCCATCAGGAGCTGCAGCCAGGTGATGCAGTTGACCGTGTCGGTGGGATACCGGGGATCGGGATCCCAGGCGCCGTTGCCCTCTCCGAGGACGTCCTGGTAGACCACCTTGACGCCCCGCGTGCGCTCCAGGGCCTCCCGGACGCGCTGCGCGAACCCGAGCCGCTGCTCCAGGGTGAAGGGGATGACCTTCGGGGCGCCGGCGAAGGGCTCCTTGGACGGCGGAGCGGCCGACCCCTGCGCCAGGGCGGCGCCGGATCCACACAGAAGAACTGCCAGGGCCAGGACCATTTTGCTGGAATTCACAGGAGACCTCCTCAGGGCATGGTGCCCGGTCTTGTGTCCGAGTCCAAACGAAATACGGCGGCTTCCGACTCGCGATGGAGTGGTTCCTCTAGGTAGAGGTGAGGAAACCGGCTGCAGCGTGACACAGAAAAGCAAAATACCAACATCCGCCGGGCGGCGTCCAAATTCACGGGGCAGCCGCTGCCCAACGAATTTCCACGTCCAGATTCACGGGGCAGCCGCTGCCCAGCGAAATTCCGCGTCCAAATTCGCGGGGCAGCCGCTGCCCAACGAATTTCCATGTCCAGATTCGCGGGGCAGCGACTGCCCCGCGAAATTCACGCCCGCCGGAGGCCTCCCTTTTCCTGTACATTACCCGCCGATGGTGCGCCGCCCCGCTCTTCGCTTCGCCGCCCTGCTCGCTGTCATGGCGTTCCTGCTGCCTCTGGCAGCGGTTGCGGGCTCGTGCGATTGCCTCTGGGGAGCGTCCCCGGCCTGCTGTCAGCAAGCCTGCTGCTCCTGCTGTGCCCACGGCCCATCTGTCCTGAACGCTCCGGTCGTGGGCGCGATGTATCCCATGCCGGTCGATGAGGCCTCCCACCCACAGCAGGGTCCGTATCCTTCCTCTCCTCCGCGCGACATCTTCCACGTCCCGAAGCTCTCTCTCCTCTAGCTTCCGGTTCGCCGCTGCCTCCCGTCCCGCGCCTCGAAGGCGCGCGACTGATCCTGTCCGCGAGAGGTGAACGAATGAGACTTTGGGCCGCATTGTGCCTGGTTGCCCTGCCAGGCTTCGGCCAGGAAAGGGTGTTGACGATCGACGAGGCGTTGGCCCTGGCCCGCGAGCGGGGGGTGGACGCCGTCCTGGCGCAGGGCCGGATCGAGGAGGCCCGCGCCCGGCAGACCCAGGCGGGACGCCGGTTCCAGGAGGACCCGACCGTCGAGCTGACCGGGGGATACCGCCGCGCCGGGGACGGCTACCTGGACTTCGAAGCGACCGCTTCCCAGGACCTGTACGCCGGCAGACTGCGGGCCGCCCGGCTCGCGGCGACCCGGGCGGGTCTGGACAGGGCCGAGGCGGAGCTGCAGGAGGCCCGGCGGCTGCTCCTGAGGGACGTCCGGACCACGTTCGTCCGCATCCTCATGGTCCAGGACCGCGTGGACCTGTTGACCCGGAGCCGGCAGGCCGCCGACGCGCTGCTGACCACCACGGAGCGGCGGTACGAAGCCGGCGAAGCGACCGCCCTGGAGATCAACCGCGCCCGGATTGCCGCCGCGAGCGCCCGGGCCGAGGAGGGAGCGGCGCAGGCCGATGGGAGCGCGGCCCTGGCCGGGCTGAAGGCGCTGCTCGGCCTGCCTCCCGGAGAGACCGTCGAGATCCGGGGGAAGCTCGCGGCTCACCCTCCCGTGGAGCTGGAGGTCCTCCTCGCGAACGTCTCCCGGCGGCCCGACCTCGTGGCTCTCGCGGCCGAGTTGCGCGAGGCCGAGGCCGAGGTCCTGCTCGGCCAGGCCCTGGCCCGGCCCGGCTGGGGGGTGCGCGGCGGGATTGCGCGGGAGGAAGGAGCCGAGCTCGTCACGGCGGGTTTCGTGGTGAGCCTTCCGGTCCACAACCGCGGCCGGGAGACGATCGCCGTGGGGCAGGCCCGGGCCGCCGCGCTCCGGCAGGCCCTCGAAACCGCCCGCGCCGCCGCGGACGCGGAGGTGCGAGGCCTCGACTCCGCCCTGTCGCGCCGGCTGGCGGCGGCGCGCGAGCTGGAGAGCACGGCCCTCCCCGCCCTGGAAGACAACGAATCCCTCGCGCTGAAAAGCTTCGAAGCCGGCGAGATCGATCTCGGGGAGCTCCTCCTCGTCCGCCGGGAAATCCTGGAAACCCGCCTCGCCTACCTGGAACGCCTCCTCGACGCCACGCTGACGCGCTTCGAGCTGGAGGCCGCCGCCGGAGCCCTGCCATGAACACGAGAGCCTGGATGATCTGCATCGCTCTGCTCCTCCCGCTGGCCGGCTGCGGCAGAGACCCGAAGGAAGAACCCCGCGAGGAGGCGGGCCACGAGGAGGCCGGCGAGGAGCACGGTGAAGCCCGGGAAGAGGAGGGGGTGCTCGTCGTGGACGCCGAGGTGCTCCGCGACCTGAAGCTCACCACCTTTCCCGCCGAGCTGCGGCCCGGAGGGGAGGGCGTGACCGCGCTGGGCGAGCTGAAGGTGGACGAGAACGCCTACGCCGAGGTCGGCTCACCCATTCAGGCCCGGATCGTCCGCCTGATCGCGAGTCCGGGAGAGGCCGTGCGGCGCGGCCAGCCCCTGGCCGAATTGCAGAGCGTGGAAGTCGGCACGGCGCGGGCTCGGCGGACCGCTGCCCAGGCCCGGGCGGAGCTGGCCCGGAAGACCCTGGAGAGGAAGCGCGGGCTCGCCGCGGAGCGCATCGTGTCGCAGGGCGAGCTCCAGCGCACCGAGGCCGAAGCCGCCGAGGCCGAGGCGGAGCTCCGGGCCGCCGAGGCGGGCCTCTCCGCGCTGGGCGTGGGGGGAGGGGGAGCCGGCGGGCTGTCCTCCTTCCTCCTGCACTCTCCGATCCCGGGCACGGTGCTGGAGCGCCTGGCCGTGCGGGGCCGGAGCGTCGAGCCCACTGCAGCCCTGTTCCGGATCGGAGACCTCTCGCGCCTCTGGCTCGTGGTGCAGGCTCCGGAGCGGGACGTGGTCCGGATGAGGCCCGGGTCGCCCGCGGAGATCACCCTGGCGGCCCTCCCGGGACAGAAACTCCGCGGCACGGTCGAATGGGTCGGCCGCGAGGTGGACGCCCACTCGCGGACCGTCCCCGTGCGCATCGTCCTGCCGAACGAGGGCGGGAGGTTGAGGCCGGGGATGTTCGCCACCGCCTGGATCGAGACCGGCGGGCAGGGAGAGCAGGTCGTGGCCGTGCCCGCCACCGCCCTCCAGCGGATGGACGACCAATGGGTGGTCTTCCTTCCCCGGGCCGAGGGGAGATTCGAAGCGCGGCCCGTGGAGCGCGGGCGGGACCTGGGGGACGAGGTGGCGATCCTCTCCGGTCTCAAGCCGGGGGAACGCGTCGTGGACGAGGGCGCCTTCGTGCTCCGCGCGGAGGCCGAGAAGAACGAAGGCGGCGGGGAGCACCACCACTAGGGGCCGGCCATGATCGAACGAATCCTTCGAAGCTCCTTCGCGAAACCCGCCCTGACCGTCCTCCTGGTCCTCGCCGCGGCCGTGGCCGGGGCCGTGTGGCTCGCCGACCTGCAGCGCGACGTCTTCCCCGACCTCGCGACCCCGGTCTTCAGCGTCTTCGTGCAGAACCCGGCCATGGGCGCCGAGGAGCTGGAGACCGGCGTGGCCATCCCCCTGGAAGTGGCGCTCTCCGGCCTGCCCGGGGTGCGCCGCATCCGCTCGACCTCCCAGCCCGGCGTCGCCCTGGTGCGCATCGAGTTCGAGCCCGACGCGGACTACTACCTCTCGCGCCAGCTCGTCACCGAGCGGGTCAACCAGGTGGAACGCGACCTTCCTCCCGGGACCGACGCCCCGCTCGTCTCCAGCCTGACCGGCCGGCTCAACGAGGTGATGGAGCTCGTGATCGAAGCGGACCCGGGGACCGCCGGCCTCATGGAGCTGCGCGACCTCGCGGACTTCGAGGTGCGCAACCGCCTCCTCGGCGTCCCCGGCGTCGCGGCCGTGGAGGTCCTCGGCGGACACCTGCGCCAGTTCCAGGTCCAGCTCGATCCCGAGCGCATGGCGGCCCTGGGGGTCACCCTGGGCGAGGTGATGATCGCGGTCGAGCGGTCCAACGAGAACGCCGCCGGCGGCTTCGTCGCCCAGGGATCGATCGAATGGACCGTGCGCGCCGTGGGCCGGGCCGAAAACGTCGGCGACCTGCGCGCGACCGTGGTGGCCGTGCGCGACACCACTCCCGTGCTGCTCGGCGAGGTGGCCGAGGTGCGCGAGGCTCCGGCCGTGCGCCGCGGCATGGCGCACGGCCTGGGCTCCGAGATCGTGAGCTGCCGTATCTCCAAGCAGTTCGGCGCCGACACCGTCGCGGTGGCCCGCGGCGTGCGCGGCGCCATCGCGGACCTCTCGAAGAGCCTGCCGCCGGGCGTGCGGGTGCGCGTGCTCTACGACCAGGCGGAGCTGGTCTCCTCCGCCCTGGGCGGCGTCGGCCGGGCGGTGCTCCTGGGCGCCGTGCTGGTAGTGGCGGTCCTCTTCCTGCTCCTCGGGAACCTGCGGGCCGCGCTCGTCGTCACCGTCACCCTGCCGCTCTCGATCGCGCTCGCCGGGCTGATCCTGAAACCGGCCGGCGTCGGCCTCAACACCCTGACGCTCGGCGGGCTCGCCATCGCCGTGGGACTGCTGGTGGACGCCGCCATCATCCTGACCGAGAACGTCTATCACCGCCTGACCGTCTCTCCGAGGGAGAGGCCGAGGCGGGAGGTGGTGCTCGCCGCGGCCGCCGAGGTCGGCCGGCCCATCGCCTTCGCGACCCTGATCGTGATCGCGGTCTTCACGCCGCTCTTCGCCATGAGCGGCATCGAGGGGCGCATGTACCGGCCGCTGGCCGCGGCGGTGGTGGCATCCATGGCCGCCTCGCTCGCTCTCGCCCTCACCCTGGTGCCGGTGCTCGCGGGCTGGCTGCTCCGCCCCGCACCGCCGGGGAAAGAGGAGGACGTCGCCCTCATCCGCCGCGTCAAGGCCATCTATGCCCCCCTCCTCGACCGCTGCATGCGCAGGGCCGGGCTCGTGCGCGTGCTGGCGCTCGCAGTCACCGTGCCGGCCCTGTTCCTCGCTCTGCGGGTCGGCTCCGACTTCATGCCCGCCCTGGACGAAGGCGCTCTCCTGCTCCAGACCATCCTGCCGCCGGAGGCTTCCCTGGAAGAAGTGGACCACAGGAACCATCGGGTCGAGGACGTGCTCCGAGGCTTCCCGGAGGTCCGCGAAGTCGTCCGGCGGACCGGCCGGGCCGAGCGCACCGAGGACCCCATGCCCCATGTGATCTCGGATGTCCTCGTGGTGCTCGAGCCCGAGCGCTCCCGGTCCATCGCCGAGTTGGAGGAAGAGATGCGGGAGAAACTGGAGAAGGTGCCCGGGGTCGCGGTGCTCTTCACCACGCCCCTGGGGATGCGGATCGACGAGGGCCTCGGCGGGACTCCCGCCGACATCCAGGTCCGGATCTACGGCCCGGACCTCGACCAGCTCGCCCGTCTGGCCGGGGAGGCCCGGGAGCTGATGGAGCCGGTCGAAGGCATCGCCGACCTCCGGGCCGAGACCCTGACAGGCCTGCCGCAGATCCGGATCACCGTGGACCGCGAAGCCGTGGCGCGGGCGGGGCTGGCACCTGCGGACGTGGTGGATGCCCTCCGGATCGGGCTCGCCGGGGAAGAGGTGTCGCAGGTGTGGGTGGGTCAGCGCCGCTACGACCTCGTCGTGCGGCTCGCGGAACAACGGCGAGGCGACCTCTCCGGCCTCTCGGCCCTCCTGATCGACGGCCGCGACGGGACCCGCATCCCCCTGGGACAGCTCGCCCGCGTGGAACGCACCTTCGGCCCGGCCTCCCTCCAGCGCGAGGCAGGCAGCCGCCGGATCGCGGTGGAAGCGAGCGTCGCCGGCCGCGACCTGGGAAGCACGGCCGCCGAGGTGCGCGAGCGCCTGTCCTCAGGGCTCGAGCTGCCCACCGGCTACTTCTTCGACATCGGCGGCCGGGTCGAAAACCAGGCGCGGGCCCTGCGCTCCCTGGGTCTCGCCATTGCCGTGGCGCTCCTGGCCGTCCTGGTGCTCCTGTACCTCGCCCTGGGCTCCTTCGCCGAGACGATGGTGATCCTCGCCACCCTGCCGGACGCCTTCGTGGGCGGCATCCTCGCCCTCTGGCTCGCGGGCGAGACCTGGAACGTCTCCTCCCTGGTGGGGCTCATCGGCCTCTTCGGCATCGCGGTCCAGAACGGTCTCGTGCTGGTCTCCCAGACCCGTTCCCTGATCGCGGAGGGGCGGCCGTTCGAGGAAGCCCTCCGGGAGGCCTCGATCGGCCGCGTCCGGCCCAAGCTGATGACGGCGGGCACGGCGATGCTCGGGCTCCTGCCGCTCCTCGTCCTCAACCTGCACGGCTCCGAAATCGAGCGTCCCCTCGCGGTCGTGATGATCGGCGGGCTCGTCACCTCGACACTCTTCACCCTGCTCGCGTTGCCGACCTTCTACCAGTGGGTGCACCGGATCAGCAATCGACCAGGGTGAACACCTCGGCTTGATCGCGAGCTTTGGTTGGAAGAAGGCAGCGCGGCTCTTGCCGGATTTGAAAAACGGCGAGGCATGACTGCGCGCGGCCGGCTTCTTCGTCGCTTGTTCGGCCGACTTACCCATCGCTCGCCCTCATGAAGACGAGTTCACATGCAATGGAGCACGCCCTAGCCGACTTGGCCAGTTAGCCAAGAATGCGGTGGCAGCGATGGGCAGGGGGGCGTGAGGGCCTCGCCAATGAACACGCCTTGAGCCACCGCTTCGGGAGTGTCGGGTATACGAAGCCTGGCCCGTACTTGGAGGGGCTGATTCAGCCACCCTTCGACCGCATCCAGGCCGCTCCACTCCGGATGTTCGCGCCGCAACTCGTATTCCAATCGGCCTCCTACCGGAAGGTTCAAGGCGTGTGGCACGTTGCGGGTCCAGCGAATCGCTTTGGCCGTCAGCTCCCGCCATTGGTCCGAACCGGGCCTCGCCAACAAGAGAGAAAACATCGACCAGCCCCAGGAGTTGTTGTGGGCCCAAAGCCGCAGTTCCTGTTGGCTTCTGTTCACGACTGTGACCCTCAGGACGTCAGTGTCAACCGATAGGCTCAAGCCAATCGCCTGCTTCATGACCACTCCTTGGGAAGCGCGCTACAGCCAATTCACCACAAGAGTTGGAGAGACGGCGAGCTGTTGATTCCCGTTGCACACATCGATCACTCTAAGCCTGAAGCTCCAACTTCCACGATCCGTCGCGAAGCCTGTTGGATCGTCGCTCCCCCGAAACAGATGCCCGAAGGCTTGGTTTTGCCGACCTGCAAGGTCAAGATAGTGATCGTTGGCGCCTGGGTCCGAAAATGCACCAGCACGGTGTCCGTAGCGGCCGCCTGCTTGATCTCGATCCTCGATCCAAGTATTGGCCGGATGAGCGGCAGGAAAACCAGCATGCGGAACTCTACCATTGCCAGCGGCAACCGACGCGGTAACAAAAGCGGCATCCCATCGAATATCCTGCCGGACCTCGCCGCAGGAGGGGAGATGCCATTCCTTGGATCACTCCTGAACTCGGCAGCCATATCGAAATGCGCCGTGCGGGCACCCGCACGGGCGACATTGATCGGCCCCGCCGGTGTATACCGTGGATTGCGCAAGAGCTCACCCAGGCCAACACCTTCGGCTCCAATTTCGCGGAACAACGGTCGAGCAGTCGCCGGGCCCAATTGACCGTCCTGTGTCAAGCCGAAGTTGGCTTGCCACTGAACCACGCCGCGGACAAAGTCATCATCGACAACCGCTGGCAATGGACTGATCCCGATGACGTCCCGAAGCATCTCAATGATATCGGCGCTGTTGGCGATCGCTCCCAGAATCCGGTTATCGACCCTGATTGCATCAGCCAACTGTGCCGGCGTGAGCACCCGTCCCACGGCGGCAGGCCTTGGCGGTTCGATCGCCAGGTCGCGCTGGATCAGCGGCTGAACCCCAGTGGGGGACAGATCGAAACTGCCATTGCTTCGGCCAATATTCTTTCGGCCCGCACCTGCCTGCTGCACTACATGCGTCAATTCATGGGCGAGTAACTTTCTCCCCTCATTTGTTCCAGGTGCAAACTGGCTCACTCCAAATACAATATCGCTCCCTACCGTGTAGGCTCTCGCGTTCAGGGCTTGCGATGATTGCGCTGCTGCACCGCCGGTATGTACCCGCACTTGAGAGAAGTCGTGGCCGAAGCGGGACTCCATGAAGTCTCGGATTCCTGAATCAAGGGGCTGGCCAGTAGCAGCCAATGCTTCGTTGACGAGAGGAGGTGCCGCGGATTGCACTGAGTCGCCTGATCCCACACGTGTAGCTTGGACGCGTTCATGGATATGATCATGTCGCTCCGTCTGACACTTGGAGCAAGCTCCACCGCAGGCGCAAGCGCGCTGAAGTCGCAGATCAGGCATGCTCTCGGGTGCGTGAGCGACCGGTGCCGCCATGACGCGGTCGGCCGTGCGGTCCGCTTCCTGCTCCAAGTGGTCGCCTGGCGTGTTGATCGCGAGCTTTGGTTGGAAGAAGGCAGCGCGGCTCCCGCCGGATTTGAAAAACGGCGAGGCATGACTGCGCGTGGCAGGCTCCTTCGTCGCTCGTTCGGCCGGCTTACCCATCGCCTCTATTCCACCCTGCTTTCCTTTGCATACTCCCGACGAACCCCGTCCAGGAGATCCTGGTGCCGCAACACCCGCTCGCCTCTCGCGATCGCCTGCAACGACGCGTACCGGATCACGTTCATGATCATACCGCCGCTCAGCTCGTAGCGCATGGCGATCTGCGGAAGATCGATCCCAGACTCCAGCGATGCCGGGCCGGGAAGCCCTTTCTTCCAGAGGAGGAGGCGCTCGTTGTGGCGAGGCATCGGGAAGTGGACGAGGTGCTCGAACCGGCGCGCGAACGCTTCATCGACATGGTTCGCGAGGTTCGAGGCGAGGATGACAAGGCCGTTGTAGGTCTCGATGCGCTGCAGCAGGAACGAGACCTCCTGGTTTGCGTAACGGTCGTGCGCGTCACGCACCTGCGTGCGTTTCCCAAACAGCGCATCGGCTTCATCGAAGAACAGGATCCACTCCTTGTGCTCGGCCCGATCCAACAGACCAGCCAGGTTCTTCTCGGTCTCGCCGATGTACTTGGAGACAACCATCGAGAGATCGACCTTGTAGACCTGCCGCCCCGTCGCCTTGCCGAGCACGGTCGCCATCAGCGTCTTGCCGGTTCCGGGCGGCCCGAAGAACAGTGCCCGGCAGCCGGGCCTGAGCTTGTGGCGCATGTTCCACTCGTTCATGAGCACGTCGCCGTGGCGCACCCAGTTCTCGAGGTCGCGGATCTCCGCCAGCGTGCGCGGCGGCAGCACGACGTCCTGCCACTCCAGCGCCGTCTCGAGACGCTGGGCCGGGAACCGCATGCTGAGGCGCGGGACACGCACCTTGCCGCCGATGAAGCGCTCGGCGTAATCGCTGTCGAGGACCAGGCGGCCGCTCATCGGAGGATCGCCGTCCAAGGCCTCCTCCAGATATACGATGCCTTTCTGTACGAGCGGATGATCCCCGCACAACAGCGTCTGCCAGCGCGCACGCGCGTCCAGGTCATCGCCAGCGAGGAGAAACAGCGCGGTGTCGCCGGTTGGAATGAAGCCGCGATGCTGCCGACCACGCAGACCGCCGACCTCCGGGTGATCACCCCCGCCAGGCAGGATCCTCTGCAGCAGACGATCGAAGAAGTCGGGCCTCATCCAGGGTGCAAGCGCCAGCAGCGCGAGCAACTGGGACTCGTTGTCGTGAGCATGGTCGCGGACGAAACCCCCGAACGGGCTGTCATCAGGCAGCAACGGCAAGTTGCTGGCAGCGTCGGGCAGGTCGAGTTCCCCCTGGCCGAAGTGCGCGCGTAAGCGCTGTTCGAGAATGAGCTCGAACTGCCGGAACGAGCGAACCAGATAGGAAACATCGGGCGATGTGAAACGCATGACCCCGCTCATGGGGTTCGGGCACCTGACGCCGGGGTACTCGTTGATGAGGCTTGCCGGAGCCGAGCCGCCAAATCCTGACGGCCGAGCATGTCCAGATAGATATCCGAGGTGATGGTTTCCGGCCTGTCTTGTGGGCTGCGCCGAAATGTCCGTCCAATGATGAAGCGCGCGGCGAAGATAATGTTGTCCTCCGAATTGATCCGTCCTTCCCGGCGCAAATGGTCTCCCAGTGTGATACCCGCCTGCTGGATTGTGACCCGCCAGGCGTTGGCGTCGTCGGCGATGGCGAAAGCGCTCAGCAGGCGCGACAGGGCGATTCGCTGGCTGACGGTCAACGGTTGGTTGACGAAGGTTCCCGTTGGCTCCTGAACAAAGCTCTGTTCGGTCTGATCGACATACTGGCCCCTTTCGTTGAATGCTGCCAGGCGGCCGATCATGAGGATGCCTTCGGACCCATAGGCCCTGAAGGTCGCGCTCTGCGCGGTGAACAGGTTGTCGTTCTGGGGCTCGAGAAAGAGATAGTCGTCGATATTGCGGGGATCGGACCCGACCAGGATGGCATTGAATGCGTGCCCCGGCACCGTCGCCATGAAGATGGGCATATGAAACTTGGCGGGTATCTGGTCCGCGTACACCCGTCCGAAGTCGGCCAGGCGCTGAACGTCCGCCGCGGGCAGACGTCCTGTGGCGGTGAAGCGTGCATAGAACTGACTGGCGTAACCCTGGCAGAGGTTGTCGAACGTTTCGGCGTTGCGCGCGAAGGTGGCGCAGGCGCCGGCCGTGCGCCGTTCTCCCTGACTGTAGGGCCGGCAATCCGTGAGATCGAAGCCCACCACGTAGCGCACGAATTCCTCGCGCGCCACTCGGGATCCCAGAATGGGCCAGATTTGCTCCGAGTCGGACCAGTTGGTGACAGCCGAGACATAATCCGGGCTGTCATGCCGTGAGCGATTCAGGAGGGCTCGTGGAGCGAAGTACGCCGGCGCCAGCACGTACTTGATCATGGCGTCTGATGGACCTTCGCCCGGCCTCAGTCCGTGTTCGCGACGGTAGCGGTCGATGATCGGCTGATGCAGCGGATCTTCCACGCCGCTGAAAGACCCGCCGTGCAGGAAACCAGTTCTCGGCGTCGGTCCAAAGAAGGTTTGCCGTTGAATGATCCTGGTCGTCTGGTGCACCGGCCCGAAAAAGGGCGCGCGCGCGACGCCCGGGTGAGACGGCTTGGCGTTGGTTTGCGTGCGCACGTTAGCTCCGTTCCTCCCCTGCGCTCCACGGCGCACTGATTTCTCCAGTGTAGGAGTAGATCTCCTTCCGGCCATCGAGCGGCAGGTTTTCGTTGGCAAGGACTTCCCTGAGCCAGGGGAGGTCGTGCCGCTCCAGCAATGGAACTACCCGCATCAGCGTATCCTCGTCGATGGCGGATACTGCGCCTGACGCAGCCGCATGAATGGCCCGCAGCACCGCGCTACGTGCAAATGACAAAACCTCCGCGGTTGGATCGTCGTTCATGGCAGGTTGGTGTGCGGGAGGTCGGGGTTGATCCGTGCCCTGCGGAACAGTTGATCGACGAGAGCCCCAAACTGCTCGCGCGTCAGCCCCCGGTTTGCCGCGTCAGTCAGCGCTTGCGCGATCAGATCGGAGCGAAGTGAGCCGAAGCTCACCGTGCCGCCCAAGCCCACCGGTTCGGCGCCCACGCTCACGCCGGCCAACACTTGCTCCGTCATCTGCGGGGTGGCAGCCTGGAACCTTCCCGGATTGGCGGCCTGATACTCCCTGATCCAGTTCAGGACCCGGTTCGAGGCAGCCTGGTCCTGCATGTAGATTACGATAGCATCGGCGCGCACGGCTACGCCTCCTGGGCCGGTCAGCTTGGCCGCCACCACGCCCGGGAAGTTCTGCGGGTTGTCGACCACCTGCCGCACCAGCGACTGCATCACCTCGGTTGCATGATCCGCGGCCACGTTCATGTAAATCCGCTCGCCCACGGGCGCAACGATCTGGTCTCCGCGGACCGTTCCCGCTCGGAAGAACATGAAGAACCGATTGCGAATTCGGGCGAGCGCGCCGGCATCGGTCGCCGCTTGGGCGACCTCGGCCGATATCTGGTCGGCACCCGCCGCCATCCGGGTCACGCCCTGGATATGCGACACTGACCCTGCCGGACGCACACTCGCTATCCCCGCAATGTCGGAGAGATACGCGGCCTGGCTCCTCGTGAGCGGTGCATTGCCGGCAACCCGACTGTAGAGTTGATATACATCGTCCCCGCTCCGAAGGGTTTGCCGGTTGGACCAGACCAGGTCGAGGAACGTTTGCAGGCGCTCGCGCGACCCCAGCGCCGCCACGCCCTGCATGTGGTAGATGGTCTGACGCAGCCCCTGCAACTCGGCGGACGTCAGCCGTAGTCCCAGCCGTCCCGCCAACTCCTGCAATTCACCCGTGCTGCGCAGGACACGGGCCAGGTCGGGATGCGCAACAATCGCCTGGGCGATCCGAACCTGCGAGCCCAGTTCCGCACCCGCAGTCGCGGCTCGTACGCTGCGCAAGGCGGAGGCGAAGCGGAAAATCCGGAATCCAGCGACACCCGCGCCCAGCACCGCCCCGGCCACTGCCAGCACCGCACCGAACTGGGCAGCATGCGCGTTCGCCTGGCTGGCGAGCCCCTCGTCGATGTTCAGGCCGGTGTTGGCAGCCCGTCCGAGCGCGATCGCGTGATCCACCGCGGTCGCTGCCATCGCAATGCCGATCGCAGCGTTGATAAACACGCCACCAGGCAGAAACAACAGGCCGATCGTCAACGCAAGCGTTGCAGCCGCTCCGGCGATCGCCCAGCGCCGCCGGCTCGTGTCCTCGGCCTCGACCACCGCGGCGGCGCGGCTGCCGAGTTGGGCCTGCAGTCGGGCGCGCACCACGTCCAGGTCCATGAGCTCGAACGAGCCATGCCCCACCTGTGCGCGCATCAGCTCCGCACGCGTGGACACGATACTGGCCTGTATCCCTCGCAGTTCCTGCTCCACGCGCGGAGTGCGGATTTCAGAGGTCTGAAGCCGGGTCAACAGCGGGAAGATGCCAAGCCAGAACTGCAGGTTCGACTCGGCCTCGCCTTCCGCAATGGAGAGCTGCATCTGGTGATGGGGATCGACATTGAAGATATTGCCTGCGATACCAAATAAGCTTTGCGTCTGCACGCGGCTATGCCGTATCTGCCGGAGACGCGACACAAGTGCATCGCGCACGAGCGATGCCTCGCGCAGGCTGGTCGCATATTCCTGCAACCGCCGCACCCGGTCGGGCGCACCCAGCAGCGCCTGTACCTCGCGTTCATTGGCCGCCAGCGAACGCAGGCTCTCCTGGAAGATCATGCCCTGATAGCCGGTCAGGATCACCCTGTCCGGCAGGTTGATGATCCGCCGCTCGTGCATGTCGAGCAGCGCCGGCATCGGGTTCGGCCACAGACGCCTCCAGTCCGCTGCCGACAACTGGTGACCCATCGCCACGAAATCGGGATTGGCAAACATCCCGGTCACGATGGTCCGCATCCTCCAGTCGGCAGCGGTGCCCTCGACCGGTTCACCGGCTGCAAAGTTGAACCAGCGAAATACAGTCCGTCCGCCAGGCTGGTCCTCGATCTGCATCAGGATGGCGGGACCCGCAGCGTCTCCGACGTGATAGGTCTCCGACGTGCCGGGAGATGAGTAGCTGTCGCGTTGCCCGACGACCTCGATCTCAATCGTGGTACCGCCGGGCCGGCGCCGCACCAAGCCGCTCTGCTGCACGACATGCGTGAGCTCGTGCGCCAGCAGGTGACGTCCGTCGCGCGTGCCCGGGCGGTACTCCCCGGCATTGAAGAAGATGTCCCGTCCGTACGTGAATGCCTGCGCGCTGAGATCCCGGCTCAGCTGTTGGGCCGACGAACCGGTGTGGATGCGCACGCCCGAGAAGTCGGCCTCGAACGCCGACTCCATCTCGTCGCGCAGCGCAGGTTGCATCGTCGCGCCGCCACCGGTCCCGCCCTCGAGGGCGTGCTGGACCGACCCGGGCACGTCCGCCGCGCCGTCGGCTTTCGTCTGCACGGCCGGCGCGGCGGTGCGGCGTGTCGCGCCGACATGCAGCCGCTGGACAACGCGATCCGCCATCGCGTCGGCCTCCCGCTCGTACGGATCGCCCGGCGCGCCCATGGCGAGCTTCGTCTGGACGACCGGCGGACGCTCCTCTTCCTGGCAGGCGCACTTCGCCTGCACGATCTCCGGGAAGAACGCAGGCGCGCTCGGCTGCCGGCGTGAAAAGAACGGCGTGGCCGCGTGTGCCTGAGACTCCTTCGCCGCGGTGTGCGTGCGCACGTCAAGTCACCGTGTCCGTGGCAGGTTCATGGTCCCGCTACGCCGTCTTTTTCTTCCTCGCGCTCAACACGATGATGACGATCAACACGAGAATCAGGATCAGGATCCACCACCACCATGGCCAGGGCCGCGTCGTCGGCGGCGGTGTCGGAGTTGGAGTCGGCGTCGGCTGGCCGGCGCCTCCGAGCGCCGGTTGCCAGCCGGTTCCGTGCGGCTTGATGTTCTGCATGGCCTCGTAGCTCTGCCCGAACCCGGTGTGGCCAGTGACGGTCACATCGAACACGCAGTTGGCTCGCTTCGCGGCGTCGGTCACGCCCTTGCAGGCTTCCGCGGCGACTTCCGGGGTTGCCGGCATGACCGATGTCTGTCCCGCGAGTGCGCACGACGACTCCAGATCCCAGAGGAGGCGCGGCCACTCGTCGAGCGTGAACGTCGCGGTGTTCGTGCCCGGCGCGTAGTCGAACAGACTCGTGGCGTCGGTCACGCGCCACGCATCCGCGAACTTCTCATAGAGCTGCTGATAGCGCTCGTTGAGCGACTCGGGCATCGATCCGAGCGACGTGCCATCGGGGAGCGCCGGCAACCAACTGTCCTCGGCCAGACGGCCCATGACTCCTGCGGTCGCCGCGGTCTGATACACGTTGACGTTCAGGTACCACACCTTCTGCGAATCCCAGAACGCCGGCGTCACGACCAACTGGGTCCCACGTGCATCGGTAATCTGGTACGCGGCACCGACGCGCACGATGCGGCCGTCAAGGATTCCCGGCTGGTCGCCAGGCAGGTCGATCCCGCTCTCGGGCAAGGTGACGAGCTTGCCATTCACGCGCAGTTGCATGTCGTGGTTCGCACTGGGCTCGCCGCTGGGGTCCGGCTGTAGCGTCACACGGTTCTTGCCGATGCGCGCCGCGACGGCGGTGTAGATCGACACGCAGCTCCTCAGCCCCGTGTAGTCGTTGGCGCCCGGAAGGTACGTGGTCGGGACAGGCGTTTGCCGGGTCTGGACTTCGAATCGGTCCTCGCGGAGAGCCGTGAACTCGCCCGCGCTCTGGAAATCGTAGTCCACTCCATTGACCGTCGTGAGGTGCGGATCGCCCCATCCGCCGCCGCTCGCGGTGACACTAAGGAGATAGTTCCACTTGCAGATCGGATCACCATCGGGAGCCTCCGCAGCCTCGACACTGAATGCCCCCCCAGTGCCCATGACGTTGGTTCCGCTGATCTGAACCCTGCCGGCTGACGTGGCTGGCGATGAGCCGTCCATTTCCGGGTCGGGTGGTACCAGGACAGTGAACGGACCGCACGTCATCGACTGGTCATTGCCGGTGCAGCCCGAGGCCATCACCGTCGAGAGCTTCCAGAACACGTTGCCCGTGAAGTGGTTGAGCATTTCGTCCTTGACTGATATCTGGGCGTCGAGCGCTGGATTGGCGTTTGGGCCCACGTTGCTGCCTGTCGAGGCTGAGAAGGTGATCTGAGGCTTCTGAGGTTGAGTCGCAGAACTGCAGTTGGCTTGGAAGAGACGGATGGCCGGATCCACCTGTGCCTGAGCGTGTGGGACGCTCCAGCCGAGCGCGACCAACAGCAGCACCCCCACGCGGCGGCCGGCGGACGATGGTGGTGAAAGGGGAATCTTGACGTTCACGGTGCCTGTTCCTTTCCTCTCGCAAGAGAGAAGAGCTCCTGTGTCTGCCAATGCGCCTAATCGAGCCAGCGCACGAAAATCCGATCGGTCAACCACGGCAGTCCGACGACTCCGCACCCCCAGGGCAGATGCGCGAGCAGCACATCCTGCGCGCGTCGCTCTATCGTGAGGAGATAGCCCGAGTCGACGGTTTCGAGCTTGCCCTCGCGGAGTAGGAACTGTTGCCGCAGCCACTCCGGGGAGCTGCTGCGCAAGGCTTTCCAGTGCTCCAGCACTGCGCGAAGAACCTCGTCGCATGCGGCGACATCGTCGTCCTCGAGCTGCACAGGCCCAAGGGGCTCCGCGAGCGCGCAGCCACACAGCACCTTCGCGAGCACCAGGTCGTATTCGGGGACGTCCGCGCTGCCGAAGGTGAGCAGGCCGATCAGGTGCACGGCACGTTCACGCGCGTCCGTGTCGCCGAAGCTGCGCCCGGCCAACACGCCGCGGTCACGAAACAACCGCTCCAGAAACGGATGCAGAAGAATGGCGCCCGCGCCTTCGAGGTAGATCGCCTCGTCTTCGGCGGGAAGCGGAATCCTGTCCGCCGCCGCGCTCGGGGACGGGGACTGCGCCGATGCGCTGTCAGTTCGCGCTCCTCCATCCGGGCGCGTGTGCAGCACGGCACGATCGAACGCCACCGTGTCGGCTTGCGACTCGGTTCGCGTTCCTCCATCCGGGCGCGTGTCCGGCACGGCACGATCGAACGCCACCGTGCCGGCTTGTGACAACCACTCATGCCACGGATGCGGAAGATCCTCATCTCGAGTCGTCGAGATCGGGTCTTCTGGCGCGCTCACATCACGCATCGACGGCTGCAAGGACCCGCGATGCTCGCTCTCCGAGATCGAGGTACGGCGCAGCGTGAGCAGGTCCCGCACGAGCTGCGGGCCGCCGCGCAGTGAGTGAGGCCCGCCAGCGCACACCCAATCGAGCACAGCCATCCAGAAGGAGCGCCGCCACCGTTGGCGTGCACCGGCGTGAAGAGAGCTCGGCGTCCACTGCTCCAGCGCTCGAGCGGCGTGCCGCACACCCACCCAACTGCCAATCGCTGTATCCAGGAACGCGTCGCTGACCGACTGCACGAGCCGCACCCGCGCGCGAGGATCGGCAAGGACGGCCTCGCGGAGTGCACTCCAGCCCGCTTTATCCAGAGGATCCAACAACGCGTCGGTCCAACCGTCGGTCGGCTTGGCGCACCACCACGGCAGGTAGCCGTGAGACAGAAAGAACAGGAGCTCCTGCCAGAGCTCCATCCGGCGCGGATCGCGCGGCGCGCTCCTGTCAGGCGCTTCCGCAACGGCGGTAAACCCCGCGAGGCTCCTCCTGAGCTCGGCGACCAGCTTGCGGCGAAACTCGGCCGGCCAGTCGGCGCCGTCGATCCTCCCGAGATCGAGCTCCAGACGATCGAGCCGCAGCAGCTCGTGCGGACCCGCTGCCGAATCGAACACCTTCTCCAACTCTGGAACGGCACGATCCCAGAACGGGCGAGCCAATTCCCGGTGCACGGCCGCACCCTCCGCGCTATCGCCGATCGCCAGCTCGACGACCTGCCGTTGCACGCGATGGCGATTAGGGCGCGTTATTGGCAATTGCATTGAGCGCCTCCACCATCGCGTCTCGATCGTCATCGGCCGTACCGGTTGACGCGCCTGGAATGAGCACCGTATCCAGCCACGCCAAATAGCGTTGCTCCCACGTATCGAAGCTGGCGGTGGAAGCAGGGCTCCCGGGTGTCGACTGGTCCACCCAGTACACGGTCGGCTTGAGGTGCACGGGGCATGCTTGGCGGATGACCCGCTCGGCGTGACGGCGGAACTCTGGATCGCGAAACCGATCCGGGGTCACTGGGGTGGCCGGCACCGTTGCGTCCGAAAAATCTCGCGCGTATCCGGAGGGAAAAACGATCGAGATTCTTTGGCTGTAGGGATCGCGCTCACGCGCCGTGTCGCCGACGGGCAATGACAGAAACTTGTCCCCGGCGGGCAGCGACAGCGGGTCAGGACCGCGCCGCGGCCTCAGGAGCAGATGTTCGATCAGGTAGAAACCCTCGGCGCTGTAGTTGCGATAGAGATGCTCGATCGTCCTCGCCATCGCCTGCTCGGCAGCGGCCCTCGAGGAGAGCAACCCCTTTTCACGAATGGCGATGGTCGTCGTTGCGGACGAATCCTTCAGCTCGTAGGTAAACTTTTCCCCGGGCGCCGGCGAGACGACATAGTTCCATTCATCGAGGCCGTAGCGCAGAACCTCGCGGATTGATTGCTGCGCCAAGGCGATCGCCCCCGGCCCGTCGAAACGCGCCGGGCTGTTCAGCAGCTCCTGCCCTTCATTCCCGGGCAGCTCACACAGGCGCCAGCGCTTGCCGGGAGGGTCATCGAAGATTTCGAAGTGCACGTTGGTCGGCGTCAGCAACCGCCGTCGCCGCTGGCTGCGAATGCCGGTCAGATACGCGACGCGCCGTTCCAGCGGCGCCAGCGTCGCGAAGGCGCCGGCGATCTCGGGAAGCGCCGCGTTGGCGGCGGCGACGCTGGCGAACGTCAGTGAGCTCTCGGCGAGAACCTGAGCGGCCGCGGACGTTCCATCCCTCAGCCGCAGGCGCCGCCGACCGTTCCCGACGTGGACCACGACATACAGCGCCTGCCGTCCGGCGAGCACCAGTGCGTTCTCGGCGGCAATGGACGCCGCGGCGCTGGTGGGGAACGTGATGTCGGAGCTGACGACGGAGCTGACGACGGAGCGCAGCCGCTCCTGGCCGTCGGGTGCCAGATGCCAGCGAAATCCGGCTGCGGTCGACTCGATCCGCACAATTGCGGCTTCTCCCCACAGCGGATTGCCGTTGGCCAGCAGACGGAACGCATTGAGCTCCGGCGCGTCGTGAAGCAGCGCCGCCTTGAGCCGTATCAACCGCGCATTTGCCTCATCACGCCGCCTGGCGATGCGTTCCAACTGCTGAATGACATCGGCGACGGGAGCGAGCTGTGTCTGGGCCCACCGGTGCAGCTCCTGACCGATGGCAACCGCATCTTCACCCTGACGGGCCAGCAGGTGATCGAGCATTCGGTTGCGTCGATCGAGGACGTCCGTCCGGCTTTCCGCGGCGTCGTGGAGGGCGAGCGAGACGGGGTTGTTCGGGTTCTGCACGAACTCGGTCCAGTTGTCGCCCGCGGGAAATCGCTTCAGGAGGTTCGCCACGCCCGGCACGTCGAAGAGCGGCCTGGTGAAGTACGTGGTGCCCTCGCCGGCATCGGCGGAGAAGAACCGGTTGATGTTCCCGACTTGCGCCGTGACGTCTGCCAGGACCTGCTCGAACAGGAGGAGATACCCTTGCAACTGTCGGACGGCTGCGTGCCGGCGAGGCCCGGCGCTATCCGGCAGCTCCGAGTGACCAACGCCGTAGGCAGCGGGAAGATCCTCTTGCAGCGGCGTGTACTCTTCGACCGGCAGCAGCTCTCCGCGCGGTACCGGCCACACCGGCGACGTGTCCTTCGTACGCGCGCTGTCCTTCGCCTTGTCGAGCGAGGCATTCAGGAGGCTCACCACGCGCGCCAGGTTGTAGCTCACCTCGGAATCGTTGCGCACGATCACGATTCGCGACTTCGCGACGCTCAGCCGAGGCCGGTACCGTTCGACTTCGACCAGGTGCAGACAGTTCTCGGCGTCGGACGTAATCGGCCGGTTGTTGATGAAATTGGTCAGCGCGAGATCGGTCACGGCGACAATGTCGCGGCCAACCGGATTCTCCTGAGTCACGACATCCGACCCGGTGACGCTGCGCCGGCGCATGATCAGGCGCAGCACATCGGAGAGATAGAGGACCGCGGGATGCGCGGCGCCGCGAGCGTCCGCGGCCAGAAATCCATTGTTCAGCAACGGGCCGTCATAGATGCGGTCGGGATCGGGCTCGGTGCGGCGCCGGTCCGACAACGACTCGAAACGCACGAGCGGCGAGAGCATCTGGTCCAGGTCGGCGAGCACACCGGCCACGAGCTGCTCCACGTCGATGCCGCCGGTGACCTCGATACGCGCCCGCACCGCGATTTCCTGGACCCGGGCCACGCCGATTCCTACCGCCTGCTCACCGAGATTGCGCCAGCCCGCGAGGTAGCTGTGCAGTTGATGGACCTCGTTGACCGCGTTGCGCACTCGCTCGGCAAACTGGACGACCGGCGCGGTTGCCGCGATGGACTCCACGCCCGTCCGTGCCGCAAGGAGAATCCCCGGCACGACGACATCCGGTTGCTCCAGCACCGTCGTGATCCGCAGCAGCACCCAGATGACGATGTTGCCTGCCCCGGATGGGCCGGTGAATCCGACGTCCGCCTGGCCGAAGTAGTTGTGCGGCTCGGGCAGCGCGCGCCAGATCTCGCCGGTGTCCGGGTCCGGCACCATGGCAACGGTGTCGACGACCGCGCCCTCCCGGAACGGTGCTGCCTTCGGGTCGTCCCAGAACGGCAAGGCCAGATCGATATCGTAGCTCTGGCTGCCCGATACAACCGCCATTGGATAGGTGTTGCTGTTCAGTTCGCGGGTGGAGAGCTCGACCAGTACCTCGTAGAGTCCCCCCTGCCGGACCCGCGGCT
>JBEQUE010000104.1:0-9504 GCA_040349255.1 Acidobacteriota bacterium | reverse complement strand
ACCCCGACCTCTCCCCTCATGCCGTGAGGGGGCTTTACAAGCTGGCGGGCCTGCGCATACGCTTCCCTCACAATGTTAGGGGAGACCTCATGGCACGCAGCTCTCTCGACCTGATGCACGGGACCGTGGCGGTCCTGATCCTCAAGGCGCTCTCCTGGGGCGCCATGCACGGCTACGACATCTCGCGCACGATCCGCCAGCGCAGCGAGGGCGCGCTCGGGCTGGAGGACGCGGCGCTCTACCAGGCGCTCCACCGCCTGGAGAGCAAGGGCTGGATCGAGTCCGAGTGGGGCGTCTCCGAGAACAACCGCAAGGCCAAGTTCTACCGCCTGACCGAGGTGGGCCGCGGGCAGCTTCAAGTCGAAGTCTCGACCTGGCAGCGCTACGCCCACGCCGTCGCCAAGGTCCTCGAGACCGCGTGATGCGCCGCGTCTTCCGGTTCCCCTGGCGCACCGCAGCCCAGGTCGCCGCGGACGTCGACGACGAGCTCCAGTTCCACCTCGACATGGTGGCCCGCGAGCTGGCCGACGACGGCTGGCCGCTCGAAGCCGCCCGCGCCGAAGCCGTCCGGCGCTTCGGCGACCTCGAAACCACGCGCCGGGTCTGCCGCGAGCTCGATTCGAACAAGGAGAAACAGATGAAGTGGATGAAGGCGCTGGAGGAGACCGGACAGGACCTCCGCTTCGCGCTCCGGCAGCTCGGCAAGAGCCCCGGGTTCACCCTGATCGCCGTCCTGACGCTCGCGCTCGGCGTGGGCGCGACCACCTCGATCTTCAGCGTCGCCTACGGCATCCTGCTCCGGCCGCTCGCCTTCCCCCACCCCGAGCGCCTGGTCCGCGTCTATCCGCTCAACGACAACGGCAAGCCGACCGCCATCTCGGTGCTCAACTTCCTCGACTGGCACCGGCAGAGCGCCACGCTCGAAGCGGCCTCCCTGCTCGACACCGGGTCGGTCAACCTGACCGGCACCGGCGGCGACCCCGAGCGGCTCGAAGGCGCCTGGGTGAGCCCCGAGTTTTTCTCCGTGATCCAGGCTCCCCTCCTCCACGGCCGCGGCTTCGCGCCGAACGAGGAGAAACCGGGCGCCTCGCACGTGGTGGTGCTCTCCCGCGAGCTCTGGGAGCGCCGCTTCGGCGCCGACCCCGGCCTCGTCGGCCACACGGTGGACCTGAATGGCCAGCCCTACACCGTGGTCGGCGTCGCCGGACGCGCCCGCTGGCCCGCGATCGCCGACGTCTGGCTGCCGTTCGAGCTCAACAACGAGGTCCTGGAGCCGGACAACCGCGGCGCCATTTATCTCTCCGTCGTGGCCCGGCTCAAGCCGGAGGCGTCGATCGAGAAGACCCGCGCCGAGACCCAGGCCATCGGCGCGCGGCTCGCCGCCCAGTACCCCGAGAACAACACCGGCTTCCGGATGGACATCGCGAACATGCAGGAGTTCATGACCGGAGACGTGCGCACGCCGCTCCTGGTGCTTCTGGGCGCCGTGCTCTCCGTGCTCCTCATCGCCTGCGTGAACGTGGCGAATCTCCTCCTGGCGCGGGCCTCGGGCCGCGAGACCGAGCTCGCGGTGCGCACCGCGCTCGGCGCCGGCCGCGCGCGGATCGTCCGCCAGCTCCTGACCGAGAGCGTGGTGCTGGCGCTCCTCGGCGGCCTGGCCGGAGTCGGCCTCGCGGTCTGGGCGACGCGGGCGCTGGTGGCGCTCGCCCCGGACAGGACGCCCCGCCTCCATGAGGTCGGCGTGGACGGCTCGGTCCTCCTCTTCACGCTGGCGGTGAGCGTCGTCACCGGCCTGCTCTTCGGCCTCGCGCCGGCGCTCCGGGCGTCGCAGCCTGATCTTGGCGCGGTGCTCAAGGAGGGGGCCCGAGGCTCGAAGGGCCGGCCCGCGGCCCGCGCGCGCAACGTGCTCGTGGTGGCCGAGACGGCGCTCGCCGTGGTGCTGCTCGCCGGCGCCGGCCTGCTGCTGCGCAGCTTCGGCCACCTGCTCCAGGTGGACCCCGGCTTCAACCCGGAGAACGCGCTGGTCTTCAACCTCGCGCCGCCCGACTCCGCCTACGGCAAGGACCCGCAGCTCCGCGACCTCTGCCGCCGGCTCCTGGAAAGGCTCGCGAAGCTCCCGGGAGTCACCGCGGCCGGCATCGCGGCCTTCGGCCGTCCGCTGGACAACTCGGGTTTCACGCTCAGCTTCACGGTCGAGGGCCGGCCGGAGCCGAAGCCCGGCGAGGAGCCGTCGATGCGGGTCGCGCCGGTGACGCCGGGCTACTTCCAGGCCATGGGGCTGCCGATCGTGCGCGGTCGCGCCTTCACCGACCAGGACCGCGAAGGCTCGGCGAAGGTCGCGATCCTCACCGAGGCCGCGGCGCGCAAGTACTTCCCGGGCGAGAACCCGATCGGCCGCCATATCGTGCTCGGCTGGACGAGCGACGGCGACGTGCGCGGCGGCGAGGTCGTGGGCATCGCGAAGGACTTCAAGCAGTCGACCCTGGACCGCGACTCCGACCCGCAGGTGTTCCTCCCTTTCGACCAGGCGCCGATCGGCGTCATGTCGGTGATCCTGCGCTCGACGGCCGATCCGTCTGCCGTGATCGCCGCCGCCCGCGCGCAGGTCAGGGAGGTGGACCCGAACCTGCCGCTCTACAAGCTGCAGACCATGGAGGATCTGGTCTCCGCCTCGGTCTCGCAGCCGCGCTTCTACATGCTCCTCCTGGGCGGCTTCGCGGCGGTCGCGCTGCTGATGGCCGCGATCGGCATGTACGGCGTCATCGCCTATGGCGTGAGCCAGAGGAGCCAGGAGATCGGAGTGCGCATGGCGCTCGGCGCCACCCGGGACCGGGTGGTCCGCATGGTCCTGCGCCAGGGCCTGGCGCTGGCGCTCCTCGGCGCGGCCGCCGGGGTGGCCGGCGCGCTCTTCGCCACCCGGGGCATGAGGAGCCTGCTGTTCGGCGTGAGCGCCGGAGACCCGGCCATCTACATGGGGGTGGCGGCGGTCCTGGTGCTGGTGGCGGCGCTGGCAAGCTACCTGCCGGCGAGAAGGGCGGCCCGGACCGAGCCGCAGATGGCGCTGCGGGGAGAGGGGTAAAGGACAAGGACATAAAGGACGTAAGGGACCTAAAGGACAGAAGGGACGTAAAGGACGGCAAACCAAACCGTCCTTTGTCCTTTGGGTCCTTTACGTCCTTTATGTCCTTGTCCTTTAAGTCCTTTCCACCCTCACCGGGGCCGCCTCAGGCTCCGGCCGGCTGCCGGGCTTCTCCGGCGGCTCGACGCCGGCCTTGCAGGACGGGCACTCGTTCGGCGGGTAGGACGGCAGGTCGAGCTTGAGCAGCGACTTGAACGGCACGTCGAACGGGTCGCGGCCCACGGTGCGGTCGATGATCGAGCCGACCGCCACGACCCGGGCGCCCTTGCTGGTGGCGAGCGCGGCGCACTCCAGGGTCGAGCGGCCGGTGGTGACCACGTCCTCGACGATCAGCACGCGCTCGCCCTGGCGCAGGTTGAAGCCGCGGCGGAAGCCCATCTCCTCGCCCTTGCGCTCGGTGAAGCGGAACGGCACGCCGAGCGCGGCGGCCACCTCGTGGCCGATGATGACGCCGCCGAGCGCCGGCGACAGCACCGAATCAGGGTGGTAGGGACGGAGCAGCTCGGCCAGGTCCTGCCCGACCTTGCGGGCGCGGACCGGGTCCTCCAGCAGCAGGGCGCATTGGACGTAGGCCGTCGAGTGGAGACCCGACGACAGGAGGAAGTGGCCGCGCCGCAGCGCGCCGCTGTCCTCCAGGAGACGCATCAGGATCTGCTCGTTGTCTTTCACGGAGTGGGCTCCTCGCGCCGGATCTCATACTGGTCCAGCTTCTTGTAGAGATTGCTGCGCGGCGTGTCGATCGCCTGGGCGGTCTGCGTCACGTTCCAGTTGTTCTCCTCCAGCTTGTGGATGAGGAACATGCGCTCGGACAGATCGCGGAACTCGCGCAGCGTCTCCACCGCCAGGAGGGCGCTCGACAGCTCGGGGCGCGCCCCGCCGGTGGCCGCGATCACGTCGTCGCGGGTGACCTTCTCGCCGGGCGAGAGGATCAGCAGGCGCTCGACCAGGTTCTTGAGCTCGCGCACATTGCCCTTCCAGGGCAGGGACTTGAGGTGGGCCAGGGCCTCGGCGTTGAACTCCTTCGGCCGGTAGTTGTTCTTCTCGGCGTAGCGCCGGACCATGTACTCCACGATCGCCGGCACGTCCTCCAGGTGCTCGCGCAGGGCCGGCGTGCGGATCGGGATCACGTTCAGCCGGTAGAACAGGTCCTCGCGGAACCGCCCGGCCTTGATCTCCTCCTCCAGGTTGCGGTGCGTGGCCGCGACCACGCGGACGTCCACCTGCACCGTCTTCTCCGCGCCGACCGGCTCGACCTCGCCGCTCTGCAGGACGCGGAGCACCTTGGCCTGCGTGCGCGGCGACATGTCGCCGATCTCGTCGAGGAAGATGGTGCCGCCGTCGGCGGCCACGAACTTGCCGGTCTGGCGCCGGACCGCGCCGGTGAAGCTCCCCTTCTCGTGCCCGAACAGCTCGGACTCGATGAGCTCGTCCGGGATCGCCGCGCAGTTGACCTGCACCAGCGTGCGGTCGCGGCGCTGCGACTGGCGGTGGATGGCGCGCGCCACGAGCTCCTTGCCGGTGCCGCTCTCGCCGGTGACGAGCACCGTGGCGGGGGTCGGCGCCGCCTTCTCGATGGTCTCGCGCAATCGGCGGACGGCCGGCGCGGTGCCGATCAGCTCGTCGGGCTCCTGGCGCAGGACGCTGTTTTCGGTGGCGAGACGCCAGGTGTCGATCGCGTTGCGCAGCGACACCAGGACGCGCTCGCGCTGGAGCGGCTTCTCGAAGAAGTCGTAGGCGCCGCGGCGGGTGGCCTCGACCGCGGTCTGGACGTCGGCGTGGCCGCTGATCATCAGGACCGGCATGTCGTAGCCGCGGTCGCGCAGCGCCTTGAGCACGTCGAGGCCGTCCATCTCGGGCATCTTGATGTCGAGCACCACCGCGTCGGGCGGGCGCTCGCCGATCCGGGTGAGGGCCTGGGGGCCGCTCGCGGCCTCGTCCACCCGGTAGCCCTCGAACTCCAGGATCATGCGCAGACTTTCACGGATGGAACGCTCGTCGTCCACCACCAGGACGGAGGCACGGAAGTTGTCGGAGGTTCTGGCCATGGTCGATTCAAGAGTCTAGCAAGAAAAAGGCCGGCTTCCCGTGGGAAGCCGGCCCCGGTGTGTGATCCGGTCGTCGGCCTTACGGCACCTGGACGACGGCGAAGAACGGCTGGCCCTGCTGTCCGCGGGCGAACGGCATGGCGTAGAGCCGCAGGTAGGAGCCCGACTTGAGGCCCTTCACCAGCTTCTCGAAGTCGGCCACGCTGTGCACCTCCTGGCCGTTGACCTCGGTGATCACCGTGCCCGGACGGATGAACTGCTCGTAGAGCGGGCTGGTCGGCGCGACGTTGGTCACCACCACGCCGTCCACGTCGTCCGGCAGACCCTGGGTCGAGCGCAGGTTGTCGGTGATCCCCTGGTACTGGATGCCCAGCCAGTCGATCCCGCTCTCACCCTCCTCCTCGTCCTCGCCGCCCTGCCGGCCGTTGGCCGCGCTGCGCTCCGGCCGCTCGCCGAGCTTCACCTTGACGTCTCTGTGCTGATTGTCGCGCAACACGTCGAGGGTTACGGTCGAGCCCGGGCCCTTGTTGGCCACGTAGTTGATCAGGTCGTGGGTGTTCTTCACCTTGATGTCGTCCACCCCGACGATGATGTCGCCGTGGCGGATGCCCGACTTGCCGGCCGGGGTGCTCCCCTCGACCGAGCCGACCAGGGCGCCGTCCGTGGACTCGAGGCCGAAGGCGCGCGCCTGGTTGTAGTTGAGGTTCTGGATCTGGATGCCCAGGTAGCCGCGGCTGACCTTGCCCTTCTCGCGCAGCTGGGGCAGGACCTCGCGCAGGGTGTTGACCGGGACCGCGAAGCCGATGTTCTCGGCGCCCCAGTTGATGGCGGTGGCGATGCCGACCACCTCGCCGCGCAGGTTGACCAGCGGGCCGCCGGAGTTGCCGAAGTTGATCGCCGCGTCGGTCTGGATGAAGTTCTCGAACGAGGCGTCGCTGATGCCGATCGACCGGCCCTTGGCGCTGACCACGCCGGTGGTGACGGTCTTGTCGAGGTTCAGCGGGTTGCCGATGACCATGATCCAGTCGCCGACCCGCACGTTGTCGCTGTCGCCGAGCTCGAGGAAGCGCAGATCGTTGCCCGCGTTGATCTTGAGCAGGGCGATGTCGGTCGCCTGGTCGGTGCCCTTGACCTCGGCCGGGTAGTCGCGGTCGCCGAGGTGGACCTTGACCTCGCTGGCGCCCTCGACCACGTGGTAGTTGGTCACCACGAGGCCGTCACGGCTGATGACGAAGCCGCTGCCGCCCGCGTCGGAGCGGAACTGCTCGGGGTCCTGGCCCCGACCGGGCCCGCCGGGGCCTCCCGGACTGCCCTGCCCGCCCTGGCCGTCCTCCTCGTCCTGCTGGCCGCGACCGCGCGGGCCGAAGAAGAACTCGAAGGGGTCCATGCCCTGGCCACCCTGGCCGCGACCGCCGCCGCCGCGCGGCCGGTCCTGGATCGTGGCCGCCTGGATGGAGACCACCGCCGGGTCCACCGCCTGCGCGAGGTCCGCGAAGCTGGGCAGACTCGTGATGGGAGCGTTGCTGCCGGCGATCTGCGTGGCCGACAGCGTGGACGCGGTTTCCGCCCTGCCGGGCACGGTCAGGTTCAATCCGCCGGCCAGGATCATGCCGAACACCACCGCGCCGAGAACCAGCATGAACGTCGTGATCTGCCGTCTCTGGGATGTACTCATGTGGACCGAAGTCTCCTTTCTCATTCCTGCTCTTCCCCTCCAAGCAAGCCTCCTGCCAGGGAAATTCCAGAGGGAGACACAATCCTTCTCCACTTCGATTGTGCCAGATTGGCACGTCGCGAAGGCTGGTCTCCGCCGAACCCGGTGATAGGATCGACGGACATGAAAAGACTCTGGTTCCTTGTGCTGGCTTTGACCGCTGCGGGGTGCGCCTCGCCGGCCGCGCCTCCTCCCTCCCCGGCCCCGGCTGCCAGGACCAGGCCGGCCGCGCCCGAGCCCGAGGGTCCGCGCGTCTCGCTGGTCTGCGCGCCCGGGACGCGGCGGATCCCGTTCCAGGCGCTCGGCGTCCAGCCCTACACGCAGATCCTCGACGCGGCTCTCGACCCGGACCACGCCTGGCTGCTGGTGGACCAGAGCCATGTGATCGAGATCGGGCGGCAGGCGGAGGGCGCGACCTTCCGGACCATCGCGGGGTCGCCGGACGCGCGCTGGGCCGCCCTCGACGTGGACCCGAAGGACGGCTCGCTCTGGGCCGTCTCGATGGAAAGGCTGGAGTTGATCCACCTCGTCCCGGGCGCGAAGAGCCAGGTGGTGCCGATCCCCAACCTCGAAGGCGAGGGCGGGTTCCGCGACGTCCTGGTCGACGACGAGGCGATCTACGTGGTGCCCACCTGCGCGCAGGACGCGCTGTGGAAGCTGGACCGCTCGGGCAAGGTCCTGGAGCGATCGTTCCACCGCGACGACGACGAGCCGTTGACGCTGCGCAAGGGCTTCACCGAGGAGGAGCAGAAGAGCACGCTCGTCGGCTGCGTCCCGGTTTCGCTGGCGCACGACCCGGAGGGCCGGGTGACGGTCTTCGACGGCCTCTCGCGCACCTTCTCGCGCCGGGAGTCCGGAACCTGGGCCCCGTTCCTGACGCTGCCCGCTCCCGAGGATGAAAAGGAGCTGACGCAGGGCGGCGTCCGCGTCTCCTTCCCCGGCACCGAGGGGGCGCTCTGGACGCCGATGGACACCGCCTCGGGCAACGCCCGGGGCTTCTTCTTCCTGGACGGCGGACCGGTCTTCCAGCCCGGTTTCGACGCCGGGCACTTCCGGGGGGACCCGGGGGTCTTCTGGCTCTCCTACGTCCGGCCGTCGGGCGAGGGGCTGACCCGGCTGTACGAGCGCTGCGTGACCAACAGTTTCTCGACCAACCTCGTGGCGACCGACCGCGCGGGGTACGTCAGCGCCATGGGCAACGAGCTCGTCCTGGGGAGCTTCCCGGCCGACTAGGGTGTCTTTTCTTCTTCCCGCACGTACAGCGCCTCCCAGTGGGGCCTGCCACGCCGGACGAGGCGGACGAGCCCGCGTTCGCCCAGGCGCCGGAGCAGCACCGAGACGTAGGCGGCGGTGACCGGCCGCCGGAGGCGGTCCGCGAAGCGGGCGTTGATCTCCCGGGTGAGCGTCACGGGCCCGAAGCGCTCGCCGGGCCCCTTGGTCTTCAGGAGGAGCTCGGCCATCCGGCGGATGTCGGGCCGGGAGGCGGGGCCGGTGTCCTCTTCCTCCGGATCCGGGGAGACGGCCGGCACGGAGCGGTCGGACAGCTCCAGCGCCTCGCCGGCCGCGGAGCGGAACCCTTCCAGGCGCCGGGAGATCTCCGCCAGCTCGGCGGCGTGGGCGCGCTGCTTCTCCAGGTGAGCCGTCGCCTCCGCGGCATGGAACGCTTCGCGCTCCCGATGGAACCCGGCCTGAGCCTCCAGGCTCGCCAGAACCTCGTCGATGGAACGATTCTTCCCGGCCATTTGCCCACCTCCCAGGATGAGAATCAGCCGCGATTCTCAACGGATTCACATCCATCCGCTGCCACTCGCCCGTGACTCTCAGCAGATTCTATCCGATTCTCAGCAGATTGAGGTTGAGTCTCATCAGAGCAAGATGGATTCTCATCCACGCACTGCATTTTTTCATCCGGTCGCCTCCGTGTCTCAGCGGCGAACCCGTGAGCGGATGAGAATCAGGGCCGCGCAGATGAGAAACGGCCGGGATCCGCTGAGAATCGCCGGGGATTCTCATCCGCTCGCGCCGGATCGTGATATCCTCCTCTCCGGAATCCGGAACAAGTTCCCAGGGGAGGCGGATGGCGGACCACGATCACGGATACAAGCTTCTGTTCTCGCATGCCGCGCTCGTGGCGGATGTCCTGCGCGGCTTCGTCAGGGAGGATTGGGTTGCGGAGCTCGACTTCGAGACCCTGGAGAGGGTGGACGGCTCCTACGTCTTCGACGACCTGCGCCACCGCGAGAGCGACATGGTCTGGAAGGTCCGGTGGCGGGACCGTGTCCTCTATGTCTACCTGCTCCTGGAGTTCCAGTCCACGGTGGACCCGTTCATGCCGGTGCGGTCCATGACGGCGGCGCTCTTCGGAATGGAGAGAAGCCGGAGCCTCGAAGACCTCCGCCGGCAGGTGGAAAGGCTGGCCGGCGACGACGAAGTGGACGAGGGTTTCCAACGCTCGGTGCACGCCTGGCTCACCCGCGTGGTGCTGCCAGCCCGGTTCCCGGACCTCCAGGTACCGGAGGTCCAAGACTTGAAGGAGATGCAGAGCATGCTCGAAGAGAACATGGCCCGATGGGGCCGGGAAGCAAGGGAAGAGGCGCGGCAGGAGG
>JBEQUE010000068.1:0-50838 GCA_040349255.1 Acidobacteriota bacterium | reverse complement strand
TGCGCCCACACAGACATTCCTCATCCGGGATTTCCCGATCATCGCAGGTAACCTCCTTATCGCCCTTATATGGCCTCGCGCACTGGGGCAGGCGGAGGCCTAAAATACGGCACGACCTGATAGATAGCGGATGAATGCTAGTCCATTCGGGGCCGAAGTCAAGGAGGAAGTCGCGGAACCTGGGAATCCTCGATAGACTGCCCGGCGAGACAGCGAGGCGAGCCATGGACTTCTCCATCCCCGAACGCGTGCGCGCCATCACCCGGCAGGTGGGGGACTTCGTCGACCGGGAGGTCGTCCCCCTCGAACGCGAGGTCTTCGCGCGTGGTTTCGGAGCGGTCTCGGATGAGCTCGAACGGCTCCGGGACCGGGTCCGGGAGATGGGTCTGTTCCCGCCCCACCTGCCCGAGGCCTGGGGCGGCGGCGGGCTCTCTCTCCTGGAGTTCGCCCATGTCGGCGAGGAGCTCGGCCGCAGCCCGCTCGGGCATTACGTGTTCCACTGCCAGGCGCCGGACGCCGGCAACATGGAGCTGCTCCTCCAGCACGGCACGCCGGAGCAGCAGGAGCGCTGGCTGCGGCCGCTCGCCCGCGGCGAGGTGCGGAGCTGCTTCGGCATGACGGAGCCCGACTTCGCCGGGTCGAACCCGGTCTGGCTCGGCACCACCGCGCGCCGCGACGGGGACGACTACGTCCTCGACGGCCGCAAGTGGTTCACGTCGGCGGCCGAGGGCGCTGCGTTCTGCGTGGTGATGGCGGTGACCGACCCGTCCGCCGCGCCGCACGCGCGCGCCAGCATGATCGTGGTGCCGACCGACGCCGACGGCTTCCGGATCGTGCGCAACCTGCCCGTCATGGGCAAGGCCGGCGAAGGATGGATGAGCCACGCCGAGGTGCGGCTCGACGGCGTCCGCGTCCCCGCCGCCAACCGCGTCGGGGAGGAGGGCGACGGCTTCACGCTGGCCCAGGAGCGCCTCGGGCCGGGCCGCATCCACCACTGCATGCGCTGGATCGGGATCTGCGAGCGCGCCTTCGACCTGATGTGTCGCCGGGCGGCCGGGCGCGAGCTGTCGCCCGGCGATCCGCTGGGCACCCGCCAGATCGTCCACGCCTGGATCGCCGAGAGCCGCGCCGCGATCGACGCCGCCCGTCTCATGGTCCTCCACGCCGCCTGGCGCATCGACCGCGAGGGCGCCCGCGCCGCGCGCGACGACGTCTCGGTGATCAAGTTCCAGGTGGCCGGCGTGCTCCAGGAGGTGCTCGACCGCGCCATCCAGGTCCACGGCGGCTACGGCCTGCTCGATGAGCTGCCGCTCGCCTTCTGGTGGCGCCACGAGCGCGCCGCGCGGATCTATGACGGCCCCGACGAGGTCCACAAGACCGCCGTCGCCCGCCGCATCCTCGCCCGCTACGGCCTGGAGCGAGGCAAGGCGTGACTCCGGTGACCGCCGATACGCGCCCCGTCCGTCCCGGCGAGGAGCTGGACGCGGCCCGCCTGGAGCCCTGGATCCGCGAGCGGCTGCCGGACCTGTCGGCAGGACCGCTGGAGATCGAGCAGTTCCCGGGCGGCCATTCCAACCTCACCTATCTGCTCCGGCTTGGCGACGGGGAGCTGGTCCTGCGCCGGCCGCCGTTCGGCTCGAAGGTGAAGACGGCACACGACATGGGCCGCGAGCTGAAGGTGCTCTCGCATCTCCAGGGCTACTATTCCAAGGCGCCGAGGACGCTCGCCGGCTGCGACGATCCGGAGGTGATCGGCGCGCCGTTCTATCTGATGGAACGGGTGCGCGGCGTCATCCTGCGCGATCAGCGCGCGCCGGCCGGCCTGGACCTTCCTCCGGAGCGGATGCGCGCGCTGGGCGAGGCGGTCGTGGACGGCCTCGCCGAGCTGCACGCGGTGGACTACCGGGCCGCCGGGCTCGCCGACTTCGGCCGGCCCGACGGCTACCTGGAGAGGCAGGTCGCGGGCTGGCGCCAGCGCTGGGAGGGCTCGCGCACGGACGAGGTCCCGGATGTCGAGCGGGCCGCCTCGTGGCTCGCGAGCCACATGCCGCCAGGCCGGCCGCTCGCGGAGGCGGCTCTGGTCCACAACGACTACAAGTACGACAACGTGGTCTTCGCGCCGGACCTGTCCCGCATCGTGGCGGTGCTCGACTGGGAGATGGCCACGCTCGGCGACCCGATCCTCGACCTGGGCACCTCGCTGGGCTACTGGATCGATCCGGACGACGACCCGGCGCTCCGGATCCTGCCGGCCGGGCCGACCACGTTGCCCGGCAACCTGCGGCGGGCCGAGGTGGTCGAGCGCTATGCCCGCGCCACGGGCCGCGACGTCTCGGACATCGTGTTCCACTACGTCTTCGGCCTGTTCAAGATCGCGGTCATCGCGCAGCAGATCTACTACCGCTTCCAGCAGGGCCTGACGCAGGACCCCCGCTTTGCCGCCATGCTTCCGGCCGTCCGCCTCCTCGGCCGCACCGCGGTCCAGGCGATCGACAAGGGGCGGATCGACCGGCTGTCGGCCTGACCTCTCGATGACCCCGGCCTTCTCTCCCCTCCTCCGCTTCCATCTGCGGGTCGGCGCTCGCCTGGCGCTGCGGGTGATGGTGCCCGTGTTCGCGTCGGCGGCCGGCGGGATGATGCTCCTGGGGATCGACTTCATCAACTCGCTCTCGGTGACACTCTTCGGCGCCCGGGGCAAGGCGGGCTCGGGTCTGCCGATCGCGTTCGTCTGTCTCGGCGTGGCGGGAGTGGCGGCGCCGCGGGTGTGCCGAGGGATCGACGGCTGGCTGCGCCACCTGCCCGCGACCGGTCTGGACCATCGCCGGGCGGCCCAACTCGCCATCGCGGCGGCGCAGGGCTCGATCCTGGCTCTGCTCGTGTTCCTGGTGATCGCGGCGGCGCGCAACGGAGGAGATCCCTGGCCGAGCTTCACGGGCCTTCTCGTCGCCGCTCCGGCCGCGGCGCTCGCGGCCATGCCGGTGGAGCGCTTCGCGGCCCGGCCGCTCGCGCTCGCCGCGGCGTTCCTGCCGTTCTCCGGCGGCTGGCTGCCGGTCGCCGGAGGGGCCGCGCTCCTGTTCGTGGCCGACCTCGTCGCCGGCCCGCTGCGCAGAAGCCGGGCGGCGGTCGAGCTGCCGCGCTCGGCGCGCCGCGGCACCGGGCAGTGGTTGGAGGCGCGGATCGCCTGGCGCGCGCTCGGCGGCAGCCTTTTCGGAGCCTGCCTGACCGCGCTGCTCCCTCTCGGCGCGGCGGCGCTCTTCGTCCGCAACAACGAGCTGGCCGATATCCATGTACGTCTGGGGGCGCTTCTCGGCGGAGGCTGCGCGGTGGTCTTTCTGCTGGCGGGCCTGGCCGAGAGCCTCGCCGTCCGCCGCCCGGCCTGGCCCTGGTCGCGCTCGCTCCCCTGGACGGCCTCGCGCCGGGTGTTGTTCGACGCGCTCTTCCTCGGCGCGCACGCGCTTCCCCTGGTCCTCCTGACCGCCTGGATCGAACCGGTCGCCGCTCTGGCCGTGCTGGCCGAGATCCCTCTTCTCGCGGTGCGGTCGGCCGGTGCGGTCCGGCGGGCTCCGGAGCGCCGGACCGGCGCCTCGGGCGAGATCTTCCTGGAGGGCCTGCTGCTGGCCGCCGCCGTGGCGCTTCTGCCGTGGGTCTCGCTGCTCGCGCTCCTCGGGGCCCCGCCGGCCGTGCGCGCGGCGGCCGAACGGGAACGAGAGCAGAAGGTCAGCCGCTGGCAGGAGATCCACCACCTCGCGGCCGGCGACCCGCAGTCCTGGAGCAACGGATGATCCGCTTCGAAGGCGTGGCCTTCTCCTACCGCGAGACCGAGCCGGTGCTCGCCGGCGTGGACCTGGAGATCCCTGCCGGGCTGACGCTGCTGCTCGGCCGCAACGGCTGCGGCAAGAGCACGCTTCTCAAGATGGCCGCCGGCGTCGAGCGCCCGGACCGCGGCCGGGTCTCGATCGACGGCCGCGACCTCTGGGTCGAGGAAATGGAGGCGCGCCGCACGCTCGCCTACGTGCCGGAGCAGCCGGACCTGACTCCCTATGCCACGGTCCGCGAGATCCTCGGCCTCGTCTGCCGGCTGCGCGGAGAGCCCGGATCGGCCGCCGACACGGCGCTGACGCTGGTCGGCCTCGACAACCTCGCCCATCGCTCGGTGCGGGAGCTCTCCATGGGCCAGCGCCGCCGGGCCGTCCTCGCCGCTGCCCGCATCGGCGCGCCGGGCCATCTCCTGCTGGACGAGCCCCTGGAAGCCATGGACCGCGGAGCCCGCGAGGACATCCTCGCCTGGATCGAAAGCCGCCTCGGCGACGGCGCCACGGTCGTCGTGGTCTCCCACGACATCGCCCCCTTCGCGGACCGCGCGGACCGCGCCATCACCGTGAAGGACGGCCGCTGCATCAGCCCGGGCGAGCTGCCTCGCGATCCCGGGGAGCGGATGGAACTGCTGGAGCGGCTGGCGCGGGGGCTGTGATGCCAAGGACCCCAAGGACTGCAAGGGCTTCAGAGACCAATGGAAAGGATTTTCCTTGCTGTCCTTGAGATCCTTTCTGTCCTTGGTGCTCCTGGCCCTCTGCGCCTGCTCGCGCGGCCGCGCTTCGGGTCCCCTGCCCCAGGAGGCCTACATCTGGCAGCGCTCCTGGACCCCGGCCGTCCGCGCGGCGGTAGACCGGGCCGGAGACTTCCGGTCCCTGGTCGTGCTGGCGGCCGAGGTGGACCTCTCGTCGCGGCCTGCGCGGATCGCCCGGCCCGCCATTGCCTGGGATGCCCTGAAAGGGCGGCCCGTGGGGCTCGCGCTCCGCATCGGCCGATTCCATGGCTGGTCGGGCGGCACCGGCCGTTTCGCCGACGAGCCCGAAACCGTCCGCCTCCTCGCCGATCTCGCCGGCGGTCTCGCCCATGAGGCGCGCTCTCGCGGGCTCGACCTGTGGGAGATCCAGCTCGACTACGACTGCCCCGAGTCCAAGCTCGCCGATTACCCGGCCCTCGTCGAGGCCGTGGACCGCGCCGTGGACCCGGCGCCCGTCACCCTCACCGCCCTGCCGAGCTGGCTGCGGCACGAGCGCGCCTTCCGCGACCTGGCCCGGAGCGCCGACGGCTTCGTTCTCCAGGTCCACTTCCTGCGCACGCCGACCCGGCCGGACGAGACCGTCGAGCTGGTCGATCCGCAGGAGGCCGTGCGCGCCGTGGAGCAGGCGGCGAAAGCGGGCCGGCCTTTCCGCGTCGCTCTGCCTACCTACTCCTACGGCGCCGTGTTCGACGAGCGCGGCGCTCTCCTGGGCCTCGCCGCCGAGGGGAGCCGGCGGAGCGGCCGGGCCGAGGTCAGTGCGAACCCCGAAAGCATCGCTGCCCTGGTGCGGACGTGGACCGCCGACCGCCCGAAGGAGATGCAGGGCCTGATCTGGTATCGCCTGCCGACCGCCGACGACGCGCGCAACTGGCCCTGGGAGACGCTGCGCGCCGTGATGTCCGGACGCGCTCCGCGCGCCGAGGTGCGCGCCGAGATCCGCGAGCCGAAGCCTCTCCTCCAAGAGATCGACCTCGTCAACGCCGGCGAATCCGAGGTCCGGCTCCCCTCCCCCCTTCACATCCGCTGGGATTCGGATAGTCTGATGGCTGCCGACGCCATCGCCGGAACCCGGCTCTTCCGCGGCGGCCCACGCGAGGCCCGCCTGGAAGCGCCCGACACCCTCCGCCCCCTCCGGCCCGGGGAGCGCAGGACCGTCGCCTGGCTGCGGTTTACGCGACCCGCGGAGGTCCACGTTGAGATCCCATCGCTCCCGCCCGGCCCGGCTGATCCTTCTGACTAGCGTCCTCGCCGCCGCTCTCCCCGTGGCCTGGGCCTGCGCGCCCTGGCTCCCCAACTGGCTGATCGGCCCGGAGAGCCTCGTCTTCAGCGGCCCCCTGGGCAGCTTCGCCGACGAGATCGAGCGCCGCTGGTCCGGGAAGGACGAGAGCGCCGTCAAGTTCGTCGACCTCGGCGAGGAGGTTCCGCCCTTCGGCCAGACGGTCCTCGCGGACCGCGCCGAGGTGGAGGAGATCCTGGCCAACAGCCGCGGGCTCCTCGACATGCAGCGCGAGGCGATCCTCCACAACCACGACGTGTACATCGCGGACCTGGCCAGCCTGGACCGCACCGACCTGGAGCGGCTGCTCCGCGGCGTCCGGACCAAGAACCCGAACCGCCGCGCGCCGGGCGGCCCCCCCAAGGGTCTGCCGCCCGAGCTCACCGATTACTACGAGGGCGCCCTCGCCTACCACGACCTGCGCCTCGACACCGCAGTCCAGGCCTGGGAGCGCCTCCTGCGACGGCCGGACGAAGAGCGGCGGCACCGTTCGACCTGGGCCGCCTTCATGATCGGCAAGGTCCGCCTCCGCGACCGGCCGGCCGAGGCTGTGACCTGGTTCCGCCGCACCCGCCTGCTCGCCGGCCAGGGCTTCGCCGACCGCCTCGGCCTCGCCGCCGCCAGCCTCGGCTGGGAGGCCTGGGCCGAGACCGCTCAGGGACACTGGGACCGCGCGCTCGTCCTCTACGACGAGCAGGCGCGGGCCGGCGACCCCACGGCGTTCCCGTCCCTCAAGCTCACCTGCGGCCGCATCCTGGCCGCGGGTCCCGGGGCGCTGGACCTCGTCGCGCGCAGCCCCGAGGCGCGGCCGATCCTCACCGCCTGGATGATCTCGCACAACACCGGAGACTCCGGCGCGGCCTGGCAGAAGGCGCTCAAGGACGCCGGAGTCCGCGAGGCGGACGGCGCCGACCGCCTCGCCTGGGCTGCCTACCTGGCCGGCGACTTCGACGGCGCCGCGGCCTGGCTCGAACAGGCCTCCGACGCGTCGCCCGTCGCGAAGTGGGTCCGCGCCCGGCTGCTGCTCCGCGACGGCAAGCTCACGGAGGCCCGCAAGCTCCTCGACGAGGCCGCGGCCGGACTGCCGAAGCTGGACATGACCCTGGAAGACGCCTCCGGCGTCGTCTGGGAGACCGGCGAGATCATGCTCGCGCCGCCGCGGGCGTCCGGAGAGGAAGCCGCCGTCCAGTTGGCGCAGGGCGACTTCGCCGGAGCCCTCGACCGCTTCCTCCGGGCCGGCTACTGGCTCGACGCCGCATGGCTGGCCGAGCGGGTGCTCGGCACGGACGAGCTCAAGGCCTATGTGGACGCCCAGTGGCCGGGGGACCTCGCCGCGCAGTACACGCCTCCCACCGGTCCGGACGAATGGGAGCCCCTGGTCGTCGGCGGCTACGTCGAACCCGAGCCGAAGCGCCTCGCCTACGACCTGCGCCATCTCCTCGGCCGTCGCCTCGCCCGCGAAGGGCACCCGGACCAGGCCGCGGCCTACATGCCGGGCGGGATCCGGCCGCGGATGGAGGAGCTGTCCGCCCGCCTCGCCGCCGGCCGCGAGCGGAGCCGCCCCGCCGCCGACCGCTCCCGCGATCTCTTCCAGGCCGCCTGCCTCCTCCGCCACCAGGGGCTGGAGCTGACCGCCACCGAGGCCGAGCCCGACTTCGCCGTGGTCGACGGCGAGTACGACCTGACCCACGAGTGGTACGGCCTCGACCACGGGGACGGCCGGACCGACAACAAGGTTTTCCGCCCCACGCCCGGCGAGCGGGCGCGCCTGGAGCGCAACCGGCTGCCTTCGAAACGTTTTCATTACCGCTACCGCGCCGCCGACCTCGCCTGGGAGGCCGCGCAGATCCTCCCGGGCGGAGACGAGAAAGCCGCGATGCTCGTGACGGCCGGAAGCTGGATCAAGAACCGCGATCCCAAGGCCGCCTACCGCTTCTACAAGGAGCTGGTCGGCTGCTGCGGGTCCACCGACCTGGGCCGGCAGGCGGGCGAGCTGCACTGGTTCCCCGAGGCCGATGCCTGCCCCGCGCAAGGAGACCCGAAGTGAAACGCCTCGCCGTCCTCTCCCTCGTCGTCCTCCTCGCCGCCGCCCTGGCCATCGCCTGCGGCCCCGACCTTGCGCCCTGGATTCTCGGCGGCGACCGCAACGTCCTGCAGGGCCCCGTCGCCTTCTACTACGAGGAGGTCCGAAAGCTCGCGCCCGCGGGCACCTCGTTCCGCGAGCCCGACGACAACAGCCATGCCGCGGACCGCACCGCGGCCGCCGACCGCGCCGACCTCGAAAAGGCCCTCCAGGCGGCCCCGGCGGCGCAGCGCCGGGCCGCCCTCCAGCGCCTCTCCATCCTGCGCGACGCCATGGCCTCGCACCGCAATCCGATCTTCGTCGACGAGTACGATGCTCCGCCCCCGCCCATGCCTGCGACCCTCGGCGTGCCCGAGGGTCTGCCCGGCGAATTCACCGACTACCTGCACGGCGCCCTCCTCTACCACCGGGAGCGCTATGCCGAAGCCGGCGCGGCCTTCGAGCACCTGCTCGCGCGCCCGGAGAAGGAGCGGCGCTACCGGAGCACCTGGGCCGCCTTCATGCTGGGCAAGGTCCATCTCCGCGACGGCGGCGACCCGGAGAAAGCCGTCGAGTGGTTCCAGCGCACCCGCAAGCTGGCGCAGGACGGCTTCGCGGACAGCCTCGACCTCGCCGACGACAGTTACGGCTGGGAGGCGCGCGCCGAGCGCGAGCGCGGACGCTTCGACAGGGCCCTCGCCCTCTACCTGGGCCGCGCCCGGGCCGGCGACGCCAGCGCCGCGGCCTCCATCCGCATGGTTGGCCGCTCCGCTCTCGAAGCCGGAGGCGAGGCGCTCGTGGCCGTGGCGAAGAACCCCGACGCCCGCGAGGCCATGACCGTCTTCGTCCTCTCGCCGCCCACCCCCTACGACTTCCTCGAAGAGAGCGAGGTCGATGCCGCCGCCTGGATCGCCGCCGTCAAGGCCGCGGGCCTGAAGAAGGTCGAGGCCGCCGACCGCCTGGCCTGGGCCGCCTACCTGGCCGGCGACTTCGAGGCCGCCGGCCAGTGGATCGACAAGGCGCCGGACACACCGCAGACCGCCTGGGTGCGCGCCCAGCTCCTCCTGCGCGACGGCAGGCTCTCCGAGGCCCGCCCCTTCCTGGAGAAGGCCGCCGCGACTCCGCCGACCCCGGAGGACTTCGGGTTCGGACCGCTCAGCCTGGGCCCGTACGCCACGCGCGAGCGGGCGCAGGCCGAGCAGGCGGTGGTGAAGCTCACGCAGAAGGAATACGTCGCGGCCCTGGATCTTTTCGCGACCAACGCCTACTGGTCCGACGCCGCCTACGTGGCCGAGCTGGTGCTCGACACGGACGAGCTCAAGGCCTACGCGGACAAGAAGCCGAGGAGCACGGTGCCGGACAACCCCTACGACCTGCACTACCTCCTCGGCCGCCGCCTGGTCCGGGAGGGCCGCCTGGACGAGGCGGCAGCCTACATGCCGGACGGGATGAAGCCGAAGCTCCAGGCCCTGTCGTCCGAGCTGAAGAAAGCCGGCGACACAAAGCTCTCCGCTCTCGACCGTGCCCGCGCCGGCTTCCGCGCCGCCTGCCTCACGCGCAGGGACGGCCTGGAGCTCCTCGGCACCGAAGGAGCGCCCGACTGGTCCGAGTATGGGGCCCTCTTCGATCTCGGGAGCCTGTCCAAGCTCCGCAAGGAGCAGAAGATCTTCGCGCCGAGCGCGGACGAGCTCGCCCGCCTCGAGCGCCACAGGGCGCAGCCGGACAAGCGCTACCACTATCGCTACCGCGCCGCCGACATCGCCTGGGACGCCGCCCAGCTCCTGCCGTCCGGGGACGAGAAGGCGGGAGTCCTCGCCACGGCCGGGAACTGGATCCAGAACGATGACCCGAAGGCCGCCGACCGTTTCTACAAGGCGCTGGTCCGCTGCTGCGGCGACACCGGGCTCGGCCGCGCCGCCGACGAGAAGCGCTGGTTCCCCGAGGCCGATTTCTGCCCGGAGTAGAAGGCTGCGCGCCCCATGAAATTCAGGGGGCCGGCGATGCTCTAAGCCCGGGGTTTCAATTGTAGCGTGGCGTGAGCATGGACGATCATCTGTTTGACGGACCATCAAGCTGGCCCAGGACCTCCTGCCAGACGTCCTCGAGGTCGAGCTTTGCAACCCAATCCTCCAGGTAGCCACGATCGATCTGGTCTCCGCTGATCTTGAAGACTCCGGCGATATCCCGCAGATGCTTGTCGGAGTGGCCTTCCTGGAAGTACTCCATCTTCTTGAGGATCACATCCTCAGGCGAGGCGAAGGTGGCCTGAAAGTCAGGTCCCGGCGTCAGCCGGCGCGACCGGCTGAACCGGCTGCGATTGAAGGGTGTGTCCGTGGCGACGATGAAGTCGATCTTCAGGCCGGACCTCGGATGGATGAGGTTGAACTGGCCTCCACGGGCCACGGCCCTGCGGACCGACTCTTCGCTCAGGTAGAAGTCGTCGGCAGGAAAGGCGGCGCAGAGCTCAGCGATCCTGGAAGCCGGCAAGTCGAGGACGATGTCGATGTCATTCGTGAAGCGAGGCTCACCGAAAAAGATGGTCGCCGTCGAGCCCGTCACGAGATATCGGAATTCCAGTCTCTCCAAGGTGCTGGTAACCAGCCGGAGGAGCTCAGACGGATCCATGGGAGATCCTTCTCGAAGTCTCCCGCTCGATACGCTCCTGGTCCCAGTCCGGATGCTCGGCGGCGAGGTGGCTCGCGATCATCCGGCGGGCGGATGAGAACATACGATCCGCGATCTTGAGGCGTTCCGCTCCGGTCATGCCACGCAGCACGCGCGCCATCTCGTCGTCCACGATCTCGAGCTTCCGGCTCATGCTCTGCATTCTAGCCCGTCATGGACGAACTGGACGGGAAGCTCATCGAGGTGACTCCCACTCCCGGACCCGGACCGGATACGGCGGACGCTTTGGCTTGACCGGCGGGTTCTTCTTCAATTCCTCGAGGACGATCTCGATCGCCTTTTCGAGCTGCGCGTCGCGGCCGGCGGCCAGGTCGGCGGGCCAGTTCTCGACCTCGACGTCCGGCGCCACGCCTTCGTTCTCGACCACCCAGCCGCCTTCGGGAGACCAGAGCGCGAAGTTCGGGGCGGTCACGCTGCCGCCGTCCAGGAGCTCCGGGAAGCCGAGGATGCCGACCTCCCCGCCCCACGTGCGCTTGCCGACCAGCGGCCCCAGCCCGGACTGGCGGAACATCCAGGGCAGGCCGTCGCCGCCGGAGCCCGCCTGCTCGTTGATGAGCATGACCTTGGGCCCGTGGATGGCCGCGCTCGGCGACCGCAGGTCGGCGCCGTAGCGCATGGCCCAGTAGCTGCTGAACGGCCGGCGGAGGGGGTCGAGATAGGCGTCGGCCCACGCTCCGCCGCCGTTGTAGCGCTCGTCGAGAATGATCGCGTCCTTGTCGAGCTGCGCGTAGAAGTAGCGCGTGAAGTAGGCGTATCCCTGGTCCCCGGTGTCGGGCAGATAGACGTAGGCCACGCGTCCGCCGGTCGCCTGCTCCACCCTCCTGCGGTTGCCCTCGACCCAGTCCAGGCTGCGCAGCGTCAGCTCCTCTTCCATCGACGCCAGGGGCTCGACCGTCACGGTCCGCGCGCCGGAGCCGTCCGGGTCCGGGCCCACGGTGATCTCGACGCTCTCGCCGCCGGTGTTCTGGAACGGCTGGTAGAGGTCGGCGGGCGGCTTCAGGTCCACGCCGCGCACGGCGAGCAGGTACTCCCCGGCCCGCACGTCCACGCCGGGCGCCGCGAGCGGGGCGCGCAGGTCCGGCCACCAGGGCGCGCCGTCGTAAACCTTCTTGAAGCGATAGCGGCCGCCGGCGATCTCGTAATCGGCGCCGAGCAGGCCGCCGCCGATCCCGGCCTTCGGCTCCACCGCCCGGTCGCCGGGGCTGGTATTGCTGTGGCTCACGGACAGCTCGCTCAACATCCAGCGGATGACGCGGTACAGGTCCGCGGACGAGGTCAGGTGCGGCAGGAACGCCGCGTACTTCCGTTTCATCGCCGGCCAGTCGGCGCCCTGCATGCCCGGGTCGTAGAAGTAGTCGCGGTTCATCCGCCAGGCCTCGTCGAAGATCTGCGGCCATTCGGCCCGCGGCTCGACCCGGACCTTGGCCGCGTCCAGGTTCAGCGTGCCCTTGTCCGCATCCGCGCCAGGGGAGAGATCCACGATCGACCAGCTCCCGGGCGCGGTGAGGACGAGGGCCTTTTTGCCGTCGGGTGTGGAGCGGTACCAGGTCACACCGGAGAGCAGCGTCTCCCCCTTGCGCTCGCCCAGGTCGTAGCGCATCAGCGCGGCAATTCCCGGCGGGCCCGGCTGTCCGGGCTGCGGCGGGAGCTGCGACAGGTAGAGCACCTGCCCCGCTCCGCCGGCCGCGAGAGACCTGTGCTCGCCGCCCGGCAACGGGAACGGCAGCAGTCGGCGCTCGAGGCCGTCGAAGTCGATCCTCACCGGCTCGGGCTTCTTCTTCTCTTTCTCCTCCAGCTCCGCCTTCTCCTCCGGCTTCTCCTCGTCGCTCTCGCGGACGAACGGCGACGGCGTGTCCTTGCGCAGCAGCGCCAGGTAGAGCGCGCGGGTCGCCCGCAGCTCCCGGCTGGACAGGTTGAACCAGTGATTCGCCGGTCCGGCGTCCGTCGAGGCGAGGAAGCTGAGGTATTGGCCGGAGGCGTCGAACACCGGGTCGGTGGCGTCGCTCATCCCGTCGGTGACGGCGCGCGACTCGTCCTTTGCGAGCGAGTAGACGTAGATCGTGCGGTAGGCCGAGAGGTTGCCGAGCGCGTAGGCGATCCACTTCGAGTCGGGCGACCAGGCCGCCCGCAGCGAGCGCAGGCGCGCGAGGCCATAGATCGGCTCGCTCGCGATCTTCCGGACGGCGCCGCTCGCCAGGTCGAGCCAGTAGAGCGTCCAACTGTTGTCGACGTAGGCGATCTTCGTGGAATCGGGGGACCAGGATGGCGACTCGTAGAAACCGGCGCCGGCGAGCTTGTAGACCCGGGTTGTCCCCTTGCCGCCGGCGGGCCCCTTGCCGTCGGCGGGGAGAACGCGCAGGGCGTACTCGCCGCCCTCGTCCGAGAAGAAGGCGATCGATCGGCCGTCGGGGGACCAGGACGGGAAGCGCTCGTGGGCGCCGGGAGTGTTGGTGAGGTCGCGCGCGTCTCCCTCGGCGGCGGGCACGGTGACGATCTCGCCGCGGAAGTCGAACACCGCCCGCGCGCCGCTCGGCGAGATGTGGCCGGAGCGGACCTGCTTCCCACCGCTGGCGTAGCGCGTGCGCGTTTCAGGCAGCTCGGCGGCCACGCCGATCCGCAGCCGCTGGCTGCGGCCCGTGGCCGGGTCGAAGCGGTGGAGATAGCCGGCCTGCTCGAAGACCAGGTTGCCGCCGCCCGCGTCCAGATCGAGGACCGGGAAGTCGTCGAACGCGGTGAGCTGCCGCACGGTCTTCGTCTGCGTGTCGTAGGCGAAAAGGTTGTATTCGCCGTTGCGGTCGGAGCGGAAATAGATCGTCCCGTCCATCCAGCGCGGGATGCCGTCGTTGAAGCTCCCGGCCGGCTGCGGGAGGGGCTCGACGGCGAGGTCCTTCAGGCCCTGGAGCCAGATCCGCGAGTGGCCGCCGCCGCGGTAGTTCTTGCGCTGGGCGGTGACGTCCGGCAGGGGCATGTAGGCGAGGCGGGAGCCGTCGGGGGCGTAGCTCGCCCTGTGGCCGTACGGGACCGGCAGGCGCGTCGGGAACCCGCCGGCGGCCGGGACCGTGAACAGGCCCGCGTCGTTCGCCATGGCGGTCTCGCGCCAGGAGCTGAACAGCACGGCCTTGCCGTCGGGGGTCCAGCCCCGGACGACGTCCCACCCGGGATGCCAGGTCAGCCGCGCAGGCTCGCCGCCGGCGACCGGGAGGGTATAGACGTTCAGGGCCTCGATCCCGTAGCCCGGGCTGGCCGCGTCGTACTGGCCGGTGAACGCGATCGTCCGCCCGTCGGGCGAGAACGCGGGGTCCGACTCGACGCCGGGATCGCTGGTCAGGCGGCGGACGTTCCGGCCATCGAGGTCGCAGATCCACAGGTCGTCGGCGTAGACGAAGGCGATATGGTCCCGGCTCACCGCCGGCGAGTGCAGGAGGCGCGTGTCCGACGTGTCCGGCTGCGCCAGCAGGCCGGGCGGAACCAGGAACAGGACGGCGAGCAGGGTTCGGCGCATGGGTCGAGCTCCGGGTTGGGGGGATGGCTGCTCCTCATTGTAGAAGAAGACTCCTCCCCGGCCCTCCCGTGCATCTAGGCGGACTCCGGTGGCCGGATGGATTTTGACGCAAAAAGCCCGGAATTCTGTCGCAAACCTGGCTCTCCCTCCTGGCGAAGAGGCGATTGCGGCCGGCACCGGCCGGTTTTTTGACGCAAACCACCTCTGTTTCGACGCGACTCGAGGTCGAGTTGCGTCAGAAATCCTGTTTGTCGCGTCAAAATACAGTCGTGTCGCAACGAAAATGCCGCGAGTCGCGTCAGATACCGGGTTTGTCGCAACGAAAATCCCGTTCCCGGCTCGTGCGCAGAGTCGAGTCGCAACAGAAATCCTTCGAGTCGCGACAGAAACCTCTCGTTCCGCTGCGACTCGGGACCTTTTCGTTGCGACAAACCGGGGCGCGACGGCCGCGCCTCGAAGAGTTGCGACAAGGGGTGGGGCCTCTTTTTGCTAGACTCCCGGCCCGTGAACGTCGCGATCCTCGGCGGAGGCCCGGCCGGTCTCTATCTCGCCCTCCTGATGAAAAAGGCCGACCCGTCGCACCGGATCACCCTCCTGGAGCGCAACCGGCCCGACGACACGTTCGGATGGGGCGTCGTCTTCTCCGAGCAGACCCTCGGCAACCTCCAGGCGGCCGACCCCGAGACCCACGCCGAGATCACCGCCCACTTCGCCCGGTGGGACGACATCGACATCCACTACAAGGGCGCCACGGTCACCTCCGGCGGCCACGGCTTCGCCGGGATCGCCCGGCGCACCCTGCTCTCCATCCTCCAGAGGCGCGCTGCCGAGCTTGGGGTCGAGCTGCGGTTCCAGACCGAGTTTCAGGACGACGGCGACCTCGAGCGGCTCAGGCTCGGAGACCCAGATCTCGTCGTTGGCGCCGACGGCGTCAACAGCGCGGTCCGCCGCCGCCACGCCGAGGTGTTCCAGCCCGACGTCGACGTCCGGCCCGCGAAGTTCATCTGGCTCGGGACGACCGTCCCGTTCGACGCCTTCACGTTCGTCGTCGTCGAGAACGAGCACGGCGTGTTCCAGGCCCACGCCTACCGGTTCGAGGAGGGGCTCTCGACCTTCATCGTCGAGTGCGACCCGCTCTCGTGGGAGAACGCCGGCTTCGACCGGATGGATGTGGACCAGACCGTCGCCGCCTGCCAGGAGATGTTCGCGCCGTGGCTCGACGGCCACCCGCTCCTCGCGAACATTCCTCCGCACCAGCGCGAGCACCCGTGGGTGAGCTTCAACCGGGTCCGCTGCCAGACGTGGCACGACGGCAATGTGGTGCTGATCGGCGACGCCGCCCACACCGCCCACTTCTCCATCGGCTCGGGCACCAAGCTCGCCATGGAGGACTCGATCGCGCTCTCCCGCTGGCTGCACGCCGAGCCCTGCCTCGACAAGGCGCTCGCCGCGTTCCAGGACGAGCGCATGACCGACGCGCTCCGGCTCCAGAACGCGGCGCGCAACTCCATGGAGTGGTTCGAGAACGTGCGGCGCTACGCGCGGCTCGACCCGCCCCAGTTCGCCTACAGCCTCCTCACCCGCAGCCAGCGCGTCAGCCACGAGAATCTCCGCCTGCGCGACAGCGCCTACCTCGAAGGCGTCGAGCGCTGGTTCGCCGGCCGCGTGCAGACGGATTCCGGGGCCCGGCTCACCCGGCCGATACCCCCCATGTTCACGCCGTATACGCTGCGCGGCCTGACTCTCGGCAACCGGATCGTGGTCGCGCCCATGGACATGTACAGCGCCGAGGACGGCACACCGAACGAGTTCCACCTCGTCCACCTCGGCGCCCGGGCGCTCGGCGGCGCCGGCCTGCTCCTGACCGAGATGACCTGCGTCTCGCCCGAGGCCCGGATCAGCCTCGGCTGCACCGGCATGTACCGGCCCGACCACGCCGCGGCCTGGAAACGGGTCGTCGACTTCGTCCACGACTGGAGCCGCGCGAAGATCGGTCTCCAGATCGGCCACTCCGGGCCCAAGGGCGCCACCAAACGGATGTGGGAGGGCATGGACGAGCCGCTCGAAGAAGGCGCCTGGCCGGTGATCGCGCCGTCGCCGATCCCCTGGACCGCGCGCAATCAGATCCCGCGCGAGATGACCCGGGCCGACATGGACGAGATCCGCGAGCAGTTCGCGCGCGCGGCCCGGATGGCGGTCGAAGCCGGCTTCGACCTGATCGAGCTGCACTGCGCCCATGGCTACCTGCTGTCGAGCTTCATCACGCCGCTCACCAACCGCCGCACCGACGAGTACGGCGGTACGCTCGAAAACCGGCTGCGCTACCCGCTGGAGGTCTTCCACGCCGTGCGCGCCGCCTGGCCCGATGAGCGGCCGATCTCGGTGCGCATCTCCGCCACCGACTGGGTCGAGGGCGGAGTCGACGGTCCCGAGGCGGTCGAGATCGCGCGCGCGTTCCAACAGGCGGGCGCGGACATCCTGCACATCGCCGCCGGCCAGACCTCGGTCCGGGCGAAGCCGGTCTACGGCCGCATGTTCCAGACGCCGTTCTCGGACCGCATCCGCAACGAGACCGGCATCCCGACCATCGCGGTCGGCAACATCACCGAGCCCGACCAGGTGAACTCGATCCTGGCCGCCGGCCGGGCCGACCTCTGCGCCCTGGCACGGCCCCACCTGGCCGATCCGAACTGGACCCTCCGCGCCGCCGCCGAGCTCGGCGTCGGAGACGACCCGTGGCCCGTGCAGTACCTCTCCGGAGCCCGCCAGCTCGAACGCAACCTGGAGCGGGCGCGGCAACAGGCCCAGGAGCTGATCGGGACAAGTACCGTGTAGGAGGAGGACCTCTTGAACGACCGCATCCCCGTGGACGAGATCCGCCCCCAGAGCTTCGGCTGGAGCGTGGAGGGCCGGGTGGCGACGATCACGCTGAGCCGCCCCGAGCGCAAGAACCCGCTCACCTTCGAGTCCTACCGCGAGCTGTCCGACACCTTCGACCGCCTGCGCCGCGTGGACGAGGTGAAGGCCGTGGTCCTCACCGGCGCCGGCGGCAACTTCTGCTCGGGGGGCGACGTGCACGAGATCATCGGCCCGCTCGTCGCCATGCGCGAGGAGAGGCGGATGGACCGGCTCCTCGCCTTCACACGCCTCACCGGCGAGCTGGTGCGCACCCTGCGCGCCTGCCCGCAGCCGATCGTCGCCGCCATCGACGGCATGTGCGTGGGCGCGGGGGCGATCCTCGCCATGGCGTCCGACATCCGCCTGGGCACGCCGCGCAGCCGCGTCGCCTTCCTCTTCGTGAAGGTCGGCCTGTCCGGCGCGGACATGGGAGCCTGCGCCATCCTCCCCCGCCTGATCGGCCAGGGCCGGGCGAGCGAGCTGCTCTACACCGGCCGCTTCCTCGAAGCCGCCGAGGCCGAGCGCTGGGGCTTCTACAACCGCCTCGTCGAGCCGGACGACCTGCAGGCCGAGGCGCGGACGCTCGCCGCGGCCATCGCGAACGGCCCCACCTTCGCGCACGCCATGACCAAGAGATCCCTTCACCAGGAGTGGGCCATGGGTGTCGACGAGGCGATCGAGGCCGAGGCGCAGGCGCAGGCGATCTGCATGCAGACCGAGGACTTCGCCCGCGCCTACCGGGGGTTCGTGGCGAAGGAAAAGCCGGTCTTCCAGGGAGACTGATGCCGGATACCTCTTTTCTTTCCTGGCCGTTCTTCGAGGAGCCCCACCGCGCCCTCGCCCGCGACTTTGCGGCCTGGACGGAGCGCGAGGTGGCGACCCTCGACGAGCACGCGCTCGGCCTGGACGGCGCCTGCCGCGAGCTGGTCCACCGGCTGGCCCTGGGCGGCTGGCTCCGGCACGCCGTCGGCGAGAGGCTGGACGTCCGGTCGCTCTGCCTGATCCGCGAGACCCTGGCCCGAACCAGCGCGCTGGCCGACTTCGCCTTCGCGCTCCAGGGCCTCGGCAGCGGCCCGATCTCCCTCTTCGGCTCGGAGGAGCTGCGGCAGAGATGGCTGCCCAGGGTAGCCTCGGGTACAGCGATCCCCGCCTTCGCGCTCTCCGAGGCCGACGCCGGCTCGGACGTGAGCGCCATGAGCACCTTCGCCCGGAGAGACGTCGACGGCTACGTGATCGACGGCGAGAAGACCTGGATCTCGAACGCCGGCCTGGCCGATTTCTACGTGGTCTTCTGCCGCTTCCCCGAAGCCGGCGAGCGCGGCTTCGCCGCGTTCCTGGTCGAAGCCGGAAATCCGGGCCTGACCGTGACCGAGCGCCTCGATCTCCTCGCGCCGCACCCGCTCGGCACGCTGCTCTTCGAGCGCTGCCGCGTGCCCGACTCGGCGCTGATCGGCGAGCCGGGCAAGGGCCTGCGCGTGGCGCTCGGCACGCTGGACGTCTTCCGCTCGACGGTCGGCGCGGCGGCGCTCGGCATGGCCCGGCGGGCGCTCGACGAGGCTGCGGGTCACGCGAAGCGGCGGCAGATCGGCGGCCGGCCGCTCGCCGAGTTGCAGCTCACCCAGGCGAAGCTCGCGGACATGGCGGTGGCCGTGGACGCGAGCGCGCTCCTGGTCTACCGCGCGGCCTGGACGCGGGACGCCGGCGCGCCGCGGGTCACCCGGGAAGCGGCCATGGCGAAGCTCTTCGCCACCGAGTCGGCCCAGCGCGTGATCGACGACGCCGTGCAGCTCCTCGGCGGCCGTGGCGTGCTGGCCGGGGCGCCGGTCGAGCGCCTGTATCGCGAGATCCGCGCGCTGCGGATCTACGAAGGGACGAGCGAAATCCAGAAGCTGGTCATCGCGGACCAGCTCCTGTCCGCCGGAGAGACTCGATGACGACCAAGACCGCTCACGTGGACACCTTCTGCCGCGATCTCCTGCCGCCGCCCGAGCTGTGGCCCGAGATGGACTACAGCGGCCTCCCCGCGCTGGCCTACCCGGACCGCCTGAACTGCGCCGCCGACCTCCTCGACGCCCGGGTGGCCGCGGGAGACGGCGACCGCCCCGTCTTTCACTTTCCCGGCGGCACCTGGACCTATCGCGAGCTGTTGGAAACCGCGAACCGCATCGCCCACGTTCTGGTGGACGACCTCGGCCTCGTCCCCGGCGGCCGGGTTCTCCTGCGCGGCTTCAACGGTCCGACGACGGCTGCCTGCTGGTTCGCGATTCTCAAGGCTGGCGGCATCGTGGTCTGCACCATGCCGCTGTTGCGGTCCCGCGAGTTGGCCTACCAACTCGACAAAGCGCGCATCGGTCTCGTCCTGACCGACGCCCGCATCCGCCCCGAAGCCGATCAGGCCGCCGAAGGCCGGACCGTGCGCGTCGTGGGCTTCGACGAGCTCGAAGAGCGCATGCGGAGCAAGCCGGCCGGCTTCGACAACTGTGACACGGCGGCGGACGACATCGCCCTCCTCGCCTTCACCTCCGGCACCACGGGAAACGCGAAAGGGACCATCCACTTCCACCGGGATGTGATGGCGGTCTGCGACTGCTTCCCGCCCTGCGTGCTCAAGCCGACGAGAGACGACCTCTTCATCGGCTCGTCGCCCTTCGCCTTCACCTACGGCCTGGGCGGAATGGTTCTCTTCCCGATACGCATCGGTGCCGCGGCCGTGCTGCTGGAGCAGGGCGCGCCGCCGCAGCTCATCCGGGGCATCCAGGATTTCAAGGCGACCATCGTCTTCACCGCGCCCACCGCCTACCGGGCGATGCTGCCGCTGCTTCCCCAGCACGACGTCTCCAGCCTGCGGGCCTGCGTGTCCGCGGGCGAGCACCTGCCGCAGGCGACGTTCGAGTCCTGGGAGAGAGCCACGGGGCTCCGCATCATCGACGGCATCGGCTCGACCGAGATGCTGCACATCTTCATCAGCGAGTCGGGCTCCGGCGCGAAGGCCGGCTCCACGGGCCGGGTGGTGCCCGGCTACCAGGCGCGGATCGTGGACGAGGACGGCAACCCGCTGCCGCCGGGAAGCGTCGGCCGGCTGGCCGTGAAGGGCCCCACGGGCTGCCGGTACCTGGACGATCCCGAGCGCCAGGCGGGCTACGTCCAGAACGGCTGGAACCTGACCGGCGACTCGTTCTCCATGGACGAGGAGGGCTACTTCTGGTACCAGGCGCGGACGGACGACATGATCATCTCGGCCGGGATCAACATCTCCGGCGTCGAGGTGGAGAACGTCCTGCTGGAGCATCCGAAGGTCCTGGAGTGCGGCGTCGTCGGAGTGCCGGACCCGGAGCGCGGCCACGTCGTGAAAGCCTTCCTCGTGCTCCGGCCGGGCAACGAGGGCAGCCCCGAATTGATCAAAGAGCTGCAGGACTACGTGAAGAGCCAGATCGCGCCCTACAAGTACCCGAGGCAGATCGAGCTCGTGGAGGCCCTGCCGCGCACCGAGACCGGCAAGCTCCAGCGCTTCCGGTTGAGGGAGAGGGAGTCGTGATCCTGCAGCCCGAAGGCTGGGCCGCGCCGGTCGGCTACACGAACGGAGTGGCCGTCCAGGGCCGGCAGATCCACCTCGCCGGCCAGGTCGGCTGGAACCCGGCGACCTGCCAGTTCGAGACCGACGACCTGGGGCCCCAGGTCCGCCAGGCGCTGAAGAACATCGCGGCCCTCCTCCGCGAAGCCGGAGCCGGGCCCGAGCACCTCGTCCGGCTCACCTGGTACATCACCGACAAGGCCGCCTACGTGGCAGCCCGGCGGGAGATCGGCCGGGCGTACCGGGAGGTGATCGGCAGGCACTTCCCGCCGATGTCGCTGGTGGTCGTGGCGGCGCTGCTCGAAGACAGGGCGCTGGTGGAGATCGAAGCGACGGCGGTGGCGTCATGACTCATTCCATTTTGACTTAAATTTCTTTAATATAGGCCAGCCGCTAGTCGGCCCGCTGGCTCGCAGCGGAACAAGCCCAGCAACGTCGTTCCTATTACCTGCGGAGGAGATTCCGATGCGTAGCCGTTTCTCGCTCGTTCTCTTCGTTGCTCTTCTCATACCAGCGCTATGTTCTTCTCAAGCCGTAGCAGGCTGCTACGTTGAATGTCCAAATGGTTCCTACTGCACAGGCTTCGGTCCCGGAATCTGCTGCTGTGTCGATGATATATGGGCGTACTGCGGCCCGCTCACAGACAATCCATGCAAAGCCAAAGTATTGATCACCTCAGCGCCCACAGACCAGGATATTACTCAAACTTACACCGCGATCTTCTCCCCTGCCGTGATGAATAACTCGGAAGAAACGAAATGATGATGCAATAGCTTGTTGAATACCGGGCATTTCTTCGGTACTTTTGCTTCATGGAAGCGCCCTGTAACACATCAATCCCATGAAAGGAGTGCCTATGCAAAAGACAACACGTCTGTCGATCGTCATCCTCGCCGCCATTCTCCTCTCTGCGCTAGCTAGCATCTCCCCAAGCCTTGGCTTGCTTCGCTGAATGCCCCTCCGGCGCCTACTGCTCTGGCTTCGGTGTCTGCTGCTGCGTCGCCGAGATTTGGGCATACTGTGGGCCCACTCTAAATAATCCGTGTGGTGCGCTGACCTCGACTTACGCTTCCGAGCACAGCGCAACTCTCCAAACCAGATACGCGGCGATCTTTGCCCTCACTCCTCAACCCATACAGCCTAGTAGTTCGTCACGGTGAAAAAGACGGATTCCCGTAGGGGCGGCCCTTGTGGCCGCCCTCCCAGGGCGCCCGCGCTCCTCCTGCCCCGGAGCTAGTTTTGGAGATGTATCCAAGCGCCGCCGTTCTCTGTTAGGGCCACACGACGCAAGGCGCTGGACAGATCTGGCCCTTCTCGCGCATCCGTGAAGGAGGCCGGAGAATGCGAGCTGACCGGCGAGCCGGAGTGGGTGCTTCAGGTCCATGGGAAGCGTTGGGTGAGATCAGGCAAGCGCTCGGGGGCTTGCCGAGCGCATCGGCGACGCTCTCGGCCCTCAACACCATCCTGACGGACCCTCATCGCCGCTTGGCCCGGGAGAGGTGTCCGTCGAACTGGACAGGGCGTGGGGGATCGATCCCGGGACGCTCGAACGGCTCGGCTCAAACCCCGGACGACGCTGGACACCGTCGAGAACCGCTTCGTGAAGACCTTCCTCCAATCGGCGGACGCAATCCTCGATCGAATGGAGGAAGCCTGTCTTCACGATAAGATTCCAGACCCGTTCGCTCAGCGAGTCATTTCCGAATGCCGGTCCCTCCGCCGGACGCTGGCGCCCGTCCTGCGACACCGGATGTGGCAGGAGGTCGGCTCCATGGTCCACCTGCCGGCCTCGTCCACGGTCCTCCAGCGTCGGCGGGGTTACCGGCAGGTTTTCCAGTGCTTTTCTCGTCTGCGGCTCGCCGCCCGGGTTCCCCTGGACCGCGACCTGGTGAGACGGCTCCTCGAATCCAGGGACATCTCCGAGCTCTACGAAATCTGGTGCTACTTCACCATGGTCAGCGCGGTAAAAGAGATCCTGGGCCCCCCGATCCACGCCGAAACCTTCCGAAGAAAATCAACCCGGATCCTCCTTCGCCAGGGATTTCGGGTTCTATGGCCGGGCGGCACCAGCCTCTCCTACAACCAGCCGTTCTCGCCTTCGGGCCGGGGCTCCTACTCCGTGCCGCTGTGTCCCGACATCACCCTGTCGATCCCGTCGGGGGAGAACGCGGGCCTCCATCTGTTCGACGCCAAGTTCCGGCTGGACGGAGACGACTTTCACAAAACCGATCTCCACAAGATGCACGCCTATCGGGATGCGCTCCTGGAGGCGCGCTCGGCCTGGGTCCTCTATCCCGGCACAAAGGCCCGCTTTTTCAGTACGGATTTCGCCGTCTGGGATGGCTCCTCTGTCCTTTCGCAGACTCTCGAGGGCGTGGGGGCTCTTCCCTTGCTTCCGGACAGCACTGCGCTGGCCTTCCTGCGTCCGGTGCTCGCCTCCATTCTCGGGGTCGCAAGTTGATCGGCCCAAGCTTTTCTTCGATCGCGAATTCTCCTACTCTCTACCCGCTGCTGGATCCGGTGGCCTCATGGCAGCGGAACGGGGCGGTGCTCAAATCTCGTTCCTTCGGGCCCTGGAAGGAGAATCCGATGCGCACCCGCCTGTCGCTCGTCCTCCTCGCTGCAGTCCTCGTCTCCGTCCTCGCTTCCTCTCAGGCCCTGGCGCTCTGCTATGCCGAGTGTCCGAATGGGAGCTATTGCACCGGGATTCCCGTCTGTTGTTGCGTCAATGACCTCTGGCCCTACTGCGGTCCCGTCGCGGGCAATCCCTGCTTCGGGTCGAGCGCGGCCCGCTCCGCCGATCAGGAGGCCGCCGTGCAATCCAGCTACGCCGCGATCTTCGCCCCGGCTCCAACCGCCCAACCGGCGCCGTCGAAGTGACGCTTCTCGCCCGGAATCAAGGCGCTTGAGCCCTCTCAAGCGCCCCTCGGTTCCCAGGGAGACCTCCCGTATCCACACGACTCTGTTCTCTGTTATGATGACAGCCATGGACCAGAGACACCCTGGCTACAGCCTCAAAGCTCCCGGGCGTCCCGGCTCGGGTACGCCGATGCACCTGCCGGGCCGGGGCGACTTCCCACGTGTCGACGATCATCTGGTCCAGGCGGAAGTCACGCGCGACGAGATCATCGGCGGCCGGCGGGTGGTCGCCTCTCCGGCCCATCCTCCCCACGCCAATCAGCATACGCGGCTGGATTATGTCCTCCAGGCGCATGTCGCTCCCGGCTATCAGGCGGCAAACGATCTGCTCACGCGCCATGACCACGATTCGGACTTCGCCACCGACGTCTGCATCTACAAGCAGGGCACCGACCCGGAGACAGGCGCCCGGTATCTCGAGGAGATCGCCTTCGAGGTCGTCTCAGAGCAGAATGAGGGTCTCGTGACGCAGAAGGCGGTGCGGATGCAGCGCCGCGGCGTGCGCCGGATCTTCTCCGTCTGGGTGAAGGGCTCGCAACGGGTCTGCGAGTGGTCGCCTGAGAGTCAGGGTTGGCGCCTCCTCGACCGGGAGTCGTCGATCCAGGATCTCTGCCTGGTCAGGCCCCTATCCGTGGCGGCCCTGCTCGATGCCGCGGCCGCCGACAACGCGGTCGTCGAAGCCCTGATCGTAAAGGGTAACCCGGTCCTCCAGGAAAGAGAGGCTGCGGCAAGGGCCGAGGGGAAAGCCGAGGGGAGGGCTGACGCCATCCTCCAGGTTCTTGAAGCCCGCGGAGTGGCCGTGAGCCCGTCGCAACGACAGGAGATTCTGGAGAGCTCCGGCCTCGATCGACTGGACCGGTGGCTACGACGGGCCGCCACCGCTTCCTCCGCCGACGAGGTCACGTCAGAGCCCTGAACACGCAGCCGGAGCCGCGTCAGTTCGCGCCGGCAACCCGCAGAAGCGGACCGAGCAGGCCACCGAAGACGTGTCCAATGGCGGGGAACTGCGTGAGTACGACCCCGATCACCGGTATGCCGCCGTAGGTGAAGATGTTCGAGAAGAACGTGCGGTCGAGGCTGACCTTGCCGGCGTCCGTACCGCTGATGGCGCTCAGGGTGCCGTTGCGGTCCATCTGCACGAAGGCGCGCAGGGTCATCACGGAGGCCAGCAGCAGCGCCATCCAGATGCCCAAGGACAGGAACCGCTTCGGCTGGAAGGCGTAGGAGCTTACGGCCACCAGCAGCGTGAGCCCGCAGATCGTCGCCGAGACGAGCGCAAAGCGGAGGTGCGCGAAGATGTAGCGCAGATAGACCACCACCCGGATGGCCAGGTACGCCTCGATCTCCCGCATCTCCACCTCTCGCGGACGAGGCACGGACTTCCCGGCCTCGTCGTTCGGCATGGGCTCCGCGCTGCCCGAGGTCCAGCGCAGCCAATCCAGAAGCCTGGCGTTCCTGTCGAACCACCTCCGCAGATCGCGGCGGGCCGCGATCCCGGCGAGGACCTCTCCTCCGTCCTCCGCTTCGAAGACGGTTTCCAGGTGATCGTCGAGCGCTCCCCGGGGGCCGCAGGACCCGCCGGCCAGCGCAGCGCCGTCCGGCCCGAGGAGACCGAAGCGGGCGATCGTCCGCAACTGCTGGCCCGAGAGCAACGACATCCTGGTCGAAGGCATCCGCAGGCCGAAGGACTTCATGGGCTGCCAGTCGAGCAGGCGGGAGCTCCTGGAGAACACGGGGAGCATCCAGGTGTTGCACAGGCGGCCGAGGGTGTGCTCCAGCCGTCCCCAGGCCACGAAGAACCGGTAGAAGGAAATGGCGGCCAGGATGAGGACGAACATCACGGCGAGAATGAAGAACACGCCGTAGCCTCGCGTTTCGGCGATCGGCTGGACCCTCCCGAAAAGCCGTACCGCGGGCAGGAGGAAGACCAGGCTCAGGGCTACCCAGAACATCGTTCCGGGAGGCTCCAGCAGCACCCCCTTCACTCCCTCCGCGCTGCGGCCGCAGGCGGCGAGCGCCGGCTCGGGAGAGTCCCGCAGCGGCCAGGGAAGATCCTCGGCGACGGTCAGCAGGCGCCGCTTGATCTCGAGGACCGACCAGGCGTAGGCCGCCAGCCCGAGGAGGGCCAGCGAGACCAGCGGCGAGAGCCCGCTCGAGAAGTCTCCCGCCCGGGCGTAGAAAAACTTCGACCCTTCCGGGAACAGCCAGAGCTCGAGCATGGCCCAGGCGAGCAGCACGGGCACCAGAGCGCAGGCGGCGATCCAGAAGAGCGCTCCGAACCAGCGGCGGGGAGGCCACACGAGCCGGGCGAACACGAAGCTCATCCCGAGATAGATCAGGGCGAGAACGGCCAGGTTCGTGTACCAGGAGGCGCCCTGCCCCGCGGCAAGCCCCGTCCGGTCCCATAGAGGCAGGCCGTAAAAGACCAGGAGCACGGCGCTCGCCAGCCACAGGACGCCGGCCCCGAGAGCGGGAATGAGGACGGCTCCGCCCGTCGGCACCGCCTCGCCCCAGGGTTGTACCGCGGCTTTCTGCAGGGGCCGGGCGAGCCGCCCGATCCAGACGGCGAGCCCGGCGATCGCCAGCGCCGCGAGCAGCCACTTGAGCCCGGCTCTGTCGGCTCCCGGGAGCTCTGAAACCTCCGGCAGGACCTGCGGCTCGAAAGGAAGAGCCACCGACTGGACCGCGATCGGCCACAGCTCGCCGTTGCCGACCGCTGTCAGCCAGACGGCCGAAGGCTCAGGCGGCTGATTGCCGACCAGCCGGCGCGCAGCCAGGTAGATGCCCTGCTGGAGCTCGCTGGTGAACTGCTGCAGCGCTTTCCCGTCGTTGGAGCGGTAGAGCGGATAGCTGGTCAGGACCAGTGTGCCGTCCATCGACTTCGAAACCTTGGGGTGGGCGTCGAGCAGGTGATTGTCGAAGGTGAACACGACGGCATCCGGACAGAAGCTGTGGACCTGCTCCGCGAGGAAGAGCCGGTCCTGGATGTCGGTGGCCAGAATGCCGATGTAGTGCTTCCGGGAGATGCCGCGCAGGAGGCTCGCCAGGGCCATGTCGTTGACCTGCGTGGACATCTCGCTGAGCTGGGGGACCACGTCGACCGGCTCGTCGTGATCCGCGAGGCTCAGATCGAGGCTCTTCCGGGCCCCGCCCGGCGCCTCGGACGAGCCCGGGTCCCGGTCGAGCCCGAGCTTCTCGCGCGCCGTCCGGATGTGCGCCAGGTTGCTCGGGAACCCGACCATCATGGGCGAGAGGAAGGACGACTGGAAGCTCTCTCCGTACTTGGTGTCGAACTCGGTGATCAGGGCGACTTCGTCGAGGTTCCAGCCGAGCCGCTTCTGGAGAAACTCGTCGGCTTTCATCTGCAGCGTGTCGTCGTCGACGATCGTGCGCTCGAAGCGCAGCTTGGTCCCTTCGAGCTTCTGGAAAAAACCTTCCAGTCCGCGGGAGGTCGCCGAGCCCGTCACCATTTCGATGTCGAGCTCGCCAGAGCCGGGATCACGGTGGGACAGCCACTCCCGGAGAGCGATCTGGAGCGACTCGGCCGAGCCGGAGAACGAGGGTCCGAGGATGCGCAAGGCGCCTCCCGGCCCCGTTGCCCGTTGCAGGCCGGTCATGAAATCGAGGGCCGTGTAGAGCGCCTTCTTCTGGATACCGTCCTTGGGACTCTCGCCGACAAGGAAGACCGCCAGCAGGCGCCGCTGACCGTTCATGTCGACCTTGCGGAAGAGCAGGCCGCCCGGGATCGAGCGGTAGAGCCGCTGGCGGGCGGCCTCTCCCTGCCAGGGCAGGGAGGCGCTGTCGAACAGGTATCCGGACTGGGCGATCCCCCGCTGCAGCGCGTCGAGCGCTTCGTCGAAGCGGTTCGAGAGAGGAGAGTCGGCCGGATCGGGGACGAGGGCGACCAGGAACTCGAGGTTGTATTCCTGGCGGTTTGCGCTCTCGGCGATCTTTCCGGCGGTGTCCGGCCAGCTCGTCGCTGCGTCCGAAAGCGGGATGCCGAAAAACTCCTGGTAGAGGCACGGCGCCGGACAGAATTCGGTCCAGCCCGCCTCCTTCTTCTTCGGGTCGCTCTCTTCCTTCGCCGTTTTCTTCGGCTCGGCGGGCTTCCCCAAGCCGCCCGCGCCCTGCGGCACCACACCGCGGGCTACGAGAGCGGCAAGGACGATGGCCATCGATCCCACAGCCCATGGCGAATTCTGGTTCATCTCCTAAAAGACGAACCCTTTGGGCCGTTTCCCTCAGAAAAGCCGAGCTATTGCCGCCCCGGCCGCGACCAGCGGAAGCTCGGCGCGCGGGTGAAGTCCATGGCCAGCTCGGGCGAGTAGGTGATCCAGCCCTGCGGCGACTCATACTTGAGCCGCAGGGCCAGGACCCCGATCCGCTTGAGCTGGAAGCCCCCCACCGCCGGCACCTCGACCGACTGGACGCCGTCTCCGAGCACCAGGAAGTAGCGGCCGTTCCGGTAGGGACCGAGCGTCCAGTGGAGGGTCCGGCCGGCGGCGTGCATCTCGACCGTGAGCGGAGCCGTCCGGATCGAGTCGCAGTAGCGGCGCCGCAGGTCCGGCGCGGACTCGGTTGCGTCCACGACCGCGCGCCGGTCCGCATCCCAGCTCCACAGCCGCCCGGGGTCCGGATGCGCGCAGAGGTAGTAGTCGTCGTAGAACCATCCGCCGGCCGGGCCCTTGTTCAGGGCGCCGGCCTTGAACCAGGCCAGCTCGCCCATCGTGGCCGAAGGCCCGAGCGGGGTCCGCAGGAGCTCGCCGGGCTTCATCTCCAGGAAGGCGAGATCCTCGGCCGACATCCGCTCCAGACGCGCGAAGGTCTCCCGGCGGGCGTCCAGGTGGGCGAAGAGCATTCCGGCCGCGGCGACCACGACCAGTCCGATCCTGGCAGGTCGGGCGAGAGGCCGGACCGCAAACGGAAAGGCCAGGGAGACCAGCAGCCAGGCCGGCAGGGCGTAGCGCGGCACCATTTCCGTGGAGACCGGCAGGATCGGCAGCAGGGCCAGCAGAACGGAGATTCCCATCAGCCGAGGCGTCCGGCGAGTTGCCAGCGCCAAGCCGATCAGCAGGGCCGCGAGCATCGCCCAGCTCGCCGGGGATGGGCGGCCTAGTATCTCCATACCGACCTTCGCCGGCAGCGCGAGCGCCAGCCGCGGCAGATCGGACGGCTCCACCAGCCAGCCGTAGCCTCCGGCGAAGGTCCCGAGCATGTAGAGGCGATAGCCGAGATAGAGGAGGAACGCCGCGACGTGCGGCGCCGCCGCGCGCAGCCTGCGGCGGAAGGATTCTTCCGGGATCAGCAGAAGAAAGAAGACCAGCGGGACCGCGATCTCCTTGGCAAGCATCGCCAGGAAGTAGAAGACCGCGGACGCCACGGCCAGTCGATCCGATTGGCGGTCGGACCGGCGCAGCGCGAGGACGTAGGCACCCACTGCCAGGAGGCTGAGAAGAGTGGTCTCGACGTAGTGCCGGACCATGAGGAGCGGCGCCACGCTCACCGTGACCGGGCCGAGCGCGAAGACCGCGACCCCGAGAACCGCCCAGGCGCGCGGCAGCCAGAGGCGCAGCACCAGGTAGAGGACGGCCACGCAGAGCGCGAACGACACGAGCTGATGGATCAGGAAACCGCGGGCGTTCAGCCCGAAGACCGCCTGATCGAAGTCGAGCGAGAAGAACAGGAGCTGCGTGATCATCTTGAACGGCAGCCGCTGCCAGACCTCGGGCTTGTAGAAGTACTCGAAAGGACCGGCGCCATCCAGGAAGTGGAGATGAAAGAAGTCGTCGTAGGTGAACCAGAGCCCCAGCGCCCGGCAATAGACCAGCCAGCCGCCGACCGCGACGAGCGCGGCCAACGCCAGATCAACGCTGTATTTCTCCCTCTCCCCCGGAACGGGGGAGAGGGCCGGGGAGAGGGGGGACGGGATCAATCAAGGCACCCAGGCGTAACCGAGCTTGAGGAAGAACGTCCGGTCGTTGCGCGTGAGATCGATCCTCTCGTCTCCGAAGGAATTGTCCGTGTAGCCGGCGAAGAGGACCGTCTGCGGGTTGAGCTTGTAGCTGAACAGGAGCTGGTTGAAGAGCTCCTCCGTCTTTTCATCGACCTGGAATGTGTAGAGCCCGGGATCGCGCCGGATGTCCGTGTACTGGGTGATCAGGCGCACGAACGTGCGGATGTTGAACTGATAGATCAGCGTGACCTGGCTCAGGTTCGCCTCGAAGAGGCGGCCACCCTTCACGTCGAGCTGCTGGAGCAGGTGGGAGAGCCGGATGCGCACGTTGCGGCCCGGCAGATAGCGGACCGCCGGCTCCACCTGCACCACCTTGCCGGCCCGCGTGTTGGCGAAGTCCACCTGGTCTCCCAGCTTGCCCGAGAGACTCAGGTAGATATCGCCCGTCGGCTGGATCTCGCCGTACAGGTTCCAGAAGGTCTGATCGAAGCTCACGCCCCGGTAGACCCGGTCGCGGACGCCGCCGTCGATCGAGAAATAGGATTGCTTCGGACCGTTGATGTTCAGCCACGCCTCCAGCTCCCGTTCGAGGAGGCGGCCCGCCTGGTCCTTGCGCTCGTCCCAGTCGCTGCCGAGAGCGAACTGGGTCCACCGCTCCGACTTCGGATACCAGATCCTCTCGACCCCGGCCAGCTTGAAGGTGTAGTCGACCTGGGGCATGAAACCCATGTCGGCGCGGAACAGGTCGCCGACGTCCTCGTAGCGGGCGTAGGCGTTCCAGTTGCGGGAGGTGTGATCCCAGGCCGCCAGGAACGCGCGGTCGTCCCGCGTGCCCGCCACGCCGGGGTCCTCCGTCTGCGAGCGCAGGTACTGGCCGCGCAGGGAGTCGGAGTCGCTCACCTGGTAGAGGCCGTCGAGACCGGCCAGATGGTTGGAGTAGCCGTCGCCGTCGCGGCTGGTCACCAGGAGGCCCAGGGCTGACTGCGCTCCGAGGTCGCGCCGGTAGCGCAGGACCGCGTCCGTGCTCTCCGTGTCGAGAAACGACGCCCCGGACGACTCGGTGCCGGGGATCAGGATGTCGGTCCGGTCGTCCTGCGCCACGAAGACCCCCATGGCGTTCTTCCCCTCCTTGCCGCTCAGCTTCACGCCCCACGAAGGATCGGACACGTTGCGGGTGAAGACCGCCTCGAACGGCGTGCGGAAGAAGTCGGCCCCCTCCAGGAAGAACGGCCGCTTCTCCGGGAAGAACAGGGCGAAGGTGGTGTTGATGTCGAGTTGGGCGGCGTCGGCCTCGACCTGCGAGAAGTCGGGGTTGAGCGCGGCGTTCAGGGTCAGGTTGGGCGTGATGCCCCACTTGCCGGTGAGACCCGGATCGGTCTCCACGTCGCCCTCGGCCAGCGGGCTCTCCGGCGAGCCTTCCCGTGCATCGGTCCGCACCGCCGTGACGGTCGGGTCCAGCTCGACGTTGCGGCCCGGAGTCACGCCGGCGAAACCGGTCATCTTGGAGATCTGGCAGAGATAGCAGTTCACGTTGCGGTCCATCGGCTGGCTGGCGATCCGGCGGCGCTGCTCCCGGGGATAGAAGCGCAGCGCGTCGAAACCCCAGGTCTGCTCGCCCTGGGAGCGCGGAAAGCGGAGGGAGCTGAACGGTATGGCCATCTCCACGACGTATCCGGACTCGTCAATTCTGCCTGCCGTCCACCAGAGGGCGTCCCAGGACGCGTCCTCGTTGTTCGAGACATCGTCGTTGAAGAGATCCATCTGGACGCCGAGCGGGTTCGCGAAGAACTCGAACGCCCGGCGCTCGTCGTTGAAGGGGTCGAGGACAATGCCGACGAAGTCGTCGTCGTACGCGTTGTCGCGGTCGGAGAGGTGGGCCCGGATCTTCGACGGATCGGGATCGTGGGCACGGAACGCCACGTAGAGGCGGTCGTCGTCGTAGGTCACCAGGCACTCGGTCTTGACCGGGGGCGGCTGGTTCTCCGCGGGACGGGTCTCGACGACGAGCTCGATCACGGCGGCACCGCTCCAGGCCGCGTCATCGAGGGAACCGTCGATCTTGATCGAGGACGCCGCGCGGCCCACCGGGACCGGGGGCTTGTCCTGCGCCGCTGCCAGGGGAGCCGACACCAGGATCGCGGCCAGAAGCGTCAGCCCGGCCCTCCTTGCTCTCATCGACGACATTCGATCTCTCCTCTCTCCGGCCATGCATGTAGACGTACGAGGAGGACCAATTGTTTGGCCCGACCGGATAAGCTCCGCCGCATGATGAGCCGCGAGTTTCCCCTCGATCTTACCGGAGATGAGATGCGCCGCCTCGTGGACGCGGCCATGGACCGCATCGCCGCGCACGTCGATTCGCTGCCGGAGCAGCCGGCGAGCCATACGGCCGGCGGCGCGCGCCTCGCCCGGTCGTTGGCCGAGCCGCTGCCCGAACGCGGTACCCCGTTTCCGAAGCTGCTCGATCTCGTCTTCGACCGCGCGGTGCCGCGCTCGATCAACACGGCCGGCCCGGGCTACCTGGCCTACGTGCCGGGCGGCGGCCTGCTCCACGCCGCCGTGGCCGACCTGATCTCCGACAGCGTGAACCGCTACGTCGGCCTGTTCGGCGCCGCGCCGGGCCTCGCCCAGATCGAGAGGAACGTCCTCGACTGGTTCCGCGGCATGGTGGGCCTCCCGGAGGAGGCCGGCGGCATCCTGACGAGCGGCGGCTCGCTCTCGGCGCTGACCGCCCTGATCACGGCCCGGCGCGAGCGCCTGCCGGAGGATTTCCTGTCCGGCGTGGTCTACGTCTCCGACCAGGCGCACCACTCGCTGAAGAAGGCCGCGCTCCTGGCCGGGTTCCCGGCGGCCAACGTCCGCATGCTCCCGTCCGACGAGCGCTTCCGGCTGCGCGCCGAGATCCTGGACAAGGCGGTGGAGGAGGACAGGGAGCGCGGCCTCACCCCGTTCCTGGTCGCGGCGAGCGCCGGCACGACCAACACCGGCGCGGTCGATCCGCTCGACGAGATCGCGGACGCGGCGCGCCGGCACGGGCTCTGGATGCACGTGGACGGGGCGTACGGCGGGTTCTTCGTGCTCACGGACCACGGCCGGCAGGCTCTGCGCGGGATCGAGCTCGCCGACTCGATCGTCCTCGATCCGCACAAGAGCCTCTTCCTGCCCTACGGTACCGGCGCGCTCCTGGTGCGCGACGCCGAGGCCCTGCGGCGCACCCACAGCCTGGCCGCCGACTACCTTCCCGCGTCGCACGACGGGGTGGACTTCTGCGAGATCTCGCCCGAGCTGACCCGGCCGTTCCGCGGACTGAGGGTCTGGCTGCCGCTCAAGATGCACGGCGTCGGACCGTTCCGCGAGGCCCTGGAAGAGAAGCTCGCGCTGGCCCTCCAGGCGTCCGAGGAGCTCAAGACGATCCCGGGCATCGAGGTCCTGGCCGAGCCGCAGCTCTCGACGCTCGCCTTCCGGCTCAACCCGGGCAAGCTGTCCATGGACGAGCTGAACCGCCTCAACCGCGGCCTCCTGAAGAGGATCAACGAGCGCCGGCGCGTCCTTCTCACGGGCACGCTCCTGCGCGGGGAGTTCGTGATCCGGATCTGCGTGCTCTCCTTCCGCACGCACCGGGACCGGATGGAGATGTGCCTGGAGGATATTCGGGAGGCAGCGGGCGAGACGACGGGGTGAGGCCGGCCGGCGGCCCCACCCCGGTGGGAAGCTACTGGACGGGGGGCTTTTCCGACTGGGTCTGGTCGCCCTGGGTCGGCGGAACCTCCACGGCCGGCGCGGCCGACGCGGGCGCGACCGAGATCAGCTCGACCTCGAACACGAGCGCCTGGTTCGGGCCGATGTCGCCGCCGGCGCCGCGCTCGCCATAAGCCAGGGCGGGCGGCAGATAGATCTTGAACTTGGAGCCCGGCTTCATGAGCTGCAGGGCCTCGACCCAGCCCGGGATCACGCCGTTGACCGGGAACGTGACCGGCTCGCCGCGGTCGTAGGAGCTGTCGAACACCTTGCCGTCGGGCAGCGTGCCGCGGTAGTTGACCGTGACCTGGTCGGTCGGCTTCGGCGCGTCGCCGCTGCCCTCCTTGAGCACCTCGTACTGCAGGCCGCTCGCGGTGGTCTTGACCTCCTTGCGGGTCTTGTTCTGGTCGAGGAACGCCTGGCTCGTCTTGAGGTTCTTCTCGCCCTCGGCCTTCCGCTTCGTCTCCTGCTGGGCCGTGATCTGCTGCTGGAACTCCTGCATGGCGGCCTGGATCTCCTCCGCCGTGAGGAGCGGGTTTGCGCCGGCGAGGCCGTCGCGCAGGCCCTGGACGATCAGGTCCTGGCTGCACGGCACGTCCTGGTTCTTCAGGGACTGGCCGAGGTTCAGGCCGATGATGTAGCTGGCCTTGTCCTGCAGGGCCTCGGGCTTCGGCTTCGCCGCCTGGGACTGGGCGGGCTGGGCCGGGGCGCCGGTCTGCGGCTTGTCCTGCGGCTTGTCCTGCGCGAGGGCGGCGCCGGAGACCGCGATCAGGGCGGCGACAAAAAGAGTGGAAGGCTTGTTCATGACGTCTCCGTGTCTTTGGCTCAAGGTTTGAGCCGGTGGTACTTCTTCAGGATGTCCAGCAATCGGTCCTGCGGCAGGGCGTAAACGGTGTTGCCATCGGCACCCGTCATCGTCTCCGCCGCGATCATCGCGTTCACGATCGCCTCCTCGGTCGCATCGACCGTGGCTTCCAGCAGCGGGTCCATCCGGTCGTTCGGCAGCATCGTCAGCGAGACGAGGCCCTCGGGCCTCGCGGCGCCGGGGTTGGCCGTGGAGAACGCCAGGAGGATGTCCCCGGAAGTGTTCTCGCCGGCGCCGCCGACGCGACCGATGCCCAGGGCCGCGCGCCGCGCGAGCCGCCGGAGCTGCGTGGGCAGGAGAGGGGCGTCGGTCGCGACAACCACGATGATCGACCCCTCCCCGTCCGCATGCGTCCCCGGCTTCGGCAGAAGGTCGGGGATCTCCTTCCCAACCGGAACACCGGCAATGGTCAGGCGATTCCTCCGTCCGTGGTTCGACTGGACGAGCACCCCGATCGTGTATCCGCCCTCGCCCTCCGCCAGCCGGCGCGATGCGGTGCCGATCCCGCCCTTGAAACCGTAGGAGATCATGCCGGTGCCGCCACCGACATTGCCCTCCTCGACCCGGTCCGAGGCGGTCTCCAGGGCCTGGAAGGCGTGCTCCTTCCTGACGTGGAAGCCGAAGATGTCGTTGAGGAAGCCGTCCCAGGTCTCGGCCACCACGGGCAGGCTGAAGTCGCCGTTCGCGGCCTGGTCCGGGAAGCGCCGGCCATACCAGTCGATCACCGCGTCCCGCACCACGCCCACGCTGTGGGTGTTGGTGATCAGGATCGGCCCGGCGAGGAACCCGCCCTCGTCGATCCAGGTGGTGCCGGTCATCTCGCCGTTGCCGTTGAGCGCGTACCAGCCGGCGAAGACGGGATCCAGGGAAGTCTGTCCCTGCTGTCCCTGCTGTCCCTGGTGGCTGCGCGGCAGGACCGCGGTCACGCCCGTGCGCACCGGACCCTTGCCGGGCACCAGCCGGCCCTCGCCCTCGACGAGCGTCACCTGGCCGACCTCCACCCCCGGCACGTCGGTGATGGCGTTGCGCGGTCCGGGCGTGCCGTTGAATGGAATGCCCAGGTCGCGCGCCCGCGGCTTCGCCTGCAGGGGAACGGCGAGGAGGGCCAGGGTCAGGAGGAGCCGGAAGGAGCGCATGCCGAGTCGTGAAAAAGGGCGCAGGGATGCTAGCACGGCCCCTCCTCCGCCAGCACCTCCTGCCGGAACCAGGGCCGGCCGGCGGTCGAGGTGACGAAGCCGTAGACCGCCATGCCGGTCACCGCCAGCAGGACGAACAGCGTTGCTCCCGAGTACCACGCCGAGAGGTCCGGGCTCAGCGGATAGTAGAGGACGAGCAGGTAGACCAGCCGCGCCACCAGGTCCGCCAGGAGGCCGAAGCGCAGCCAGACGAACAGGTGGACGGAGGTCTTCACCGCAGCGAACAGCAGCGCGAGCCAGAGGCTCGGACTGGCGCTGGTCGCCGTGAACCCCGCGAGATAGAGCATCGCGAGCGCGCCGACGGCCCAGCGCTCCCGCCGGAAGAGCATCTGGAGGACCAGGAAGGTCACCACGAAGCTCAGGGTCTCGCCGGCGGCGAGCGGCACGTCGAGCGAGAGCTGCCGCGCCAGGCCGGGCAGGCCCAGCAGCGTGGCCGGCTGGATCAGACGAAGCCGCGGCCACGCCCCCATCCAGTCCGCCGCCAGCACCTCGGCGACGAAGGTGAGCGAGACCCCCAGCCCCAGGAGACAGCCGATCAGCAGGTCGCGGCCCACCATGGGATCGCGGCCGTAGCCCGCCAGCAGCCGGGTCCAGGAGACGATCCTCTGCGGCCAGCGCCGGCGCACCAGCGGCTCCACCGCGACGTAGAAGCACCAGGCGAGCGCCGCGTTCGACACGATCGCCCGCAGCGCGGAGGTCAGCAGGTCGGTGCCGTTCGAGGACACGGCGACGGCCGTGGGGAAGATCCGCGAGCCGCCGAAGAGCCAGCCCGCCAGGGTCACCAGGGCCATGAACAGCGCCAGGCGCCAGGCGCCGGCCAGGTCGCCGCGGCCGAGCCGCAGGTTCCTCCGGGCGAGGGCGAGCGCCGCGACCACGGTGGCCAGGCGGCCGAAGAGGAACGAGGCCAGCAGCCGGATCCGCCCGGCCGGCCCCGGCTCGGCCTCCTTCGGCCGCGGCGCGCGCCACGGGCCCACGATCTCGAACGACACCGGCCGGCCGCGGTAGGAGGCGCTCTCGATGCGGATCGGCCCGGGCACGGCCGTGCCGGCCTGCGCCGGCAGCCCGCCCTTCCACGCCGCCCGGCGGTCGGCGAACACCGCGGGCGGGGTCAGGGGCTCGACGGGAGACAGCCGCGCCGGGTCGAGGCCCGCGGCGCGCAGCAGCCGGCCCCAGTCGGGATTCGGGCCGGAGGGGGCCGGAGGCGAGCTGCCGGCCGGCACTATCTCCAGGTGATAGAGGCGGCCTTCGGGGTCCAGCACGACCAGCGCCTCGCCCGGCACCTTGCGCGGCGGATCCTCGGGAGTGACCGCGACGTCCGACGCCACCAGCGAGGCCGGAGACTGGCGATACCAGAACCAGTAGAGCGGCGGCCGGCCGGCGGCCAGCAGGCGCCGCGCCCTCTCCCGGTCCCGCGCGCGTCCGGAGCCGCCCTGACGCTGGAGGTACTGCGCGAGGTCGTCGTGCAGCCCGAAGCCGTAGGCGGCGTCCGCCGGCGGCTCGGGGTAACCGAAGCGCGCCAGCAGGAACCGGGCGCGGTCCGCGAGCGCCTCGGGCGGCCTGGGCAGCGGGACCTGGCGCCAGGCCGCGATCCGGCCGGACAGGACGAGCACCGCCAGCAGGCCGACCAGCACCGCGCCCAGGCAGACCGCGGCCACGCCCGGCGCGAGGCTCCCCACCTTCGGCGCCGCCGCCACCATCTCCGGCGACGGCGTCTCGCCCGCGGCCAGCGCCGCGGCCAGCGGATCGACGCCGGGAAGGCCGCGGACCACGGCGAGGACCGAGGCGGGGCGGTCCCGCGGCTCTCTCTCCAGGCAGCGCAGAACGGTCCGCTCCACCCCCGGATCCATGTCCCCGACCAGCCGGGAGAGCGCCACCACGGGCCGGACGCGGTCGTGGTCCTCCTGCCGGAACGGACGCCGTCCGGAGAACATCTCGTACAGGACGAGACCCAGCGAGTAGAGGTCGCTGCGCACCGTGACGTCGCCGCCCGCGACCTGCTCCGGGGCCATGTAGGCCGGCGTGCCCACCCGGGGCTCGCCGCCGCCCAGCTCGCCGGCCAGTACGGCCACGCCGAAGTCGGCGATCCGCACCCGGCCGCGGCGGTCGATCATCACGTTCGACGGCTTCAGGTCGCGGTGCAGGACCCCGGCGTCGTGGATCGCGGCCAGCCCGGCGCAGAGCTGGCGGGCCGCCTCGAGGGCCTGGTCCGGCGGCAGGCGGCCGGAGCGCTTCAGGACGGTCTCCAGGTCCTCGCCGTCGATGTGCTCCATGGAGAGGAACGGCAGACCGCGCGCCTCTCCGACGTCGAACACCCGGCAGACGTTGGGATGGGAGACCTGCCGCGCCAGACGCACCTCGCGGTGGAAGCGCGCCAGGCCGACGCCGTCGGCGGCCAGCCAGCCGGGGAGGAACTTGAGGGCCACGCTCTGGCCGAGCTTCAGGTCCTCCACCTGGTAGATGTCGCCCATGCCGCCCCGACCCAGGAGGCCGACCACGCGGTACCGGCCGGCCAGCAGATCGCCGGGCGCGAAGACGCTCTCCACCTCCTCCCGCTCCTCCGCCGGCCGCAGGGCGCGGTCCCCGAGCAGGCCCCAGGCCTCGTCCACCGTGGGCGCGGAGGTGCCTTCGAGGGGCATGCCACACGCGGGGCAGACCGTGTCTTCCGCACGGGCGGAGGCGGAGCAGCCTTGACATTGACGCATAGAGGGCCGGCCTATTGTCGCCGCCCCGGCCCGCCGCGGCAACTGGGCTAGCTGCCCGGCGAGCCGGCCAGCGCCGGCTCCCGGGTGAGCAGCGCCCGCGGATCGCCCTGGCCCCGGATCGCTCCGCGCTCCAGGATCAGGACCTCCTCGCACAGCTCCACGACCTCGCTCCGGGAGTGGGAGACGTAGAGCATCGGCACCTTGAGCTCGTCCCGCACCCGCTTCAGATGGGCGAGCACGCGCGTCCTCAGCTCCTCGTCGAGCGACGCGAGCGGCTCGTCCAGGAGGAGCAGCCGCGGCGACGACAGCAGGGCGCGCGCGAGCGCCACCCTCTGGCGCTCGCCGCCCGAGAGCCCGCCGATCCGCCGGTCCAGCAGATGGCCGATGTCGAGCACCCCGGTCACCCGGTCCAGAGCGGCATCTCTTTTCTCCTTGCTGCCATAGAGGAGATTGCCGCGCACCGACAGGTGCGGGAAGAGCGCGCCGTCCTGCGGCACGTAGCCGACGTGCCGGTCCCGCGCCGGCACCTCCCGGCCCGCGGCGGTGTCCGTGAGCACCCGGCCGTCGAGCTCGACGAAGGCCGACGGCGAGCGCCGCAGCCCCGCGATCAGGTCGAGCACCGTGGTCTTGCCCGCGCCCGACGGCCCGAAGAGCGCGGTCACCGGGCGGGTGATCTCCACGTCGAGCGCCAGCGTGAAGTGGGCCAGCGGACAGCGGACGTCCTTGAGCACCAGCTTCACGTGGCCTTCCCCTTGCGCAGGAACCACTCGCTCAGCCAGACCGCGCCGAACGCCACGGCCACCGCCACCAGCATCAGGCGGTAGGCGTCGTCGTCCTGGCCGAGCTGGACGAGCTGGTAGATCGAGACCGAGAGCGTCGTGGTGCGGCCCGGGATGCTGCCGGCCACCAGGATCGTGGCGCCGAACTCGCCGAGCGCGCGGGCGAACGCGAGCAGGCTGCCGCCGAGGATGCCGCGCAGGGCGAGCGGCAGCGTGATGGTGAAGAAGACCCGGATCTCGCCCGCGCCGAGCGTGCGGGCGATCTGCTCCAGCCGCGGCGGCACCCCCTCGAACGCCACCCGCGCCGAGCGCACCAGGAGCGGGAAGGCCATCACCGCCATGGCGAGCACCACGGCCTTCCAGGTGAACACCACGTCGATCCCGAACGAGTCGTGGAGCAGCCGGCCCAGCGGACCCCGCCGGCCCAGGAGCTTGAGCAGGATGAGGCCGGTCGCGACCGGCGGCATCACGAGAGGCAGCGCCACCGCGGTCTCGACCAGCGACTTGCCCGGCCAGTTGCGGCGCGCCAGCACCCAGGCGAGCAGCAGGCCGGGCGGCAGGATGAGCAGCGTCGCGAGGCCCGAGGCGCGGACCGTGAACGCGACGACCTGCCAGTCCTCACCCTGCATGCGGCGTCAGTTTCCGAGCACCACGAGAAAGCCGTACTTGCGGAAGACGGCGAGCGACGGCGGCGACACCAGGAAGTCCAGGAACCGTCGCGCCGCCTCCTTGTGCTCCGAGCCGGCCAGCACGGCGAACGGGTACGAGATCTCCGGCGCCTCGGCCTTCGGCACCTCGTAGGCGATGCGGACCTTCTTCGAGATCCCGGCGTCGGTCTTGTAGACGATGCCCGCGTCCACGTTGCCCGACTCCACCGCGGCCAGCGCGGCGCGCACGTTCTCGGTCGGCACCACCCGGTCGATCACCTTGTTCCACAGCCCCTTCCGCTTCAGGTATTCCTTGGCGTAGATGCCGGCCGGCACGCTCTGCGGCTCGGCGAGCGCGAGCGCGCGGATCGACGAGGCCGCGAGGTCCGCCGGCCCCGAGATCCTCAGGCTCGAATCCACCGGCACCACCACGACCAGGGTGTTCGAGAGCACGCTGCGGCGCGTGCCGGCGAGTATCAGCCTGCGCTTCTCCAGGCCGTCCATCTTCGCCTCGTCCGCGGAGAGGAACAGGTCGGCCGGCGCGCCCTCCTGGATCTGGCGGGCGAGCGTGCTGGAGGCGCCGAGGTTGAGGACCGGCTTGTCTCCGGCGGCGGTTTTCTCGTACTCCGCCGAGATCTCGCGCAGGGCATCGGTGAGGCTCGCGGCGGCGAAGACCTGGAGATCGGCGGCGGCGAGTGGAGCGCAGACCAGGACCAGGAGGGTCAGAAGGATGAATGTCGATCGCACGGGCAGCCTCCTCAAAAGATGACCTGGATGCGGGCCAGGACCTTGTCCTGGTCGTCCTGGTTCTCGATCCGGACGCGCTGGTAGTTCGCCTGGAGCTTGAGGTCGTGCCCCTTGAGATACCAGTTGACGCCGGCGGTGCCGATGTCGGTCGCGTCGTTGTCGACCTTCGTCCGGGGATCGAAGGTCTCGGCCTTGAGCACCACCTGCACCCGGTCCTTCACCACGTAATAGGAGCCCTGAGCATACCAGCCCTCGGACTCGAAGCTCGCGCTCGGCCGGCGCGATGTCGGCTCCCATTTCGTCCGCAGGACCTCGGCCCAGAAATCGAAGCGCCCGGCCTGGAGCTGGGTGTCGACGCCGGTGCCGAGACGGTCGCCCGAGAAGATGTTCGAGTCGAAACCGAATTCGGCCGGCTCGGGGATGTTCGTGTCCTCGGACGAGTAGACGTTGCCGCCCAATGACCAGCTCCCGGACTGGCCTCCGAGCTTGCCTTGCCAGAGCACGCCCGACAGCCGGCCGGCCAGCAGGAACCGGTCGTCGTCGTTGAAGTTGTTGTTGACGCCGTTGCCGTTGAACGCGCCCACGGCGTAGCTCAGCTTCTTTTCGAACAGGTCGCCGTTCACCTGCATGCCGAGCTGCCGGCTGACCGTGAGGCGGTCGTTGACCAGGCTGCGTTCGAGGGTGAACAGCCGCGGGTCGGCGTAGAGCTGCTCGTATCCGAACGGCGTCTTGAACTGGCCGATCCGGATGTTCGCGTCCGGCCGCCGGTTCCAGTTGACGTAGCCGTCGGTGAGCTGGCCGCGCAGGCCGGTCGTGTTGGCGAGCGTGCCGGCGAAGTCCATCTCCAGCTTGAAATCGAATTCCTCGAGGAACTTCCCGATCGCGTTCAGCCGCGCCCGGCGGAGATAGACGCGGTCGTTGTCGTTCGCCCATCGCGAGTCGCCCCGGTCTCCGACCTCGGTCTGGACCTGGAGCAGGCCACCGATCGAGAGCGTCGGCTCCTTGCCGCCGGGCTTGATCACGCCGAGAGACTGGGCCGCGAGGCCGGTTGGAAGAAGACAGCACACCAGCAGCAGGACGATCGATCGTCGGCGCATCAGAAGGCCCCCCAGAATTGCGGGGGAGAGCCTAGAGGAGGCCGATCTATTTTGTCAACGATATCGAGTCGTCCTCGTCCAGATGCGCCCGGAGCTCCCGCCAGGAGCCGTCCACCGCGACGAGGAACTCGGCCTCCATCCGCCGGTAGAGGTCGCGGACCGCCCGGCCCGGGCCGGTGAGCGCCGCGTGGCCGTGGGCCTTGCCGCCGCGGGTGGTCTCGACGAGCGGCCCGCGGAAGCAGGCGTTCATGGTCTGCACGAGCTTCCAGGCGCGCATGTAGGACATACCGAGGTGCTGGGCTGCGCCGGCCAGGGTGCCGGCCTCCTCGATGGCGTCGAGGAGGTCCACCTTGCCGGGGCCCAGCGCGATGTCGGATCCGAGCAGGACCCGGATGCGCGGGCGGACTGACGAGCCGGGGGGGAGGTCGCTGGCTGGCTTCACGGCATCGATGATATGCGAGCGGGCTTGACGCGCAAGCACGGAAGCGCTACTCTTCTTCCGCCGCGGATCCCGAGGTGGGGTCTGCTTGCACGCCAGCGAACACGCGCACGGGGACCTGGTAAACAGGTCCCTTTCGTGTGTCTGGCAGCTCCAAATCAAGAAAGAGAGTCAGAACGATGCGGATTACCGGAAGAGTGAAGTGGTTCAACGACACCAAGGGTTATGGATTCATCACCCCGGAGGACGGGCAGAAGGATTGCTTCGTCCACCACTCGGCCATCCAGGGCAGCGGTTTCAAGTCGCTGTCCGAGGGTGACCGGGTCGAGTTCGAGATCGTGCAGGGCCAGAAGGGCCCCGCCGCCCAGAACGTCGTGCGGATCTGAGCCCCTTCCTCAACCCGAACCACCCTGATTGACACGAGGCCGTTCCGGAGCGATTCCGGGGCGGCCTCGACGCTTTTGGATGGTATGGATAGCACGGACATGGTATAACAGCATAGAATCGTGGCAGTCCCTTGGAGGTGCGTCTATGCGTCGATACCTGGTTTCGGCCCTCTGCGGAGCTCTCTTCCTCGTCCCCCTGGGCCTGGCGGCGCAGCCGTTCCCGGTCAACACGGCGACGCGCGGCTGGCAGCAGTGCCCGGCCGTCCTGGCGCATCCCGAGGGCGGCTACTTCGTGCTCTTCGCCAGCAGCTTCGGCCCTCCCGGCGAGCCCCACGGCATCTCCGCCCAACGCTTCGGCCTGTCCGGAGAGCGGCTCGGCCCCGAGCTGGCCCTCGCCACCGAGAGCACCACGTGCCTGGCGGCCGTGCCGGCGGGACCCGGCCGGCTGCTGGCGGCCTGGGGAGTCCTGAACCTGGTCGGCCGGCAGACGGTCTACGCCCGTCACTTCGATTTCCAGGGAAATCCCCTGAGCGCGAAGATCAAGGTGGGAGAGGGCATGATCTACCTGCCGCCCGCCGCCGCCTGCGACGCGGACGGGCGCTGCTGGATTGCCTGGATCGGCGAGAGCGTGGAGTCGCTCCGGGCCCGCCGCTTCGACGCCGCCGGCGAGCCGCTGGGAGACGAGATCCGGATCGACGCTCCCGGCGAGGGTGAACGCTGGGATCTCGAGCTCTCGGCCGATCCGCGGGGCGGCTTCGTCGCCTCCTGGTGGAACGGGAGCACCGCGACCGGCACGCCGGAGGATCCCCTGCCGCCGCCCAACGGTCAGGTCCTGATCCGGCGCTTCTCCGCCGGGGGCGAGCCTCTCGGCGACGAGTTCGGGCTCGGCTCCGAGCCCGCGACCTTCGCCTACTCCGACGGCGCGGTCTGCCACCTGGCGGACGGCGGTTTCGTCGCGGCCGTGTCGCGCGTCCGGATCGACCTCGGCGGCCCGGACGAGATCCTCCTGCGCCGCTTCGACGCGTCCGGGGCGCCGGCGGGCCCCGAGCGGCTCGCCGCGCGGTCCACGCAGGCGCCCCGAAGCCTCGGGAATCTCCACCTGGCGTGCGGCCCGGACCGCCTGCTGCTCCTGTGGACGGAGCGCTCCGCCAAGGGCAGCCTGTTCGGCCGCTTCTTCGGCCTTTCGGGAGAGCCCCTGGGAGCCCCGTTCCTGGTCTCCGAGCCCGGCGGCCGGGCGAGCGCCCTCCTGCTCGGACCGCAACATTTCCTCGCCGCCTGGGAGGAGTACCAGTCCGACGACGACGGCTACGACATCCTCGGGCGCGCCTATCGCACCGCGGCTGCCCCGCTCTCCCTGCACGGCGGACGGTTCAAGGTCGAAGCGGCCTTCCGCGACCCGCACACTCGCGCCCTCGCGCCGGCCGAGCCCCGGCCGCTGACGGACGACACCGGGCTCTTCTGGTTCTTCGACAACGCCAACCTGGAGCTGGTCGTCAAGACGATCGACGGCTGCGAGGTGAACGGCCATTTCTGGGTCTTCGCCGCCGGCCTGACCGACGTCGAGGCCGAGATCTCCGTCACCGACACGGTCACCGGCGCCTGGAAGACCTACCGGAACCCGCCGAAAACCGCCTTCCTTCCCATCCAGGACACCCGTGCCTTCGCCTGCCCCTGATCGATCCCCTGACGAGCGCCCCGGTCTCGTCCGGGGCCTCGGCACCTGGGACGGCGCCCTCCTCACGATCGGCTCGATCGTGGGGACCGGTATCTTCCTGACCACCTCCGACATGGCCCGGGTGCTCCCCCACCCGGGCCTCATCCTGGCGGTCTGGGCCGCGGGCGGTCTCCTGACGCTGGCCGGGGCGCTCACCTACGGCGAGCTCGGCGCCATGTATCCGCAGGCCGGCGGCATGTACCACTACCTCCGCGAGGCCTACGGTCCGCTCTGGGGGTTCCTGTTCGGCTGGGCCTCGTTCCTGGTCATCATGTCCGGCGGCCTGGCCGCGCTCGGCGTGGCGTTCGGGGAGTACCTCGGCAGCTTCCTCCCCTGGTTCTCGACACAGCACGTGATCGCCTCGACGCAGATCGGCGACTGGCCCTGGACGCTCTCCGGCGGCCAGGTGGCGGCGGCCCTCGCGATCCTGGCCCTCACCGCGATCAACCATTTCGGGCTCAAGGAGGGTGCGGTCGTCCAGAACGCCCTGACCGTGCTCAAGATCGGCTCGATCGCGGCCTTCGCCCTCCTCGGCCTGCTGGCTCCGGCGCCCGCTCAGCCGTCGCTCCTCTCGCCGACCGGGATGTCCGGAGCCGGCCTCCTCACCGGCTTCGGCCTGGCCATGATCGCCGCGCTCTGGACCTACGACGGCTGGTACGGCCTCACCTGCTCGGCGGGCGAGATGAAGGACCCCGGCCGCAGCCTCCCCCGCGGCCTGATCCTGGGCACGCTGATCGTGGCCGCGCTCTACCTCCTGCTCAACCTGGTCTACGTGCGCGCGCTGACCGTGCCGGAGATGACCGAGGTCCCGCGCATCGGCGAGGCGGCGGCGCGGACGCTGTTCGGTCCGACCGCGGCGCGCCTCGTCTCGCTGGCGGTGCTGGTCTCGACCTTCGGCTGCATCTCCTCGACCATCCTCTACAGCTCGCGCATCTACCTGCCGATGGCGCAGGATGGCGTCTTCTTCCGGTCCCTGGCCGAGATCCACCCGCGCCACCGCACCCCGGTCCGGAGCCTCTGGGCGCAGACCGCCTGGGCCGTGCTGCTGACCCTCTCCGGCACCTACCAGCAGCTCTACACCTACGTGGTCTTCGTCTCGGTGATGTTCCACGCCGCCACGGCCGCCGCGGTCTTCGTGCTGCGCCGGAAGCGCCCTGACCACCCCCGCCCCTACCGCACCTGGGGCTACCCCGTCGTGCCCGCCCTGTTCATCCTCACCTGCCTCCTCCTGACCGGCAACACCCTCGCCGAGCAGCCCGTCGAGGCCCTCCTCGGCCTCGGCCTCCTGGTCCTCGGCCTGCCGGCGTTCCTCTGGTTCCGCAAGCGGACGGAGACGCTCGGCGGCAAAGCCGAGAGCGTCTAACAAAACCGGCCCGAAGGGCAGGGAGAATCCAGCCCAGGGCTGAGGCCGCAGGCCGATGCCCTGGGATTCCAACGCGCCACAGAACCTTCCATCGCGCCACAGAACCTTCCGTCGCGCCGCAGAACCTTCCGTCGCGCCACAGAACCTTCCGTCGCGCCGCAGAACATTCTTTTGCAACAGAGGACTTTCCCTTGCAACAGGGAGGGTTCTGTTGCGACAGGGAAGTTGGAGTTGCAACGCAGAAGTCGGACTTGCGTATAGAGACGGCTTCCGGCCGTCCGGCAAAGCTCTGCGGCTACGGCGTCACACCCCGGACGTACTCCGAGTCGTTGGCGTTGTGCACCACCTGGGCGGCGGTCAGCGGCCTGCCGGAGCGAACCTGGATCTCCACCGTGAACCCGTCCGGCACTCCGGCCTCGGGCAAAGGGTGTTGCGCCGGGGCGAGCTGGCGCACCCGGCCCGGGGCCAGACGCACGACGATCCGGCCCAGCTCCGCGCCGTCGAGCCCGCGGTAGATCACGTCGAAGTCCCCGGTCTCTGTACCCGCGTTGAGCACCCAGATCGTCGTTCGATTCTGACCGTCCTGGCGCAGCCCGGCCAGCGAGTGCACGCGGCCGGCCGCAGCCGCGTCGGCCTCGGTCATCACCGCCATCGAGTGGCCGTAGCGCTGGCCGACGAGCGGACTGCGGTAGCTCTCCGCGAAAACGGCGGGGAGCGCGCCGCCCGCCGGGTCGCTGTCGATCGCGAGCACACCCACCGCGTTCGTGAGGTTCCACTGCTTCTTGAGCACGTCCTCCAGCCGCTGCGTCTTGCCTGCCGCCAGGGTCACCCGCGACGGCGCCGTGGGTGCGCCGGCCACTCCGAGCGGGATGAAGGTGAGGTTGACCGCCAGCGGCTGGCCTGTCGTGTTCGAGAGGACCGCGTCGGTCTTCCAGGGCTTGCCGTCCGCCCCGGGCTTGTTCGAGACCCCGATCAGCCAGGCTCGCCCCACCCGGCCCGGACCGTTGCCGGCCAGCGACGGATCGCCGGTGGATGTCCACACATCCACGCCGAACGGGAACAGCGAGCCCGAGGTGGGCTCGACGGCCACCCGGTAGTCGTCCTGGCCGGTGATCCCGAACCTGGAGCGGATCTCGTCGGCCTGAAACTGTTGCTGGCGGAAACGGGAGAGGGAAAGGTCGCCGCTCGGCGTGCCGATCGCCTGGCCCGCCGCGTTGAAGAAACGCAGGCGATAGGTGGCCGGCGCATCGTTCGGGTTGGTGATCCCGAGGGAGGAGGCGCGTTTGGAGTTGTCGTTCATGCCGACGAGCTGGAGACCGGCGCCGGCGGAAGTCAGCGGGATCCCCTGCACCGCCATGCCGAACGCCGTGCCCGGCGGGCCTGAAGTCTGGTGCGCGGTGACCACGGGCTGCGGACTGTTCAGCCCCGGCTTCACCAGGATATAGCCCGACAGGTTCTCGTCCCGCCCGAACAGGGACTTGATGCAGTCGGCGGCGTACAGGGTGGCGCCGGGCGCGATCCGGCGCGCCACCCGCGGCGGGTTCAGCTCGGGCGCGCCACGGCGGCGAAGCTCGATCAGGACGTCCATGGGATCGGTGCCCGGGTTGGTCACATAGAGGTCGCTCGTCTGCACGAGAGCGCCCCGGTTGCGCGCCACCCACGGCACGACCACGGCGCTGGAGCGCAGGACGACCGGAACCGTCTTCGTCGCGACCGCCGTCACGCTGCCGAGGCTGGCGGTGAGAGTCACCTGGAAGTCGCCGCGCCTGGCGAAGGTGTGGCTCACCACCTTGCCGGTGGCGGTGCCGCCGTCGCCGAAGGTCCACGACCAGCCCGTCGGGTTGCCCGAGCTCCTGTCGGTGAAGGTGACCGGCCGGCCGACCTCCGCATCGCAGGGAGATTGCTGGCAGGACGGCTCCCAGGTGAAGTCCGCGACCAGCGGCGACACTACCGTGATCATCTTCGCTTCAGGAGGGCTCTCGCAGAAGCCTCCCCCCGGGCACTCCTGTCCCTGCCGGGAGATGGTCAGGCTGACGGTGTAAGTTCCCGGCTGGGCATAGACATGCGGAACCCTTGCGTCGCCAGCGACGATCGGAGTGCCGTCTCCGAAGGTCCAGAAAAAGCCGGTCGGGCTGCCCGTCGAACAGGTCCCGTTGAAGGTGATCGGCTGACCGGGGCTCAGGCTCGGGCTCTCGACCGTGAAGCAGGCCTTGAGCGGCGCCACGATCAGGATCTGGGTGCTGCCGACGACGTTCGGACAGGCGCTGTTCCTGGCCCTGACCGCCCTGGTCCCCCGGGTCGTGGCCGGCCAGGAGACGGTGACGCGGTCCTCCGACTGGACAGGGGGAGGCGCGGCCTCCGCGGTCCAGGTCCATCCGCCGGCGCTGGGGTTGCAGCCTTCACTGCCGAAGGCGGCGAACTGGATCGGCTGGCCGGCCTGGCCGGAAGCCGGACCGTTGATCGTGATCTTCCCGCCGACGATATCGACCGGCAACGCGGCGCTCACCACTCCGGCCATGTTCTGGCAATTGCGCACCTTCACCCTCACCTGCCGGGTCCCCAGGGTGGCATAGGTGAAGGTCGGGTTCGGACCGCTTTGGGGATCGCTCGTCCAGCCGGCCTCGTCGAAGATCCCGTCGCCGTCGAAGTCCCAGTTCCAGCCGGTCGCGCCGGGCGCGTTGGCGTGGAAGGTCACCGTGCTGCCGGTGAACGGGTCTCTCGCCGGAAGGAAGCCGGCGGCCGGCAGCGGAGGCAGTGAGCCGAGCGTGACGGCCGCGCTCTTCGACTCGCTGCCGAGGGTGTTGGTGACCGTGACCGTGGCCGTGTACGTCCCCGGCGGCGTGCTCGAGTCGGTGTTCCAGACCAGGGTGCCCGTGCTGCTGCCGACCGGAATCGGCGCCAGGGCGGCGTCGGTGAGCGTCCAGGAGTAGAACACCGTCGGCTTGCCGCTCACGCCCTGCGCCGTGAAGGTCACCGGCTGGCAGACCACCAGGGGCGGGGGCGGCGTCCCGACGCTGTTGACGCGCGCCGGGCCATCCCCGGCAACCCGATGGGCATCCAGCAGGCTGTAGGCTGCGCGGTAGAGCACTCCGTTGTAGACCTCCGCCCGGCGCGGGCCGACCAGGTTGAAGCCCGTGGAGCACTCCATGTAATACCAGCCCCAGTAGCCGGCGGGATGGGTCCGGGGCGTCAGCTCCACGGGCGCGCCGGGTATGGAAACATCGTAGAGGTGCTCGCGCTGCGGTATGCATGACGACGGCGCGCCGGGCCCCGGATTCTCCCCCAGATCGTCGCCCCCGACGTACAGGTACGAGTGCCCGCCGTCGAAAGAAAGCTTCAGGGAGGTCAGGGCACCGCGCTTTGCCGGTGTTGCCGTCCACAGCGCGGGACCGGCTGCGCAGGGTCCTGCTGCCGCGATGCAGCTCGCGTCGTGAATCGAGAGCTGCCCGAGGTTGTTGAGCCGGGCCAGGTAGATCGAGCTCTCCTGCTGCCACAAGGCCACCGCCAGGTTCTTGCCCGGGATCTGCATCCTCAGCACGGGAAGATCCGGATTCGCGATGCTCCAGACCTGCACGCCGGCGGCGGCGTCCAGGCTGCTCGTCGCGACGAAGCTGCCGAAGCCCTGGATGTCGTTGTGAAACACCGGACCGAATCCGGTGACCTCTCCCTTGTAGACCCCCGGGCAGTTGATCGGCGGCGGCGCATCCGGCTTGACCACTTCCAGGCACCCGTTCATCCCCGCCGTCGCCGAGAGGCTGAAGCGGTGGATCCTGCCTCCAGCAGTGGCAATGGCATAGGCCTGGTGCGTTCCGCCGGAGGTGAAGGCATACACCCGGGTGACGCCCAGAGTTCTCTGGTAGGCCACGATCGGATGCGACTTGACCTGCGTGTTGATGACCGAAAAGCCCTGATCGTCCAGGCTGAGCGCAACCAGGCCGTCGAACCCCGGCGGCGCATCGACCTCCTTGACATACCAGTCCTTGTCCGAATGATCCCAGGAAGGGAAGTAGCCGACCGGAGTACCATCCTTCCGCGGGTTCGCACCGTAGATGTAGGAGAGATAGAACCGGGGTGTCGGGTTCGTGCGCAGGTCATAGATGACCATCCCCTGGCCCGTAGCCACGAAAAGATAGCCATTCTCGACGTCGACGTCGTGGTACTCCTTGGTCTCCCCATTCTCCGGATCTCTGTGACCGACGAAGTTGGTGGTATCGCCCAGGATGGCGACGGGTTGCAGGGTCGGCCCCCAGCGGTCGGACGGCACGGGCGTGGCAGGAGTCTTGTCACCTCCCCAGGCCGGAGCGGTCAGAAGGCAGAGCAGAAGCGGAATCGCCCGCAACCTGAGTTGACGGCAAAGAGAACCACCGACTGAGCGCATATCGCCTCCTCCCCAGGAGATGGACGACCGCGGCGGGCCGATTCCCTCACCGGCGGGCCGCGGCGATCTCCGACAACACCTCATCCAAGGCGATCGTCTGAAACGACGAAGGGGCGCAGCAGGCTGCGCCCCGACGAACGTCTGCTTCTGTCAGACGGGCCGCGGCGATCGCCGCGGCCCGCGGGTCGGCTGCTCTACTTGAAGTAACCCACCACGTCGATGATCAGGTGCGAGGACCCGGTGCCGCCGCTCAGGTTGAACTTCACCTGGACGGTGCCGTCGTCGGCGATCGTGACGAAGGCGTTGTTCGCCCGGACCTGGCCGGCCTGGAAGTTGATCACGCTGGTGACCGGCGGCTCGCCCGGGTTCTGGTAGATCATCGCGTTGCCGTTGTTGGTCGGCGTGAAGGCGGTGACGTTGACCGCGACCGCGACCGCGTCCAGCGGGATGCTGCACTCGCCGGCAACGGTGAACGACCGCTCGACTCCGGAGGTCATCGCGCCACCCACGCTGCGGGTATCCACGAGCCGGCAGGGGTCGAGGGTGTAGTAGTCCAGACCCACGATCGGCGTGGTGTCGGTGTCCGAGTTGTCCGCCGGCGTCGGGTCGGTGCCGTTGTTGCCGTCGTCGGCGATGCTCGCGGTGTTGGAGATCTCGGTCACCTCGGCCGGGATGATGTGGTCGAGCTCCACCGCGAAGTCGGCCGTCTGGTCGCCGCTGCCGGCGGCGAGACCGCCGATCGCGAGGGTGCAGGTGGACCCGGCGGTGTCGTCCGGCGTGCAGCTCCAGCCCGCGGTGCTGTTGCCGGAGTCGAACGTCGTGTGATCCGGCACGGTCTCCGTGAGCACGACGCCCGTCGCGCCGCGGTTGCCGGTGTTGGAGTAGGTCAGCGTGTAGACCACGATGGAGCCGGGCATCGCCTCGGCGTCGTCGTCGTCCTTGGTGATCGAGAGGTCGGGCGCGCCGGTCACCGGCGTGGTGTCGCTGGCCGAGTTGTCGCCCGGCGTCGGGTCGGTGCCGTTGGTGCCGTCGTCCGCGACGCTCGCGGTGTTGGAGATCTGGCTCACTCCGGCCGCCACCGGGTTGACCACGGTCACGGCGAAGGTCGCAATCTGGCTGCCGCTGCCGGCGGCGAGGCCGCCGATCGCGAGGGTGCAGGTGGAACCGGCGTTGTTGTCCGGCGTGCAGCTCCAGCCCGCGGTGCTCGCGCCGGCGTTGAACGTCGTGTTGGCCGGCACGGTCTCCGTGAGCGTGACGCCCGTCGCGCCCTGGTCGCCGCCGTTGGCGTAGGTGAGGGTGTAGGACACAGTGCCGCCCGGCGCCACCGAGGCCCCGCTGTCGCTCTTGGTGATCG
>JBEQUE010000064.1:0-11279 GCA_040349255.1 Acidobacteriota bacterium | reverse complement strand
GATCGCAGCTCGGCCCGGGTGACCCTCGGCGAGCCGGCTCCGACCCACGAGCCGTCCTTCCGGCTCGACCTCCTGGTGCCCACGTTCCGGCCGGAGCGCGCCTCGTGGCTGGTCGAGAAGGCCACCGAGATCGGCGTCTCGGCCATCCGCTTCCTGAACAGCGCGCGGGCGCCCCGGCACTTCGGCGACGCCAGCATCGAGCGCTTCGGCCGGCTGGCGGCGGCGGCGGTGGAGCAGTCCCACCGTTCTCTCCTCCCGGCGATCACCGGCCCGCACGACTGGCAGGAGATCGGGCCTCTGACTCTCGGCGTCGAATCGCGCTGGTTCCTCGACACCCGGGGCGCGCCGGGCGACTGGGGCGACCAGGATCAATTCGGGGCGGGCGGCGCGCTCCTCGTCGGGCCGGAAGGCGGCTGGACGCCGGAGGAGCGCCGGGAGGTGCTCGACGCCGGCTGGCGGCCGGTCGGCCTCGGCCCGCGCATCCTGCGCATCGAGTCCGCGGCCCTCGCCGGCGCCGCCATGCTGCTCCTCGGGCGGGAGGAAGCTTCCGCTCTTCCGCAAATTGAGAAATTGACCTGACGGCGGGTTCGGGCTAGCATCGGCCCACCAGAATCGCTCCAAGGAGGTCCCCGTGTCGTCCAACCTCTTCGCCGGTGTCCATTGGATCTGGATGAACGGCAGGCTCGTCGAGTTCGAGAAGGCCACCACGCACGTGATGAGCCATGCCCTTCATTACGGGTCGGGGGTGTTCGAGGGCATCCGCTGCTACAACACCCGCCGCGGGCCGGAGGTGTTCCGCCTGTCCGAGCACATCCGGCGGCTGGAGCTGTCGGCCAAGGTCTACCGCATGGACCTGCCGGTGCCGGCGGCCGAGTTCGCCGAGGCCGTGCTGGAGACGATCCGCGCCAACGGGTTCGACTCGTGCTACGTCCGGCCGCTGGTCTACCGCGGCTTCGGCACCATGGGGGTCAACCCCCTGCGCTCGCCCGTGGACGCGGTGATCGCGGTCTGGCCCTGGGGCAAGTACCTAGGCGACGCCTCGGAAGGCGGCGTGGACGTCTGCGTGTCGTCCTGGCGCCGGCCGTCCTCGGAGGCGCTGCCGGCGATCGCCAAGGCCACCGGCAACTACCTGAGCTCGCAGCTCATCAAGATCGAGGCGATCACCAACGGCTACGTCGAAGGGATCGCGCTCGACTCGGGCGGCTACGTCAGCGAGGGCTCCGGCGAGAACCTGTTCCTGGTCCGCGACGGCGTGCTGGTGACGCCGCCGCTCGCCGCGTCGCTGCTGCACGGGATCACCCGCGACACGGTGATGACCCTGGCGCGGGAGCAGGGGATCGAGGTGCGCGAGGAGATGGTCTCCCGCGCCCAGCTCTACACCTGCGACGAGCTGTTCCTGACCGGCACCGCGGCCGAGATCACGCCGGTGAGCTCGGTCGACCGCTACGCGGTCGGCGCGGGCTGCCCGGGTCCGGTGACCAGCCGCATCCTGAAGGCATTCCAGGCGGTCATCACCGGCGAGGCCGAGGACCGCCACGGTTGGATGACCCCCGTAGGCAAGGTCTCTGTGGAACCGGAGCTGAGCCCGGCCGAGGCCTCGACGTCCGCCTGAGGCGGACCGGAGTCGTGACATGAACATCAACGACCTGCTGAAGATCGCGGTCGAGCGCAAGGCGTCCGACCTTCACCTCAAGGTGGGAAGCCACCCCATCATCCGCGTGGACGGCGAGCTGACGCCGATGCCGGAGTTCAAGAAGCTCATGCAGGAGGACACCATCGCCATGGCGTTCTCGATCATGAACGCCCGGCAGAAGCAGCGCTTCAAGGAGGAGTTCGAGCTCGACATCGCCTACTCGGTGCCGGGCCTCGGCCGCTTCCGCTGCAACGTCTTCCAGCAGCGCGGCGTGGTCGGCCTCGTGCTGCGCGTCATCCCGGCCCGCATCCAGACCGTGCGCGAGCTCATGCTGCCGCCGGTGCTCGAGCGGATCTGCGAGGAGCGCCGCGGCCTCATCCTCTGCACCGGCACGACCGGCTCCGGCAAGTCGACCACGCTCGCCTCCATGATCGACTACATCAACGCGAGCCGCAGCGAGCACATCCTGACCGTCGAGGACCCGATCGAGTTCATCCACCGCGACAAGAAGTCGATCCTCAACCAGCGCGAGGTGGACGTGGACACGCGCCAGTTCTCCTCGGCGCTCCGCGCCGCCCTGCGCCAGGACCCCGACGTGATTCTCGTCGGCGAGATGCGCGACTACGAGACCATCGAGACCGCGCTCCTCGCGGCCGAGACCGGCCACCTCGTGTTCTCGACGCTCCACACCCTGGACGCGACGGAGACGATCAACCGCATCATCTCGGTCTTCCCGCCGCACCACCAGAAGCAGATCCGCATCCAGCTCTCCCAGGTGCTCAAGGCGGTGATCTCGCTGCGCCTGGTGCCGCGCGCCGACGGCATCGGCCGCGTGCCGGCCGCCGAGGTGCTGATCTCGACCGCCTACATCCGCGAGTGCATCGAGAACAAGGACAAGACCAAGTACATCCGCGAGCAGATCTCGCTCGGCACCAGCCAGTACGGCATGCAGACCTTCGACCAGTCGCTCTTCCAGCTCTACAAGAGCGGCCTGATCACGCTCGACGAGGCGCTCAAGCGGGCCACCAACCCCGACGAGTTCCGCCTCAAGATCCAGGGCGTGCAGTTCACGGCCGACATCTCGCGCGAGCAGATGGAGGACGCGCTGCACCTCCAGGCCGAGGACGACCTCCTCACCGGCGGCTCGCAGTTCGAGCTGGAGCAGTTCTAGGGCCCTCGTGCCCGGCTGCTACGACAAGGCCGTCCAGCTCCTGGGCTCCCGCCCGCACTTCCGGCGGGAGCTTGAGGCCAAGCTGGCGCAGCGCGGGTTTCCCGCGGAGGAGATCGGGGAGGCCCTCGACCGCCTCGCGAATCACGGCTACCTCGACGACGCGAAGACCGCCGCCGGCTTCGTGGAGCAGCGCCTGGGCCGGAGCTCCGAGGGCCGCCTGCGCCTCAAGGCGGAGCTGGAGAAGCGCGGCGCGCCGCCCGAGGCGGTCGAGTCGGCGCTGGCCGGTCTGCCCGACGACGACCTCGGGCCCGCCCGGGACGCCGCGGAGCGCTGGGCCCGCCTTCATCCGCGTGGGAAGGGCACGTCTCTCGCCCAGCACCTGGCGCGCAAGGGGTTTTCCCGCCGTGCTATCTTTGCCGTTCTGACCGAGAGACGGGAGGACCTCGACCTCGACGGGATCGAGGACTGAGAGACCCATGAAAAGCGCAGACATCCGCAGCAGCTTCGTCGACTTCTTCAAGGACCGCCAGGGCCTGCCTCACCGGCCGGTCCCGAGCGCGCCCCTGGTGCCGCAGGGCGATCCGACCCTGCTCTTCACGAACGCCGGCATGGTCCAGTTCAAGGACTGGTTCCTGGGTCTCGCCCGGCCGGCGGCGCCGCGGGCGGTCAGCGTCCAGAAGTGCCTGCGCGTCTCGGGCAAGCACAACGACCTGGAGAACGTCGGGCCCAGCCCGCGCCACCACACGTTCTTCGAGATGCTCGGCAACTTCTCCTTCGGCGACTACTTCAAGGAGGAGGCCATCCGCTCCGCCTGGGAGCTGGTGACGAAGGTCTGGGGCCTGCCCGTGGACCACCTCTCGGCCACGGTCTATGAAGAGGACGACGACGCCCACGAGCTCTGGCGGAAGCTCTCCACCCTGCCCGCGGAGCGCATCCACCGCTGCGGCAAGAAGGACAACTTCTGGGCCATGGGAGACACCGGCCCCTGTGGCCCGTGCAGCGAGATCTTCGTCGATCTCCATCCGGACCTGCCGGCGGTGAGCTGGGACGAGGGCACCGAGTCCGGCCGCTACCTGGAGATCTGGAACCTCGTCTTCATGCAGTACGAGCGCGACGAGGCCGGGAGCCTCCACCCGCTGCCGAACCCGTCGATCGACACCGGCGCCGGCCTGGAGCGGGTCGCGGCCGTGCTCCAGGGCGTGGGCTCGAACTACGACACCGACCTCTTCCGGCCGCTCCTCCACGCCGCCGCGGACCTGGCGAAGACGAAGTACGGCCAGGACCCGGAGAAGGACACCTCGCTGCGGGTGGTCGCCGACCACATCCGCGCGGTCTCCTTCCTGCTCGCCGACGGCGTGATCCCGGGCAACGAGGGGCGCGGCTACGTGCTGCGCCGCATCCTGCGCCGGGCGGTGCGCCACGGCATGCGCCTGGGCTTCGAGGAGCCGTTCTTCCACAGGCTGGTGCCGGTGCTGGGCGAGGTCATGGGCCACGCCTACCTGGAGCTGGCGGCCACCCGCCAGGCGTCCATGGCCACGATCAAGGCCGAGGAGGAGAAGTTCCTCTCGACCGTGGCCAACGGCGCCCGCCAGGTGCAGGAGGAGATCGAGCGCCTGCGGCCCGAGGGCAGGTCCATGCTGCCGGGCCCGATGGTCTTCCGGCTCTACGACACCTACGGCCTGCCGCTGGAGGTGATCCGCGAGATCGCCGAGGAGGAGCGCTTCCAGGTCGACGAGGCCGGCTTCGCGAAGACGCTCGACGAGGCCCGCGCCACCTCGCGCAAGGCCACGGCCGAGGTCCAGAACCGCATGGCCGCTCTGCGCGAGGTCATGATCGGCCACGCCGAGCTGGCCGAGACCCGCTTCGAGGGCTACGAGCGCACCGAGATCCTGGAGCCGGTCGCCGAGGTCGTCCGCCTCGCCACCTGGAAGGACGGCGCGCCCGAGCGCGTGTCCTCGATCCGGAAAGGCCAGTCGGGCGTGGTCGTCCTCGACCAGACGATCTTCTACGCCGAGTCCGGCGGCCAGGTGGGCGACACGGGCGTGATCCTCTGGGACGGCGGGCGGGCGCGCGTGACCGACACCCAGAAGGACGCGGCGGGCGTCTACTTCCACTTCGTCGAGGTGGAGCAGGGTTCGCTCGCCCGGCACATGCGGGTCCAGCTCAAGGTGGACCACGAAGCCCGGCTCGCCACGCAGCGCAACCACACGGCGACCCACCTCCTGCACGCGGCGCTCCGCCTGGTGCTCGGCAAGAGCGTGCGCCAGGCGGGCTCGCTGGTGGCGCCCGACCGGCTGCGCTTCGACTTCACCTACCACCGGGGCATGTTCCGCCAGGAGATGGACCAGGTGGAGGACATGGTCAACGAGTGGGTCCGCCGGGCGGTGTCCATCGAGATCGTGCAGCGCAGCTATCAGGAAGCCATTGCGGCCGGCGCCATGGCCCTGTTCGGCGAGAAGTACGGCGAGCGGGTGCGGACCGTGAACGTCCCGGGCTTCAGTCTCGAATTGTGCGGCGGCTGCCACGTGCGCAACACGGGCGAGATCGGCCTGTTCGTGATCGAGTCCGAGCGCGGCGTGGCCTCGGGCGTGCGCCGCATCGAGGCGGTCACCGGCACCTTCGCCCTGACCGAGGTGCGCCAGCAGCGCGCCGCCTACCAGGAGCTGGTGACGCGCCTGGGCATCCGCTCCGGCGACTACGAGCAGCAGCTCCTGCGCGCGGAGCAGATCCGCCAGCGCCAGGACGAGCTGGAGAACGAGATGCGCAAGCTCCGCATGCAACTCGTCTCGGACGCCGCCGCGGCTGCCGAGGACGAGAAGGTGGTCGACGGCATCAAGGTCGTCTCCCGCGAGGTGCCGCCGGCCCCGGCCAACGAGATGCGGGACCTGGCGGACATGCTGCGCTCCAAGCTGGGCTCGGGCGTGGTGGTGATCGGCTCGCGCTCGGAGGGCAACGTCAGCCTGGTGGCCGCGGTCACCAAGGACCTGACGGCGAAGGTCAAGGCGGGCGAGCTGGTCAAGCGCCTGTCGCCGATCGTGGGCGGCGGAGGCGGCGGCCGGCCCGACTTCGCCCAGGCCGGCGGCAAGCAGCCCGAGAACCTCCCCCAGGCCCTGGCGGCCGTGGAGGAGGCGGTCCGCGAACAGCTCGGCCGGTAGGGGCGCGCCAGCGCCCCCTTCCCTCCGCCCCTTCCTTCGTCTAAGATACGTCCAGCCGTAGCTGTATGCATCTTTGTCTCTGAACGCTCGGAAGCGGGTGTCATGAAGAAGACGATCTCCGTTTCGGCCTGGATGGTCCTTCTCGCGCTCTGCCCTGTCCTCTCTTCGGCGCAGGTGCGCCTCGGCGTCAGCTCCGAGGGGCGGAAGATCATCTTCAACGAGAACACCACCCAGCGGGCCCGCCGGCTCTCCGACCGTTTCGTGCCCGTCCCCGAGGCCGACATCCAGATCGCCATCGACCGCCACAGCGAGGCGCAGAGCCTCGATCCCAAGCTGGTGCGGGCGATGATCCAGGTCGAGTCCGGCTACAACCACCGGGCGCGCTCCAACAAGGGCGCCATGGGTCTGATGCAGCTCATGCCGGCCACGGCGAGCCTCTACAGCGTCGACGACCCGTACGATCCGGACGAGAACGTCCGCGGCGGCACGCGCTACCTGCGCTATCTGGTGGACCGGTTCCCCGGCCGCCTCGACCTCGCGGTGGCGGCCTACAACGCCGGACCGGGCGCGGTCCAGCGCTACGGCGGCGTGCCCCCGTACCGCGAGACCAAGGACTACGTGCGCCGCGTCCTGGCGCTCTATCAGGGCGGCAGCCAGATGAGCTTCCCGCCCTCGACGACGGTGCCGGGCGGCACCGGCGTCTACATCCCGGGCAAGCGCAAGCCGTACATCACCCGCAACAGTCAGAACCGCATCGTCGTCACGACGGCTCTCGACTCGAAGCGGTGAGCGGTTCCCGGGTGCCGTTCCCCGTGGCGGTGGCATAGAATGCCCCGGTTTGCCGGGGCGCGCCCAAGATGCTGAATCTTCCCAACCTGCTGTCGATCTTCCGGATCCTCCTCGTGCCGCCGCTCGTGGTGGTGCTCCTCACCAAGTTCGAGGACAAGGAGTGGTGGGGCCTCGGCCTGTTCCTGCTGGCCGCGGTCATGGACTTCTTCGACGGCTACCTGGCCCGCCGCCGCAAGGAGGTGACCCGGCTCGGCACCCTCCTCGATCCGGCGGCCGACAAGATCCTGGTCTCGGCGGCGTTCATCTCCCTGGTGGAGCTGGACCACAACGTGGTCCCGGCCTGGATGGTGGTGGTGATCATCGCGCGCGAGTTTGCGGTGACGGCGCTGCGCAGCTTCGCCTCCGCCGAGGGCCTGGTCATCCCGGCCGGCTTCTCGGGCAAGATCAAGACGATCGTCCAGATCGTCGCCATCGCGCTCCTCATCATCTACAACCAGCTCGGCGAGTTCCGACACCTGGCGCCGATCTCCCTCTGGGCGGCCATGATCCTCACGGCCTACTCCGGCATCGAGTACTTCGTCCGCTTCGGACGTCTCATCCTCAAGGGTGAGGTGCCGATCTCCCTGTTTCCCCCATCCGGTCCGAGGCAATAGATGGAACTTTCGTACCTCCAGCGCCTTGCGCTGTTCGCGAGGCGGCGCTACCGCACTGTCTTCGTGGCCTTCGCCGTGCTCACCGCGCTGTCGCTCTTCCTCACCCTGCGGCTCACCTTCGAGACCGACATGCTCAGCCTGCTGCCGAAGAACGACCCGGCGGTGCAGACCTATGTCGAGACCCTGCAGGACTTCGGCAGCAACACCTACCTGCTGGTCGCGGTGAAGATCCCCGAGGGGAAGGTCCCCGACCCGTACGAGCAGCTGGCGGACGACCTCGCGGCGCGCCTCGAGAAGCTGCCGCAGCTCAAGAGCGTGCAGCACCGGATCGGCGAACCGGAGGAGCTGCTCAAGACCTTCTTCCCGAAGTCGGTGCTGTTCCTCGACGAGGCCGGCCGTCGGGACCTGGCCGCGCGTCTCTCGGACGAGGGCATCCGCGAGCGGGTGAGCGAGCTCCGCCGCCGGCTTTCGACCCCCCAGGGCATGGCGGTCAAGGAGCTGTCGCGGCTCGATCCGCTCGGCCTGTCCGAGATCTTCCTCGGCCGGGTGCAGAGCTCGCGCGGCACGCTCAAGGTGGACTGGACGAGCGGTTACTACCTGTCGCGCGACCACCAGGTGCTCCTGATCCTGGCCGAGCCGGACCGGCCGCCCCAGGACCTCAAGTACAACGAGCGCCTGGGCCGCGACGTCCAGGCCCAGGTGGACGCCTCGCTCGCGGACTGGAAGGAGATCGCCGGCCCCGAGCCGCCGCCCGCGCCCGAGGTCGGCCTCGGCGGACCGTACATGACCGCCCTGGGCGACGCCTCGCTGATCCGCAACGACATGATCCTCAACATCGTGACGTCGGCGCTCGGCGTGCTGCTGCTGGTGATCTTCGCCTTCCGGCGGCCGGCCGCCCTGGCCTACGGCTTCGTGCCGCTCCTCTGCGGCCTGCTGATGACGTTCGGCTTCGCCAGGCTGCTGATCGGCTCGCTGAGCTCGGCGACGAGCGTGGTCGCGGCCCTGCTGATCGGCCTGGGCATCGACTTCGCGATCGTCACCTACGGCCGTTTCATCGAGGAGCGGCAGAAGGGGGCGAGCCTGGAAGAGGCGCTGGTGGCCATGACCGGCTCGTCGGGCCGCGGCGTGCTGGTCGGCGCGGTGACCACCACGGCCACGTTCTACGCCTTCACCTTCACCGACTTCATCGGCCTGCGGCAGATGGGCATCCTGACCGGCACCGGCATCCTGTTCTGCATGATCTCGGTCTTCCTGCTGCTGCCCGCCATGCTCTCCTGGAGCGAGGACCACCACCGGCGGCGCCAGACCGAGCCGAACCTCTACCTCCACAGCTTCGGCTCGGACTCGCTGGTGCGACTGTGCATGCATCACCGCCGGCCGGCGCTCCTGATCGGGGCCGTGCTGACGCTCACGGCCCTGGGCCTCGCGGTGCGGGTCGAGTTCGACGAGAGCATGAAGACCATGCGCCCGCAGGGCAACAAGGGGATCGAGGTGGCCGAGGACGTGGGCCGACGCTTCGGGTCGGGCTTCGACTCGATGATGCTGGTGCTCACGGGCAAGACCCCGGAGGAGGTGATCGAGCTCGCCGCCAGGGCCGAGACCGGGGCCCGCCGGCTGGTCGAGACCGGCACCCTGTACGGCTACAGCTCGGTGACCTCGCTGATCCCGCCGCCGCAGAGGCAGCGCGAGGTCCTGGACTGGATCCGGAGCGAGCAGAACGGCGCGCTCGACCTCCAGCGCATCCGCTCGACCTTCGCCCAGGCCTTGGCGCAGGAGGGCATGCGGCCGGAGGCGTTCGAGCCCGGCATGGACCTCCTGGCCAAGGCGATCCAGCTTCCCGGACCGATCGGGCACACCGACTTTGCCGCCTCCAGACAGACGCAGATCCTGCTGGAGCGCTACCTGAAGGAGACGGACCGCGGCTGGAAGAGCGTGGTGTATCTCTACCCGCCCGACAACCGCTGGCGCCGCGAGGCGCCGCCGGACGCCCTGCGGCTCGCCAGGGAGCTCGGTCCGCAGGCGGCGCTCGCCGGCACCAACGTGGTCAACCAGCGGGTGCGGGAGGACGTGGTGCACGACGCCTGGATCGCCGGCATGCTGGGCTTCGTCCTGGTCGCCGTCCTGCTGCGGATCGACTTCGGCAACGTCAGGCACACCTTCATGGCGCTCGCCCCGCTCTGCGTGGGCCTGATCTGGATGGTCGGCGGCATGGTCGCCACGCAGACCCCGATGAACTTCATCAACATCTTCGTGACCACCATGATCATCGGCATCGGGGTGGACTACGGAGTCCACGTGCTGCACCGGTTCCGGGAGGTGCGCAACCTGCCGCGGGAGCAGTTCGAGAGCGGCATCGTGGAGACCGGCAAGGCGGTGGTGGCGGCGGCGCTGTCCACGGTCGTGGGCTTCGGCTCGATCATCTTCTCCCACTACCCCGGCCTGCAGACCACGGGCAAGGTGGCGATCCTGGGCACCCTCTCCACCTCGCTGATCGCGATCACGCTCGTGCCGGCGATGCTGAGCTGGCGCTACGATCGGCAGGAGCGGCGGGAGAAGACCGGCAAGCGCTAGGCGCACTGCGACGATTGACTTGTGGAACAAACCGTGAGGACAATCCGTCTATAGAAGAGAGCGGGGATGACGACGGTCATGACGAGCTATCCATTACTGTTCGGCCTGCGGGAACTGGTCGAGGGCAACGGCTTCATCGCGAGAGTCGCTGTCTCCGGTCGCGCCCTGCTGAGCGAGGAAGACGGAGAGGCCTGGCTGGAGGGCATCAACCCCGGGGGGTTCGCGACCAAGGGCCAGAGCCCGAGCGAAGCGCTGGCGGAGTTCTGCTCGGCTTTCCGGGCAATCCTCTTCGATATAGCGTCCGATACGAGGAGCTTCAAGGACTTCCAGGATGAGGTTGAGAGCTTCTTCAACGAGACAAACGAGTCGGCTCTGCGCGATTGGCAGGAAGCCGTCGAGCGCGTCAGAGCGGAGCAGATCGAGGTCGAGTGGTTGAAGAAGAAGCCGGCAGAGACGAAGTTGGGAATCGAGGTAACGGAAGTCAGCCGGCCGGCGGCCACCAATAACGAGCTGAGCGAAGCAGCTTTGGCAGCCTGACTCCGAGATTCTGCCGTGCGCGCAGAGCAAGATTCCTGCCCTGGGCTAGGCGCTACGCGGCGCGTCGCGCGACGTCCTCGATCGCGGTCGCGAGCGCTTCGGGGACCTCTTCCTGAAGGAAGTGTCCGGCGTCGGTCCGCGTGACCGGCGCCTGGGGGAAGTCGCGCTCGTGGCGGCGCAGCGCGCGGCCGAGGATCGGATCGCGGGTCCCCCAGACCAGCGCCATGGGTCCGGAGAAGGCGCTGGCCCATTCGTGTCCGCGGCGGAGCGCCGGCAGGCTGGGATGGGCGGGCCCGTGCGGGACCATGCGGGCCAGGGCGAGCGGGGTGCCGCGGTCCTCCCAGGTCCGGAGCGGCCAGCGGTAGGCGCGCGCCACGTCGCCGCGGATCGATCGCCGGTCTCCCTGGCTCGCCCATAGAAGGTTCTGGGGGAAGCCGAGGCCGCGAAAAAGCAGGTCGCTCACCAGCGGCATCCGGGAGAGGGTATGGAACCAGGTCCCGCGCGGGAGGCTCGGGATCGAGACCGCCGTGTTGGCGAACACGCAGCCGGCGATCCGGTCCGGGACCTGCCGGGCCGCCTCCGTCCCGATGGGGCCTCCCCAGTCCTGGCCCACGAGGATGACGCCGCGCAGGTCGAGCCCTTCGACGAGCTCGGCGATGGCGGCGCCGTGTCGATCGACCGAGTGTTCCTCGAAGCGGATGCGGTCGGAGAGCCCCAGCCCGAGCAGGTCCGGCGCCACACAGCGCACGCCGCGATCACCGGGCAGCAGC
>JBEQUE010000065.1:0-25351 GCA_040349255.1 Acidobacteriota bacterium | reverse complement strand
AGCCGGGGGAGCGTAAGCTCCCCTGGCTACTCGACGAGCCAATCTGCGGGGGGAGGTTGACGTTGCGGTGCGGCTGCTACGCCGGAGGATCTCGCGGAGGAAGGCTGGGGGGATGGCGAGCGAGTTGCTCCGGCGCGGCATGTGAGCTCGCAGGAGATGGCGGCGTGTGCGTCAGCAGCGCGGTGGGGGCAGTTGCCGGCCACGATGACGGGTCCATCGAGCGCGGGGGCGTTTGCGTCAGCAGCGTGGGGGGAGGTTGCCGTCCTCGACGGTGGTTCGATCGCGCGCAGGGGCATGTGCGTCAGCGCTTGGGGGGGCAGTTGCCGTCCACGATGACGGTCGATCGAGAGAGGGGGCGTTTGCATCAGCGTCCTGGTGGGGGTGTTGCCGTCCAGGTAGCCGTTGGAGCTTGAGAGGGCGGGTGGGAGGGGTGGTCATCGACGGCCTGCTACGTGCACGGGGCGTGTGCGTCAGCGCCATGGTGGGGCCGTTGCCGTCCACGACGACGGGTCGATCGAGCGCGGGGGAGTTTGCGTCAGCAGCGTGGGGGAGGTTGCCGTCCTGCAGACCGATGGTGCTGGAGAGGGTGGGCGGTTGGGTTGTTGTCCCACGGTCGCTCGAACTCGCGCGGGTGGTCGGGAGGGGTGGTCGTCTCTCAGAAACTTGCATAGATAAGTTTGCATTCGCGTCTTTTCTTTTATCCTCTTCTCTCCTATCGGTCTTCGTCGCCGAGGCTGTGTGTAGCTGTGGGAATCCCGGGCGGCGGATGGCGGCCGGGATTTCCAACGGGTGTGGGAAGGTCCGGAGGCGGTCGGGTGGTGGTCCGGAGCTTTCCATACCCGGTCAGCTTCCACAGCCTGGGCGGGGGAATGCTTCGCCTGCGTCGGAAGCTCCGTGGGCTCGCCCAGGGCCGCGTCCAGGTCTGCGTGCAGGCCTGCGAAGCCGCGTCTGGACTTGCGTGCGGACCTGCGTGCGGCTCTGCGCGGCCAATCCTTCGGCCCCCACCCCCCTCTGCCCCCTTCGGATTAGCTCCCTCGCGGATGGAGGAATTGAAGGAACGGAACGAAACTCCCACGGACGGGGGGCCCGAGCGTACCTCGGGTCCCCCGCACTTCGCACCGAAGCGACTCGTCAGCGCAAGTTGGCTGACTAGGCTGCTGAGGCCGCGGTCTCCTCCTCACCCCGTAGTGCCGAGGCAAGCTCCCCCGACACCAGATCGGCCGCTCGCAAAAGCACCTTGACCGGATGCAGGTATCGATCATGGGCATCCCGGCCGATCGCGTGACCCATCAGGCGCTTGCGCACATCGCGCGGCACCTCCAACTCCGCCGCCGTCGTGGCGAAGGTGTGCCGAGTCGCATCATAGAGACGCACTCCCTTGGGAAGATCGGCGCGAGTCACCAGACGATCCCAGAGCCGATGCATCTGGGTGAGAGGAGCATCAGGATGCGGATTCCGAGCGAATCCGGCCAGGGATTCCGACGCGAAGGCGGCCACCGTTCCGACGTGAAGGCGGCCACCCGTTCCGAGACGAAGGCGGCCACCCATTCCGACGTGAAAGCGGCCACTTTTTGAGGGTCGTCGCAAGGGTGGCCGGCTTGCTGTCGGACTGAGCGGCGAGCAGGGCTCCGACGCCGTGACACTCTGGCCTTCCGAAGGGAGGCAGATGCCGGCAAGGAGACTCAGTATGCGGAAGGTCCAAGAGGTGTTGCGTTTGCTGTTGGTGTGCGGTTTGAGCCAGCGGCAGACCAGTCGTGCGAGTGGAGTCGGGAGGGCGAGCGTGGCGGAGTACGTCGAGCGGGCGCAGAAGGCTGGTCTGCTGGAGACGTGGGAGAGCTTGAGCGAGGAGGAGTTGGAGTGCCGGCTGTATCCGCCGGCCCGGAGAGCGTCGGTGCAGGCCGAGCGTCCGGAGGCGGACTGGGCGGCGGTGCACGAGGAGCTCAAGCGCCGGGACATGACGCTTTCCCTGGTCTGGCAGGAGTACCGGGAGCAGCATCCGGACGGCTACCAATACAGCCGGTTCTGCGACCTGTACCGGGTGTGGCGTGGCAAGCTGGACCTGTGCATGCGCCAGGTGCACCGGCCCGGTGAGAAGCTGTTCGTCGACTATTGCGGCGCGACGGTGCCGGTGGTCGACGCGGGCACGGGCGAGGTGCGGGAGGCGCAGGTGTTCGTGGCGGTTTGGGGCGCCAGCAGCTATACCTTCGCGGAGGCGACGTGGAGCCAGGGTCTGGCCGACTGGATCGGCTCGCATGTGCGGGCCTTCGAGTTCGGCGGCGGCTTGCCGGAGCTGGTGATTCCGGACAACCTGCGTTCTGGAGTGACCCGGGCGTGCCGGTACGAGCCGGAGCTGAATCCGACCTACCAGGACCTGGCCATGCACTACGGCGTGGCGGTAATGCCGGCGCGGGTGCGCAAGCCGCGCGACAAGGCCAAAGTCGAAGCCGGCGTGCAGCTGGTCCAGCGCTGGATCCTGGCCCGCCTGCGGCACCGGACGTTTTTCTCGTTGGGCGAGCTCAACCAGGCGATTCGCGAGCTTTTGGGCCCGTTGAACCAGCGGCCGTTTCGCAAGCGTCCCGGCTCCCGGCGATCGCTGTTCGAAAGTCTCGAGCAGCCGGCTCTTCGACCGCTGCCCGGCGAGCGTTTCATCTACGCCGAGTGGAAGAAGGCGCGGGTCCACATCGACTATCACGTCGAGGTCGAAGGTCACTACTACAGCGTGCCGTATCAGCTGGTGAGCCAGCAGCTGGACGTGCGGGTGAGCGCCCAGACAGTGGAGTGCTTCGCCAAAGGCAAGCGGGTGTCCAGCCATCTGCGCAGCCTCCTGCGAGGAGCTCACACGACGCAGAGCGGTCACATGCCGAGTGCGCATCGGGAGTACGCGGAATGGACGCCCGAGCGTCTGGTGCGGTGGGCGCGGCAGGCGGGTCCGTCGGTGGGTGGGCTGATCGAGCGGGTGATGTCGACGCGGGCGCATCCACAGCAGGGCTTCCGCTCGTGTCTGGGGATCATGCGGCTGAGCCAGCGCTACGGAGCAGAGAGGCTGGAGGCGGCCTGCCAGCGGGCGCTTCAGGTCGACGCCGTCTCGTACCGCAGCGTGCGCTCGATCCTGCAGATGGGTCTGGAGCGGCAGGAGGTGCCGGCTGGCGAGCCGTCGGCGGCCCTGCCGCAGGAGCATGAGAACCTCCGGGGCTCCTCGTACTACGGCGGGGAGGAGTGGCCATGCTGACCCATCCGACGCTGGAGAAGCTCCAAGAGCTGCGGCTCATCGGCATGGCCAAGGGCCTGGAGGAGCAGATGCAGATGAGCGGCCTGGAGGAGCTCGGTTTCGTCGAGCGTCTGGGCCTGCTGGTGGATCGCGAGATGACGGAGCGCGAGAACTGCCGGCTGAAGGACCGTCTCGCCAAGGCGCGGTTGCGCCAGAGCGCGGCCGTGGAAGACGTGGACCTGCGAACGCCCCGTGGCCTGGATCGGTCTCTCTTCGTGTCTCTGTGCTCGTGCCAGTGGGTTTCCCAGCACCTCAACGTCCTGATCACCGGCAAGACCGGCACCGGCAAGAGCTTCCTGGCCTGCGCTCTGGCGCAGAAGGCCTGCCGGGAGGGCTTCACCGTGGCCTACCACCGCGTGCCGCGGCTGCTGTCGGATCTGGGCACCGCCAAGGTGGACGGCCGGTACTCGAAGCTGCTGGCAAGCCTGTCGCGAATCGATCTGCTGGTCCTCGACGACTGGGGTCTCCACCCCTTGGGCGATGCCCAGCGCCGGGACCTGCTGGAAATCCTGGAGGACCGCTACGGCAGCCGCTCGACCCTGGTGACCAGCCAACTGCCGGTCAAGATGTGGCACGACGCCATCGGTGACGCCACCCTGGCCGACGCCCTGCTCGATCGTCTGGTCCATAACGCCTACCAGATCAAGCTCCTGGGCGAGTCGAGACGCAAGGTCGCGCTGGGAACGCCGGAGGACAGCCCGTCGTGAGGCGCGCGCGCCGCGCGGCCGGCCCCCCAACCCCCCGGGAGCTCCCCACCCGGCTATGGAAGCTGACGGAGTATGGAAAGCTCCGGGCCGCCACCCGCCCGTCCCCGGACCTTCCCACACCCCTTGGAAATCCTGGGCGCCCGCCCGCCACCCGCCCAGGATTCCACACAGCTCCCACAGCCGCGACGACGAGGAGGAGGAAGGATAAAAAAGAAGAGAAACGATGACAGACTCAGAGGCCGTTAGCGGGCCTCAAGACGGCCACTTCGATCCACCATGAGCCCTGCTCGCCGCTACGCCCGGCAGGGTGGCCGGCTTCGCCTCGGAATGGGTGGCCGCCTTCACGTCGGAATGGGTGGCCGGCTTCGTCGGAATCCGCACATCAGGAGTTATACCGCTGAACAGGAAGGGGCCATTCCGGTCGAGTCCTGCGAGCACATCGACGGCCGCTTGCCCCAGGTAGACGGCACGCGGGCCGGTCTTGGCCTCGGGCAGCTTCCAGAGCCGGGCAGAGAGATCGATCGTGTCCCATCGCGCGGTGCGAGCCTCCCCCGGACGGCAGCCAGTCAGCAGGCAGAAGCGGAACGCCGCGACGGCAACGCTTCCGGGCTTCTCTTGGTCCAGGGCGGCGCCGAGCCGTGCAAGCTGCTCACGGTCGAGAGCCTGACCGCGCACCCTCTCGGGATATCGATCGTGGCCGTGGGCGGGGTTGGGCTGGTCCCGCGGGCACCAGCCCCATCGCGCGGCGAGCGACCACGCCTTGGAGGCCAAGCTCAGAAGCCCGTTGGCTTGGTAAGGGATGTAGGCCAAGCGCTGGTGGATCGCCTCCAGATCGGCCCAGGTCACCGAGGCCACCTTGCGCGAGCCGAGGGCCGGAATCAGGAAGAGGCGAAAGAACTGTGCGGCGCTGCGCTGCGTGCTCTTGGACCTCTTGGCGGCGTGCTCGGCCAGGTAGCGGGTCTCGAGGTCGCGCACGGTCGGCGCTGCTGCGGCCTCTTGCGCTTCGGTGGCGGGATCTCCGCCCGCTTGGACGGCGAGGCGGCGAGCCAGAGCGAGCTTGCGGGCGGCCTCCAGGGTCAACGCTCGCCCATGCACTCCCAGGGTGATGCGTCGAGCTCTGCGCTGGAACTTGTACTGAAAGATGTAGCTCTTGACCCCGCCGCGCGAGACCCGAAGCCCGAAGCCTGCAAGCTCGGTATCCCAGACCAGGACATCGCGCGCCGGGTCGGGTTCGAGGCTGTCGACGAGCCTCTTGGTGATCTTTGCCTTCATCTCGGCCCCCTTTCTGCGTAACCGGTACGTAACCCACGAGCGGTAAAATCGGCTTGGGGGTATAGTAGCAGATAGGGGTAAAAAGTCAATAGAATCAAGGACTAAGGAAGCCGATTAAACTGCGTAAACCGGTGTTGTGCTAATTGACAACCGATTCACCCTTTCGCCGGGGGCCCGCTCGGGGCCGGTAGGCCCTCGGCATGTTTTCAGGATGGACGCCGGTCCGGCAGCACGAACACCCGCTTCGCGAGCGGCGACGCCAGCGTCTCCGCCTCGTAGTAACCGTCGAGCACCGACGGCTTCCAGGTGAGCAGGTCGGGGTTGCGCTCGGCGAAGGACTCCCAGGCCTCGGCGGCTTCCGCGTGGGCCATGCGCTCGTGGATCAGGAAGAAGTACGCCCAGGTGATGGTCTCGTGGTAGAGCCCGGCGTGGCCGTGCCGCGCCGCGAAGCGCTTCAGGCCCTCGGTGAAACGGGTCAGGGCGCCCAGCACCGGCTCCTCCTTCAGGTAGAGCCAGGCCAGGCGGACGTGGTCGCGGTGGTGGAACTCCGTGTTCGGCAACGAGCCGTCCTCGAAGCGGCGGATCAGGTCGTCGGACATGTCGGGTCTCCTGGAAAAAACGGCGCCAAAAGAAAAAGCGAGGGCCGGGGAAATCCCCGGCCCTCGCCGTCCTTCAAGACTACCTTACCTGTCCGACCGGGTCAAGTCCGGCGCCTAGTCGAACTCGAGCTCCGAGTAGAACAGGTCGAAGCTGAAGACGTCCGACGTGGAGAAGAGCTCGTAGGTGGTGCCGTTCCGCGGCCAGTCGTCGTCGTCCGAGAGGTCGTCCTCGCCCGGGTCGGCGACGCCGCCGCCCTTGGTGATGCCGGTGAGGCCGTCGGTGCGGGTGGTGGCGAAGTAGTCCAGGTCGATCTCGCCGTGGTCGTCGAGCTTGACCGAGAAGTAGTTGGGCGAGGTCGAGAAGAACTCCGGCACGCTGACGAAGTGGAAGGTGATCTCGTCGTCGTCGTCCTGCTCGGCGATGACCAGGCCGCCGTTGGCGTCGAGATCGGTCCACCGCGGCGCGATGCGCGGCGGGCCGGCGAGGAACTCGGGCACGGTCTCCGAGAAGTCCGTGTTGCCCGCGCCGAAGGTCAGGTTGCCGTTCGAGTTGACGAAGACGCTGCTCCAGGTCGCGCCCTGGAACGGGAAGTTGAAGCCCAGGCTGACCGGGGTCGCGGTGTCGTCGCCGGCCGCCAGGATGGTGCCGCGGTACTTGTGGACCGAGAGCACGTAGCGGCCCGCGCCTTCGCCGGCGCCGGTGAAGTCGAGGTCCGGGAAGGTCGACACGGCCACGGCCAGGTCGAGGTCCTCGTCGGCCTGGACCAGCAGGCGCGACAGGAGACCGTCGCCGCCGTCGTCGTCGGCCGCGAGCAGGGTGCCGGTGTCGGCGTCGAAGATGCCGATCACGGTGTCCAGGTTGCCGCGCACCACCTCGACCGCCAGGATGTCGCCCGCCTTGACCGAGAAGTCATAGAAATCCACGTCGTCGCCGGCGGGCCGGATCTCCGTGAAGTCCTTCTTCTCGTCGACCGAGTCGAACGGCAGGTGGATGTGCTCGGCCTGGTTCACGGTGTCGTTGCTCTCGAAGTCGTCGTCGAAGCTCGCCTTGGCGTTGAACTTCTGCGTCCGGCCGGAGAGGTCGACCGGGTTGCCGGGGCCGAAGAGCTCGAAGATCGCGGGCTGCTTCTTGAGGTCCTGGGTGCCGTTCTCGTGGCTCAGGTCGGTGACCGGCTCGAAGCCCGAGGTCACGGCGCCGCCGCAGCTCACGCCGGCCAGGCCGTCGGCCGCCGTGAGGCTGCCGTAGGTGATGTCGACGTGGTTCGACGACTTCTGCAGCTTGATCGAGAAGGTGTTCGCGCCGGTGTTCGAGAACTCGGGCACGTTGGTGTAGGTCACGGTGAAGGTGCTCGAGGTCTGGCCGAAGACCACCGTGCCGCCCGCCCCGGCGTTGAGGTCGTCCCACAGGCCCGCGATGCGCGGCGGTCCGGAGAGGAACTCGACGATCGACTCGCTGAAGTCGGCGCTGGGAGCGCCGAAGGTCAGGTTGCCGTTGGCGTTGACGAACAGCGAGTCGAAGCGCTGGCCGCAGATCTCGAAGGCGAACGGCAGGAAGAGCTGGACCGAGCCGTCGTCGCCCACCGGCAGCGGCTGGCCCGCGACCGGCGCGTTGAAGATGATGTTGATGTTGCTCGCCGTGGCTCCGGCCGCGGCCGAGACGGCGTTGAAGACGGTGGGGTTGTCGGTCGCGCCGTTGCTCGACTCGGCCGTGTTGCGGAACTCCTCGGGTCCCGGCAGCGGGTTGAGCGGCGGCGTGCTGAAGCCGCCGGCCAGGATCTCGTCGACGTAGACCGCGTACTGCGCGCCGGGCGTCAGGCCCTTGATCGTGTAGACGCCGACGAACGGGGCGGAGGTCGAGTAGTCGACCGCGTAGTCGCTCGAGATGGCGGAGACCGCGTCGACGAACGGGTTGGCGGTGTTGCGCGCGATGACGTTCACGCCGGTCAGAGGCGTGGTGCCGTTGGGCCCCAGGATCTTGCCGGTGATGGTGGCGGTGGTGGAGGCGAAGGTGGCGGCCGGATAGAGGGCGGAGAGGCCCGAGATGTCGTCCTTCTCCGGGCTCGACGTGCCCGCCGCGGTGCCGAAGTAGAAGGGATACATGGTCTCGACCTTGCCCGCCAGCGAGGGGATCGGGAAGGTGTCGTTGGGCGTCGGACCGCTGTTGTCGCCGAGCAGGATCTGGCCGTTGACCACGGTGTGGGCCAGGTTCTGGTAGTGGCCGAACTCGTGCGTGATGACGTCGAGCGCCTCGGTGGCGTCGCCGAAGGCGGGGCCGTTCAAGAAGGCCACGCCCTCCAGGATGGTGCAGCTCAGGGTGTTGACCCACTCCGGACCGGCGAAGCCGAGGATGCCGGAGCCCGGCCCGAACAGCAGGTCGAAGATCTCGCCGGTGTCGTCGAAGACGATGGCGGACAGGCCGTCCGGCGCGACCGGCTCCAGGTAGGGGCCGAAGTTGGTGATATCCACGTCCACCGGCAGCGGGCCGGCGTTCAGGTAGGTCGTGGTGGCCGAGGGGATGGCGTCCCACTGCCCGAAGCCGTTGCCCACGAGGGTGACGGCCTGGGCGTTGGTCAGCGGACCGAGAGGCCCCTGGTCCGGGTTGTACGGGATGTTGGCGCCGCCGCCCGGCCAGAGGAACGGCTGGCCGGGGTTGCAGACGGCGAGCGGACCGGTGGCGGAGCCGGGCGCGGCGATCAGGAGCCGACCGGCGAGGACGAGGGAAACGAGGGACAGGCGGGCGAAGCGGCTTGTCGGTTTCGTCGTCATGGTCGTCTCCTTCTCAGTCCACGATTCCGCGGATCAGGTTGGCGAGGACGGAGTAGGGCATCGGGCCCTGCGCGGGCTCCTCCGCGGCCAGCGACGAGCCGCCCATGCCGTTGAGCAGACCGAGGTTCTGGTTCAGGTTGACCGCCAGCTCCTGTCCGGGCTTGCCGGTCACCTGGAAGCAGCCCTGGCCCAGGCCGACCGTGGTCGACAGGCCGATGGCGCTCTTCGGGGTCACGAGGAGCAGGTAGTCGTGTCCCACCTGGAGGTGGGGGAGGTCGATCAGGGGAGCCGGCGAATGGGCCTGGGCGGACCCGGGTCCGCTCTTCAGCTTGCCGAGCATTTTGATCTCGGCAACCTGCATGCCCTTCACCTGGTCGAAGGTCCCCTTGAAGGCCTCCTCCACCCGCACCCGGTAGGTCACCACCGGCAGCGCGGAGCCGCCGGCCTGCACCGTGCCCTCGTGGATGTCGAGGACCGTGCCGCGGAAGATCCTGTCCGAACGGCCGACCATCTGCTCCAGATTCATCTGGAGAACGGTCGCCGCCTGGGCTGCCCAGGAGAGGCCCAGGATGAGGACGATCAGAAGGCAGGAATTCCGTCGCGCTCGACTCATGCTTTCCTCCTTGTCAAGGGAGCCGGGAGAGGCTCCGATTCAGGCGGGCGGGGAGCCCGCGTCAGGAGGAGCAGCGAAGGAGACCGGCCCTGGGTTGCATCGCCCGATGCCGGTGCCGTTCGCTCTCCAACAGCGATTGGGATTGTGAGAATAGCCAAATGGAAGTGTGTGAGCAAGTTTATTGTGATGAGGGCGGTAAAGAATCTGTAAAAAAAAACGAGGCCCGGGGAATCTCTTCCCCGGGCCTCGCAGGATCGCTTCTTTTTCGGGTTCTACTCGTCGCCTTCGTCGTCGCCGTAGCCTTCGCAGTCGAGGAGGTCGTCGTCGGTGATGTTCCAGTTGCCATTGCCGCCGCAGATGTCGACGTCCGAAACCACGCACTCGTCGCCGTCCTCGTCCACCAGCTTCACGTCGTAGTTGTTGCAGGGGATGTCCGTCAGGGTGAACTTGGCGCCCTTGCCGATGACGTCATCGCCGAGCTGGTCGGCGCCCCAGTGGTTCTGCTCGGAGGGGGAGAGGAAGAAGTTGTGAATCGCGAACTCCGAGTTGTTGTGCACCGTGACGTTCGCCTTCGCGCCGGCGTGGGCCGCGGGGGCGGTAAGACAGGCGAGCATCAGCACACCGGCCGCACAGAGGGCTACTCTCTTCATGGGAAAAGCTCCTTTTTGAGCAAGGTTGTACGGCGGGCAGCCTAGCACAGATTCAGCCCGATTCGCCACGGAAACGGCGGGCCGCCGCCCAGAGCAGCGCGACCCCCATGACGAGCAACGCGAGGAGCTGGTGCCAGAGCGCCTCGAACCCCGCGCCCTTGAGGAACACGGCGCGCACGATCTCCAGGTAGTGGCGCAAAGGGATCACCAGGGTCAGCATCTGGAACACCCGCGGCATGCTGTTGACCGGGAACATGAAGCCGGAGAGCAGGAGCGACGGCAGGAACACCAGGAAGCCCGACATGAACGCCTCCTGCTGGGTGTTCGAGATGGTCGAGATGAGCAGGCCCGTGCCGAGCGCCGTGAAAAGGAAGAGCACGCTCGCGAGAAGGAGCAGCAGCGGGTTGCCGCGGAACGGGATGTGGAACCAGGTGAGCGCGATGGTGACGACGAGCACCAGCTCCACCGTGCCGATGAGCGCGAACGGCAGCGTCTTGCCGAGGATCAGCTCGCCCGGCCGCAGCGGGCTCACCAGGAGCTGCTCCAGGGTGCCGATCTCGCGCTCGCGCACCACGGCGAGCGAGGTCAGGATCAGGCAGATCAGCATGAGGAGCGCCCCGATCACCGCCGGCACGTTGTAGTCGCGGCTGTCCAGGTCCGGGTTGAACCAGGCGCGCGAGCGCAGGTCGATCGGAGGGGTCATGGAGGGTTGCGCGCCCTGGCTCAGCACGATGCGCTCGGCGTAGCCGCGCGCCACGGTGGCGAGGTTCGAGTTGGTGCCGTCGAGCAGGAGCTGGACGCTCGCCCGGCCTTCTGCCGCGTCACGCTCGAAGCCTTCCGGGATCACCAGGCCGAGCACGGCCTTCCCATGATCGAGCGCGCTCACGATGTCCGCCGGCCGGTCGGTGTAGCCGTCGATCCGGAAGTAGCCCGAGGCGCGGAAGGCCTCGACCAGCTCCCGCGAGGCGGGCGTGCGGTCGTGGTCCACAACCAGGGTCGCGACGTTGCGGACATCCGTGGACACCGCGTAGCCGAAGGCGAGGAGCTGGATGACCGGGGCCACGAAGATCATCCGCCGCAGCCGCGAGTCGCGGAAGATCTGGCGGAACTCCTTCCTCACCATCTCGAAGACGCGCTCCGGGTTCATTCGAGCTCCTTGCGGAAGCGCAGCACCGCGAGCGACAGGCCGGCCGCCGCGAAGACGAGCATGAGGACGGCCTGGAACCAGAGCACCTCGACGCCCACGCCTTTGAGGAAGATGCCGCGCGTCACCACCAGGAAGTAGCGCGCCGGCACCAGGTAGGTCACGGCGCGGAGCGGCGCCGGCATGACCTCGATGGCGAACATGAAGCCGGAGAGCAGGAAGGCGGGCAGGTAGGTGGCCATCATCGCCACCTGGGTGGCGAGCACCTGCGACTTCGCCGCCGCCGAGATGAAGATCCCGAGGCCCAGCGCGCCGGTCAGGAAGAAGAACGACAGCGCCATGAGAAGCGCCGCGCTGCCGCGGAACGGCACGTCGAAGAGCAGCACGCCGAGGATCGAGCAGACCACCACGTCCGCGAGGCCGATGGCGAGGTAGGGGAGGAGCTTGCCGAGCACCACCTCGACGCGCGAGACCGGCGTGGCCGCGAGCTGCTCCATGGTGCCGCGCTCCCACTCGCGCGCGATGGTCAGCGAGGTGAGCATGGCCGCGATGATCATCATGATCACCGCCACCAGGCCGGGGACGATCATGTTGCGGCTCGACAGGTCCTCGTTGTACCAGACCCGCGATTCCGGCGTGACAGCCGACAGAGGCCGGTCCGCCTTCGCGCCGCGGAGCAGCACCTTGCCCGAGAAGGTGCGCGCGATCGACTCGGCGTAGGCCAGGACGATCGTGGCGGTGTTGGCGTCGCTGCCGTCCACCACGGTCTGGACCGCAGCCGTGCGGCCCGCGGTCAGGTCCGCGGAGAAGCCGGCGGGAATCACCAGTACGGCCTGGGCGGCGCCGCGGTCGAAGAGCTCGCCGATCTGCGCCGGCCGCTCGAGGTGCTGGACGATCGTGAAGTAGCCCGAGGAGCGGAAGGCGTCGATCAGCTCCCGGCTGGCGGCCGAGCGGTCGTCGTCGAGCACCGCGATGTGGATGTTCCGCACGTCCCAGGAGATCGCGTAGCCGAACAGGATCAGGAGCATCATCGGCAGCAGGAAGGCGAGGATCAGGCTGCGGGTGTCCCGGCGGAGCTGGAGCACCTCCTTGCGGGCCATGGCGAGGAGACGGGTGAGGCTCGCTGGTATCTCAATCAACTGGGGCGCCTCCGGCCTCCTGGATGCGGGCGATGAAGACGTCCTCCAGCGACGGCGGGATCGGCTCGATCGCCTCGGTCTTGACGCCGCGTCCGGCGAGCCGGCGGCCGATCTCCTGGCGGGCCGCGTCCACGTCCGCGCCCGGCGCGAGCGTGACGTGCACCGCGCGGCCGAAGAGGCCCGCGCCGGCGACGCCGGGCATCCCTTCGAGCGCCTCGGCGGCCTCGGGGCCGGCGTCGGTGCGTACCTCCAGGAGCGGCTGGCTGAAGCCCTCGCGCAGCCGGGTGGGCGTGTCGAGCGCGATCAGCCGCCCGCGGTTCATGAGGGCCAGCCGGTCGCAGTACTCGGCCTCCTCCATGTAGTGCGTGGTCACGAAGACCGTGGTGCCGGAGGCGGACAGCGCGTAGATCAGGTCCCAGAACTCGCGCCGGGAGATGGGATCGACGCCGGACGTCGGCTCGTCCAGGAAGAGGATCGGCGGCTCGTGGAGCACCGCGCAGCCGAGCGCCAGGCGCTGCTTCCAGCCGAGCGACAGCTCGCCCGTGAGCCGCTTGCGCTGGTCGGCGAGGCCGGCCATGCGCAGCACCCAGTCGCGGCGCTCGGCCCGCTTCGCCCGCGGTACGCCGTAGAGGCCCGAGAAGAAGGCGATGTTCTCCTCGACCGTCAGGTCGGCATAGAGCGAGAAGAGCTGCGACATGTAGCCGATGTGGCGCTTGATCCGCCGCCGTTCGTCGCGGATGTCGTACCCCGCCACGTGCCCGGTGCCGGAGGACGGCGGCACGAGGCCGGTGAGCATCTTGATCGTCGTGGTCTTGCCGGCGCCATTCGGGCCGAGGAAGCCGAAGACCTCCTTGGTCCGCACCTCGAAGCTCACGTGGTCCACGGCCACGAACTCGCCGTAGGTCCGCGTCAGGTTCTTGACCTCGACCGCCGTCTCACTCATGCCGCGTCGGCCTCCGCGACCTTGCCGATGAACACGTCTTCGAGCGATGGCGGGATTGGACGGGCGGACAGGACCTCGAAGCCCGCCGCGCGGAGCGCCCGGGTGACCTCGTCCGCGGCGCGCTGCGCGGACCCGACGCTCAGGTGGAGCCGGTCGCCGAACACCGCGACGCGCCGCACGTCCGGCAGGCCCGCCAGGTGTTCGCGGGCGTCGCGGGCGCGCGCCACCTGGACCTCCAGGATCTCCTCGCCGCCCGCAGCCATGGCCTGCTGGAGCGCGCCGGGCGCGTCGAGCGCCAGCAGCCGGCCGCGGTGGAGGAGGGCGAGCCGGTCGAAGCGCTCGGCCTCGTCCATGTAGGCCGTGCTCACCACCGCCGTCACCCCCTCGGCCACCATCTCGTGGACGATCAGCCAGAGCTCGCGGCGCGACACCGGGTCCACGCCGAACGTCGGCTCGTCGAGCAGCAGGATCTCGGGCTGGTGGATCAGCGCGCACGACAGGCCGAGCTTCTGCTTCATGCCGCCCGAGAGCTTGCCCGCCAGCCGGTCCTTGAACGGCTCCAGGTTCGAGAACTGGAACAGCCGTTCGAGGCGCGCCGGCCGCTCGGAGCGCGGCACCCGGTAGAGGTCGGCGTAGAAGGCGAGGTTCTCGAGCACGGTCAGGTCGGCGTAGAGCCCGAAGCGCTGGGACATGTAGGCCAGCCGGTGCTTGACCGCCTCGGGCTGACGCACCACGGAGAGGCCGGCGAGCGTGGCATCGCCGCCGGTCGGCCGCAGCACGCCCGCGAGCATGCGCAGCGTCGTGGTCTTGCCCGCTCCGTCCGGCCCGACGAGCCCGAAGAGCTCGCCCTTGCGCACCTCGAAGCTCAGCCGGTCCACGGCCGTCAGCTCGCCGAAGCGGCGGGTGAGGCCCTGGACCTCGATCACTTTCCGGCCTCCTCCAATTTCACGTCGGCCGGCAGACCCGGCTTGAGGTCGAACCCCGGATCCCCGGTCACCCGCACCTTGACCTCGTAGACCAGCCGCACGCGCTCCTCGGTGGTCTGCACGCTCTTCGGCGTGAACTCGGCCTCGGAGGCGATGAAGGAGACCTCGCCGGGATAGGTCTTGCCGGGGTAGGTGTCGGCCGTGATCGAGGCGCGCGAGCCGACCCGCACCGCGCCCACCCGGTTCTCGGGGATGTAGATGCGGACGTAGCGGCTGCGCGGGTCCATGAGCGTGAGCACGGGCGAGCCGGCGGGCACGATCTCGCCGGGCTCGCGGTGGCGGACCGTGACCACGCCGTCGAACGGCGCGGCGAGCACGGTGTTGCCCAGGGTCGCCTCCACGCCCTGGACGGCAGCTTCCGCTTGAGCCACCTGGGCGCGCGCCGCGTCCTTGGTCTCCCGGCTCGGCCCGGCCTGGAGCAGGCGGAGCTGCTCGGCGGCCTGGGTCTGCTGGCTGCGGGCCACGTCCACGACCGTCTGCGCCTTGTCGAGCGCCTCCCGGCTGACGGCGCCCCCGTCGTACAGGCGCCGGGTGCGGTCGAGGTCGCGCCCGGCGTCGGCGCGGCGTTCGGCGGCGGCGGCGAGCGCGGCGCGGGCCTGGGCGATCAGCTCCTGGCGCGAGCCGCGCTCGAGCTCGGCGAGGGAGGCGCGGGCGGCTTCGACCTGGGCCTCGGCCTGGGCATGCCGGGCCTCCAGCTCCGAGCGTTCCAGCCGGGCCAGCTCCTGGCCGGCCGTGACGCGGTCGCCTTCGCGCGGCGCGATCGCGATCACCCGGCCCGGCGCCTGGAAGCCGAGCTGCGCGTCCGTGGCCTCCACCGTGCCGGAGGCCACGAGGGCGCCGTCGTCCGGCCTGGCGCGGCGCGACGATGTGAAATACCAGGCCGCCGTTCCGGCCGCGGCCAGCAGAACGATGGGGATGACGATCTTCTTCGGGCTCATCGGGAGGTCTCCGGAGTCGCCTGCATCAGGTTCTGGCGCAGCCATTCGGGAGTGAGGAGGCCGGCGGCGCGGGCGAGGTCGACCCGGGCGAGCGCGGCGGCGTGGCGCGCCTCGGCGAGGCTCGCCCGGACGCCGAGCAGGTCGGCCTCCGCGTTGAGATAGTCGGTCTGGGTGCCGGCGCCCTCGTCGAGCATGAGCTTCTGCACGCGCACCACCTCGGCGAAGCGCTCCTCGGCCTTGGCGAGGCTGGCGATGCGCGCCTCCGCCTCCTCGGCCGCGGCGGCGGCGCGGTCCACGTCCTCGCGCACCTGGACCTCGGCGAGGCGGACCTGCTCCTGCGCCGCGGTCACGCCGGCCTCGGCGCGCGCGATCCTCCGCCGGGTCACGCCGCCGTCGAAGAGCGGCACCGTGAGCTGCAGGCCCACGTTCCACTCGCCGGTGAAGTTGCCCTGCGACGACGTCCACTCGTTGTAGTTGCCCACCGCCCGCACGTCCGGCCGCAGGATGCTGCGGGCGAGCGCGGTCCCGGCCTCGGCCGCGGCCACTTGAGAGCGCGCCTGGGCCACGGCCGGGCTGGCCTCGATGCCGGCCGCGGCCAGCTCCTCGCGGGCTTCGCTGGAGACCGGGCCTCCCTCCACCCGGACCGGGACGAGCCGGGCGGCGCGGGTCTCGTCGAGCGGCGAATCGAGGAGCCGGGCGAGCTCGCGCTCGGCGTTGTCCACGGCGGAGGAGAGCCGCACCCGGTCGGCCTCGGCGTTGGCGAGAGCGGCCTCGGCGCGGAGGATCTCCACCTTGGCGGCGCGGCCCACGTCGTAGCGCTGCTGGACGCGGGACAGCTCGGCCCGGAGCGCGTCCAGCCGGTGGTCGTGCGCCGCGAGCACCTGGCTCTGGCCGAGGGCCGCGAGATACGCGGCGGCCACCCGGCGGGCGAGGAGCTGCTCGGCCGATCCGACCGCCGCGCCGGCGGCCTCCAACTGCGACCCCGCGGACCTCACCTGGGCGTCGATGCCGCCATTGTCGAGCAGCGGGTAGCTCACCGTGAGCGTGGCTTGGCCGAGCGTCTCGTCGAACTCGGGGAACAGCCCGGGGCCGAAGCCGTGGATCGGCGTGACCACCATGGGCTCCTGGTACTGCGTGGCCGAGCCCGTGACCCGGCCCCGCGGCCGGCGCGACGCCCGGGCCTCGCCGAGCGCCTCCTCGGCCTCCTGTTGGCGGGCGCGGGCCGCCTCGACCGCCGGAAAGCGGGCGAGAGCCCGCTCGACGGCCTCGGGCAGCGTGAGCGCCTGGGCCGCCGCGGGGACTGCAACGACGGCAAGGGCTGCAAGGACCAAAGGTCTCATGAGCGATCCTTTTGGGGAGAGAGGGGAGAGAGGGGAGAGAGAAGCCGCCGCACCACGTAGCGGGCGAGGTCGACGGCCTCCTCGCGGTCGAGATGGCGGCCGGGCAGCATCCTGCGTTCCAGGGCCACGGCGGCGGCGAGGCCGAGCACCGGCAGCACGACCTGGGGGACCGGCGGCGAGCCGGCCGGCAGCGGGACCTCGGCGGCGGTCTTCGCGACGATCCCGAGGTACGTCCCGGCGAAGCCGGACATCTTGCGCAGCAGCCCGTCCCCGGTCGAAGCCGTGGCCTCGGCGAGCAGCAGGATGGGGAGGCCGTCCGTGTCCCAGATCAGCCCGATGTGATGGGCGACCATGCGCTCGATGCGCTCGAGCGGGGAGAGGTCGGCGCGGGCGTCGATCTCGCGGACCGGCCCGAGGAACAGGCTGCCGAGCCGGTCGGCCACGCCGAGGAGGAGCGCCTCCTTGTTCGGGAAGTGGCGGTAGATCGCCGGCTCGGTGAACCCGACCCGCTCCGCCACCTTCTTCATGGTGAGCCCGGCGAGACCGCCCTCGCGGATCAGCTCGAACGCCCGCTCGAGGATCTGGTCCTGCCGCGTGGAACCCGAATCCTGTCCGCTCACCGGCCCCCGCTTCCCCTTTCGGCCCGTCCTCACCTGGTGTTAGTGAGGACTCACTAACACCAGGATATCCGGAGCGCGCCAGATGTCAAGGGATCAACTGTCAAGGGGCGGGCTGCTCGTGCGGCGGCTCCAAGACGAACGGAGTCGGCTTGATCTGCGCCAGGCACGAGGTGTCGAGGCCCTTGAGCGAGCCCCGGTCGATGAACGTCTGGGCGATGTCGACCGGGCAGTCGACGGCGATCCCGTGGCCCTGGAAGGGGACCTCCAGGAAGAGGCTGTTCCAGAGGCTCGCGACGGTGCGGCGGCCGAAGTCCGGGGGCGTGACCGGGTCGAGCTGGCCGTTGATCACGAGCACCGGGACGTCGGAGCGGAACGGCGCGCGGTCGGCGGGATCGATCTTCGCGTGGGGCCAGAGATCGCAGGCGGCCATCTGCCGGCTCACCCGGTCGTCGCGCAGGAAGCTCCCGGCCGTGCGGGAGGCGATCATCTCCCGGGTGATGTTGGGCGCGTCCTCCGAGCAGGTGACGGAGAAGAAGAGGCCCTGGGAGAGCGCCATCGTGAGGCCCCATCGAGCCTCGACGATCACCTGTCCGAGGTGCGTCCATTCACCCGCCGCCGCCTCATGGAAGACGAGCGGCATGGCCGCGTCTCCATCCGCGTTGTAGAGGAAGGTGCGGAGACCCTCGGCCGCGACCTCGCGCGGGATGCGGACCCGGACCGGCTTGCCGGTCTCCGGGTGGTGCACCTCGACCTCCATCGGCTCCTTTTCCAGGCGCGCCATCACGGTCTGGAAGTCCTTGCGGAACGGGAACTTCGCGTTGCAGGCCGGATCCTTCTCGCAGAGCTGGAACACGAGGTCGAGCGCGCGCTGTCCGGCCGCGGAGTGGGAGATCGGCAGCGCCTCGTCCATCGGCACGGAGCCCCAGAGCGTCACGGTGCGCACCGACTCCGGGTGGCGCTTGAGGTAGACCTGGGCCATGCGGGTGCCGTAGGAGTAGCCGGCGAGGTTGAGCTTGTCGTAGCCCAGCCAGGCGCGGACCTCGTCGAGGTCGTCCGCGCCCATCGCCGTGGTGTAGAGCGTCAGGTCGTACTTCTTTCCCAGCTCCTCCTTGCACCGGCGCACCGCGTCGAGCGGGAAGAGCTGGTTGAACACGCTCTGGAAGTCGCCCTCGTTGCCGAGCAGGCAGGTCAGCCGGTCGGGTCCGCCGGTGCCGCGCTGGTCCACGAACACGAGATCGCGCTCCCGGCTCGCCTCCGGCCCCAGGGCGCCGGTCAGGTCGGAAGCCGCCTGCCCGGGCCCGCCGCCGAGCGGCACGATCGGGTCCGGCTTCGGGTTCGGGCTGGCCGCCGGGATCACCAGGATCGGGAGCGTGAGCTTGCGGCCGGACTTCGCCGCCCGGTTCTCCCACACCTGATACTCGCCGCACAGCGCGTCGACCTCGACGCCTCCCCTCTGCGCCTTGCACGGCTTGAGCTTGGAGCGGGAAGGATGAGGCTGGGCCGCGAAGGACGGCAGGGACACGAGGGACGCCAGGGCCAGGACGAGAAGGAATCGGGTTCGGGGCATTTGCGGCATTGCGGGCATGAACTACTCCTGTAGTTGATCTACCCCGTGTATACGGTGGAGAGCGGCGCAGGGTTTCGGCCGCTAGACCGTCCAGTCGTCGAGCGGGATTCCGAGATCCGCAAAGTGCCGGGTATTGTTCGTCACGAGCGTCGCATTCCACTTGCGGGCGAGCACGGCAAGAAGGAGATCGGGGTCGGAGATCGACCGGCCGGAGCCATGCAACTCCGCCCAGAGCCGGGCCGCTTCATTCCAGTCCTCGAACGACGGTTCGCACGGTTGCCAGGCGGCGGTCAACTGGTCATGGAGCCGCAGGAGCCGATGGGCCCCTTTCAGACGCAGATAGCGAGTCAGCTCGTAGTGGGCCACGGAGGCCAGCCGGAAAGACCGTCCCTGCCGTATGGCCTCATCCAGCCTCATGGGGGCTGGAGAGATATCCTTCAGGATGTAGTTGAGGGTGTTCGTGTCGAGGAGCAGGAAGCTCATCGGTCCTCGTCTGTCAGGCTGGAGAAGCGGATCGGATGGTCGCGCCGGAAGCTCTCGAATTCGTCGAGAACCTGCCGCTCCTCCGGTGTGAGTTGCGTCGAACGCAACTCGGCCAGGGCGGCGAGCGACTGCTGCTGTCCTGCCGGATACGCTCCCTGGTTCCGTTGAGCAAGGACGATGACCTCGGCAGGGCCTTCCGGGAAGTCTTCCGGGAGCCGGACCTCGACCCGGTGGTCTTCTCTTACGGTCACCTTTAACTTGTGTGCATGCACGGGGGCGGCCTCCTCTCGCCTGTCAAGGATACCCTATTGTAGGACCCCGCGGCTGGCCCGGGTAAGATGGCCTCACCCATGACGACCGCTCGCAACTTGCTGCTCCTCATCAGTGCCCTGGTTCTCGCATCGGGAAGCCTCGCCCAGGCGTCGCCCGTCCCACCGCCGGCCGAGTCGCTCCTCGGGTCGGCCCCCGGGCCGTTCGTGGCGCTCTCGGTCGCCGATCTGGACCGCGAAGTCGCATGGTTTCGGGATGTCCTGGGCTTCAGCGTCCACTCGCAGGGCGTGGCGCCGAACAACGAGAAGATCCGCTTCGCGCTGCTGCAGCAGGACTCGGCGCTGGTCGAGCTGCTCCAGTTGCCGGACGCCAAGCCCCGGGCCGAGGCCGCGCCGGGCACGACCGGCGCGCACCAGATCCAGGGCTTCTTCAAGTCCGGCTTCGTCGTCAAGGACATCGACGCGGCCTACAAGCGCCTCAAGGCTCTCGGGATCTCCTTCGCCTACGACCTGGGGCAGCCGCCGAACGGTCCCTACCGGTCCTTCGGCGTCCGGGATCCGGAAGGAAACCTGCTCCAGTTCTTCGGGCGCTGAGGCGGCGTCACCGCGGCAGCGACGATGGCCGAGGTGACGATGTCGCCGAGGCCGTGGAAGCCGAGCGCGAAGATCAGCAGGGAGTAGAGGAGCACGACCGCCACCAGGGCCCACGCCCAGCCCGGACGTGATCTCCCGAGCGAGACCGCGAGAGTCGTCACGAACGCCGTGTGCGTGCTGTAGTCGAGGCCGGCCCGGCTCCAGAGTCCCAGCCAGACGTCCAGGCCCGCGACGAGGTAGATGCCGGCCACTCCCAGCGCCGCTGCCGCGAGGTATCGCCAGACGGTGCTCCGATCGCCCAGAGAAGGCCGGATCGCCGGGTTCAGCAGCGCGAGCAACGCGAGGAGAGGCGCGACGGCGTCGGCGAGCCCATGGGAGAAAGCGTGGATCATCCTGTGGAGGGGGGGCAGCCTATCACGGTCGTTGACTGCCGGAACCGGATCGTCTATACCAGCACCGACCGCAGGACCGAATGGACCCAAAACCAGGAGGAGCCCCGGATGAACATGGATCGTGCCATACAGGTGACGTACTTCCTGCTTCGCGTCGTGTCGGGTCTGCTTTTCTTCCAGTCCGGAGCCGTGAAGATCCTCGGATGGTTCGGCGGGATGCCCGGCGGCGGCAGCCCGCCCATGTGGTCCCAGATCTGGATCGGAGGGATCCTCGAGCTGGTCGGCGGAATCCTGATCATGCTCGGCCTGTTCACCCGGCCGACCGCCTTCATCCTGTCCGGCGAGATGGCGGTCGCGTACTGGCAGTTCCACGCCCCGAACGGCACCTGGCCGGTCCAGAACCAGGGCGCTCCGGCCGTCCTCTTTTGCTTCATCTTCCTGTACATGGCCGCGCGGGGCGGCGGCGACTACAGCCTCGACGCGCTGATGCGCGGCAAGCGCGGCACCGCCGCCCGAGCGGGCTACTGAGCTACGGGCAGGGGACCGGCGGCGGGACCCGGGTGTCGCTCCCGACCCGCCGGTCCAGCCAGTCCAGCAGGACGTCGTACGCGGCCGGGGCCTGGACGTGCAGGTTCAGGTCGTGCCCCGCGCCCGCGATGGCCGCCGTCTCCACGCAGGCGTCCGCCGGGAAGAGGCCGGCCTCGATCCCCAGACTGCCGGAGACGGAGCAGGAGGGATCGGCGCAGAAGGCCCGATCGAGGTCGCCGACCTCGACGAGCGCCGGCACGTGGATGCCGACCGACAGGGCCAGCGCGGGGAACGCCGTGTCGAGCTCCGCTCCGGTCGCGGTTTCCTTGGTCGCCTCGTCGAGCGCGAGGACGAGCGGGTCCGCGGAAGGCAGGGAGTAGAAGACGCCGCGCGTGCCCGGTACGGTGGTGAGATAGCCGTCCGGCACGCCCTGGCCCGCGAAGCGCGGGTCCAGGTTCGCCGGGTAGAGGAGCACCTCGCCGAGGGCGGGCGTCACGGTGTGCGAGAGGCCGGTGAGCGCCACGCCGTCCACGTCGCTCCAGGTCGCCGCCTCCTGGATCGCGATGAGCGAGCCGAGCGAGTGGCCCACGAGCGCCACGCGCTCGGCGCGGATGCGGCCGAACGACGGCACGACCAGGTCGCCGCCGCGCAGCGCCTGGACGATCTGGTGCACGACATACGCGTTGGAGCCGATGGTCACGTCCGCCGCCGGGGGGCGGTCGCTCCGGCCGATGCCGATGCGGTCGAGGTTGAGCACCGCGTACCCCGCCGACGTGGCGCGCCGCACATAGGAGTAGGTCTCGGGCTGCAGCGGCCAGTCCCAGTACAGGTGGCTGTACGTCGAGCCGTGCAGCGCGACCTGGATCGTTTTGTGATGGACGCTGCCGCGCGAGCACAGGACGCCGAAGACGCTGTAGACCGTGGCGTCGGCCGGCGAGAGGGTCACGTCGAAGGTCAGCTCCTCGCACCGGAAGCCGCCCTGCGCCGCATGGGCGGAGGCGGGGAGCATCAGGGTCAGCGCGCAGAGCAGGGCCAGGGCGAAAAAGCGGACATCAGGGCGGTATCTCATCGTCTCTCCTCCTTGGAAAAGCTTTCGGCAGGCAAAGGGGGGCAAAGCCTCCAGGTCGTGACTCCTCCTCGATGAAGGCGGACGCGGTCCGCTCTCTTCGAACCCTGAAGATAGATGAGGAGGAACCTCCATGATCCGACGTACCTGTCTGCTGTTGTGTTGTCTCCTGGCGCTCGCTCTTTTTGCAGGACCGATCTCCGCGCAGACCCTGCAGGACACGAAGTTCGATCCCTACGGCGATCCCGTGCCCGACTCACCCGGCGGCCCGGTGCTGCCCGACGCCGACACCCCGTCCGACCCGGCGGGCACGCCTCTGCCGGGAGAGACGGAGGCGATCCCGACGCCCCCGCCCGCCTCGTTCGTCACGGTCAACGGCGGACGCTTCTGGGTCGATGGCCATCCGTTCCGCCACGTGGGCGTCAACGGCGGCTTCTACCAGGGCGACGACATCTGGAACGACACCTGGTACCTGCGCCAGGGCGGTGTGAAGCAGATCCGCCTCATCCTGCCCAACACGCAGTATCCCGACACCCAGGAGGTGATCGGCAAGCTGGGCCAGGCCCTGGACGCTGCGTGGAATCGCGGCATCCGCATCACGGTCGTGATGACCGATTTCTACTTCGGCGACCACTGGGGGCATGAAGGCCGCGGCGGGCACGACGTGGTGCCGGGCGACGAGCCCTACTACACCGTGAACTACAACGGCGTCTACCTGCTCAACTACAAGTGGATCTCGGGCGGCTTCCGGTCGCACTACAAGCCGTTCGTCGCCCAGGTCGTCAACGCGTTCAAGAACGATCCCCGGGTCTTCGCCTGGGAGATCGGCAACGAGATCGGGGCTCCGACGCGGCCCGACGGCCAGCCGGCGATCGACGAGACGGTCGCCTTCTACCGCGAGATGGCCCAGTACATCAAGAGTCTCGACGGCAATCACCTGGTCGCTCCCGGCATCATCTGCACCCGCTGGCTCTCTCTCAATTCCACCCAGAAGGCCCAGCTCTATCAATATATCGACTACGTGACCGAGCATCACTACGTCCCCCGCAACAACGAGGGCAGCCTGGCCGATGACGCCCTGGCGCTGTCGTACGGCAAGCCGCTGGTGATCGAGGAATACGGAGTTTCGCAGTGGGAACCGCCATACAACGCCGACCACGACCTGATCATGCCCACAGTCAACGACTTCTTCGACTGGGCCTACGCCGCTGAGCCGGTCAAGACGGCGGACTCCGTGATGGTCTGGGGCGTGGACTTCGGCTATGACCTGGGAGCCGACGACCACCAGTTCGGTCCCAACAGCCAGGGGCTCTCGAACGACTACCTCCAGCTCTGGCGCGAGTCGGCCGACTGGCTGCGGCCGTCGCCGCGCTACTCGGACGTCCTGCCCGGCAGCACGTTCTATTCGTACATCGAGTGCCTTTCGAACCGGCGCGCCGTGAGCGGCCTCTACAGCTGGGTGGACGACAACCACAACGACGAGTTCCGGCCTGGCGAGGCGATCACGCGGGCGCAGTCGATCAAGGCGATCGTGCGCGCGATGGGGTTCCAACTGCAGTTCCCCTCCACGCCGACCTTCACCGACGTGCCGCGCAGCAGCCCCTACTACCGCTACATCGAGACCGCCGTGGCTCTCGGGATCATCAACGGCTACCAGGACCACACGTTCCGGCCGGACGCGTATCTCACCCGCGGGCAGATGACGAAGGTCATCATCAACGCCGGCATCGCGCGCTACGGCTGGTCGCTCAACACGGCCGGCGGCCCGCACTTCATCGACGTTCCGGTGGACCAGACGTTCTACGTGTTCATCGAGACGGCGTACAACCGCGGCATCATCAACGGCTACGCGAACGGCTACTTCTATCCGGGCAACTACACGACGCGCGGCCAGTTCGCGAAGATGCTGGCCCAGGCCGTCTCCTGCGGCTCGCTGGCGGACTGACCGGAGCTCCGGGAGTGAGGAAGCCGGCGCGCCTTGCCGCGCCGGCTTCCTGTTCTGTACCCTCACGCGGTGAGCGATGCGGCCGGTCCCGGGGCTCCGGATACCCGCGAGCTCGCCGGGCGGCTGGCCGCCGGCGACCGCGAGGCCGTCGCGTGGCTCTACGACCACGTCGCTCCCGATCTCTACCGGCGCCTGGACCGGCGCTATGGATATCCCGGCGGACCGGACGCCGCCGACCTGCTCCAGGAGGCCTTCCTCCTCTGCCTGCGCGACGAGGCCCGCCTGCTGCGCGGCGTCCTCGACGATCAGCCGCCCGGCGCGCCGGTCCTGCCGCCGATCCAGCGCTATCTGTGGGACCTGGCCTGCGGCCTCGCGGCCAACGCGCGCCGCTCGGTCTGGTCGCGCCGCGTGCAGCCCATGCCGGAGGCGCCGCTCGCCGACCCGGCGGAGATGGAGCGCTCGGCCGTCGCCCGTCAGGCCCTGCAGAGGATCGACGGCTGCCTGGAGGGACAGGGCGCGCGCACCTATCTCTACTTCAAGCTGCGCTACGTCGACGGCCTCTCGCCCGACGAGATCTCCGGCGCCACGGGCTGGTCGAAGAAGGCCACCTACAAGCTCCGGCAGGCGCTCAACGAGGCGGTGGAGAGCTGCCTGGAGAGGCTCGGGCTGCAGCCGGGAGCCTGGCTGCCGGCGCTCGCCGCCCTGGCGCTCCTGGGTTCCCTGGCCTCCGCCTGCCGCCCTCCGGAACTGGCCGCCCCGGCGGTGGTGCGCGGCCATCAGGACGTCGTCCTCGAAGCGGGCCGGCCCCGGCCTCTGGTGCTCGGGAGCCGCGAGAAGGTCGGCCTCTGCTTCCCGGCGCCGGCCGGCGAGGACACCAGCCGCTGGGAGGCGGAGCTCACGTTCGACGGCAAGCCGTCGCCCACCGGTTTCGCGGCCGCCGCGGCCCGGGCCGGGTCCACGCTGTGCTTCGACGGTGCAGTCCCGCCCGGCCTGCGCGCGTCGTTCCGCGTCGCGCTCTGCGGCCGTCTGATCGACCGTTTCGACGATCGGAAGCGGAGCCTGCCCTGCCGGGATATCGCCTATCGGCCGGACGGGGAGCGCTTCGCCGAGCTGGAGCGGCGGTCGAAGGCGCTGGTGGCGGAGCAGGCGTCGCTGCCGTTCGGCGAATTCCTGCGCCGGCTCGACCGGCTGCGGGACCCCGCGCTGCCCTCGACCTCGGTGCGGCTGGAGCTGGTCGCCACGCACTTCCTCCTGCTGGATGGGACACCGGAAGCGCTGGCGGAAGCGCGGCAGCGGCTCTCCCGACTGCCGATCTGGCTGGAAAACGACGCCGCTCTCGCGCGCTCGGTGCAGGCGTCCTACCAGCGCGGCCGGCTGGAGCTCGCCGACGGCTCCCGGACCGAGGCCTGGCTGGCGTTCCGGGACGCCGAGGAGCGCGCCCTGCACATCGCCGATCCGACGCTCCTGGAGGTCGTGCTGCAGCAGGCCGACCTGTTGTCGCAGGCGGGCGCGCCGGACGAGG
>JBEQUE010000029.1:0-20400 GCA_040349255.1 Acidobacteriota bacterium | reverse complement strand
GCCCAGTCGCACCGCGCACAGGGCGCGGGCGAGCGCCACGCGCTGCCATTGCCCGCCCGACAGGTCGGTGCCGCCCTCGTAGCCGCGCGCCAGCACGGTGTCGAGGCTCGCGAGCTGCGCCGCGCCGGCGTCGGCCAGCGCGGCGAGGACCTCGGTGTCCGGCGCCGGATGCGAAGCCTTCTGGGGCGCCACGTTGTCGCGCAGCGGCAGCTCGAAGCGGATGAAGTCCTGGAAGACGGCGGTGATGCGTTCGCGCCACGCGTCGAGATCGAAATCGCGCAGGTCGACCCCGTCGACCTCGACCGCTCCGGCCTGCGGATCGTAGAGCCGGCACAGCAGCTTGGCGAGCGTGGTCTTGCCCGCGCCGTTCTGGCCGACGATGGCCAGCGACGATCCGGCGGGGATGGTCAGGTCGAAACCCGCGAGCACCGGAGCGGAGCCGCCGGAGGGATACGCGAATGTCACATCGCGGAAACGGATCTCGCGGGCCGGCAGCCCGGCGGTGTTTTGGGTTCCGGAGCGGGTTCCGGCGCTGGTTCCGGACGGCAGCGCTCCACCGGCCTCCATGGCCGGCTCCAGCCGAAGCACCGCGGCCACCGGCGCTGCCGAGCTGTTGAGCGCCCAGTTGAGCCCGCCGAACGCGATCATCGACGCGCCGACCGCGCTCTGCGCATAGATCACCAGCGCGCCGAGATCGATCCGGCCGGCGGAGATGGCGCCGGCGAGCGACCAGAACACGAGGAGGTTGGCGCCGATCACCAGCAGCAGGCTCAATCCCAACGGCTTCTCGCGCAGGCGGGTGGCCTCGTACTGCAGCCGGTGCAGGAGGGTGCGGCGGTCGATGAACCGGTCGATCGTCCAGCCGGCGAGGCCGAAGAGGCGGAGCTCCTTCGCGGCGGGCGGATCGACGGCGAGCCGGTAGGCGTATTCGGCGTCGCGCCGCGCGGCCCGCACCGTCTCGGTGTTGCGATCGTGCCAGACCGCGCTCTCCCGCAGAAGCCAGTGCGTCGCCACCCAGGCGCCGCCGAGGACGAGGGCCGCCCACCATCGATATCCCGCGAGCACCGCGACGAAGGCGAGGCCGGCGATCAGCTCCACCAGGCCCCCGGCAATGAAATCCATCGAGATCGAGAGCGGAGGGCCGGTCATCCCGAGGTCGAAATCGCGGGCCACCGTGAGGTCGCTGGTGAGCTTGGGATCTTCGAGATGGCCCATTCCGGGCGGGCGGACGCAGGCCGCCGTCAGGCGGTCATAGAGCCAGGCCGCGGTGCGGTCTCCTAGGTTGGCGCTCACCGCCTGGTGGATCGGGGTGAGGACCTGGAGCAGGACGAACACAGCCCCGGTGAGCCCGAGAGGAACCGCCAGCCCGGTTCCCCGTTGCACGGCCGCGACCAGCTCGCCCATGGCGATGCCGAGCAGGGCAGGCAGAAGCCCCCGCAGCACGAGAACGATCCACCACACGCCGGCCAGGGCGCGATCCGCCCTCGGCAGGACGGCGAAGAGCTTCCACTCGTTGCGCTCACGCAGGCGTCGCATCCCGGTCCGTTCAGGTCAGGCCCTTCGCCTGCGCGTACACGACCAGCTCCAGGCGGCCGTCCACGCCGAGCTTCTGGTAGATGTTGTGCAGGTGGATCTTGACCGTGCCCTCGCTGATCGCGAGCTGCTCGGCCACGGCGCGGTTGCGCAGCCCCCGGGCCACCATGCGGACGATCTCGATCTCGCGCGGGGTGAGGACCTGGGCGGCCTCCCTCGCTCCCTCCTCGCGCTCCAGGAGCTTCGAGAGCACCCGGCTCACCGAGCCCTGGTCGATCCAGCTCCCACCGGCGTGGACCTCCCGCACCGCCTCCAGGAGCAGGTGGGGGGCCATCTCCTTGAGCACCACGCCGCCCACGCCCAGGCGCAGCGCCTCGACGAGCTGCTCCTCTTCGAGCTCCGCGGTCAGCAGCACCACCCGCGTGCTCAGCCCTTCGAGCCGGATGGCCCGCAGGACCTCCAGGCCGTCCCGGCGCGGCATGCGGATGTCGAGCACCAGGACATCGGGCCGGCGGCTCCGCACCTCGCGCAGCGCCTCCTCCCCGTCCCGGCACCGCGCCTCGACCTGGAACTCCGGCTCGACGCGGAAGAGCTGCGCCAGGCCGTCCAGGACGATGGGATGGTCGTCGGCGAGGATGAGACGGATCGGCATCGGGCTCCCGGTCAGCTTCCCACGACGGGACAGCACGGCAGGGCGATTTCCAGCCGCGCCCCCCCGGTGCCCGATTCCAGGTCGAGCGTGCCTTGCAGAGACGATACCCGCTCGAAAAGGTTGCGCGGACCGAGGCTCCTCTCCGCCAGCTCGGCGTGCGAGAGCCGGCCCTGGAACGGAAAGCCGCGGCCGTTGTCGGCCACGGTGATGCAGAGCCGGTCCTCGTCCTCTTCCTTCTCCTTTTCCTTGCGGATCTCCAGGCGCACGGCCGAGGCCTCGCCGTGGCGCGCCGCATTGACCAGCGCCTCGCGGATCACGTTGTAGACCTCGCGGGCCAGCGACTCGGGGATGGGCTCCTCCAGGCCGCCGGTGCGCAGCTCCGCGCGCAGCCCCCATTCGAGCTCGATGCGGTGGACCAGCTCGGTCACCTGGAAGGCCAGGCTCACCTCGCCCTCGCGCCGCGGCCGCGGCTTCAGCTCCTGGATGTAGAACCGCAGGTCGCGTTGCTCGGCCGTGAGCAGCCGCTGCACGGGCTCGAGCGCCTCCCGGGCCGCCTTCGGGTCCTTGTCGAGCAGGCTGCGGACCGCCCCCAGCCGCAGGCCGATCCCGGCCAGGGACTGCAGGACGCCGTCGTGGAGGTCCCGGGCCAGGCGGATGCGCTCCTCCGCGGCCACCGCCTCGGCCGCCAGGATCGAGATCTCCCGCCGGGTGCGCTCCTCGTAGAACCCCATGTACCCCACCAGCATCGCGACCACCCCAAGATAGATGCCCCGCACGATCAGCGGATAGGGCTCGAAGCCCGGCTCCCGCAGCAGGAGATAGAAGCCGATCGCCAGGAAGGAGGCCAGCGACGCCGCGGCCGTCCACAGCGCCCCCCGCCACTGCCAGCGCAGCGTGCCGCAGATCACCGCGAAGACGAAGTAGGTGATGAACGGGCTGCTCGTCCCGGCCGTGAAGAGCAGCATGACCGAGAAGACCGCCAGGTCGAGACCCTGGCTGAGCCGCCGCCACCACTCGGGCGCGCCGTTCGCCCGCCAGACCGCCAGGACGAGCGCCAGCGCGTAGGCCACGTAGACCCCGAGCAGCTCGTAGGCCGCCCGGGGATGCCGGACCGGCTGCCCCGGATCGAACCAGATCGCGAGCAGCGAGGCCGACGCCAGCACCACGCGGCCCACCGCGATCAGGGACTCGGTCCGGTGCCGCAGGGATGAAAGGGGCTCCATGCCACCCTCGATGATATCGCTCCGGGAGGAAATCGAGATGGCTTGCCGCAGCGCGGCTCTAACGAAGGGTATACGCCGGTCTAGATCGGTCGGTGAATTCACAGATCCAGCCGATGTGCTTACACTTCGCGCCTAGTCCATGGAAGAACCCGGAGCGGAGGTCAGGAATCCCTGCCTCCCCATTGCGTCGGGAATGATGTTTCCGCCCAATTTGTTATGTTCGTCGTCTCAAATCATTGTGCCTTGTCCCGCCACGCGTTTGCCGGGGCACTGAGGGACTGATGTCCCGTTTTCCTTTCCGTTCTGCCCTGTCGTCGTAACCGTCAACCCAGTGTCTGGATCTTCGGGTCCGAGGAGAGATTGATGAAACGATTCCTTGCGATGTCCGCGCTCGCCGCTCTGGTCGGCGCCGCCGCGGCCCAGGCTCAGGTCGAGCAGGTCTTCCCCCTGAACCCGCCGCCGTCGGCGGAGAACGGCGTCGCCACCAATGAGTCCCCGACGCGCTGGTTCGTCGAGCTGAAGGGCAAGCCCAAGGCCGACGGCGGCTCGGCGTCGGCTCTCGCCTCCGAGCGCCAGGCCTTCCGCAACGAAGCGAGCGGCGCCGGCGTGGTCTTCACCGAGCGTTTCGCCTACGACAACCTGTTCAACGGTCTGTCGATCTCGGTGCCGACCAGCCAGGTGGGCAAGATCAAGTCGCTGAGCACCGTCAAGGCGGTCTATCCCGTGCAGTCCATCGCCCTGCCGCCGGTCGATTCCAATCCGAGCCCGGACCTGGCCACGGCGATCGCCCAGACCCAGGCCGACATCGCGCAGAACACGCTGGGCCTGACCGGCGCCGGCGTGCGCGTGGCGGTCATGGACACCGGCATCGACTTCGACAACCCGGACCTGGGCGGCTGCTTCGGCCCCGGCTGCCGCGTCGAGATCGGCTATGACTTCGTGGGCAACGCCTACAACAACGACAGCTCCTCCCCGACCTACAACCCGGTGCCGACCCCGGACCTGATCCCGGATGACTGCGGCGGCCACGGCTCGCACGTGGCGGGCATCGTCGGCGCCAACGGCGCGGTCAAGGGCGTCGCTCCCGGCGTGACCTTCGGCGCCTATCGCGTCTTCGGCTGCGAGGGCTCCACCAGCGCCGACATCATGGTCGCCGCCATGGAGAAGATCGCCGAGGACGGCGCCGACGTGCTCAACATGAGCATCGGCTCCTCCTTCGTGTGGCCGCAGTACCCGACGGCGCAGGCGGCCGACCGCCTGGTCGACAAGGGTGTCATCGTCGTGGCCTCGATCGGCAACAGCGGCGCCAACGGCCTCTATGCCGGCGGCGCTCCGGGCCTCGGCGAGAAGGTGATCGGCGTGGCCTCCTTCGACAACACCCACATCCAGACCCTGAGCCTCACCGTCTCCCCGGACAACCTCCCGGTCGGCTACTTCCAGGCGACCGCCGCCCCGACCGCTCCTACCTCCGGCACTTTCACCCTGACCCGCACGGGCACGACCACCTCGACCGCCGACGCCTGCCTCGCCCCCGCCGGAACCCCTCCGGCCGCGGGCAGCCTGACCGGCAAGTGGGTCCTGATCCGCCGCGGCACCTGCGGCTTCTATGAGAAGTCCCGCAACGCTCAGCTCGCCGGAGCCGCCGGCGTGCTGATCTACAACAACGTGCCGGGCATCCAGAACATCACGGTCGCCCCGGTGCCGCTGACCGCGCCTCCGATCACCATCCCGGTGGTCTCGGTGAGCCAGGCCTCCGGCACGCTGCTCAACAGCCGCATCGCCGCCGGCGCGACCACCATCACCTGGACCAACACGCTGGTCAGCGAGCCCAACACCACGGCCAACCTGATCTCCTCCTTCAGCTCCTACGGCCTGTCGCCGACGCTCGACGTCAAGCCGGACATCGGCGCTCCGGGCGGCTTCATCTACTCGACCTACCCGCTCGAGAAGGGCGGCCACGCGATCCTCAGCGGCACCTCGATGGCCTCGCCGCACACCGCCGGCGCGGTGGCTCTCCTCCTCCAGGCGCACCCCGGGCTGAGCCCGGCGGAGGTCCGCACGGTGCTCCAGAACACGGCCGACCCGCACGCCTGGTTCGGCAACCCGACCCTCGGCTTCCTGGACAACGTCCATCGCCAGGGCGCCGGCATGCTGCGCATCGTGGACGCGGTCCAGACCACGGCCACGGTGACCCCGTCCAAGCTCGCCCTCGGCGAGAGCGAGACCGGTCCGGCCACCCGCACCCTGACCGTCCACAACAACGGCGCCTCCGCGGTGACCTTCAACGTCACGCACCGGTCCGCCCTGGCGACCGGCCCGAACACCTTCACCCCGGCCTTCTTCAACGCCCCGGCGACCGTGGCCTTCAGCTCCTCCTCCGTCACCGTGCCGGCCGGCGGCATCGCCACGGTCACCGCGACGATCTCCCCGAACGGCGGTCTCGCCGACCGCAGCCTCTACGGCGGCTACATCGTCTTCACCCCGACCGCCGGCGGCCAGGAGCTCAGCGTGCCGTTCGCCGGCTTCAAGGGCGACTACCAGAGCATCCAGATCCTGGTCCCGACCGCCAACGCCTTCCCCTGGCTCGCCAAGCTCTCGGGTGGCAGCTACTTCAACCAGCCCGCCGGCGCCAGCTACACCCTGGTCGGCGACGACGTGCCCTTCCTCCTCTTCCACTTCGACCACCAGGTCCAGAAGTTCAACGTGGAGATCCGCAAGGCCTCGAACGGCCAGCCGGTCCACCCCGTCTTCTTCTACGCGGACGAAGAGGAGTTCCTGCCGCGCAACAGCACGAGCACGAGCTTCTTCACCTTCGCCTGGAACGGCACCCGCAACCACAACAACGGCAACGACAAGGTCAAGGTGGTCCCGAACGGCCAGTACGTCCTCGTCATCAAGGCCTTGAAGGCCCTGGGCGACGAGAACAACCCGGCCCACTGGGAGACCTGGACCTCGCCGGTCATCACCCTGGCCCGCCCGTAACGGCGAGTTGATCGACTGAAAGGAAGGGCCGGCGCAAGCCGGCCTTTTCTTTTTTGCGGAGGTCAGGAAGCGGGGGCAGAGGGGGCGGTGCCGCGGTCGACCTCGGCCGGCAGCGCAACGTCGCCCTGGGCGGCGTTGTAGGAGTCGCGCAGCGCTTCCAGCCGCCGCAGGTGCTCCTTCTGGGCGGCCACGACCTTGAGCAGCACGTCCGCGACCTGCGGGTTGTTGATATCCCGGATCATGCGCGGATAGAGCGCGTCGTTCTCGTAGCGCTCCTCCGAGATGGCGTTGCCGAGGTCGGCGTCCATGCCGCGCACCTGTTCCGCCGCCTCCAGCATCTCGATCGCCAGCCGGTCCTTCTCCTCGGCCAGGGCGCGCCAGTGGCGGGCGAGGTTGGGCAGGCCGTCGCGCTCGGCGCGGGCCGCATAGGCGCGGCTGCGGGCGGCGCTCGCCGCCTCGGCGGTGAAGCCGGTCTTCAGGTGCTCCTGGGTACGCGGGATCCTCGACACGATGTCCTCTCCTCTCGGTTCACGCTAAGATGCCAGCGGCGGTCCACCGGCGAGGGAGCCATTCTATGCAAGTCGAGCCAGCGCTCCAAACCGCGCGCTCCTCCGGGGAAACCTTGTCCGGCCCGCCGCGTAGTGCCATTCGGAGGAGCTTTCCCGCTCCTCCAGCAGGCTGCCCGTGAACGAACGCCCGACACGTCGCCGCACCGTCCTCCTGACCGCCGTCGCCGCCACGGCCCTGCTCCTGGCCGTGGTCTCGGCGCTCGACCTGGCCTACGTCAGCTCGGTCAGCAAGCTCTTCCTGGCCGGCCTCGGCCTGCTGATCTTCCTCTGGCTCGTCTTCCGGGCCTACACCGTCTTCCTCTACAAGGTCGGGCGGCGCCTGGCCTTCTCCTACTTCCTGCTCGGCGTGCTGCCCATTCCGCTGGTGCTCGTGCTCCTCGGGGTGGTCGGCTACATCCTGTCCGGCTTCTTCCTCGGGCATCTCTACCGCGACGCGCTCGCCGACCTCCAGGCCCGGCTTCAGACGCTGGCCCGCGACCGCGCCGCGACCTACGCCCGGACCGGAAACGTTCCGGAGAGCGGGGAGCCGGGCGTCTCCTTCGCCTGGTACCGCCGCGGCCGGCGGGTGGCCGGCCATCCGTGGGCCCCGAAGACCTGGCCCGCCTGGATGGAGGCGCCCGCGGCGACCGGCGCCTCCGGGGTCCGCTTCTTCCTGAAGGACGACGGCGTGACGCTCGCGGCCGCTGAGACGTGGGAGGGCGTGGGCGTCGTCGCCTTCTGGGACGGCGGCCTCGACGCCGAGATCAGCCGCCGCAGTGCCATGTGGGTGGAGGTCCATCGGCCGGACGACCCGAACCTGGTGCAGTTCGAGCTCTTCGGCCGCGAGATCCCGCTGCGCCGCATCCGCACCGAACAGCAGGCCGGCGAGTCGGAGAAGTTCTTCAAGCAGTTGTCGGGCCGTTCCCGCGATGGGGGCTGGCGCGACCGGCCGCTCCTCTGGTGGGCCGAGGCCTCCGGCCCCCTGCTCCACCCCGCCACCGGACGGCAGGTGCTCGACCACCTGGCGGTCGGCCTGAACGCCACACCGCAGACCGTGCGGCGCAACCTGTTCCTGAGCTCGGGCGAGGTCGACTCCTCGGTCTGGGTGTCGCTGCTCATCTTCGCCGCTCTCCTGTTCGACGTCTACGTCATCGCGGCGCTGATGGCGGTGTTCATGATCGTCGGCCTGTCGCGGGCGGTGAACCGGATGAGCACCGCCACGACCGCGCTGCGCTCCGGCGACTTCGGCGCGCGCATCCCGGTCCGCCGGCGCGACCAGGTGGGCGACCTGCAGCGCTCGTTCAACGAGATGGCGGCCCATCTGGAGTCCTCGGTGGCGGCGGCGGCGCAGAAGGAGGTCCTCGAGCGGGAGCTCCAGATCGCGCGCAACGTGCAGACCAGTCTGATCCCCTCGAACCTGCCGACCGGCGAGGGGGTCGAGTTCGCCACCCTCTTCGAGCCCAGCGCCGCGATCGGCGGCGACTACTTCGACGTGCTCCGCCTGTCGGACACGGAGATCGCGGTGGTGATCGCGGACGTCTCCGGCCACGGCCTCTCCACCGGCCTGCGCATGGCGATGATCAAGGCCGCGCTGCTCATCCTCATCGAGGAGACCCGCGACCCGGACGAGATCCTGCGCCGGCTCGACTCGGTGGTGCGCAACAGCGAGGACCGCACGTTCGTGACCGCCACGCTGGGAATCGTGGATCTCGCGCGGGGCGTCCTGCGGCTGACCAACGCCGGCCATCCGCCGACCTACGTGATCCGCGGCCGGCAGGTGCAGGAGATCCTCCTCCCCGGCTCGCCGCTCGGCGGGCTGGGCCACTCCTACGGCCATGCCACGGTGCCGCTGGAGGCGGGAGACCTGGTGGTCTGGCTGTCGGACGGCCTGATCGAGGCGGTCGACGAGAGCGGCGAGCCTTTCGGCTACGAGGCGGTGGTCGAGGCGCTGGCCGGCGGCTCTTCGGGCCAGGGCGCGAACGACGTGCGCGACCGTCTCCTCGCCGCGATCGGCCGGCACGTGGAGGGCCGGCCGCCGTCGGACGACCGCACCCTGGTGGTGATGCGCTATCGCAACAGCAGTGCGCTGACCGGGGAGATCAGGCTCTCCGCCGTGACCGCCGCTCTGGAGGAAGCCCGGGCGGCGAGCCGGTGACCCAGGCTCACAACGCGCCATCCAGAAGACGACGCCTTATCCAGGTTCCCGATGACCCGTCGTAAACCTGGACGGGGCGTCGTGGATCTGGATGAGGCGTCGTGGATCTAGACGGGGCGTCGTGAACTCTGTCCTCTCTTGGCTGCGGAAAGTCCAGGCCTGGTCAGACAGCCGGGTCAATAGGGTAGGGCTGACGAGATCAGTCTCGGAAGACACCCTGAAGGCTCTCGGCAGTCAGGATGTGCTCGCTCCCACTCCAGGAGACGATCCGCATCCGCAGATCCGTCGCGACGTTCCACGGCTCCCATCCATTGTAGACGACGACAGGGATGACCGTGCTCCGGCACCTCGCCGAGGCGCGCCGCGCGGTTAGGCGGCCAGGCTTGCATTATTAAGAATTTCATTTAAAATGATCATGATATGGGCTGTTCCAGCCGTAAAGGAGCCATGTCATGATGACGAGAAGATTGCAGATCGTTCTGACGTCGGTGCTCGCCTTGCAACTCTCCGCTCTGTGCCCCATGAAGGCCACGGCCCTTCAATTCTCCGGCTACGAATGGGAGGTGAAGACCGGCGACGGGCTGGGCCCGGGCCCGAACAACTGGAGCGCCTCGAACGTTTCGGTGGACGCCAACGGCTATCTCCACCTGAAGATCACCCAGATGAATGGCAAGTGGTACTCGGCCAGCGTCAAGATGACGCAGAGCCTGGGCTTCGGCAAGTACCAGTTCTGGGTCATCGGGGCGATCGACACGCTCGACAAGAACGTCGTGCTCGGGATGTTCAACTACAGCGGCCCCGATGGGACCAACGAGATCGACATCGAAGTCGCGCGCTGGGGAAACGCCACCGGCACAAACCTCAGCTACGCCGTGTATCCGGAGGAGGATGGATTCGACCATACCTCGAAGAAGTTATCGTTCACTCTCACGGGCACCTACACGACCCATCGCTTCACCTGGGAAAGCACGGGGGTTCTCTTCCAGGGCCAGCACGGTCACTACAACGACAGCACCAACGAGTTCGCTCGCTGGTCCTTCTATCCCGAGGACTCCAGCGAGCTCGTACCCCAGGATCCCATGCCGGTCCGCCTGAACCTCTGGCTCTACCAAGGAAATCCCCCCTCCAATGGCCAGCCAGTGGAGGTCGTCATCCGGAGCTTCACGTACACGCCTCTCTGAGGCAGGGCCTCTGCCGTCGGGCAATGCTCGGCAGGGACGCCGATGGCGCGCAGGATCAGCAGGCCGGCGGGACTCTCCCTACGGCCAGCCGCAGGTGTTCCCTCCACACCAGTAGTGGGAGCAACAGAAGCTGTCACTGCGGAAGGTGTGGAAGGTGATTTCGCACAGTTGCCGGTCGGCCTCGCAGCCCTGCTGGTCGTGTTGGGTGATCGACGACACGCCATAGTAGTCGCAGCCGTACGGGATTAAAGACTGCACGGCGAAGCCGCCGATCGGAGTCGAGGAGGTTGTCACCCAGTTGGGAGTGCAGGTCCAGGGTGTGCACGAGTAGCCCATGTCCCCGCAGGTGGTGGCCTCCGGGTTGGCACAGCCCCCGTCGGGAGAGTCGGGGCCGCTGCCCGAGCCGCAGACAAGGCAAGACGTTTCGCAATACGACCCGCTCGAACAGATTTCGCTGCAGTACCCGTCCGCCTGGACCGAGGCGGCTGCCGACAGACCCAGGAGAAGCGTGAGCAGGAACAGGCGGTAAAGAGAAGGAAGCTTCATCTCGATCTCCTGTCGCGAAAAGAACGGTTCAGAGGGGGCGCGCACCGGGCGCGCGGGAATCGCTGCGTTGATTGTAGACTCGGATTTCGGGATCCGGGCTGCTTTTTGAAGAAGTCAACCGAATGACCACCCTGCAGAGCCTCCTCGGAATCGAGCTTCCGATCGTCCAGGCGCCCATGGCCGGAGTCCAGGGCAGCGCGCTCGCGGTGGCGGTCTCCAACGCCGGCGGCCTCGGCTCGCTGCCCTGCGCGATGCTCGGCGCGGACGCGCTCCGCAAGGAGCTGGCGGCCATCCGGGCGCAGACCGCGAAGCCGTTCAACGTGAACTTCTTCTGCCACCCGCAGCCCGCTCCCGACCCGGAGCGGGAAGCGGCCTGGCGCTCGACGCTCTCGCCGTACTATTCCGAGTACGGAATCGACGCCTCCGCCATCCCGGCCGGTCCGGGCCGGTCCCCTTTCAACGCGGAGCTCGCCGGCGTGCTCGAGGAGTTCGAGCCGCCCGTCGTGAGCTTTCACTTCGGACTGCCCGCGGAACGCCTGCTCGCGCGGTTGCGCGGCTGGGGCGCAAAGGTCCTTTCCTCGGCCACGACGGTCGAGGAGGCGCGCTGGCTGGAGGCGCACGGCGCCGACGCGGTCATCGCCCAGGGGATCGAGGCCGGCGGCCATCGCGGTCACTTCCTGTCCGACGACCTCGCCGCCCAGCCCGGCACCTTCGCGCTGGTCCCGCAGATCGTCGATGCGGTCCGGATCCCGGTCCTCGCGGCGGGCGGCATCGCGGACGCGAGAGGGGTCGCGGCGGCGCTGGAACTCGGCGCGGCCGGCGTCCAGGTCGGGACGGCCTACCTCCTCTGCCCCGAGGCCACGACGAGCACCGTGCACCGCGCGGCCCTGAAGAGCGACGCCGCCCGGGTCACGGCGCTCACCAACGTGTTCACCGGACGGCCCGCCCGGGGTATCCTGAACCGGGCCATGAGAGAGCTGGGACCGATGAACAGCGCCGCCCCGGCCTTTCCGCTGGCGGCGTCCGCCATCGCGCCTCTGCGGGCGGCGGCGGAGAGCCGGGGAAGCGGCGACTTCTCGCCGCTGTGGGCCGGCCAGAATGTCAGCGGTTGCAAGGAGATACCGGCGAGCGTCCTGACCCGCGAGCTGGCTGGTGCGCCATGAAGCGGAACCATCCGTTTTTCCTGCTCCTGATCGGCGCCGCGCTCGCAGGTGGCTGCGCCAGCCTTCCCGCGGCGGAGCCCGGGATCGGCCGGCAGATCCGGGCTCGCCTGGACGCCTACGCCCGGGGCAGCGCCGAAGAATGGGCCCGCTTCGTGGCCGACGACTGCCTCTGCGGCCTGGAAACCAAGGCGGATATCGAACGCGCGATCGCCAACCGCCCGCCGGGCGTCAGGAACTGGTACGGCGACATCTCCGATCTCCAGGTCCGTCCGCTCGGGGATGCCATGGTCGCCCGCTACCGCGTCACCGAGTACACCGAGGTCGACGGCCGCCGTGCGACGGCAGAGATGTGGAGGACCGAAACATATGCCCTTCGCAAGGGTACGTGGATGCTGATCGCCGGAGCGGACATCGTCATCCCGGCGGAACCGGTCGCGGCCCAGGTCGACCCGAGCCTCTTCGACTCCTATGTAGGCAGGTACGAATACACTCCGGGCGCGGTCGACACCGTCACGCGGGAGGGGGACCGCCTTTTCGTGCAGCCGACGGGAGAGCCCCGGGTGGAACTGTTCCCCGAGAACGAGACCACCTACTTCGCCAAGGGCGAAGGCTGGCGCCTGATCTTCGTGAGGGATCCCCAGGGAGCGGTCACGTCCCTGATCTTCCGGCAGCAGGGCCAGGACTTCACCGCCACCAGGATCCCCTGAAGGACCGGTCTACAGCTCGGTGACGGTCAGGCCGAGGTTGGCGAAGATGCGGCGGACGTAGTTGCGGGTCTCGCGGTAAGGCGGCACGCCGCCGTAGCGGGTCACCGTGTTCTCGCCCGCATTGTAGGCCGCGAGGATCTTGGCGAGGTCGTTCGGGAACTGGTCCACGAGCCAGCTCAGGTACTGGACGCCGGCTTCGAGGTTGTGCTTCGGGTCGAAGAGCTGGTCCTTGCGCACGCCGAAGCGGCTGGCCGTGGCGGGCATGAGCTGCATCAGGCCGCGGGCGCCCTTGTTGGAGACCGCCCGGACATTGCCGGCCGACTCCTGGCGGATCAGGGCGGCCACGAGCCTCGGGTTGACCTGGTGCTTGCGCGACGCCTCGTAGATCAGGGCCCCGTAGGGACCCTCGGGGACGGGCTGCGAATCGTCGAAGCGCAGCGGGATGGCCGGCGGCACGATGACCGTCTCCGCCACCACCGCGGCCGGCTCCGGCTCGGGCTCGGGCAGGACCTCGTCGTCCACGATCCGCTCCAGGCGACCGACCGGCACGGTGATCCGACCGCCGTGGAACAGGTCGAGCCGCGCCTGCTCCTCCCCCACCTCGTACGCCTTGACCTTGACGACGCGGCCGTCGGTGAGGACCACCAGGGCGGCGCGCGAGGGAACCACCCCGGCCAGACCCAGGGCCAGGAAGAACAGGGCAGGAAGGAAGATCCGGCGGCTGTGCGTCATACGTCTCCGTCAGATTCTACGGAACAAGCACGGTTGGCGTCCAGGTTCCAACCCCGACGATCTTCCCCGTATTCCATCCCGGGCTCTCCGACAGCCCTACATCAGCAGCCCTTCCGCCCCGTGCGGACCGTCCGGAGCTTCGTCCGGAACGAGCCCCAGCTCCTTGAGCTTGCGATACCAGGTGGTGCGCGACACGCCCAGGATCTCCATCGCGCAGCCGGCGTCGCCGCTGGAGGAGGCCAGGGCCACGGAGAAGGCCTCGCGCTCGGCCCGGCGCACGGTCTCGTCGAGGGTGAGGAGCGGCGGGCGCGCGCCCTGCTCGACCCGGGCCAGGGCGCGCATCCGCTCGGAGAGGTGCCGGACGTCGAGCGGCTCGCCGGGCTCCAGGAGGAGAGCCGCCTTGGCGATCTCGTTCTGGAGCTCGCGCACGTTGCCAGGCCACGCATGGCGCACCAGGGCTCCGAGCGCGGTGCGGGTGATGCCGGGGCTCGACACGCCGTTGCGCTCCAGCTCGCGGTGGAAGAAGCGCGCGGCCAGGCCCGGGATCTCCTCTCTGCGCTCGCGCAGGGGCGGGAGCTTCACCTGGAACGCGGCCAGCCGGTGGAAGAGGTCGCGGCGGAAGCCGCCCTCCTCCACCAGCGTTTCCAGGTCCCGGTTCGTGGCCGCCACGAAACGGACGTCCACCGGCACCGGCGCGCGGCCTCCGACGCGGTAGAGGCTCGTGCTCTCCAGCACCCGCAGGACCTTGGCCTGGGTCTCCGGCGCCATGTCGCCGATCTCGTCCAGAAAGACGGTGCCGCCCGCGGCCCGCTCCAGGAGGCCGGGCCGGGCCTCGACGCCCGTGGCCACGCCGCGCTCGATGCCGAACAGCTCGGCTTCCAGGAGGTCGCGAGGGAGCGCCGCGCAGTTGAGCGCCAGGAACGGCCCCGAAGCGCGGCGCGACCGTGCGTGGATCCAGCGCGAAAGCACCTCCTTGCCCGCGCCGGACTCGCCGAGGATCAGCACCGGCACGTCGCCGCGCGCCACCTTGCCGGCGGCTCGGTAGAGGCGCGACATCTCCGCTCCCAGGCCGGCCGGCGGGGGTATCGAGGAGGACGCCGGCTCGCTGCGACGGCTTTCCGCCGTTCCCGGAGGACGCCGGGAGCGCGCGGCCAGGAGCCCCAGGGTCAGCCGGAAGAGGGGCGCCAGGCCCGGGAGCCGGGCCGAGGCCGGGGCCCGCAGCCGGACCTTCCAGCCGTCGGGGCCTTCCACATCCAGGCCGGCCACGGCTTTCGGAAAGAGCCCGGCCGTCGAGGCTGCCGCGACCACGACCTCGCCGGACGGGCCGTCGCGGAGGATCTCGACGCGGCCCAGGGGCAGGATGTCGATCCATCGCTGCGCGAGGGCCGACGCGGCCTCGGCCGGAGTCGAAAGCCCGGCCGCCAGAGCCGGCAGCTCCTCCAGCAGCGTCCCGGCGAGCCGTTCCAGGGGGTCGAGACCCTGGGTGGACGAGGAGCGCCGCTTCGGGTCCTTCGGTCCGCTTTGCCCTTCTTCCAGGGGAGGCAGGAGGATCTTTTCCCGGGAGGCGTCGGCCGGGTGGAGCGCGGCCTGGACCGGGCCGAAAGACACAATCGCGAACTGGTCCACCGCGGCCTCCCGGACCGGCCGGCCCGCCACCCGGGTGCCGTTCTTGGAGCCCAGGTCGGCGATCACCACGCCGCCGTCGGCGAGCACCCGGACCGACGCGTGCCGGCGGGAGATGCCCGAGGCTTCCAGGGCGATCTCCACGTCCGGGCCGGAGCCGACCACGTGCTCGCCGGCAGCGAGCGGGAAACGGCGCACCAGGGAGCCGTCCTCGGAGAGCACTTTCAGGACGTAGAGAGGATCGGGGACGCTCATCGGGAGACCTCCCTCTCCCGCAGCCAGCTCTCGACCTCGCGCTTCAGCTCGTGCTCGGAGTCGCTCTTCGCATAGCCGTCGAGAGCCAGATGGGCGAGCTTCAGGGAACGGTCCTTGCGGCCGGTCTCCCAGAGCGCCCTGGCCAGGCTGTAGCGCACGTTGCTCAAAAGGTCCGGATCGAGAGGATTGCTCTCCCGGAGCGCCAGCGCCCGTTCCAGGTACGGCAAGGCCTCGGCGACGCGCCGCATCTCGAACAGGGTGCTGCCGATCCCATGGAAGTCATAGGCCAGGTTCGGATGGTCGCGTCCGAGCGCCTTCTCGTCGATGGCCAGAGACCGGCGATAGACCTCCAGCGCCTCGCCGTAGCGCTTCTGCAGCAGAAGGCTCTCCGCGAGGTTGCCCAGGGCCATCCCGACCTTGGGATGATCCGGGCCGTCGACCCGGATTGCGCTTTCGACGGCCTGGCGATACCGCTGCTCGGCTTCGGCGTACAGGCCACGGTCCTTGTAGGTGTTGGCAATGTTGTTCAGGAGCCCGATGGCGTTCGGGTGGTCCGGGCCATAGCTGTCCCGGAAGATGGCATAGGCGCGCTCCTGATAGATCTGCGCCTCTTCGAACCGGCGCAGGTCGCTGTATGCGTTGGCCAGGGTGTTGTAGGACTTGGCGAGGTCCGGATGGCCGGGGCCGAACAACTTCTGCCGGATGGCCAGACCTCGCAGGCTCGCCTGGATGGAGGCTTCGTTTTTCCCCAGCTCGTTGTAGAAGACCCCCAGGTTGCTGAAGATCCTGGCGACTTCCGGATGCTCCGGACCGTAGGCGCGCTCTGCCAGAGCCAGAGCGCGGGAGGCGGTCTGCACGGCCTCGGCGAAGCGGCCCTGCGCGGAGAAGACGGTGGCTTTGCGGCGCAGCACCTCGGCGTGGAGGGCGTCGTTTGTGGGCAGGGCACCGGCGACGGCCTCGGAGAGGCGAGCCCAGCGCTCCCCCTCGTCCGGTTGGCCGGCGCTGTTGCTGGCGATCCAGCCGAGCTCCGAGGCGGCGCGGGCCGCGACTTCCAGGTGGCCCGAAGCCTCGGCCGCCACGAGCGCGTCGAACGTGGTGGCCTGCGCCTTCTCGGTCTCACCCAGGAGATCCTGAAGATAACCCTGGAGATACAGGGCCTCGGCCTCCGTCGGCCGGTAGCCCACCTTGCGCGCCGCGGCGACCGCGGCCTCCGCCTTTGCCTCGGCCTCGGTCTGCCGGCCAGCGGCGATCCAGGTATCGACCTCGGCCACGGCCGAGCGGACCCGATCCACCTGTGCGCGAACCGCAGGGTCGCGAGGCGGCGGCACGCGGGCAGTCAGGGAGGCCACGTCGGCGCAGGCTTCGAGCCGGGCGAGCCCGCGGGTCATGGCCACGGAGCGCTCCACGACGCCGGCGTCGGCGCGCGAGAAGAGGCCCGCCAAGGCGTCCACCTCGCGCAGCCGCTGATCGAGGCAGAACATGCGGCGGTCGAGGAGATCCTCGGACTGCTCGCCACGCACCCGGCTGGCCTCGCAGGCCTCGCGGTGCATGGTCGTCCAGTCGCCGGTATAGCCGTCGAGGAGCGACTCGACGCGCTCGGCGGCTCCGGCGGCGTACGGCAGGCGCGTGCCCAGAAAGGAGGCCCGGACCGCCTGCTTCCGGCCCTCGTCCCAGATCCCGGCGAGCTTCCGTCCGGCGCCGCTGCAGAGCCGGCCTGCGCTGCCCAGGGCGCTCCCCCAGGCGAGCAGCCCGCCTCCAGCGAGGACCACCACGGCCGCGGCGAGCCAGCGGCGACGGACCGCGCCAGGGTCGCGCGCCAGCTCGCGGAGCAGCTCGTCCATCGAGCTCCAGCGCCGTGCCGGATCCGCGCTCAGGCCGCGCAGGACGACCTCCCTCAGCCAGGCCGGCACCCGACCGTCCTCCCGGGGAGGTCGGACCTCTCCGCGCTCGGCCGCCTCGGCGATTTCTTCCGAGTCCTCGCCCGCGAAGGGCCGTTCGCCGTGGAGAGCCTCGTAGAGGGCCACGCAGAAGCTGAACTGGTCGCTGCGCGCGTCGCAGGACAGGCCGCGGAGCTGCTCGGGCGCCATGTAGCCGGGCGTTCCGAGGACCACGCCCCAGGAGGTGATCCCCGGCGATCGCTCGCCGGAGGTCTCCGTCGTCTCCTCCTGCCGGTCTTCCACCGGGCGGGCGAGACCGAAGTCGGCAACCCGCACACGGCCATCCTGGCCGATCAACACGTTGTCGGGCTTGAAATCGCGATGGACGAGGCCGGCGGCATGGGCGGCGGCGAGCCCCTGGCCGGCGATGCGGAAGCGGTCCAGCACCTCTCTCCAGGCGCGATCTCCCTCCTGGAGCCACTGGCGCAGGGTGCGGCCCTCCACGTACTCCATGGCCACGAAGACCTGCTCGCCGACGGCGCCGGCGTCGTGGACGGCCACCACGTTCGGGTGCGAGAGCCGTGCGATGGCCTGGGCCTCGCGCAGGAGCCGGGCGCGGGCGTCGGGCGATGCGGCGCGCTCCGGCCGCAGAACCTTCAGGGCCACCTTACGGTCCAGCTCCGGGTCGTACCCGGCATAGACCACTCCCATCCCGCCCTCTCCCACGGTGCCCACGATCACATAGCGTCCCACCCGGGCGCCGAGCCCAAGCCTCTCGGGCGCCTCCGCGGGCCACGGGCCGCCGCGCGGAATCAGATTGACGGTCGCGGTACTCTGTCCAAGGGGATCGGGATCCGGCATGCCTCACCTCCGGAAGCGGCGATCTGTTGAGGATTGGAAGAAAACCTTCCAGAACCCTTTACGCACTCCGGGTCGTTTCCCGCCAAAACCGGTTCAGGACCGGGGATGAAAGCGGTCGTAGAGGGTCTTGATGCGCTCCTGGTGGATGTGGGTGTAGATCTGGGTGGTGGAGATGTCGGCGTGGCCGAGCATGGTCTGCACGGAACGCAGGTCGGCGCCGTGCTCCAGCAGGTGGGTGGCGAAGCTGTGCCGCAGCACGTGGGGCGAGAGGTCGCGGATGCCCGTCTTGACACCGTAGGCCTTGAGGTTCTTCCAGAAACCCATGCGGGTCATGGGCTCGCCGGCGAAGTTGACGAACACCGCCTGGTGGCGCCCCGCCGCCAGGTCCGGGCGGATCTCCCGGAGGTAGCGCTTCACCCATGCCTCGGCCTGCTCGCCGACCGGCACGACGCGCTCCTTGCTCCCCTTGCCGAAGGCGACCAGGAATCCGGCGTCCAGGCGGAGCTGCGGGAGCTGGAGCCCGACCAGCTCGCTCACCCGCAGGCCGGTGGCGTAAAGCAGCTCGAGCATCGCCCGGTCGCGGAGCCCGAGCGGGGTGGCGACGTCGGGCGCCTCCAGCAGGGTTTCGACCTGGGTCTCGGAGAGCACCTTCGGCAGGGTCTTGAACAGCTTCGGCGGCAGGAGGTTGACCGCCGGATCGTCGGCGCGCTCCTTGATCTCGACGAGATGGAGATAGAAGCCGCGGATGGCGGAGAGCGCGCGGCTGATGGAGCGCGGCGAGAGGCCCTGGCGCCGCAGCTCGCGGAGATGGGCGGAGAGCGTCGGCGCGTCGGCGGTCAGCAGGTCGGGACCGCCCTTCTTCGCCAGCGACTCGCCGAGCCGGGTCAGATCGTTGCGGTAGCCGTCGACCGTGTTCTTCGACAGGCCGCGCTCGACCGCCAGGCTCTCCAGATAGAGGCGCAGCGCCCGGCTCCAGGGAGGAGGAGCTTTCGGTGTCATCCGCGGGTGCTTGTCTCCCTCTCCCCCGGCACGGGGGAGAGGGCCGGGGAGAGGGGGGACGGGATCAAAACTTTTCGCAGAGGCCCAGGATCTCAGTCTCCTCGAGGACCCGGTCCGAATCCTTGGCGTGCTGGAAGATCACCTTGACCCGCTCCGGATGGGCCTCGATCCCCCGCTCCTGCAGCCAGTAGATCACGTTCGACTCGCCGCTCATCGGCCCGACCTCGATGATCTGGTGGCCGCCGATCAGGCTGGCGGGCACCGAGGAGTAGACGAGGTCGGCCAGCCACTCGTCGCCCCGCGCGCGCGCCTTGATGATCGCGGCGGCATGGACGCCGGTGCCGGTGCGGAAGGCGTCCCGGCCCACGACCGGATAGTTGTCCGGCAGCGGGACTCCGGTCTTCTCGGCCACCAGCTCGCAGTACTCCCGGAGCCGCGTCAGATCGCGGTCGATCCAGCCCAGGAGCTGCATGTTGACCAGCAGGACGTCGATCGCGCAGTTGCCGACGCGCTCGCCGATGCCCACCGCGGTGCCGTGCAGGCGGTCGGCGCCGGCCTCGGCCGCGGCCAGGGCGTTGATCACCGACATGCCGCGGTCGCGGTGGCCATGCCAGTCGACCTTCACGTCCTCGCCCGTGGCGTCCACCACCTCGCGGACGAAGCGGATGACGTTGCGGGCGCCGTTCGGCGTGGCATGGCCCACCGTGTCGGCCACGCAGACCCGGCGGGCGCCGGCCTCGACGGCCTCCGTGTAGAGGCGGCGCAGGTCCTCGGGCTTGGCGCGGGTAGTGTCCTCGGTGACGTACATCACCGGCAGGCCTTCCTTCACCGCGAACTCCACCGCTTCGTGGGTCAGGCGGAGCATGCGGTCGAGCGTCCAGCCCTCGGCGTACTGGCGCACCGGCGAGGAGCCCAGGAAACAGGCGGCCTCGATCGGGATGCCGGTCTTCTGCATCACGTCGACGATCGGCTTGATGTCGGCGATCACCGTGCGGGCGGCGCAGTTCGGGGCGATCGCCAGCTTCTGGTCGGCGATCTCGCGCGCCAGGCGCTCCACGTCCTGGGCCACGTGCGGGCCGGCGCCGGGCAGGCCGATGTCGGCCGCCTCGATGCCGAGGGCGGCCATCAGGTGGAGCATGCGCAGCTTGTCCTCGATCGAGGGCGAGCGCACGGACGGCGACTGCAGCCCGTCGCGCAGGGTCTCGTCGTCGAGCTCCACCCGGCCGCGGGCGGGCCGGAGGTCCGGTCCCGAGGCTCGGTTCCAGTCGTGGATCAGGTCGGCTTCGCTGAGCTGCATCGCAGTTCTCCAACTTCCTGAAGCATTATAAGGGGCGGCAGCCCGGCGGAGGCCGTGTCCGGGACG
>JBEQUE010000019.1:0-19340 GCA_040349255.1 Acidobacteriota bacterium | reverse complement strand
CGGTGGACAGCTTGAACGGCGTCAGGATTTCTTCCGCGACGATCCGGTCCAGCTCCGCAGGCGGAACGCCGCGGAGGTCGATCACGGGGAGCGCGCTCCCAGTAGGAGCTCTCAGGACTTCGTGGCGTTCGACGATCCTGGTCAGCGATCTCTCCAGGAACGCGACGTCGACCTCGCCTTCCAGGCGGAAGGCGAAGGGGATGTTCCACACCGCGCGCTCCGGCTCCCCGTCGAGGAACCGGTCGAGGAACCACAGGCGCTCCTGGGCGAACGAAGGGACCGGGTCTCCCGTGTGGCGTGCGATCGGCGGCAGGCCCGGCGCGCCGGCCTGCCCGATCCAGGCGGCGAGCGCCGCGGGCGTGGGCGCGGCGAACACCGCCTTGAGCGGCACGTCCAGGCCGAGCCGCGTGGCCAGCCGGCCGATCAGCCGGGTGGCGAGCAGCGAGTGGCCGCCCAGGTGGAAGAAGTGGTCGTGGATGCCGGCCCGGTCCCGGCCGAGGAGGTCCGCCCACAGGCCGGCGAGCAGCTCCTCCAGCGGCGTCCGCGGCGGCGTCGCGTCCTCGGGAACCGGATCGAGGGCCAGGCCGGCGAGCGCGCTCCGATCGGCCTTGCCATTCGGGGTGAGCGGCAGGGCGTCGAGGAAGACCCAGCCGGCCGGGACCATGGCGTCGGGGAGGCGCTCCTGGACCCAGGCGCGGAGCCGGTCCACGGGCGCGGTCTCCCGGAGCACCAGGAACGCCGCCAGGGCGTCCCTGCGCGCCAGCACCACGGCCTCGCGCACCGCCGGATGCTCGGCGAGCACGGCCTCGACCTCGCCCAGCTCGATGCGGACGCCGCGGATCTTCACCTGGTGGTCGATCCGGCCCAGGTACTCGATCTCGCCGTCCGCCAGATGCCGCGCCAGGTCGCCCGTGCGGTACAGGCGCTCGCCGGGGGCCTCCGCGAGCGGATCGGGCACGAAGCGCTCGGCGGTCAGGGCCGGCCGGTGGAGATAGCCCCGCGCCAAGCCCTCTCCGCCGATGTGCAACTCGCCCGCAGTGCCCAGGGGTACCGGCCGGCCGGTGCGGTCCAGCAGGTGGATGCGCAGGTTCGCGATCGGCCGCCCGATCGGCACCCGGCGCTCGCCGCCCGGGCAGGGTCGGAAGGTGACGTCCACCGCGGCCTCGGTCGGTCCGTAGAGGTTGTGCAGCGGAACGCCCAGGCTGCGGACGCAGCGGTCCGCGAGGTCGGGAGGCAGGGCCTCGCCGCTCGCCATGACCTGGCGCAGGGACGAGCACCGGTGCAGGTCCGGCTCCTCCAGGAACACCTGGAGCATGGAGGGGACGAAGTGGAGCGTCGTGACGCCCTCGGCCTCGATCCGCTCCACCAGGTAGGCCGGCTCGCGGTGGCCGCCGGGCCGGGCGAAGACGAGGCGCGCTCCGGTCATCAGCGGCCAGAACAGCTCCCAGACCGACACGTCGAAGCTGAACGGCGTCTTCTGGAGCACCCGGTCCGCGGCGCCGAGACCGTACGCCTCCTGCATCCAGAGCAGGCGGTTGACGATGGCGCGGTGGCTGTTGACCGCTCCCTTCGGCCGCCCGGTCGAGCCCGAGGTGTAGATGGCGTAGGCCGCGCTCTCCGGCAGGGCTTCGGAGGCCGACCGTCCTGCCTCGTCCTCGATCGTGAGCGGCACCACGGCTCCCGGCAGCCGGCCGGCGAGGTGCGGCTGGGCGAGGAGGACCGGCACGGCCGAGTCCTCGACCATGTAGGCCAGGCGCTCCGCGGGGTAGTCGGGGTCGAGCGGGACGTAGCCGGCGCCGGCCTTGAGGATGGCGAGCAGGCCCACGATCATCTCGATCGAGCGCTCGGCGCAGATCCCCACGAGAGTATCGGTGCCCACGCCGAGCCGCCCCAGGCGCCGGGCCAGGGCGTTGGCGCGACGGTCGAGGCCGGCGTAGGTGAGCGTCTCGCCATGCGGGCCGACCACGGCCACGGCGTCCGGCGTCCGGTCCGCCTGCGCCTCGATCAGCTCGTGCAGGAGCGCGCTCTTCCGGGGCAGGGCCGTGTCGTTCCACTCCAGCAGGAGCTGGTGGCGCTCGGCGTCGGAGACCATGGGCAGCGCGTCCAGCGGCGCCTCGGGAAGAGCCACGGCCGCGGCGAGCAGCTCCTGGAACCAGCCGGCCAGCCGCTGGACCGTGGCGCGGTCGAAGAGGTCGGTCGCATACTCGACGAAGCCGGTCAGGCTGCCCTCGGTGAGCGAGAGGGTGAGGTCGAGCTTCGACGTGCCGCTGTGGATCTCCTCCGGCCGCAGCTCGCGGCCGTCCAGGAGGTAGTGTTCGGCCGGCGTGTTCTGGAGCACGAACATCACCTGCACGAGCGGGCTCCAGGCCAGGCTGCGCTCGACCCCGAGCTCGTCCACCAGCTTCTCGAAGGGCAGGTCCTGGCGGGCATAGCCCGCCAGCGCCGAGGAGCGCACCTGCGCCAGCAGGGCGTCGAACGTCGGCGCGGGCCGCGCCGGCAGGGCCAGGGTGTTGACGAAGCAGCCGATCAGCCCCTCGACCTCGCTGCGCCCGCGGTTGGCCGAGACCGCGCCGACGATCATCTCCTCCTGGCCCGACCAGCGCGTCAGGACCGCCTGGAAGGCCGCGAGCAGCACCATGAAGAGGGTCGCGCCGCGCCCCCGGCAGAGCGCCGCGACGGCTTCTCCCACCTCCGGCGCCAGCGCCAGCGGCACCTCGCCGCCGCGGAAGCTCTGGACCGGCGGGCGCGGCCGGTCGGCGGGCAGCTCCAGGCGCGCCGGCAGACCCGCCAGCATCTCCTTCCAGAAGGCCGTCAGCTCCGCCAGCGCATCGCCCGCCAGCGCATCGCGCTGCCAGGCCGCGAAGTCGCCGTACCGGATCGGCGGCGGAGGCAGCGCCAGGCCCTGGTAGAGAGCCGCCAGCTCCCCAACCAGCACCCACATGGACCACCCGTCCGCCACGATGTGGTGGAAGTTGACCAGCAGCTCCGAGGCCTCGCCGTCCCGCACCAGCGTGGTCCGCAGCAGGGGCCCGCGGGCCAGATCGAACGGCCGCGCCCCCTCCGCGCGGCGCAGCCGCTCGCGCTCCGCGGCGGTCGCCGGCAGGGCCGAGAGGTCCACCACCGGCAGCGGGCGGGGGCCGGCTTCCAGGACCCTGGCCTCGCCGCCTGCGCCGGCCGAAAACACCGTGCGCAGCACCTCGTGCCGGCGGACGATCTCCTCCAGGCTCCACTCCAGGAGCGCCGGGTCGGCCCCGCCGACCCGCAGCGCGTAGGCCATGTTGTAGACCCCGAGCCGGCTCTCCAGGCGGTCGAAGAACCACAGCCGCTCCTGGGCGAAGGAGAGGGGGGCGTCGCCGGTCCGCCGCGGGATCGGCGCGTCCTGCCGGAGCCGGGCGAGCCGCGCCAGGCGGAGACTCAGCAGCGCGCGGCGGCGGGGCGGCAGGGCCGCGAGGCGCTGCACGAGACCGCTCACGCGTCTTCCCTCCATCCGAGCAGGCCGAGCTCGCGGGCGAGAGCCTCCTCAAGGTGTGCCTCGGGCACGGCCTCGACCTCGGAGAGCAGGGGCTCGACCGCGGCCTCTCCGTGGTGCTCCACCTGGCAGCCCAGGAGCGAGCCGGCGAGCCCGGCGACCGTGGGCGCGTCGAAGAAGCGCACCACCGGCAGCTCCACGTGGAAGCGGTCGCGCAGCCGGGCGATCAGCCGGATCGCGGTCAGCGAGTTGCCGCCGACCGAGAAGAAGTTGTCCTCGACCCCGGGCCGCTCCCCGTCGAGCAGCGCCGTGGCGAGCCCGGCCAGGACGCGCTCGACCGGGTCGCGCGGCGCCAGCCGTCCGCCGGCCTCGCCGTCCCTCTCCGGCTCGGGCAGGGCGGCCCGGTCCACCTTGCCATTCGCGCTGAGCGGCAGGTTCGACAGGGGCACGAGCTGCGACGGCACCATGTAGGCCGGCAGCCGGCCGGCCAGGAAGGCGCGCAGCTCCGCCGGGTCGGGCGCGGGCTCGGCGGGCACGTACCAGGCGAGCAGCCGCCGGGCGCCGTCGCGGGGTCCGCGCACCGCCGCGGCGGCCGCGTGGACCCGCGGATGGAGGGCGAGCGCGCTCTCGACCTCGCCCAGCTCCACCCGGTTGCCCTGGATTTTGACTTGCCCGTCCTCGCGGCCCAGGAACTCGATGTCGCCGCCGGGCAGGTAGCGCCCGAGGTCGCCGGTGCGGTACAGGCGCTCGCCGGCCGGGCCGGGGATGAAGCTCTCCCGCGTGCGCTCCTCGTCGCGCCAGTAACCTCGCGCGAGCCCGACGCCGCCGATGTGGAGATGCCCGGGCACCCAGACCGGACAGGGCTCGAGGTCCTCGTCGAGCACGTGGAAGGTCTGGTTCACCATGGGCCGGCCGTAGGGCACGCTGCGCCAGGCCGGGTCCACCTCGCCGACGGGGTGGAGGATCGACCAGATCGACGCCTCGGTGGCGCCGCCCAGGCTGATCACCTCGGCGCCCGGAGCCCGGCGGCGCAGGCGGTCCGGCAGGGAGAGAGGAATCCAGTCGCCCGAAAGCAGGACGAGGCGCAGCGAGTCGAGCTTCGGGCTCGGCTGGCTCGGCTGGCTCGCGAGATCGAGCACGAGGTCGAGCAGGGCGGGCACCGAGTTCCACACCGTGATGCGCTCGCGCTCCACCAGCCCGGCCCAGCGCGCGGGCTCGTTGCGGTCCTCGGCCGCCGGCAGGACCAGCGTGCCGCCGGCCCCGAGCACGCCGAAGACGTCGTAGACCGACAGGTCGAAGCCGAGCGAGGACAGGCCGAGCACCCGGTCCGCCGGTCCCACGCCGAAGCGGGCGTTGACGTCGGCGACCGTGTTGAGCGCGCCGCGATGGTCGATCATCACGCCCTTGGGCACCCCGGTCGAGCCGGAGGTGAAGAGGACGTAGGCGAGGTCGTCCGGCGTCTGGACCGGAGCCAGGGCCTCGACCTCCGGCCCGTCGGCCGCCTCGGCGACCTCAGCGACCTCGGATTGAGTGACCACGATCCGCGCCTCGCCGCGCTCGATCAGCGCTTCGAGCCGCGCCGCCGGCAGGTCGGCGTCGAGCGGCAGATAGGCGGCGCCGGCCTCCAGGATCGCGAGCACGGCCACGACCTGCTCCCAGCCCTTGCGCATCACGACCGCCACCAGCTCGTTCGGCCGGGCTCCAGCCTCGCGCAGTTGCCGGGCCAGGCGGCCGGAGCGGCGCCTCAGCTCGGCGTAGGTCAGCGTGCGGGCCGGAGCGATCACGGCCGCCTGGTCCGGCCGGAGCCGAGCCTGGGCCAGGAACGGCTCGTGGAGCAGCCCGGCGGGCACCGGCGCGGCCGTGGCGTTGACGAGAGATCGTTCCGCGAGCTGCGCCGCGGGCGGGCCGACCGGCCGCGCCTCCTGCCAGACCGACTCTTCGGTCGCCAGGCGGTGGAGGAGCCCGGTGTAGGCCTCGAACATGGCGGTCAGCAGGCCCGGCGGGAACAGCTCCTCGACCGCGTACCAGTCCAGCTCCAGCACCCCGGCGCGCTCCAGGATCACGTGGTCGAGCCAGACCTGCGGCGTCTGGCCGAGGCGGTCCACGACCGGGCCCAGCCAGTCGGTGCGCGAGAAGTCCTCCAGGAAGCTGGTGAACACCACGGGCATGCGGGCCGCGCTGCCCGGCCGCTCGCGGGCCAGCTCGCGCAGCACCTTGACGCCGCTGAACGCCCGGTTCTCCAGGTCCGAGAAGAGCCGCGCCTGGAGGCCGCGAGCCCGCTCCGCGAACGTGGAGCCTCGGCCGTCCACTTCCAGGAGGTCGAGCGTCGTGAAGTCGCCCAGGATGCGGTTGACCTCCGGGTGGACCGCCAGCCGGTTGAACAGGGTCAGGTTGAGCGTGAAGCGGGGCTCGCGCGACCAGACCCGCAGCACCTCCGCGTAAGCCGCGCAGAGCAGCGCCGACGGCCACAGCCCCGCCTTCTGCGCCCGCTCCTTGAGGCTGCGCCAGAGGTCCGCCGGCAGATGGGCGCCGTGGCGCGTGAACTCCGGCCGGCCCAGCGCGGCCGGGTTGCGGGCCAGCGGCAGCGCCGGAGGCGGCGGCAGGGTCGAGAGGCGCTCCATCCAGTAGCCGCGCGCCCGGGCGAAGCGTTCCGTGCGCTCCAGCGCGGCCTCGGCCAGCACGTAGTCGCGGAAGGAGAGGTGGAGCGGCGGCAGCTCCAGGTCCAGATCGGCGTAGAGCCGGCCCCACTCCTCGAACAGGATGAGGATGCTGAGCCCGTCCACCACCAGCAGCTCCAGGAGCACGTGGATCCGCAGGCCGTCCGGCATCCGATGGGCCTCGACGCCGAACAGGGGCCACTCGTCCGGCGGCCGCAGCTCGTGGAGCATGCGGTGCCGGGTGGTCTCGATCGGCTCGTCCCGCACCCGGATGCGATAGGCCGGCACCGCGTCCAGGATGCGCTGCGTGCCGTCGGCGGCCACCACGGCGCGCAGCATGCCGTGGCGCTCGACCAGGCGGTTCCAGGCCCGCTCGAGCCGGCCGAGATCGAGCCCGCGCGCCTCGAACTGCTGGTAGAAGCGACAGGCCACGCCGCCCAGCTCCAGGCCCGGGCTGCGTCCGATCCAGTAGGCCTGCTGGATGTCGTTGAGCGGGAACGGCTCGTGGCGCGAGCCCGGATCGGGCTCCACGATCTCCGGCGCCGCGCTCGCCGAAGCCCGCGGCAGCCCGCCGATGCGCGCCGCCAGGGCCTCGACGGTCGGCGCCTCGAAGAGCGCGTTGAGCGGCAGCTCGACTCCGAACCCGTCGCGCAGCCGGTAGGTGAGCTGGGTGCCGAGCAGCGAGTGGCCGCCCATCTCGAAGAAGTCGTCGCGGACGCCGACCCGCTCGACCCCGAGCACCTCGGCGAACACGCGGGCCACCTCGCGCTCCAGGTCGTTGCGCGGCGCGAGGAAGCCTTCGTCGCTCTCCTGCCGCGCCAGGTCGGGAGCGGGCAGCGCCTTGCGGTCCACCTTCCGGTTGGGCGTGAGCGGCAGCGCCCGCAGCACCACCAGCGCCGCCGGCACCATGTACTCGGGCAGCCGGTCGCGCAGGTGCCCGCGCAGCGCCGGGACCAGGGCGGCGGCGACCTTGCCCTGGAGAGGATCGCTCACCAGCTCGCTCCACGGCCGCTCCGGCGTCTCCCGCCCGGAGAAGGCCGGGACCGGGCCGCCGTGGCGGACGAGGAGCGCGTCCATCTCGCCGGGCTCGCCCGAGGCCGACCAGCCCACGTGGACGGTGCAAGGCAGGGTCGTCTCCAGGTCCCAGAGGTCTTCCGGGTGGACGCCCGCGTCCGCCTCCCGCAGGGCGTCGCGCAGGGCGCCGGCGGAAGCGTCCTGCGACTCCAGCCGCCGCAGGGCGAGCCGCTCGCGGGTGAGGCGGGCGTTGGGGATGCGGCGCAGGAGGAGGGCGTCGGGGAGAGCCGTCCGCAGCTCCTCCAGGCTCGCCACATCCCGCCCCCAGACCCTCTCCACCGGCGCAGGATCGTCGGCCGGGAGACCTGTCTCCAGGACCGCGTCGTACCGGAACCGAGTCAGCTCGTTGTCGCGCCGGCCGCGCCGCAGCCAGGTCCAGGCCCGGCGGATGCCCGGGAACCGGCGGCGCAGGGCGTCCACCGCCGCGGGATCGACGAGCAGCTCGGGCTCGCGCTCGACCTGGCGCTTCACCTGCAGCCGGAGCTGCGCGGCCGGCAACGGGAACGGCGCCTGGAACAGGCGGACCGACGCCGCGAACGTCTCCAGCAGCGGCAGGCTGCGCAGGTCTCCGAGGAAGAGGAACCCGCCGGGCCGCAGCCGCCGGAGCGCGCCCTCGATCACGTCGAGCAGGTAGCCGGGGCCCGGGAAGTACTGGGCCACCGAGTTGAGCACGACGAGGTCGAACGAGCCGGGCTCCAGGTCCGAGAAGTCGTCGGCCGGCCGGTGAAGCAGGCGGACGCGGGACGCCAGCGGCTCGCCCAGCTCCGCGAGCCTCCCGCGCAGCGCGCCGAGCGCGGCGTCCGAGAAGTCGGTGCCGCAGTAGTGGGCCACGTGCGGCAGCAGGGGCAGGAGGATCGGCCCGGTGCCGCAGCCGATCTCCAGGACCCGCTCCGGCCGGAGCGCGAGCAGCCGCTCCACCGTGGACCCGTGATAGACCCGCAGCTCGTCCTCGGGGAACGGCTCGCCGGTGTAGCTGCTCTTCCAGATCGCCGCGAGGTCGGACGCCTGGTCGTACACCGACCGCCACTGGTCGATGCGCTCGGCCTGCCAGCCGTCCTGGCCCGGCCCGGCGAAGCCGGCGCCCGGCGTGACGTAACCCACCAGCCGCAGATCGCCTGGACTGGCCTCCCGGGCGACCGCCACGGCGTCGGCCACGCCCGGATGGGAGCGCATCGCCGCCTCGATCTCGCCGAGCTCGATGCGGTACCCGCGGATCTTGACCTGGTGGTCGATCCGTCCCAGGAATTCGAGCCCTGCCGGCGTCGAGCGCACCAGGTCGCCGGTCCGGTAGAGACGCGCCCCGGGCTCCGGAGAATCGGGATGGGGGACGAAGCGCTCCGCGGTCAGGTCCGGCCGCCGCAGATAGCCCCGCGCCAGCCCGGCGCCGCCGATCCCGAGCTCCCCGCTCTCCGGATCCTCGCCCGGATCGCCGAGAAGCCGCAGGTCGGTGCGGGCGACCGGCTCGCCGATCGCCACGGGCCCGGAGCCCACCCGCTGGACCGCGGACCACACCGTGGTCTCCGTGGGCCCGTAGAGGTTCCACAGCTCCGCGCCGCGTTCGAGCAGGCGGTCGGCCAGGTCGCGCGGCAGGGCCTCGCCGCCGCACAGGATGCGCAGCCCGGGCCGGCCCCGCCACCCGGAGGCGAGCAGCAGCCGCCACGTGGCCGGCGTGGCCTGGAGGACCGTGACCCCGTGGCGCTCGATCAGCTCGGCGAGCGCGCTGGCGTCCGCGGCGGCGGCCCGGGGCGCGATCACCACCCGGGCGCCGGCGGTGAGCGGCAGGAACAGCTCCAGCACCGCGATGTCGAACGACACCGTGGTGACCGCGAGCAGCACGTCCGAGGCGTCGAGCCCGGGCCGCCGGCGCATGGATTCCAGGAAGTTGACCGCGGCGCGGTGGGGGATCTGCACGCCCTTCGGCCGCCCGGTCGAGCCCGAGGTGTAGATGGCGTAGGCCAGGTTGTCCGGCAGCACGGCGGGGAGCGGGCCCTCGGCGTCCTCGGTGTCCGGCAGCGGCGGTATCGGCTCGTCCAGGAACAGCACGCGCTCGGCGGGCACGGGCAGCCGGCCGGCGAGCGCGGTCTCGGAGATCCACAGCGGCGCCCGGCTGTCCTCGGCGAGGAAGGCCAGGCGGTCCGCCGGCCAGTGGGGATCGACCGGGACATAGAAGCCGCCGGCCGCGAGCACGCCGAGGAGGCCCTCGACCAGGCGCGGCGAGCGGTCGAGGAGGACCCCGACCGGCGCCTCGGGCTCGACGCCCATGGCCTGGAGCCGCCGGGCCAGCCCCTGCGTCCGCCGCAGAAGCTCGGCATAGGTCGCGCTCTCCCGGTCCGAAACCAGGGCCGTGGCGTCCGGCGTGAGCCGCGCCTGGGCCTCGACAAGGCCATGAAGGGTCTCTTGGTCCCGATGCATCGCTCGTTCTATCTATGGAGTGCCGGAAACCGGCCGGAATGGACACCCGTTCCGCGAAATGTGGCAACCCTGGCTGGACGACGGGTCGGAGAGGATACATCGGACCGTGCGGCGCGGGCAACCGAAGAGGCTGCGTGGCACACAATTTGCCTTTCCGTATTGACCGGAAAGGAGGAAGGTGATGCCGACAGACACCAGGACCGAAAGAACCGTGTACCACGTCGTGCCGAACTCCTCGGGCGAGAAGTGGCTGGTCACCCAGGAGAACGCGTCCTTCCGCCGCGAGTTCGAAACCAAGGAGGAGGCCCTCGAAGAGGCCAAGCGCCTCGGCAAGGCGGCGCCCCTCGGACAGGTGAAGGTGCACAAGAAGGACGGCAACATGGAGTACGAGAACACCTACGGCGAGGATCCGCCGGAGACGCCGGGCTAGCCCGGGAAGGGAGGAGATCTGCTGAGAATCGGCCGCGATTCTCAGCAGATCACCCTAGATTCTCAGCAACTCGACTGTTTGTCTCATCAGATCGCGCCGGATTCTCATCGGATCGGAGCCGATTCTCAGCCGCGCGGCCGTTAGTCTCAGCGGCGCGGTCGTGCTCCGCTGAGAGTCCACCGTGAGTGGATGAGAAAAACAGGCGGGCGGATGAGAATCGGGGGCGAGTCTCAGCGGAAAGGAAGGTTTCCGCGGCCGCGCGGACCCTTTTCTCATCCCGTGGAGGGCTTTCCTTTCCTTGACCCCCCGGACCCCGGTTGCTACGATCCGCGGTCGGCCGGGGCGCGCCCCGCCCATCTCTCCAAAGACAAGGACTGCCATGCACATCGAGCTCACGGAAGAGCAGAAGCTCCTGCAAGAGAACGTCCGCCGCTTCGCCGAAGAGGTGGCCAAGCCGCGGGCCAAGGAGATCGACCAGACCGGGGAGTTCCCCCGTTCCTTCTTCGACCAGGCGGGTGAGATCGGCCTCGCCGGCGTGTCCGTGCCCGAGGAGTACGGCGGCGCCGGCATGGACACCGTCTCCTACTGCATCGTCATCGAGGAGGTGAGCCGCGTCTGCGCCACCTCGGGCGTCATCCTCTCGGTCAACAACTCCCTGGTCTGCGACCCGCTGCTCAAGTTCGGCACTGAGGAGCAGAAGAAGGAGTTCCTGACCCCGCTCGCCGCCGGTCAGAAGCTCGGCTGCTTCGCGCTCACCGAGCCCGGCGCCGGCAGCGACCCGGCCGGCCTGCGCACCACCGCGCGCCGCGACGGCGACGACTATGTGCTCAACGGCAACAAGGTCTTCATCACCAACGGTACCGACGCCGACATCGCCCTGGTCTTCGCGAGCGTCGACCTGGAGAAGAAGCACAGGGGCATCACCTGCTTCATCGTGCCGGCCGACACCCCGGGCTACCACCATGGCACGCACGAATTCAAGCTGGGCGTGAACGCCTCCGGCACCACCGAGCTGGCGTTCAACGACATGCGCGTCCCCGCCCGCTTCCGGCTCGGCGAGGAGGGCGAGGGCTTCAAGGTCGCCATGTCCACCCTCGACGGCGGCCGCGTCGGCATCTCCGCCCAGGCCGTGGGCATCGCGCAGGCGGCGTTCGAGGAGGCGCTCGCCTACGCCCAGCAGCGCGAGCAGTTCAACCAGAAGATCTCCGAGTTCCAGGCCATCCAGTTCTACCTCGCCGACATGTCGACCGAGATCGACGCCGGCCGTCTGCTCACCTGGAAGGCGGCCTGGGCCAAGGAGAACCAGAAGCGCTACTCTCTGGAAGCCGCGCAGGCCAAGCTCTTCACCTCCGAGATGGCGCAGCGGGTCACCAACAAGGCGCTCCAGATCCACGGCGGCTACGGCTACACCAAGGAGTACAACGTCGAGCGCTACTTCCGCGACGCCCGCATCACCGAGATCTACGAGGGGACCAGCGAGATCCAGAAGATGGTGATCGCCGACCAGGTCCTCAAGGCCTAGGAGAGGAACGATGGCCGTCCTCACCGAAACCGAGCCGGGGATCGACTTCGGACTGACCGAGGATCAGGAGCTGATCCGGGACCAGGTGCGCCGCTTCGCCGTGGAGCGCATCCAGCCCGGCGCGGCCGAGCGCGACCGCGAGCACCGCTTCCCGGTGGACATCTTCGAGGAGATGGGCGAGCTGGGCCTGCTCGGCATGCTGGTGCCCGAGGAGTACGGCGGCGCCGGCATGGACTCCCTGTCCTACCTCCTGGCGGTGGAGGAGGTCTCGCGCGTCGATCCGGCCGTGGCGGTGACCATGAGCGTCACCAACTCGGTCTGCTGCTGGCCGATCGTGAAGTTCGGCAGCGAGGAGCTGAAGCGCCGGATCCTGCCCGAGCTCGCCTCGGGCCAGGCGGTCGGCGGCTTCGGCCTGACCGAGCCCGGCGCGGGCAGCGACGCGGGCAGCCTCAAGACCACGGCGCGCCGCGACGGCGACTTCTGGGTGCTCGACGGCGAGAAGGCGTGGATCACCAACGCCGGCTATGCGAAGTACTTCGTGGTGGTGGCGCGGACCGACCCCGGGGCCGGCAAGCGCGGCATGTCGGCCCTCGTGGTGCCGTCGGATGCGCCGGGCTTCTCGGTCGGCCAGCCCGAGGAGAAGATGGGCCTGAAATCCTCGCGCACCGCGCAGATCTACTTCAGCGGCTGCCGGGTGCCGGCCGGAAACCTCCTGGGCCAGGAGGGCCAGGGCCTCAAGATTGCGCTCGCGACGCTCGACCATTCGCGTCTGGGCATCGGGGCGCAGGCGGTGGGCATCCACCAGCGGGCGCTGGAGCTGGCCGTGCAGTACGCGAAGGACCGGGTGCAGTTCGGCGTGCCGATCGCGAGCCACCAGGCGATCCAGTTCAAGATTGCCCAGATCGCGACCGAGCTGGCGGCGGCCCGGGCCCTGACCTACGCCGCGGCGGTGCAGGAGCACACGCCCCAGGCCGGCCGCCTCGCGGCCCAGGCCAAGGTCTACGCCTCCGAGGCCGCCAACCGCGCCTGCCAGGAGAGCCTCCAGATCCACGGCGGCAACGGTTTCCACGACGACTACGAGATCTCGCGCCTGTACCGCGACGTGCGGGTGACGACGATCTACGAAGGCACCAGCGAGATGCAGCGGCTGGTGATCGCGCGCAGCCTGCTGAAGGGCTAGCGGGCCGTTTGGAGTCTTTTTCGCTGGGACCGCCGGCTTCCAGCCGGCTCAACCTCATGGAGTCAGTGAGGCTTCTTCTGGCCTGAAGCCTTGCCTGATCGCGACGGCATCTCGCGACATTGGTTAGAGCCGGCGGGGACGCCGGCGGTCCCAGTGAAAAGCGTAGCCGGGGCGGAAGTCCGGTTATACTGACCGGGTGAATCTCCCGGCCGTCCCGCTGCTGATCGCCTTCGTCCTGGGCGCGGCCGTGGCCTGGCTCCTGATGAGACCGGCCGCCGCGGTGCTCCGGAACACCCTGGAGAAGGAACGGGAAGCCGCGGCCGAGCGGCTGCGCCTGCTGTCGGACGCCCAGGCGCGGCTCTCGGACGCGTTCAAGGCGCTGTCCTCCGAGGCGCTCCGGAACAACAACGCGAGCTTCCTTCAGCTCGCCCGGACCACGATCGAGAGGTTCCACGAGCCGCTCCGGGAGTCGCTGGAGAAGGTCGACCAGAAGCTCCAGGAGATCGAGACCGCCCGCGCCGTGGCCTACAGCGGCCTCACCGATCATCTGAAGGGGCTGGCCGCGGCGCAGGCCAGTCTGGAGCGCGAGACGGTGAAGCTGGTCGGCGCGCTGCGGGCGCCCGCGGCGCGCGGGCGGTGGGGGGAGATCCAGCTCCAGCGCGTGGTGGAGATGGCCGGCATGACGGCCTACTGCGACTTCGTCACCCAGGCCACCGTGGACACGGAAGACGGCCGCCAGCGGCCCGACCTCGTGGTCCGGCTGCCGAGCGAGAAGAACGTGGTGATCGACGCCAAGGCGCCGCTCGACGCCTATCTCGACGCGCTGGAGGCCGGCGACGAGGAGAGCCGCCGGAACCGGCTGCGCGACCACGCGCGGCAGATCCGCACGCACCTCCAGAAGCTGGCCCAGAAGAGCTACTGGGCGCAGTTCGAGCCGGCGCCGGAGTTCGTGGTGCTCTTCCTGCCCGGCGAGACCTTCTTCAGCGCCGCCCTGGAGCAGGACCCGTCGCTGATCGAATTCGGCGTGGAGCAGCGGGTGATCCTGGCCACGCCCACCACGCTCATCGCGCTGCTGCGCGCCGTGGCCTACGGCTGGCGCCAGGCCCGGGTGGAGGAGAGCGCCCAGGAGATCAGCGATCTCGGCAAGAGCCTCTACGAGAGGCTGCGCAAGTTCGCCGGCCACATGGTCGTGATGAAGCGCGGTCTGGACCAGAGCGTGGACGCCTTCAACCGCGCCGTGGGCTCGCTCGAAGGCCGCGTCCTCCCCGCCGCCCGCCGGTTCCGCGACCTGGGAGCCGCCGGAGGCGAGGAGATCGAGCTGCTGGAACAGGTGGACAAGGTCACCCGGGTGATGGAGGAGGACTCCCTCTCCCCCGGTACGGGGGAGAGGGCTGGGGAGAGGGGGAACGGGATCAGATAAACACCTCTACTTTGCCCTGCTTCCGGAGCTGGTCGACGTGGGCCTTGAGGCTCTCGCCGGCCTGCTTCTGCTTGAGCATCTGGGTGATGCGGCCCTTGGCCTCCTCGAAGGGCACGGCGCTGGCGGGCTGGCGCTCGAGGAGCTGGATGATGTGGTAGCCGAACTGGGTCTCCACCACCGGGGAGATCTCGTTGGGCTTGGTCAGCGCGAAGCCGGCCTGGTCGAACGGCGGCACCATCTGGCCGCGCACCACCCAGGAGAGGTCGCCGCCCTGCACCTTGGAGCCCGGATCGTCCGAGTTCTCGGCGGCCAGCTTGGCGAAGTCCTCGCCGCCCTGGGCGCGCTTCAGGAGGTCGTCGGCCTTGGCCTTCGCCTTCTGCTTGTCGTCGGCGCTCGCGGTCGGCTGGACGGCCACCAGGATGTGGCGCAGGTGGGCGCGCTCCGGCCGCTGCATCTGGGCCTTGTTCTGCTCGTAGAACTGGCGGGCCGCGTCGTCGCTCACCGTCACGCCGTTGAAGACCTTGGTGGTGACGTACTTCTGGATCAGCGCCTCCTGCCGCACGTTGTCCGCCAGCGCCTTCTCGGTCATGCCCTGGGACGCGAGCGCCTTCTGGAACGTGGCGGCGTCGGGGAACTGCTTGCGGATCATGTCGAGCTGGGGCTGGATGTCCTGGTCCGAGACCGTGACGCCCTGCTTCTTCGCGTCCTGGAGGAGGAGGGTCTGGGCCACGAGGCCGTCGAGGATCTGCTTGTAGAACGCGTTGTCGAGCGGCGGAGTCTGCTGGCCGCGGCTGGCCTGCATGACGCGCATGCGCATCTGCTCGGCCTGGCGGACGAGCTCGTCCTTCTTGATGTCCACGCCGTTGACCCGGGCGACCACGGCCGGCATCTTGGAGGTGTCCGCGGGCGGACCGGGGGGCACGGGAGCCGTCGGCGCCATCGGCGAAGCACCGGGCTGCTGGCCGGGGGCCGCAGCCTGGCCGGGCTGGGCGGGGGCGGCGGCGCCGGTCTCGGGCGCCGGAGTGGTCTGCTCCTCGCCCTGCGATCCCTTGGAGCAGGCCACCAAGCCGGTCAGCAGGAACGCGAAAGACAAGGAGAGGATCTGGGTGCGGGAGGTGCTGCTTCGGGTCATGAATGGTTCCTTAGTTCTGGAGGAATGGGTAGGACCACGCATCGCGGGGGCCTGAAGGTCAGCCGGGGCCGGGCTCAGGCTTCGAGAGCCTTCAGCAGGGCGGCCGTAGTGTAGCAATGAACCTGGGGAACCTGAAGGTCCCGATCGTTGGACCACAGCGGCAGGTCCATGCCGCGGGCGAGAGCCAGGGCATGGGCATCCTCCGGGTCCCGGGCCGCGAGGATGGCCCGCGCCCAGGGGAGCCAGTCCGCATAGACCTCCTCGGGATGGACGGCGACGGGCAGCAGGTTGAGCTGGAGCTCCGCCACGTCGAGGGAGATTCCGTACTTCCCGGCGAGACGGGGGAGGTATTCCTGGACCTCGAGGTAGTTGAAGAGGGTGGTGTGGACGGGGATCGAGAAGACCCGGAACGCCGCCTTGCCGATGACTGCCGAGAGGAGGACGTTGGCGTCAGCGACGAGACCGGCGATGGGCACCGAAATCCTCGTGGATCTCCTGCTCGGAAATGCCCTTCGCGTCCAGGCTCTCGGAGATGTGCCGCCCCAGGACGCCGATCAGGTCGCGCCGGAGGTCTCCGGAGAGCGGGCTCGTCTTCTCCAGCGGCACGTAGATCCCCGAAACCCTGCCGTCGCGCTGGATGAGAACGGGCTCGTCGCCGAACTGACTGACTTCCGCTACCTTCATGATGGGAGTGTACCAGAGGCCCCGCGGTTATATACTTCTCCGGTTCGGGTGGCGGAGGTGTGCCCGGACCCGATCGCGAAAGGAGCCTGGAGAGAATGGCCGTCAAGGACGAACCGCTCGTCAAGTCCGAGGAAACTACTGCGACCGTCGCGATGGCCGAGGGGCGGCAGCGCTGGGAAGCCGCCAAGGCGAAGTCCGAGGCCCAGGTGCCGCCGTGGAAGAAGGACTTCACCACGGTCTCCGGCATGGAGGTCCCCCACCTCGTGACCGGCGACCAGGTGGCCGGCATCGACGCGGAGAAGGACATCGGCGTCCCCGGCGAATACCCGTTCACGCGCGGCGTCCACCCGACCGGCTACCGGGGCAAGCTCTGGACCATGCGCCAGTTCGCCGGCTTCGGCACCGCCGCCGACACGAACCAGCGCTTCAAGTACCTGCTCTCCCAGGGCCAGACCGGCCTCTCCGTCGCCTTCCACCTGCCCACCCTCTACGGCTACGACTCGGACCACCACATGTCCACCGGCGAGGTGGGCAAGTGCGGCGTGACCGTCGACACCCTGGCCGACATGGAGGTGCTCTTCGAAGGCATCCCGCTCGGCGAGGTCACCACCTCGATGACCATCAACTCCACGGCCCCCATCCTCTTCGCCATGTACCTGGCCGTGGCCGAGAAGCAGGGGGTGGACATCCGCAAGCAGGTCTCGGGCACCCTGCAGAACGACATCCTCAAGGAGTACATCGCCCAGAAGGAGTACATCTTCCCGCCGCGGCCGTCGATGCGCCTGATCACCGACCAGTTCGCGTTCGCCGCCAAGGAAGTGCCGCGCTGGAACACGATCTCGATCTCGGGCTACCACATCCGCGAGGCCGGCTCGACCGCGCTCCAGGAGCTCGCGTTCACCCTGCGCGACGGCATGGAGTACGTGCAGTACGGCATCGACGCGGGCCTGGACGTGGACGAGTTCGCCCCCCGGCTGTCGTTCTTCTTCAACAGCCACAACGACTTCTTCGAGGAGATCGCCAAGTTCCGCGCCGCCCGGAAGATCTGGGCGACGGTGATGCGCGAGCGCTACGGCGCGAAGAACCCGCGCTCCTGGATGCTGCGCTTCCACACCCAGACCGCCGGCTGCTCGCTCACCGCCCAGCAGCCCTACAACAATGTCGTGCGCACCACGATCCAGGCGCTCGCCGCGGTTCTGGGCGGCACCCAGTCGCTGCACACCAACTCGCTCGACGAGACCCTCGCCCTGCCGACCGAGGAGAACGCCCGCATCGCGCTGCGCACCCAGCAGATCCTGGCCCACGAGTCGGGCGTCATCAACACCGTCGATCCGCTCGGCGGGAGCTGGTTCGTCGAGGAGATGACCCGGCGCATGGTGGACGGCGCGTTCGACTACATCCGCCGCATCGACGACTTCGGCGGCATGGTCGAGGCGATCGAGGCCGGTTTTCCCCAGCGCGAGATCATGGACGCCGCCTTCGCCTACCAGCGCGCGTTCGAGGACAAGGAGAAGGTCATCGTCGGCGTCAACGCCTTCCAACTGGAAGACGAGCCGCCGATCGACATCCTCTACATTCCGGACGACCTGGCGGACAAGCAGATCGCCTTCATCGACGACGTCAAGTCGAAGCGCGACGGCGGCGCGGTCGGGCGCACGCTCGACGCTCTCCGGAAGGGCGCGGCGGGCAGCGACAACACCATGCCGCTGATCCTCGACTGCGTGAAGGCCTACTGCACGGTCGGCGAGATCAGCGACGCCCTGCGCGAGGTCTTCGGCACCTACGAGGAGCCGGCGGTCTTCTGATGTCGCTCAGCGCCTCCACCGCCTGCGACCTGCTGCTCTACACGCTCTGGGCGGACCGCCAGATTCTCCAGGCCGTGCGCCAGGTGGGCCCCGAGGATCTGACCCGCGACGCCGGGATCAGCTTCGGCTCGATCCTCGGCACCCTGGCGCACATCCTGGGAGCCCAGAGGATGTGGCTCTCCCGGTTCGCGGGAGTGGGGCTCGACCGGGTGCCGTCGATCGAGGACTTCCCGACCCTGCCGGCCTGGATCGCCGGCTGGGAGGAGACCGCGGCCGGCCTGGAAGCCTTCCTCGCCAGCCTCACCGACGAGCAACTCGCGGCGCCGCTGACCTGGACCAACACCCGCGGCCAGACCGCCACCCGGCCGCTCTGGCAGCCGGTGCTTCAACTGGTCAACCACTCGACCTATCACCGCGGCCAGGTGGTGTCGCTGCTCCGGCAGATGGGCTACCCGGTGTCGTCCACCGATCTCATCCACTACTTCCTCGAACGGACCGGAAGCTGATGCGGGGCTGGTGTTAGAATCCGCCGCCATGAGTGAGAGACGGATACGGATCCTGATCGCCAAGCCGGGCCTGGACGGCCACGACCGCGGCGCGAAGGTGGTGGCCCGCGCGTTGCGCGACGCCGGCTACGAGGTGATCTACACCGGCCTGCGCCAGACCCCGGAGCAGATCGCTGCCGCGGCGGTGCAGGAGGACGTGGACGCGGTGGGGCTGTCGATCCTCTCCGGCGCCCACAACAGCCTGCTGCCCGAGATCACCCGGCTGCTCAAGGAGCAGGGAGCGTCGGACATCCTGGTCTTCGCCGGCGGCATCATCCCGGAGCAGGACATGGAGGGGCTCAAGGCGGCGGGGATCGACGCGATCTTCCTGCCCGGCACCTCGACCCGGGCGATCGTCCAATATCTGCAGGACCGTTTCGTGGTCGCGCAGCCCGCAACCTAAATTCTGCCGAGAGAACGGTTTGACGGCCCGCCTTCCAGGGTGCTAGGTTACCCGGCGACAGCATCGGAGGGAGCATGAGAAGACGGATCCTGTTGGCCGACGACAGCGTCACCATCCAGAAGGTCATCGAGCTGACCTTCATGGACGAGGATTACGAGGTCCGCGCGGTCAGCAACGGCGACGAGGCCATCGCGGCGCTGCCCGAGGTCGACCCGGACGTGGTCATCGCGGACGTGCACATGCCCGGCGCCAACGGCTACGAGGTCTGCCGGCGCTCGAAGGCGAGCCGGCCGGAGATCCCCGTGCTGCTGCTGGTGGGCACCTTCGAGCCCTTCGACGAGGCGCAGGCGCGGGCCGCGGGCGCCGACTCGTTCCTCAAGAAGCCCTTCGACTCGCAGGAGCTGCTGCAGCGCGTCGGCGACCTGATGGCCTCGGCCCGGCCGGCCGCCGCGGCGCCTCCTCCAGTCCCGTCCGTGGGCGCGGAGACGGTGCGCATCTCGGCCCTGTCCTCGATGCCCGCGCTGAGCTTCGAGCCCGAGCCGGCGGCGCCGCCCGCCGACGACTGGCGCGGCTTCGAGCTCTCCCCCGAGCCCGAGCCGGAGCTGTC
>JBEQUE010000006.1:0-22818 GCA_040349255.1 Acidobacteriota bacterium | reverse complement strand
TCCCATCTGCTCAGCAGGCCGGTTGTGGAAGCGTACAAAACTTTCAATAGCCTGAAGATAGGCTGTTTCTGTCCGCGGGCTCAGGCCCCGCAGTTTTATCTCGTTCTCCGTACGCGTGCGCATCTGTCCCATGGCCGACTCTCCTTTCGGGAAGTGAATCCCGAAAGGGTAGCCGGCATGCGGAACTACTGTATAGGTTGGAGTAAGAGGACGCTGGATACTACCGCGGAGCGGTTTTGTTCAACCTCGTACTGAGTATTGGACGCCTTTTCGCGTTCCCGACAGCCTAACCGCCTTCCTGGGGCGGCCGCCGCTACCGACACTTCTGGCCTTAAGCCCCATACTCATAGCACTTAGCTATATTCTAGCCCTCTTCAGTGGTTGCTCCAAGGATAGAGAGACTGTCGCATAAGTCTCTTTCGACCTGTCCTGCCATTGGCAGGCTTAGCTGACAAGGAACACGACGCCAATTCTTCCGTAAGCTTCTTGTTTGTCTGTACTTACTCCCGAGTCGATCGGCGAGAGCCGCCGGCTAAGGCTGTCCGCGAGTACCCCGTCTTCCGGTTATCCGGTCGCTTCTGCAGCGGGCCTCATGACGTATCCGAAGCGCCTTGGACGACAGCGAGCTGCCGGGTAAGGCAGCCTGGGACCTCGTTGGCTTCAATGCTCTGTGATGGTACATTCCGAGCATTCCGGGAGCCTTGGCAGATGACACGCGAGGAGTACGAAGCCCGCCGCCGGCGGCTCGACGAACAGAGGAAGGCCGGGTTGGAGCTGATCGAGGCCAGCTATCAGGCACAGCTCCACGCCCTGGAGCAGCTCTGGAGTAGCGGCTCCGCGGCGCCGGCTCCTCCGGCTCCGCAGCCAGTGAATCCGGCTCCCCCTCCGGAGAGTCCGGTGCCCCGGCGGAGGCATGGCCAGGTGTACGACGACGTCGTCAAGCTCTACTGGAAGCTTCCCGCCGAGTTCGACCGGAACGACGTCTGCCAGGCGCTCGGCTACGAGCCCGACCGCAACTCCCTCTTCCGCATCCTGAACGATCTCGTCGAGAAGGGATCGCTCGTCGTCGCACAACGAGGCGGCGGACGCGTGCCGACGAGGTATTCCAGGCCCGGCACGCCCCCCGCCGCCCCGCACGAGTAGCATTCCGGCCGGCGACGGAGGCATTGCGCCCGGGGACGCGGGCATTCCGGCGGCGGACGGATCGATTCCGGCGGCCGAAAGAATGCTCGCGCCCGCCGTTTGCATCATTCCGTCCGTGCCTTGCATCATTCCGTCCGCGACAGGAATGATTCCGCCGGCCGGCGGATTGATCCCGGCGCCGGCGCGAATGCTGCCGCCCGCGGGCGGAATGCTCCGCGGGGGCCGTTGAAGGATTCAACGCGGCGGAGAAATGCTCGGCCCGAGAGACGGAATGCCCCAGCGGGCGGGCGCTGCTCTCCGCTTCGCGGACTGAATGCCCCGGCCCTCGAAACAAAAGATCCGCGCGCGGGACGGAATGCTTCCGCCGAGACTGGAATGCTCCAGGCGGCGGACGGAAGGATCCAGCCCGCGGCGAGGAAGCCTCTCGCGGGAACCAGAATCGGGCTTTGCGAGTCTCATGAACAGGCTGCCAGAGGCTGGCAGACCGTTTGCGAGTTGAGCGTCCAGAACGCCCTTGCGAAGCCGGGAGGCTCCCATGCTCCGACTGCGAACCTTGCTCCTCACCGCTGTCCTGGCCCTGGTTCTTCTTCCTGGCGCAGGCTGGTCCGCCCAGGGTACGGCGAGTGCCCTGGATCCTCTGGAGAAGCGCGCTCGGGACCTCGAAGCGCGGCAGTACGACGAGAGGATTTCCGAGGCGGAGATCCAGGATCTTGAATCGGAATTCATCTCCTTGTTGCGGCAGGATCCGGGCAACCGGTCGGTCGCGGACCGGGTAGCCCAGTTCTACGACCACTGGCACTCCTACCTCACGGCCGTGAATCCGGCGTTGCTCGACCTCGTACGGACCTCTGCCGACCCTGTCCAGTGGGTCCGGACCCTCGTCGGACCGGACGGCGAGGAGCGCTCGACGGTCTACGGCCATATTGTTCTCGCCGCCCTCTCCGCCAGACCGTCGGACGCCCGGCTCTGGGATCGGGCCGCGAAGGTCACGCCGGACGCAGCCTGGAGGATCGCGTTCCTCGAGGAGGCCTTCCGCATCCGCCTCGCCGCCTCTTCCACCCCCACCGAGATCTCCGAGGTCCCGCCGGCGGCGGCGCGCTGGCTCAGCAGCCTGCTGATGAACGGCTTTCTTCATCGCGCCCTGGTCGCCTATGGCGATCTGCCGCCCGCGGTCCGTGCCGCCATCGACGACGGCTCAGCGGTCGCGGACGTCAGCTCCGGCGGCTTCGGACAGGACAGGCGCGACCTCCGGCTCCAGCTGGCCGCCGCCGCCTTCCTCGACGGCGATCGCGAGACGGCCGGAAGGCTCCTGCAGGGCGCCGCGCAGGCCCCGGTGGCGCCGCGTTCCCAGCCGGATGACGAGCCCGACCCTCTCCTCTTTCTGCAACGCCTGATGGAGCGCGCTCTCTCCTCGCCTCCGGACGATGGTTTCGACCTCCTGACCCAACCACTCCTGGAATCGCCCATGGGTGGAGGCACGCTGGTGAGCTCCCTGCTGGTCGCCCGTCTGGCGGAGCGCGAAGCCTATCCCGCCCTGGCGGCTCATGAGCTGGACGGGGTTGCCCGCTCCCTTCGATACCAGGGGGAGCGTTTGGCATTCGACGCGGAGGCGCCGGCGCGCCTGCGAACGATCAAGGAGGGGATCGACGCGGAACGGGAGTCGCTCCTGCAAAGCCTGGAGGACCAGGCCCGGGACGCGGAGGCCGCGGCGAGCACCGCCCTGGGGCCCGATCCGGTGGCGCCGGTCGTCGCCCGCCTTCTTTCCACGCCGGTCGCTCCGGTGTTCGCGGAGCGCCCGCTCCCGGAAGGCATCAAGCCGGTCCGGTTGAACGACGAGCAGATCGAAAAGCATTTGCAGACGGAAGCCCGGCGCCTCCACCTGCCGCCCGGCCTGCAGGTCGTCCGCGTCGGCCAGCAGGGAGAGCGGATCGCCGCGATCGTGACATCCCAGGGCCTGGACCCGGTCGGCGAGATCTCCGGGGGCGGCTACTGGGCGCTGCTCTCCGAGGATCGCGGCGCCACCTGGGGAGCGCCTCTCTATACCGGCCTCCGGCTCAATCAGCCCTACGTCGTGCGTCCGGTCTCCGCGCTTCCCCTGTTCGACGGCGACCACCTGCGCTTGGAGGTGGAGGTCCGCGAGCTCGACCCCACCCAGATCTTCTTCCCGCCGATCTCCCTGCCGGTCAAGCGGACTGCCCAGGGGCTCTTCCTCGACCTCCCGCTCGCCGCGCTGGCCCGCGACAGCGACGGGGACGGCCTGACCGACCTCGCCGAGGCGCGCCTGCTCACCGATCCCCATCTCGCGGACAGCGATGGAGATGGCGAGGTCGACGGCGACGACATGCTTCCAGCGATCCCGCAGTCCACCGACGCCTCCTCGGCGACGCAGGCGTTGGCGGCCGTGGTGAAAAAGATCGCGCGGGTGGGTGGAAGAGCGCTCGTCGAAGGGGTCGAGGGCACGCCCGACGGAGTGGCCTGCTGCGGCCGGCGAGAGGGACCACCCGTGATCAGGCCGACCGTTTTCTTCATCGGCGAGCGCGCGCTCTTCGCCGGCCTGCGCCCGGACCGGCGAGTCGTCGTCCTGACCCGCGAGGAAGCCGACACCGCCAGCGAGGCCTTCGGTCCGTTCTTTCCCGTGAGCCTGTCGCTCTTCCTGTTCGATCACAGCGGACGCCGCGCCCTGGTGATCTGGTCCGCCTCCTGGGAGGGCGGAACCCTGACCCTCGAAGAGAAGGACGGACAGTGGGTCGTGAAGGAAGGCTGGTCGTGGATCACGTAGGAGCCCAGCCCGCCTCCGCGCCGGCTATTCCTGGAGGCCGGGCGGGACGACGAGCACGCTGCACGGCGCGTCGCGGCTCACGTCCGCGGCGACGCTGCCGAGCACCAGGCGGTCGAAGCCTCCGGTGCCGTGCGTGCCGAGGAGCACGAGATCCGGTCGGAAGGCCGCGATCTCCGCGAGGATCTCCTCTCTCGTGGTGCCCGCCCGGACTTTGCGCTGAATCTCCGCGGCCCTGTCGCCGGCGTTCGCTTCCACGAAGCGGCGCAGCTCGTCGGCGGCGAAGCGGTCCACCTGCTCGGGTGTGAACTGGGGAGCGACCTGCCTCTGGATCACGTTCAGGACGAAGAGGGCTTCCACCTCGGGCACCTCCGACGCCGCTCCCCCGCCGATCTGGGCCAGGAGACCGAGGCCGGTGCGGAAGGAATCGGCGGCCAGCGGCGAGAGGTCCACGGGGGCGAGGACCTTCCTCGGCGGCACCCGCAGCTCGCCGCGCACCACCAGGACGGCGCACGAGGCCCGGCGCAGGACGCGGTCCGCGGTCGAGCCCAGGCGGCGATGCAGCCGGCCCCCGGCCGTGGCTCCCAGCACCACGAGGTCGGCTCCGATCTCCTCCGCCAGCTCGGGCAGGACGCGGTGCGGAGCGCCCGTCCGGACCGACTGGCCATGCAACTCGGCCGCTCCAATCCCCAGGTGCGCGACCTGGGCGGCCAGGGCCTCGCGGCAGCGCTGCTCCTCCTCCGCCAGGATCGCCGGATCGAAGCCGGCGCCGAATTCGCTCAGGAAACCCACCGGCGGATTGAAGGAGTAGGCGACGTGAATCCTGGCTCCGGCGGCGCGCGCCAGGGCGAGGGCGGTGCCCACCAGGGGCTCGCTGTCGCGGTCCAGGTCGGTCCCGACCAGGACGGTCTCGATCTTCTCGGCTGCCATGCGGCTCCTCCCCTCTCGGAATCGATCAGCGGAGCCGAGTCTATGACGGCGGGGCCGAAGACGGAACCGCGCCGCCGGGTAGACCCGGCAGCGCGGTACGAACCGTCCGAAGAGGTAGGATCAGAAGCGCCAGACGAGACCGGCGTTCACGCCGAGGCCGTCCAGGTTCAGGTTGACGTCGTCGTGGACGTCGTCCGGGAAGCCGTCGCTGTCCTCGGTCACGGTCGCCTCGACGCCGCGGTAGATGGCCTCGGCCATGAACCCGAGACCCGAAGGCTGGCGGCCGAACTCGGCGCCGACCACCGCGTACCACCCAACCTCGTCGTCGATGTCACCCTCGGACGTGTCGAGCATGAAGTAGCTGGCGCCACCGCCGATGTACGGGGTGAACGCCTCGGTGCCGCCGAGGTCGAAGCGGAGCCCCGCTTCAATAGGGATTGCGCTGACCTCGAAGTCGAACCGCTCGGGGCTGGTGTCCGCGGTCACGTCCGAGAAGTAGGTGCCGCGCAGCTCCACCCAGCGGCCGAGGCGGAGCTTGGCGCCGCCGCCCAGGGCGTTGTCGGCGTCCTGGGTGTCCCAGTAGGAACCGAAGACGCTGAAGTCGGTGGCTTTCGCGGCGGGGGCCGCCAGGATGGTCAACGCGGCGGCGGCGCACAGAATGGTCCTTTTCATACAACACCTCCGTTGGTGCACGACTCGCAACACTCCCTTGACGGAGTTGCGACGGGTTTACTGCCCTCCCCAGAGGCCGAAACAACCCGGCCCCTCGCAGCAACCCGGGCCGCCGCAAGGCCCGTGGCTGCTGGAGTGTTCAAATGTGCAACAGTCGTACCAGCGAGGTGCTTTGAAGGCTATTTGCGGCGGTTGGCCTGGAGGATGCGCTTGCGGATGCGGAAGCTCCCGGGCGTGACCTCGACGAGCTCGTCCTCGCGGATGAACTCGAGTGCCTGCTCCAGGTTCATGACCAGCGGCGGCACCAGGCGGATGGTGTCGTCCGAGCCCGAGGCTCGCATGTTGGTGAGCTTCTTTTCCTTGGTGATGTTGACGTCGAGGTCGTTGGTCCGGTTGTGCTCGCCGACCACCATGCCCTCGTAAACCTCCTCGCCGGGCGGGACGAAGAGGACGCCGCGCGGCTGGAGGTTTTCGATGGCGTAGGCCGTGGTGCGGCCGGCGCGGTCGGAGACCAGGGCGCCGTTGTCGCGGTGCGCGATGTCGCCCTGCCAGGTGTCCCAGCCGTCGAACAGGCTGTTCATGATGCCGGTGCCGCGGGTGTCGGTGAGGAACTCGGTGCGGAAGCCGATCAGGCCGCGCGAGGGCAGCCGGAACTCCATGCGCACGCGGCCGGAGCCGTGGTTGCTCATCTTCATCATCCGCCCGCGGCGCTGGCCGAGCTTCTGGGTGATGACGCCGATGAACTCCTCGGGGCAGTCGACGACGAGCTGCTCCATGGGCTCATGGAGCCGGCCGTCGATGTGGCGCGTGATGACCTCGGGCTTGCCCACCGACAGCTCGTAGCCCTCGCGGCGCATGATCTCGATGAGGATCGCGAGCTGGAGCTCGCCGCGGCCCGAGACCTTGAAGGCGTCGGGCGTGTCGGTGGGCTCGATGCGCACCGAGACGTTGACCAGTACCTCGTGCTCCAGCCGCTCCTTGAGCTTGCGGGAGGTGACGTGCTTGCCGTCGCGGCCCGAGAACGGCGAATCGTTGATCGAGAAGACCATGGCGATGGTGGGCTCGTCGATCTGGATCGGCGGTAGCGGCTGCGGCGCCTCGCGGTCGGAGAGGGTCTCGCCGATGTTGACCTCCTCGATGCCGGCCACGGCCACGATGTCGCCCGGGCCGGCCTCGTTGATCTCGATCCGCTTCAGGCCCTCGTAGCCGTAGAGCATGGTCACCTTGACCGGCGTCACGCTGCCGTCGAGCCGGCAGAGGCCGACCTCCTGGCCTTTCCTGATGGTGCCGTTGAAGATGCGGCCGATGGCGAGGCGCCCGACATAGTCGTCGTAGTCGAGGGTGATGAACTGGAGCTGGAGCGGCATGTCCGACTCGTAGACCGGCGCGGGCACGGTGCGGACGATCTCCTCGAAGAGCGGCTGCAGGTTCGAGTCGGCGCCGTCGGGCTCGCGCCGGCTGGTGCCGTTCTTCGCGATGCAGTAGAGGATCGGAAACTCGAGCTGATCCTCGGCAGCGTCGAGGTCGATGAACAGGTCGTAGACCTCGTTGACCACCTCGTTGATCCGCGCGTCGGGCCGGTCGATCTTGTTGATGACCACGATCGGCTTGAGGTTCGCCTCCAGCGCCTTGCGCAGCACGAAGCGGGTCTGCGGCAAGGGGCCCTCGCTGGCGTCGACGAGCAGGAGCACGCCGTCGACCATCTTCAAGGTGCGCTCGACCTCGCCGCCGAAGTCGGCGTGGCCGGGGGTGTCCACGATGTTGATCCGCGTGCCGCGATAGGAGATGGCCGTGTTCTTGGCCATGATCGTGATGCCCTTCTCGCGCTCGAGGTCGATCGAGTCCATCACGCGCTCCACCACGTGCTCGTGGGCGCCGAAGATCCCGCTCTGCCACAGCATGGCGTCCACGAGGGTGGTCTTGCCGTGGTCGACATGGGCGATGATGGCCAGATTGCGTACGTCTTCTCTTGTCTGCTGACTCACACGTTCCTCTCTCTTCTTCCGGGAATTGGGCAGACCGCTGCCGATCCGCCCTGCGAGGGGGCCGGAAGGATAACACAGGCGGGGATTTGGGGATTTCCTACTTGCCCGTGAACCAGGCCACCGCCTCGCGGGCGATGGGTCCGGGCACGGTGTGATCGCCGTCGAACTCGCGGTAGGTCACGTCGTAGCCGGCGTCGCGGAGCTGGGGCACGATCCGCCGGCTGGTCGAGACGATCGACAGGATCTCGTCGCGCGTCCCGTGGGAGAGGAAGACCTTCGGCTTGCCCCGCTGGTCCTTGGGCGCCAGGAAGCCGGGCGAGAAGGCGATCAGGTGGGTGAAGAGGTCGCCGTTGGCCACGCCCAGGGAGAGGGCGTAGGAGGCGCCGTCCGAGAAGCCCTCGGCGGCGACGCGGGCCGGGTCCACGGCGCAGCGCGAGAAGACCCTCGTCAGGGCGCGGTCGAGAAACGCGACGTCCGGACCGTAGCCGCCTTCGAGGACGTCCCAGGTCTCGCCGCGGGAGTCGATGGCGAGGAGGATCAGCCCGGCGTCGTCCGCGAGCTTCTGGATGGGCCCCAGGGCGTTGGTGGCGCGCCGTCCCGCGCCGTGGAGGAGGACCATGAGCGGCGCCGGCCGCTCGGCCGAGTAGCCCTGCGGGATATAGAGGAAGCCGTCGCGCCGCTTCTCCAGCCCGAGCTCCTGAAGACCCGGCTTCGGGGCGGGGCCGGTCGGGCTTCCGGGCCGGGCCTGCAGGCGGGCCGACCGCGCCGCCTCGCTCACGTCGGCGTCCAGCCGAAAGGCAAAGAGGCCCAAGGCGCCGAGACCGAGGAGCTCGCGGCGCGTCATGGCTCAGGACACCAGCCAGAAGCCGCCGAGGACGATGGAGATCGCCGAGGCGCCGCCGAGGAGGGCCTGGTAGCCGCGCCCGCCGCCGGCGGTGAGGCGGACGGAGGCGAGGCCGAGCGCGGCGGCGAAGGCCACCATGGCCACGATCGCGCCGAGCCCGAAGCCGCCGATGTAGGCCAGCGACGCCGACCGCGAGCCGAAAGCGAGAGCCGGGAACAGGCCCAGGATGTGCGAGCTGCCGGCGAGACCGTGGAGCGAGCCGATCCAGAGCGCCGCCGAGCCCGGGCGCCGGGGGTGGGAATGGGCGTGCGCCTCGCCTTCGAGCCGCGGGGCGAAGGCCTTGCGCAGCCCCCAGAGCCCCACCGCGATGAGCGTCGCGCCGACCAGGCGCTCGCTCCAGGACGAGACCCGTTCGAGCGGCAGGACCTCGCGGAGCGCGAACGCCAGCAGCCCCATGAGCCAGACCCCGACGCTGTGGCCGATCCCCCAGAACAGACCCGTGCGCCAGCTTTTCCGCCGCTCCCCCGCCACCACCAGCGGCGCCACGGCCGACAGGTGGTCGGGCCCGGAGAGGGCGTGGATGAGGCCGGCGGCAAGCCCGGCGAGGGCGGCGATCCAGACCGAGTGCTCCATAGGGGGGCAAGTCTATACGAGATTGTGGGCCCTACCACATCTTGTGGGTGCAAACCAGTCCCCACCACTCCTTGTAGTGGCTTCCGGCCGTCTGATATCCTGCCCCCCGTCGTCAGGAGATTGACCTACATGCTGAAAGTCAAACGCCTCCAGATCTCCGGTTTCAAGTCGTTCGTCGATCCGGTCCACGTGGACTTCGCGGGCGGGGTCACGGCCATCGTCGGTCCGAACGGGTGCGGCAAGAGCAATCTGTCGGAGGCCATGACCTGGGTGCTCGGCGAGCAGAGCGCCAAGACCCTGCGCGGCGGCACGATGGAGGACGTGATCTTCAACGGCTCCGAGCAGCGCAAGCCTCTCGGCATGGCCGAATGCACGCTGACTCTGGAGACGGACTCCTCCTTCCCGGGTTCGGACGGGGGCTTGATGTCCATCGGCCGCCGGGTCTTCCGCGGAGGCGAGAGCCAGTACCGGTTGAACGGCAGGGTCGTGCGCATGAAGGAAATCAAGGACATCCTCATGGACACCGGCCTGGGCATCCGCGCCTACTCGGTGATCGAGCAGGGGAAGATCGGCATGATCCTCTCCGGAAAGCCGCAGGAGCGCCGCAAGCTCATCGAGGAGGCGGCCGGCATCACGCGCTACAAGGCGCGCAAGAGCGTGGCCGAGGTCAAGCTCCAGGAGGCCACGGCCAACCTCCTCCGCCTGGACGACGTGATCTCCGAGGTCGAGCGCGCCCTGCGCTCGCTCAAGCGCCAGGCCGGCGCGGCGCGGCGCTACCAGGAAAAGGAAGTCGAGTACCGCGAGCTGCTGGAGAAGGTGCTCTCCGGCCGCTGGGCGGCGCTCGCGGCCCGCCTGCGCGAGCTGCGCGCGAAGATCGAGGAGGCCACCACGCGGGAGGCCGGGCTCGCCGCCGACCTGCACCGCGACGAGGCCGCTCTCGCCCAGGGCCGCCAGCGCCTCGACGAGCTGGCCCGCGCCATGGCCGAGCGCCACCAGAAGGTGGCCGAGCTCGCGGCTACCATTGAAGGCCGGCAGGAGTTCCTCAAGGCCAACCGCCAGACGGTCAAGGAGATCGGCGAGCGGGCCGAGCAGGACCGCGGCATGGCCGAGCGCCGCGAGACCGAGATCCAGTCCCACCTCGACGCGCTCGCGGCTCTCCAGGAGCGCCGCCGCGAGCTGGCCGGGGAGCGCGAGCTGGCCGCCCAGGCCGTGGAGGCCGACGAGCGCCAGATCGCCGCCGCCGAGCGCGACCTGCAGCAGGTCGTCGCCCGGGTCGAGGCCGTGCGCGCACAACTCGCCGCCGCGGTCAACGAGATCGACGCCTTCCGCCAGCGCGTCCAGCAGTCGCAGATCGAGCTGGAGCGCGGCAACTTCCGGCGCCATCACCTCGACCAGGAGCTGGCCCAGCGCACGCACGAGCTCAAGCAGGCGGCCGAGGCCCTGGCCATGGTCCAGGACAAGGTCGCCGCCTCCGACGCGGCGCTCGACACGAAGACCGACGAGCAGGAGCGTGTCGCCGCCGCCCTGGAGGTCACGCTCCGGCGCGAGGCCGAGGCGTCCGAGCGCAAGAGGGACCTCGAAAACCAGCTCTCCGGCTCGCGCCAGCGCCAGCGCATCCTGGCCGAGCTGTCGCGGGCGCACGCCCAGCGGCGCGCCGCTCTCGAGAAGGCGCTCGACGCCGCCGGCCTCGCGCAGCCGGTCTATCTCGCCGGCCAGTCGCAGGCGCTCGAAGGCTGGGAGCGCAGCCTGGACGTCTACCTCGGGAGCCTCGCCGACGCGGTCGTGCTCGCGCCCGGCGCCTCGGCGCGCGACCTCGCGAAGGCGCTCGCCGGACGCTCGGCGGCGGTGCTCGTCGAACGCAGGACGGTCTCGGACGAAACGGCCGTGCCGATCGTGGACGACCCCGCGGTCGTGCTCTCGCTCGGCGAGGCCCTGGCGCTGCCCGAGGAGCTGGCCGCGGCGTTGCCGCCGGCCTTCCTGGTGCGCTCGGCGGCCGACGCCGAGCGGCTGGCCCGCGTCCATCCCGGCTACGCCTTCCTGAGCCGCGAGGGGGTGTGGGTCCAGGCCGGCACCTTCCACGTCGAGGGCGAGGTGGCCACGCCGGGCGTGCTGGAGCGCGAGAGCGAGCTGGCGAACCTGGCCAAGGCCATCCCGGACCTCGAACGGCAGCTCCAGGAGTCCGGCGAGGAGCTGAACCGGCTGGTCGCCGAGCGCGCGAACCTGGCCCGCGAGTCCAACCGGCTGCAAGGCGAAATCGCGCAGCTCCGGCAGGAGCTGGCCGTGCAGCGCGCCCGCCAGGAGGACGTGGCGGCGCGCCACCGCCGCCTTTCGGGCGAGCAGGAGAAGCTCACCGGCGAGCAACAGGCCATCGCGCAGGAGATCGAGCGCGTCACCCAGCGCCGGCAGCAGCTCCAAGACGAGCTGGCGCAGGCCGAGGAGCGCAACACCTCCTTCCAGGAGTCGTTCGACCGCGCCCAGGCCGAGCTGGAGTCGGCCAAGGCGTCGCGCGAGGCGCTGCGCACCGCGAGCGCCGGCCGCCGAGGGCGGCTGGAGCTGCTCGACGAGCGCCTGGAATCGCACGACCGCGAGGAGTCGCGCCTGAACGCCGAGGTCGACCGCGGGCGGCGCCAGGTCGCGCTCTGGCGCGAGGACGCGGACAAGCTGGCGGCCCGTCGGAGCGATCTCGAAGCCTCGATCGTCAAGGCCGAGGAAGAGCTTCAGGGCGCGCTGGAGCGGCGCTCGGCTGCCGAGGAGGGGGTCCTGGAGCAGCAGCAGCGCCTCGACGGCCGGCGCGAAGAGATCCGGGAGCTGGAGGAGCGCATCCAGGAGACCCGCGAGCGGCGCGACGCCGTGCGCGGCGAGGTCGAGGAGCACCGGATCGCGCACGCCGCCCTGCGCCAGGATTCCGAGCACCTGGCCATGACCTTCCACGAGCACTTCGAGAAGCCGCTGCCGGCCGCCGAGCCTGCGGAGGGAGAGACGCCGGTCGAGGCGCCCGCCGACCTCGCCGAGCTGGAGGCCGAGCTGGCGCGCACCAAGGCGGCGCTGGAGCGGCTCGGGCCGGTCAACCTGCTGGCCGTGCAGGAGCACGACGAGCAGGAGGAGCGCTTCAAGTTCCTGACCACGCAGCGGGCGGACGTGGCGACCTCGGTCGAGAGCCTGCGCAAGACGATCAAGGAGATCAACGAGGCCTCGGGCGAGCGCTTCCAGGCCACCTTCCAGGAGGTCAACAAGAACTTCGGCGAGACCTTCGCCCGCCTGTTCCGCGGCGGCGAAGCCGAGATGCGGCTGCTGGACGAGGACGACATGCTGGAGAGCGGCATCGAGATCCTCGCCCGCCCGCCGGGCAAGCGGCTGCAGAACCTGATGCTGATGTCGGGCGGCGAGAAGGCTCTGACCGCCATCGCGCTGCTCTTCGCGCTGTTCCGCACGAAGCCGTCGCCCTTCTGCATCCTGGACGAGGTGGACGCGCCGCTCGACGACGTGAACACCACGCGCTTCGTGGACCTGCTGCGGGAGATGTCGTCGAACACGCAGTTCATCGTCATCACCCACAACAAGCTGACCATGGAAGTGGCGGGCACGCTCTACGGCGTGACCATGGAAGAGAAGGGCGTCTCGAAGCTGGTCTCCGTCCAAATGGAGGACGTCCAGCCCGAGCCGCAGCGGGCCACGGCCTAGGAGCCTGCACGGCAGAACCGAACCGGGGTTCTTGCTTTTCGCTGGGACCGCCGGCTTCCCAGCCGGCCAGGCCGGAGCGCCAGATGGAGATGACCGTGGCGCGGCCGTTTCGGAGGCCCCGTCGATCTCGACGAGGCGTCCGACGGCCTCGACGAGCCGTTCGTCCACCTCGATGACCGTTCGAGGACCTCGTCGGATCGTCCGACGACCTCGGTGAACCGTCCAGGAAGCTCGACGGACCTCTCGTCGAACCCTCCGACCGTCCGGCGACCTTGACGAGCCGTCCGACGGCCTTGCTGAGCCGTTCGTCGGGCTCTGCGGGCTTCCGGGAGCCTCTGCGGATCGTCCGGGAAACTCGACGGACTGTTCATCGACCTCGATGGACCGCCCGACGGCCTCGACGAACCGTTCGTCGATCTTGTCGAGAGGCTCAGGAAGCTCTTTGGATCCTCCGACGAGCTCGATGAACCGGTCCACTGGAGGATCGGACAGCAAGGCCGTCGGCGCGGCCCGAAGGCCGGCTGGAAGCCGGCGGTCCCAGCGAAAAGCAAGAACCCCGGTTCGTTCCTGCCGCGCAGGCTCCTAGGGAAACAGGTCGGAGACCTCGACCGCTAGCCCCGCCAGGACGACCGAGGTCACGCGCTCCCCTTCTCCACCCCGGGCCAGCTCGACATAGCGGGCCCGCTCTTCATCGAGACCGAAGACGGTCACGGTCCGCGCCTGGGGGTCGACCAGCCAGTACTCGGGGACTCCCGCGTCGCGGTAGGCCTCCAGCTTGACCTTTCGGTCCCGTCGGCGGGTGCTCGGGGACAGGACCTCGGCCATGAGGTCCGGCACACCGGCGAAGCGGTTTTCGTGCGCCGCAGGCTCGTTGCCGGTCCGGAAGTAGAACAGGTCCGGCTGGACCGGATCTCCGAGGCGGTCCGGAAGCACGATGTCGAACGGCGCTCCCGCAACAGTGCCGAGACCCTGCTTCCGCACAAACTCCTGGAAGAAGTAGCCCAGCCTCCAGACCGCGTGCTGATGAAGCCAGGTCGGCGTCGCGGTCACGTAGAGGACGCCCCGGATGATCTCGAACCGGCGGCCGTCCTCGGGCCGGCGGGGGATGCGCAGGTAGTCCTCATAGCTCCATTCGCCCGGGGCGGGCCAGTCGCGTCCGTCATGGATCAGGGTGTGTGCTGGTTCCGACATGGAGACCTCTTCACGTCCGATCATAACGCAGGGCGTCCTCTTCCGCAATCGGCCCGCCTGGAGGACGTCCAGCCCGAGCCGCGGCGGGCGACGGCGTAGCGGCTCAGCGGGCGGCCTGCGCCAGGCAGGCGCCGAGCCGTTCCGCGAGTATCTGGATGTGCGGCATCGAGAGGATGGTGTGGTGGCCTCCGCTCACGGAGTGGACCTCCACCCCGCCCTCCGCAACCTTCGACCAGCCGAGCGTGTGCTCCGACTCCGGCTCGTCCTCGCCCCGGAACAGGGTCACCCGTCCGCCGTAGCGCGGAGGCACGTAGGCCCGGGTCGCCCAGAGCGTGGTCTGGTGCACCCGGATGTAGCGCCGGGCGTCGGCCTCGGTGAACTCCGGCGGCAGGCGGTTCATCCCGCGGGCGACCTCCAGGGCATGGCCGAGCCGCCGGTCGGCGGGCAGGGATCGGATCTCCTCTTCGGGGAGCGGGATGGCGAACAGCCGCGCCCAGAAGCAGAGCACCTGCACGTCGTCCCAGGAGTCCATGCCGGCGCCGTCGTCGGCGCCCATGTCGATCAGGGCGAGGAGTGACACCGCCTCTCCTTCCCTCTCCAGCCGGCAGGCCATCTCGTAGGCGACCAGGCCGCCGAGCGAGTAGCCGCCGAGCAGGTAGGGCCCCCGGGGCTGGATGGAACGGATGGCGGGCAGATAGCACGCGGCCATCTCCTCGACCGAAGCGAACGGCTCGTCGTCCGTGCTCAAACCCCGAGCCTGGAGGGCGTGGAAGGGACGCTCCCCGCCCAGCAGGCGCGCCAGTGGCACGTAGCGCAGCACCTGCCCTCCGGCGGGATGGACGCAGAAGAACGGCGTCTCCTTGCCGGCCGGCTGCAGGCAGACCAGTGGCGAGTAGCGCGCCGCCGGCGCCTTCTCCTCCAGCAGCTTCGCGAAGCGCTCGACCGTGGGAGCGCGGAGGACCGAGAGCAGCGGCAGGTCGCGGCCGAAGCGGGCGCGTACTCCGGTGAGCATGCGAATGGCGAGGAGAGAGTGACCGCCGAGGTCGAAGAAGTTGTCGTGGATCCCGATCGGATCGTGCCCCAGCTCCCGCGCCCAGATCTCGGCCAGGGCGCGCTCGGCGGCGGAGCGCGGCTCCACGAAGGCCGGCCGCTCCGTAGCGCCGGACTCGGGAGCGGGCAGGGCGCGGCGGTCCACCTTGCCATTGGCGGTCAACGGCAGGGTGTCCAGCCGCACGAAGGCCGAAGGGATCATGTATTCGGGCAGCCGGCCGGCCAGGAGCTCCCGGAGGTCCTGCTGGGCGGAGTCGCCGCGGGACACGAGGTAGGCGACCAGGCGCGGCCCGGCGCCGCCGTCGTTGCGCGCAACGACGACCGTCTGGACCACGCCGGGGCACGCCGCGAGCGCCGCCTCGATCTCCCCCAGCTCGATCCGGAATCCCCTCAGCTTCACTTGGTGGTCGGTGCGGCCGAGGACCTCCACGGCTCCGCCGTGCCGCCGCGCGAGATCGCCGGTGCGGTAGAGGCGGGCTCCGGGCTCGGCGCCGAAGGGGTGCGGAACGAAACGCTCCGCGGTCAGCTCGGGCCGTCCCAGATAGCCGCGGGCGAGACCCGCGCCGCCGATGTAGATCTCTCCGGTCACGCCTTCGGGCACGAGCTGCGCGCGGGCATCCAGGAGATGGATCTCGGTGTTGGCGATCGGTCCGCCGATCCGGACGGCCTCCGGTCCGGGGGGCACGCGGCCGGCCGCCGACCAGACCGTGGTCTCGGTCGGGCCGTACAGGTTCCAGAGCTCGGCGCCGGAGCCGAGAAGGCGGTCGGCGAGGTCGCGCGGCAGCGCCTCTCCGCCGCAGAGGATCTTGAGGCCTTCCGCCCGCCAGCCGGCGTCGAGCAGCACGCGCCAGGTGACCGGCGTGGCCTGCGCCACCGTGGCGCCGCAGCCGGCGAGCAGGGCGGCCAAGCGCGGACCGTCGCCGCCCTCCCCCGCCGCCGCCAGCACCACTCGGGCTCCCACGCTGAGCGGCAGGAAGATCTCCAGCGCGGCGATGTCGAAGGCGATCGTGGTCAGGGCCACGAGCGTGTCCTCCCCGGTCAGGCCGGGCTCGCGGCGCATCGATTCGAGAAAGCTCGCCAGCGCCCGGTGCGTGACGCCGACCCCCTTGGGCCGCCCCGTGGAGCCCGAGGTGTAGATCACGTAGGCGAGGCTGTCGGGCGAGACCCATGGCTCCGGCGCGGTGGCCGGCGCGGACTGGATCGCCTCCCGATCGGCCTCCAGGAAGGCTGCGGTCACGAGCACCCGGGCTCCGGAGTCCTCGGCCATGAACCGCAGCCGTTCCTCGGGGTACGAGGGGTCGAGGGGGACGTACGCTCCGCCCGCCTTGAGCACGGAGAGCAGGGCTGCCACCATCTCCGCCGAGCGCTCCAGGCAGACTCCCACGCGCACCTCCGGACCAACGCCGAGCGACCGGAGATGGTGAGCGAGGCGGTTGGCTTTCGCGTCCAGCTCTCCGTACGTCAGCGACTCCCCGGCGCAGACGAGCGCCACCGCACCGGGCCGGAGACCGGCCTGGGCCTCGAAAAGGGCGTGTATGCAGGAGCCGGTCGGGAAAAGCATCCGGGCCCGGCCCGTCTCCAGGAGCTGCCGCCGCTCTTCGGGGGGGAGCAGGGGCAGGTCCGAGAGCCGGCGGGCGGGATCCTCGGCGATCTCCGCCAGGAGCGTGTGCCACCAGGATGCCAATCTCGCGATGGTCGCGCCGTCGAACAGGTCCCGGTTGTGCTCCCAGGCGGCTTCGATCCCCTCCGGCATCTCCGATGGCTCCGATGGCTCCGACAGTTCCAGGCTGAGATCGAACTTCGCGGTCCGGATCTCGGGCGCGAGCCGTCGTGCCTGGACACCCGGGATCTCCATCGGCGCGGGCGGAATGTTCAGCGTCAGCATGGCCTGGAAGAGCTGCGGAAGGCTGGGGTCCCTCTCCGCTTGAACCGCGTCCACGACACGCTCGAAGGGCAGGCCCTGGTGGGCCTGGTCGCGCAGCAGCGACTCGCGCGAGCGCTCCAGCATCGCGAGGAAGGCGGGATCGCCGGAGAGGTCGGCGCGCAGCACCAGGACTTCGGTGAAGAACCCGACCACGGATTCGAGGTCGGGGTGCGGCCGGTTGGCGACGGGCGAGCCGACGAGGACGTCGTCCTGGCCGGAGACGCGGGCGAGCAGCGTCTGGAAGGCCGCGAGGAGCACGGTGAACAGGGTCGCGCCATGCCGGCGGCCCAGGTCCCTCAAACGGCCCGCGAGCGGCGCGGCGAGGCTCTGGCGCAGCACGGCCCCGCGCTGGCTCTGCAGGGCGGGGCGCGGCCTGTCGACCGGCAGCTCGAGCCGAGGCGGGCGCGCCCGCAGGCGCTCCACCCAGTAGGCCCGCAACCGATCCGCGGCCGGGCTGTCGAGGAACCGGCGCTGCCAGACCGCGAAGTCGCCGAACTGGTAGGGCGGCGGCGGCACGACACGGCCCTGGATCAGGGCCGCGAGCTCGCGCACCATCACCTCGAGGGACCAGCCGTCGAGGGTCACATGGTGGGCCGCGAGGAACAGGATGTGATCCCGGCTGTCGAGACGGAAGAGCTGTGTTCGCACCAGGGGCCCCGTCTCCAGCGCGAACGGGCGTGGCAGCTCATCGGCCATCCCCCCCCGGACCTCCTCCTCGCGGCGGGCCGCAGGAAGCGCTTCCAGGTCGATCAGGGGGACTGCGGCCGGCTCGAACGGCGCCACCCCCTGGACCGGCTCGCCGTCGACCATTGGCAGGCGGGTGCGCAGCGCCTCGTGGCGCAGCAGGAGGCCGCCGACCGCCGCCGAGAGCGCGGCCGGCTCCAGCGCTCCCCGCAGGCGGACCGCGAGCGGCACGTGATAGGCCGGAGAGCCGCCCTGGAGCCGGTCGAGGACCCAGAGACCGCGCTGGGAGATCGAGGCCGGCAAGGGCCCGCTTCGCGGCTCGCGCCGCAGCGCCGGGCCGGCGTCGTCGCTCCCCTTCCCGACGGTCTCCAGCCTTCGGGCGAGCCGCTCCACGGTCGGATGCGCGAAGATGTCGGCGACGTCGCCGATATCGACGAATCCCGAGCGGCGGACCCTGGCCACGATGCGGTGCGCCGAGATCGAGTCCCCACCCAGCGCGAAGAAATCGTCCTGGACGCCGATGCGCGCGACGCCGAGCACCTCGGACCAGACCGCGGCGAGCAGCTCCTCCGTCGGCGTGCGCGGCGCGACGCAATCCGTCCCGCGGTCGATCCGGTCCCAATCCGGCTCGGGCAGGGCCTTGCGGTCCACCTTGCCGTTGGGCGTCAGGGGGAGCGCCTCCAGGAGGACGAACGCCGAGGGGACCATGTAGGACGGAAGCTCCTCCAGCAGGCGCTCGCGGAGACCGTCGACGGAGTCCGCTCCGCCCGCCAGGTAGGCCACGAGCCGCTTCGCCCCCTGCCCGTCCTCGCGCGCCACGACGACGCAGGCCACGACGCCCTCGATCCGGCTCAGGGCGGCCTCCACCTCTCCCAGCTCGACGCGGAAGCCGCGGATCTTGACCTGGTGGTCGATCCTACCGAGGAACTCGATCCGGCCGTCAGGTCGGACCCGGGCCAGATCGCCGGTCCGGTAGAGACGCTGACCGGCCTCGCCCAGCGGGTCCGGAATCCACCTCTCCGCCGTCAGGTCCGGCCGCCCCAGGTAGCCGCGCGCGAGGCCGTCCCCGCCGAGACAGAGCTCGCCGGGCTCGCCCGCGGGCACGGGATCGAGCCGCGGGTCGAGCAGCCAGACCCGCGTCCCGTCGATCGGGCCGCCGATCGACGGCGGCAGCGGGTCGCCGCGGTCCAGCTCGGCCCAGGTCGAGTAGGTCGTATCCTCCGAGGGGCCGTAGAGGTTGAGCACTCGCCGCACGAAAGGCCGCTCGTACAGGCGTTCGACGAGGATCGCCTTGAGCGGCTCGCCCGCCAGGTTCACCACCCGCACGGAGCGCGGCAGGCCGTCGGCGGCGAGCAGCTCGGCGATCGCCGTCGGCACCGTGTTGACCAGGGTGACCTCCGGCGACGGCGGCAGGCGGGGCAGCTCCAGGGCGTTGGCCGCGAGGACGATCCGACCGCCGCGGCCCAGGGGGACGAAGATCTCGAACACGGACAGGTCGAAGCAGATCGAGGTGGAGGCCAGCGTCCCCGCCAGCTCCTCCGGCCTGAAGACCTTCCAGGCCCATTCCAGGAGGGCGACGGCGTTGCGGTGGGCGATGGCCGCTCCCTTGGGCCTGCCGGTCGAGCCCGAGGTATGGATCAGGTACGCGAGGTTGTCGGGATCGACCGGCGCGTCGAGGTTCTCTCCGCTTTCCGCCTCGAAACCCTCGTCGATCAGCACCACGCGCGCGGAGGTCGCGGGGAGCTGCGGCAGGAGCGCCTCCTCGGTCAGCAGGACGCGAGCCCCGGAGTCCCGCAGCAGGAAGTCCAGGCGCTCGCGCGGGTACGCGGGATCGAGCGGGACGTAGGCGCCGCCGGCCTTGAGCACCGCGAGCAGGCCGACGACCATCTCCGGCGACCGTCTCAGGCAGACTCCGGCCAGCTCCTCCGGCGCGACGCCGAGACGCTGGAGATGGCGGGCCAGCCGGTTCGCACGCTCGTTGAGCTCCAGGTAGGTGAGAGTCCGCTCGCCGCGCGTGAGCGCGGGCGCCGTCGGGGTCCGCTCCGCCTGCGCCTCGAAGGTCTGATGGAGACTCCGGATGCCGCACATGGTGCACCTCGTAGAGATAAGGGGGTCGTTTCTATCTTATGCTACCGCCCCGTTCCGGAGCTCCCATGGCCAAATCCAGCAAGATCCGCCTGCTCTACGTCTCCTCGATCGACATCCGCTGGATGCACCTGGAGTGGGTGTGCCGGACGCTCGACCGAGAGCGGTTCGAGCTCTCGTTCCTGCTGCTCTCCCTGAGCCCGCGGCGGCCGCACCTGGAGTCGGTCCTGGAGGAGCTCGGGATCCCCTATCGGACGGTGAAATGCAGGCTCACGCCGGGCGGCATCCTGGGGACGATCCGGGAGGTCTGGCGCGAGTGCCGTCGGCGCAGGGCCGAGGTCGTCCACACACACATCTTCTTCGCCAGCCTGGTGGGCCTCCTCGGCGCGTTCCTGGCGCGGGTGCCGGTGCGCGTCAACACCCGCCACCACTCGATGCCGAACCACGGCACGCCCAAGATCTGGCTCGACCGGCTGGCCAACCGGCTGGCCACGTGCATCATCGCCCCGAGCGAGATGCTGCGCCGGGTCCTGGTGGACCTCGAAGGGGTGCCCTCCCGCAAGGTGAGGCTGATGCGGCTGGGCATCGACCTCGAGAGGTTCCGCGACGTGCCCGCGGCGCTCGTGCGCGAGATGAGCGCGAAGTACAACCCGGCGGGCGACTCCCCGGTCGTCGGCGTCATCGCCCGGCACATCGAGCTCAAGGGCATCCAGTACACGATCCCCGCGTTCGCCCGGCTTCTGGAGCGCTACCCGAAGGCGCGGCTGGTGCTGGCGTTCGCGGTCGGCCCCTACCATGAGACGCTGCAGAAGCAGCTCGAGAGCCTGCCCGCGGACCGCTACGTCCAGATCCCGTTCGAGGAGAACGTCTTCGCGCTCTACAAGACCTTCGATGTCTTCGTCCACGTCCCGATCGGCGACGACCAGGAGTCGTTCGGGCTGGTCTTCCTGGAGGCGCTCGCGGCGGGCGTGCCGTCGATCTTCACGCTGTCGGGGATCGGGCCCGAGATCCTCGTCCACGGCCGCGATGCCTGGCTGGTCGAGCACAGGAACAGCGACCGGATCCACGAGGGCCTGTTGGCCCTGCTCGAAGACCCGGGCCTTCGCGCCTCCCTGGCGCGCGAAGGCTGGAACACGGTTTACCCGGCCTTCAGCCTGTCCCGGATGGCCCGATCGCTGGAAGCCCTCTACGAGGAGGAGCTGGGCGCCCGCTGAGCCGCGGGGCGGAACCGGCGCGCGAAGCTCATCCGGTCCCGCGCGCCCCAGTAGTACTTGTAGGTCTCCTGGCCGCGCAGGAAATCGAAGGTTCTCATCCCGCGAGCGATCGCCTCGTCCAGGGCGGCGCCGACGAGGAGCAGGCCGGGGCTGAGATGCTTCCACCCGGCGTCGAAGCCGTGCAGGTAGTAGTAGGTCGCGCCCCTGTCGAAGAAGCCGTAGAAGGCGGCGATCAGCGCATCGCCCAGGAACAGGCCGTGGAGGACCGGCACGCCCAGGGAGGCGAAGCCGGCGATCACCTCCCGGTGGAAGCCCTGGATCTCCTCGGAATCCAGCACGCCGGTCTGGCCCTGCCCCTGCCAGCGCGAGCCGTGCAAGGCGACGAGGGCCTGGAAGATCTCCTCCCGGTTCGACTCGTCCGCGGCGACGAAGCGCAGGGGGGCGATCTCGGCCGCGCGCCGGCGCAGCCTCTGCAGGCACTTGAGCTGCTTGGGGGGGACGGCCTCGCGCAGCGCCTCGGGCCGGTCCGGCAGGGAGATCGCCGGACACGCGGTCTGGGGCTTCAGGCTGTCGGACCAGACTTCGGGAAGCACCATCTCCCGGAGCGGAGACCCGTCGCGGAGCTGCTCCAGGACACCCACGTCCCAGCGCCAGGCATGGCTCTCCAGATGGGAGGTGATCGCCGCGGTCGCCCCGTCCCGATGGGCAGGCTCGACCAGGATATCGAGGTAATCCGAGTTCCCGGTCCCCACGAGCGCCAGGACGCGCTCCTCGACATAGCCTCCGGCGTCGAGATCCTTCGGCCGTTCGTAGACGAAGAACGGGGCGAGGCCGACGAGGCGGTCGCCAACGCGCACCGCGAGAGCCCAGAGATCCAGGGGCCCGAAGTGCCGGCACCAGGGGAGGAGCCATTCGGGGCGCTGGAACGGCGTGGCGGAGGGGCAGCGCTCCCAGAGCGCGGCCCACTCCTCCTTCAGAGCCGCGAGGCCCTCGACGGTCTCGATCTCCTGGACCGCTTCGATCGGCGGACGAAGATCGGCGTCGAGGGCAGAGGGGATCATGCTGTCCCTTTCCTGCCCTTGGTCGCCTCCCAGCGCGCGTCCGGCACCAGGGTGACGACGCGGAAGCTCTCGGCGTAGGCCATGCCCCTGGCACGGCCGTTCTCCTCGGCCCACTTCCGGAGCAGCGGCTCGGGATTGCCGTTGCCCATCTGGCTCCTGTGGGCCCGGAGCGCCGCCAGCTTGGCCTCGATCGTCTCGCCGATGTCGACATAGGCGTCGGCCTCGGTCTGCATCACGCCGGTGACGTAGATCTTCCGCGGCCGGTGGGCGTAGAGCCCCTCTTCCTCCATCTCCCGGAACAGGTTCGGCTGCCCGGCGGCCGGCCAGACGGCGTCGATGGCGGCGGTGGCGGCGGCCCGGTGGTCCGGATGGTTGAGGAAGGCCGGCCCCATCCAGAGCAGGGTCGGGTCGCCGCAGATCACCACCTCGGGCCGGTGGCGGCGCACCTCTCTCACCAGCCGGCGCCGCAGCCCGATCGTCGGCTCGAGGAGGCCGTCGGGCTCGCGCAGGAAGACCACCTCCGCGGCGCCGGCGATCTCCGCGGCCGCGCGCTGCTCGGTCTCGCGGATCTCCATCGCCTGCTCCCGGCTCACCGCGGTGTCCTCGATGCCGGACTCGCCGCTCGTACAGAGCACGTAGACGATGCGCGCTCCTGCCCGCGCCCAGCGCACCAGGGTGCCGGCGCAGGCAAACTCGATGTCGTCCGGATGAGCCGCGACGACCATCGCGCTCTCCGGCACGTAGCTGTCGCTCATGCGGAAAGACCTCCTCCCATGTCCTGGACGGCGAGAACCGGCGGATCGTCGGGGATCGCGTCGGGGATGTTGCGCTCCAGGCGCCGCAGGGGCTCGTACTGGAGGGCGAAGGCGAGCGCGAGCTCGATCAGCAGGCCGACAAGGATGAGCAGCAGCGCGATGCCGCGCCCGGGGCCCACGCCGAAGACGT
>JBEQUE010000252.1:0-7577 GCA_040349255.1 Acidobacteriota bacterium | reverse complement strand
ACGCGCGCGACGAGAAGGTCCTGACGCTGGAGGACGCGGTGCGCAAGCTCTCCGCGCTCCCCGCGGAAAACCTGAAGATCCGCGAGCGCGGCCGGCTCCTCGAAGGCTATTTCGCGGACGTGGTGATCTTCGATCCCGCGAAGGTCCAGGACCACGCCACGTTCGACAAGCCGCACCAGTATGCCACCGGAGTGCGGCACGTCTTCGTGAACGGCGTCCAGGTGCTCAAGGATGGAGAGCACACCGGAGCCACCCCGGGCCGCTTCGTGCGCGGGCCGGGGTGGACGGGGTGGAAAGCGGCACCTACTCGCTGAAGGTGATCGTGAATTCAGGGCCGTAGACCCAGGTGAGCGGATTGCCGCCCTGGATATAGATCTGGTACCGGCCGTACTTCTTGGGGTAAAGCGCGGGCGTGTCACAGTCGTCGGAGGGCTTGAAGTTGGCCGGTATCGACCATGACACCATCCCGATCTCGCCGGTCGGAACATTGGCGATGTTGGAGGCGATGGTGGCGATCACCACCCAGTGCTTGATGTCGACCAGATAGATCGTCACGTTGTTGGCGGGATCGGGGCCGCCCTGCCAGAAGACCCGGAAGGTGCAGGGACCGATGGGCGGCTGCGTGGGATATCGCGCAGTCATCTTGTAGATCTCGTCGCCGCCGGGATTGAGAACCTCGAAATTCGCGCTCCTCCCAGCCTTCGGCGGCTTCGCCGTCCGCGCCGGAAGCTCTTTTCTGACCGCCGCAGCGGCCTTCTTGCTCGTGCTCTTGGTTGCCATCGACGTCTCCTTTTCTTCCCCCCGACACAGCCATCGTCGGCTGTGTACCCTTGAAGACGCTCGGGGCCGGCGGACTCCCTCATGGGCGAGGATCCCGGATCTCGATCGGTGAAGCGCAGCCTGTCCCTTCTCAGAAGCTGTAGCCGAAGCTCACTCCCGCGGAAAAGGAGAGCCCCGGCTCAGGGTAGGCCTCTTCCCCATCGTCGAACGAGTAGAACGGCGTCGCGCCGACGCGAAAGAGATAGCCGCCGTCCCGGGGCTGGGACCGGTATCCCACGATGGCTGTCAAGTTGTGAAAAGAGAAGTCTCTCCTCGTGTCGAAAGACCGGTCGAGCGTCCCCTGGCCAAACGTGACGCCGCCGCCGAGCTCCAGCTTCCGCTCTCCGTTTCCCAGGAGATAGCTCATCGTCACCGGAACCGTCCGGTATCGATCCGGAGGCGTCCCTTCAAACAGGAGCGGGCTGTCCCAGGCGGCATATCCAACCCGAAGCCCGAGGTGGTCGGTGAGCATCCGCTCGTAGTTGAGGGAATAGACTCCCCCATTCCCCAGCAGCTCCACGAAGACGGCGTTGCGGGCTGCCGGAGTCGCCGGGTCCTGGGCGACGCAAGGGCTCTCGACGGCCAGCCCAATGGTCAGAACGACGAGAAAGAACAGGCAGTGGCGTCTCATGGAGCCTCAGAATAACACGTGGCCTTCCGGCAATGTGCCTCTTGCTTTGCTTCTTTGCCTTATCCGCCGCCGTCACCGGAGTCCGCCACGTCTTCGTGAACGGAGGCTTCGCTACTGCCAACATCTCCCTTTGGGCTGGTCATTGATGTGAACCCAGAACCGCTTGGATGGATCGCCCACGCCGCCATAGGCCTGGAAGTACCATCCCCAGCCATCGTGGAATTCGGCTACACGCCAGTCCGCGCCGAATTGTTTGGTGCATAGGTCATTCGCGGCGGTCAGCGTCGCTGGCGGCACCGTGGCACCTGTCGTTCCCACGACGCCACCCGACCACCTGTGGTATTGGTCGGAGTTGTTCACGGTCGCGGGAACGGGCAGGGGGAATCCCGTTCCGCTCTTCTTGATGCAGAGGATGGGCAGTGCCGTGGTGCAATCCGTGTCGCCCTGGCGCGGATCACATTCATTGTTCCCGCAGCCTACGTGAATAGTTCCAGTCGGGGAGTTCGTCGACGTCAACCTCCACGTCATACCCTTCCTGGGCGGCGAGCAGTCCGGCGCGTTGATCGAATAGGTTCCTTGAATCTCGGGATTACCGACCTTGACCTGGTAGGCGCCCGGGGTGACCGAGAAGTAGCGGTTCCGATCGTCGACGTCAACCGAGGTCACCTTGGCTGGAGTTGGAGTGAATGTATAGATCAGACCCTGGAGAGTCCAAAGGGGAGCCGTGACCGCCGCTTTCACATTGTAGGTGGTGCCTTGATATTCCACACACTCGCCGACGACGCTCCCGGTATAGAACGGTATGGCCCGCGCCTCGTTGGACGCAATCAAGTTGACGAAAGCCACTGCGATAGCCGGAAAGATGAATCTCCGCATTTGCTTGTCCTCCTTGAAGCAGCAGCACCGTTACCGCTGCTCCATGAAAGAACGGATCTCGCGGAGGAAGTCCCTCAAGCCCGAAGCTCAAGCATATCGAGCGCGATGCGCACCGTGCCCATGCCGCCAATATCGCCAATCGACAACACCGGCCGCGGTGTCACCCGCAGACCAGCGCGGCAAGCCGCGCCTTCATGCGCTTCGCGCCCTCCGCGAAGAGGTCCTCGGATACGGCGTACGTGATCCGGAAGTAGCCCGGCATGGCGCACGAGCTTCCGGTGACGACCGAAACGCCGGGCTGCCCGTCGATCTCCATCTTCAGGTACGTGGCGAGATCCTCGTCGTTGCGGATGACCTTGCCTTCGCGGGTGCGGCAGCCCATGTAGTCGCGCACGTCCACCCAGAAGTAATACGCGGCCTCGGGCAGGCGGAACCGCACGCGCGGGATGGAGCCGAGCAGATCGGCCGCCTTCTGGCGCCGGCCCACGAGCAGCTTGTTGATGTCGCCCACGATCCCATGAGTGTTCCGGATGCCGGCCAGCGCACCGGCCTGGAGGTACAGGTTGACGCCGAGGGAGACGAAGCGCTGGCGCTGGGTCATCCGGTCGATCGCCGCCTTGTCGGTGCCGCCGATCCACCCGACCCGCAGGCCCGACATGGCGAAGTTCTTCGACATGCTGTTGACGACGAAGACCCGGTCCTTGATCTCCTCGAAGCTGCAGAGGCTGGGCGACGGCTCGAGGCCCGAGCTGCCCGGGATCAAAAGGTTGTAGACCTCGTCGGAGGCCACTACGAGGTTCCGGTTGACCTTCAGCACCTCGACCAGGGCCGCGAGCTCGTCGCGCGTGTAGATGGCGCCCGACGGGTTGTTGGGGTTGGTCAGCACCAGCACCCGGCTGCGCGGCGTGATGGCGTTGGCCAGCAGCGTCGGAGTGAGCTTGAAGTTGTTCCCCGGATAGGTCTGGACGACCTTGGGCTCGGCCTTGACGTAGGTCACGACGTTGGGGAACTGGAACCAGAAGGGCGCCGGCAGCAGCACCTCGTCGCCGGGGCTCGTCATGGCGCCGATGACGTTCGACAGGGCCTGCATGGCACCGTAGGTGATGACAACTCCGTCGGCGTCGTAGAACGCGCCGAGGTATCGGCGGTCGAACTCCGCGATGGCCGCGCGGAGGTCCGCCCCGCCGTTGGCCGGCGGGTACGACAGGGGCTCCAGATCGTCGACGCGGGCCTTGATCGCGTCCTTGACCTTCGGGCTCACCCCAAATGACGGCGAGCCGGTCGAGAGATCGATCTCGCCGACCTCGGCCTTTTCGTACATCTCCGGAGCGGAGCGGGCGAGCCAGAACTTCCGCTCGGCCCTGCTCCAGGCGGCGCTGAACGAAGATGCGGTGCTCTCGGTGCTCTCGGACATGGAGCCTCCTTGTCAGGAAGCGCGGCGCCGCCGGAAGTCGCTCTCCGGCCAGCGCCGCTCTTCGAAGTCTCAACGGGCATGGACCCGCGTATTGCTTTCGAATTCGTCCTGAATATAGCACCGGTAGCGCGGTCCCGGCTCTCAGTCCAGCGCGGAAAGCAGCTCCGCCATCGACCCCTTGACGACGACCTGCTTGGCGCTGAGGCTGAAGCCGAAGTACCAGCGCTTCTCCGTCCACGCGACGCACTGATCGAAGACGCCATACCTGATCCGATACCTCTTCCCTGTCTCGAAGACACCTGGGACGGGGCTCGCCGTGACCAGGACGTTGGTGCCGACGTAGCCCTTGAAGTCGTTGGGACCGGGAACCTGCCACTGCAAAGGATTCGTGACCTGCGTCGAGGCGATGCAGTCGTCGCTGGCGTTCACCTCGCACACGTCCCAGAAGTAGCTGAAGGGTTGGCCGCCGACCGGCGTCGCGGTGACGTTGTAGCTGCTTGCCGTGAGCTTCGAGGTCGCGATGTTCAGCAGCACGTAGCCGGCGTCCGCCGGCGCGATCTCCTGGAGCGAGATGTCGTCGAGCGCGAGGTCGTTGCCATCCCCCTTCCCCGTCTCGTCAAGCCAGATCTCGGAAGTGAGAGAGGTGACGCCCGCGGGAACCTGGATGCTCCGGCTCTCCAGCACCCAGTTGCAGGCATCGGCCGGGTTCGCGGAGATGACGGACGGCTGGGTGGTGTCGGCCGGGCTGCTGAACCGAAGCTCGACCTTGGGCTTCACGTCGAACGCGCACTGCGGCATGTTGCGGAGGTTCGCGCAGAAGCGGTACTCCTTGCCCGGCGTCACGCCTACGGTCTCGCCCCAGACCTTCCGGCTGCCGCTCAGGCCGGTCGAGCCGTTGGCCACCAGGAAATTCCCGGCGGCGCTGCAGGTCGAATGATCCTGGACGTTCCAGGTGCTCGCGATGAAGGCGGCCCGGGTTTGTTCCAGCACGCCATACTCGCCCGGCAGCACCGTATTGGGCGGATTGGGGGTGGAGAGAAAAGACGAGCTGAACCCGACGTAGCCGGACTCGAAACCGCCGTTCTGGATGAGGTTGGGGCCCGTGCAGCAACCCCACCCGCAGGCGATCTTGTAGTCGTTGTTCGGACCGGGCCGGACACCGTCCGGCGCCGAGCCCACGGTCTTGGGTGCAAGGGCGTTGTTGTCGATGGTGAACCGGCCCGTCGCCACGAAATCGAAGCCGTCGGGGCTGCCCGGTTGGCTTGTAGGGTCCAAGTGAAAGCAATAACGGCTCCCTCCCTCGAGCGTCGGGCTGTCCAGCGATCTGACGACGATGCCGTTTTCAAGGAAATCCAGTCCGATCGTCACGGTTCCAACGGTGTTCCCGGCGGATGGGAGGGTATAGTCGAAGCAGATCATCCCCGAACCGCAGTTGCTGCTCTCGTCCTGATTGAACGTGATGTTGCCGCTCGGATCGCCCGCGCAGGAGCCGCAGACGTCGTCGATGTAGGCGTAGCCGTAGTGGCCGCACAAGGCGCAATCCTCCGTGACGAACTGGACCGTCACGGTCTTGCCGACCTGGCTCGAAAGATCGATCTGGGCGCAGCTCCAGTCGCGGTACAGGATCGAGGTCGACGGCTTGTTCACGAAGAACGGGTTGCCGGTCTGGGCCACCAGCTTGTCGGAGTTGTTCCCGAGGTTCGCGGCGCCGGGAATCACGGCGCCCGTCGAATCGAGGACCCGCACCCAGAACGACGGCTGCTGCGCGAAGGAATGCATGGGGTCCTCGAAGACCACGGCGTACCAGAAGTTGATGACGCTGTCGGCCGGGGTGACCACGAAGGTTTTCGAAAGCAGCTCCGATCCGCAGCCGTTCACCATGTTTCCGATCCTGGCGGAATGGGTCGAGCCGCCCGGCGCCACCTGGCTGATGCCGACGACGGCGTCGGTCCCGGCGGCGACCCAGGTCTGGTGGGAGCTCGGCGAATCCAGGGGGCCTGGAAACAAACCGCCCGTGAAGTTGAGGAAGTTGGGATCGCCGGCGTTGTCCACCATGCCGTTGCCGCCGGCCCATTGCGTCGCGTCGATGCCGGACTCGAAATCGCCGTTGCCGCAGGCGGTGGCCTGGACCGCCGTGCTCCGGAAGCGAAGGCCCGGATGATTCTGCAGGAGCCGCAGCCGTTCGGCCTCCTGCAGGTCCAGGGCCTGGCGCTGCTGCGGCGTGATCTCGGAGGCCTGCTCCGGCGCAGTCACGAAGGCGTACGACAGCGGATCGATCGTCGTCGACCGATTGTCCTTGCCGGGATCGGCCAGGGAGGCGTTCAGCCCGACGCGGATCTCGAGATGGAGGCGGTCCTCCCGGGCGGCGCAGCCCGCTTCGTCCGCGGCGCCCGAGGAGAGGCCGACGTAGTCGCCGGCCAGGATCCTCTCCTCCTCGTCCCTGCCGACCCGGGTCCTCGACCCGAGGTGCGCGAGAATGATCGTATTGCGTCCGTCGTAGATCGCGATCTTGCCGCAGTCGCCGGTGTTGGCGATGACGGTCCCGGAAACCGGCGAGTAGACGGACGCGCCGTCGCCCGTGCCATCGAAATCCAGGCCGGCGTGACCGAAGAAGGGCCTGTACTCCCGCCCGGCCGCGACGGGATGGTCGCCCTTGAGAACGATCCGGCTGAGCTGCCTGGTGGCCGCCGCGGCGCGGACCTGGAGGTCCTCAGCCCCCAGCCTCGCTCCCGGCAGCGCGGCGAAGGCCGCGGCCACGGCCATGGGAAAAAGGAAAGCTCTGACCGACCTTCGATTCGGCAGGCGCATGGGTCTCTCCCGACGACAGTTCGTCCTGGGAGTTCAGGGCGGACACGCTCTGAGTGGAGAGACGCCTCAACCCGGCCGGCTACCTCATTCACTGATCCTCAAGCGTGGCCAGGAGACCCGGGATGTCGAGCGGCCGGGTGTACATGGCCAGCTCGCCGTCGGCCGTGCGCGGCCAGTCCTCGCGCGGCCGGTCCCAGTACAGCTCGACGCCGTTGTCATCCGGATCGCGCAGGTAGAGGGCCTCGCTGACGCCATGATCGGCGGCGCCTTCGAGCTGGATGCCCGCGGCCGCCACGCGCTGGAGGGCGTCGGCCAGGGAGCGCCGGTCGGGATAGCGGATCGCGACGTGGTACAGGCCCGTGGTGCCGGGCGCCGGCGGCCGGCCGCCCTGGCTCTCCCAGGTGTTGAGGCCGATGTGATGGTGATAGCCGCCGGCGCTCAGGAAGGCGGCGCCGTGCCCCATCCTCTGGGTGAGCTCGAAGCCGAGCACGTCGCGGTAGAACCGCAGGGCGCGCTCGATGTCCGCCACCTTCAGATGGACGTGGCCGATGTCGACGCCGGGGTGGATGGCCACCGGCGCCTCACCAGGCTTCCCGGGGGGAGACTGAGGGATCCCCCGGACGCTCCTCGGACTCGATGGAGCGCAGCAGCTCCGCCGGGCTCTCCTTCACCTCCAGCGCGAAGCCGGAGGCGAACCGGACCTCGCTCCCTTCCCGCGGCTCGCGGGGGACGCGGTCGAGAATGGCGGCGATCTGCGAGGTCTGCAGGTTCACGTTCCGGTCTTCGAGGGTCGTGGCGGAAATCCATCCCATGCCTCCAGGCTATCACGGGAGCAGCAGGTGGCTGTCGCCGAGCTCATGCCACAGATAGCCTTCCCGCACCGCCTCGGCGTAGGCCTCGCGCATCTGTTCCCGCGGCGCGATCGCGTAGAGCATAGCGAGGTGGCTCGCCATGGGGTCGTGCAGACCGCTCAGGAGGCCGTCCACGCTGCGGACCGGTCGGCCCGGATGGATGAAGATGCGCGTGAAC
>JBEQUE010000051.1:0-72995 GCA_040349255.1 Acidobacteriota bacterium | reverse complement strand
CCGCGGCGAGCTCCCGGAGGTGGCGCGGCGGAACGCCCTGGCCGACCCCGCCGTCGTGCTGGGGCCGTTCCGGCGCTATGAGATCCCGTCCTTCCCCGACCACGAAGGCGCGCAGCGGCGGATCTACGACCACCTCGTGGAGCGCTCCGGCGAGGGCCTCCGGCGCCTGTTCGGCGAGGAACGCCCCCTGGCCGGTCGCCGGCGGATCTCCAGGGCCGTCCACTGGGTCTGGCTGCGCAGCCCCCGCAGCTCCGTCGACCACCGGAGCGCCGTGTGCCTCAAGGAGGAGCACCTCTGGCGGATGCACACCTGGGCGGAGCGCAACCCCTCCTTCGAGCTTCACCTGTGGACCGACGCCGCGCCGGAGGAGCTGCTGCCGTCTCCCGCTCTGGCGAGGCTGTTCCGCACGCTCTTCGCCGGCCGCCTGCGGTGGCGCGGCCCGGCGGAGATCGGCGCCCTGCTCGACGCCAATCCCCTGGACGATCGGGAGCGGCGAGAGAGGATCGCCGACCTGGTCCGCAACGCGGACAGCGTGGCCGTGCGCTCCGACCTCCTGCGCCTCCTGGTCCTCCAGGCCGAGGGGGGTCTCTACTGCGACCTCAACGACACGGAGTGCCTGGTGCCGCTGGACCGCCTCTGCGACCGCTTCTCCTTCGCGGTCGGAATCGACCGCCACAACCGGGTGCACAACGCCGTGATCGGCAGCGCTCCCGGCCATCCCCTGATCCGCGAGGTCCTGGAGCGGCTGGACACGGACAGCGGCGCCCTCAACCGCCGGCTGGCCGGCGGCAGCCTCGACGACCACATGGCCGCCGTCCTGGAGACGGCCGGCCCCTACGCCCTGACGCAGGCCGTCGCCGGCCGGATCGGCCGCGGCGGACTGGGGCCCGACGAGCTGCTCCTGTCGTTCCCCTTCTTCCACAACCCGGACGTCAAGGAGGCGACGCCGCTCTCCCTGGTCCACCACGTCGGCTTCCTCTCCTGGGTGAACGAGGAGAAGCGCATCCGGGGCATCGAAGAGTGAGGTCCCAGGAGCCCAGGAGGGCCGCCCGCCGCCGCGATCCGCAGCGCGCGGGGGAGACGGCGGCGCCGCTGCTGCGCGGCATCGACCTGGTGGAGCTCCTCTGGATGTACCAGGGCTCCATGGCGACCCGCGTCTTCAGCGAGGGCAACCAGGAGTACCTCGCGCTGATGATCGACGCCTCGCAGCGCCTCGTCCGGGCGCTGGCCGAGGCGCCGCGCAGCCCGCTGCTGCCGCGCTCCCGGGTGGCGGCGCTGGTCGACCTCGTCGAGGGGCAGACCCCCGCCAACGCCTCCGGGAACGCGAGCGAGGCCGTGCCGATCCTCTCCGGCCTGCGGAGCCGCGACCAACGGGCGCAGGCCGCGGCCCTCTACCTGCGCGGCCCGCTCCCGCCCCTGCCCGACGACTACGAGCGGGTGGTGGTCTACTTCGGCTCGGCCATGGGCCTGGGGGACCAGATCAACTTCTTCCAGCTCCTGGAGGCCCTCGCCCGCCACTGCCGGAAGGCGCGCTTCCTGGTCTACACCCTCTACCCGGGCCTCTGGCCCCGGCTCCTGCCCGGCGCCGGGGAGGTGAGCTACCGCGACGACCCGCTGCTCCCGTTCTTCGATCTCAACCGGCCGGCGGCCGAGGACCGGCGGGAGCGCAAGGAGCTGGTGATCACCGCCGACTTCGAGGTGTTCAACCTGCACCTGCACACGGTGGCCCAGCGGCCGCAGCGCGACATCCTGGAGATCTCGCTGGGGCGCATGGCCGCCTGGCTCAACGGCGGCCGCTCGCCCTGGATCCGGCTGGAGTCGTTCCTGGCCAGCTCCGACAACAACTACGTGTTCATGCACGGCCTGGCCTCGCGCCTGGCGCCGAAGGCCGGCCGGGCGGTCTGGGAGCCGGTGCGCGAGCCGCGCCCGCCGCGCACGCCGCGGACACCGCGACCGCCGCAACCACAGCGGACGCTCCTGCTCAATCCCTTCACCTCGAAGAAGCTCCCGTTCACGGCCGAGCTCTGGGCCGAGGGCCTGCGCGAGGTGCGGACCCGCCTGCGCGGCCGGATCCCGTTCGAGGTCCTGGTCTACCCGGGCGTGGAGAGGTCGACCAGCGACTTCGCGGAGGAGATCCGGGACCGGCTGTCCGAGGAGGACCCGATCGCCGTCCGCCTGCTGGCCGCGGCGGGCGAGCCGCTCACGCCGCACAACGCGCTCTCCGCCCTGCTCGACGAGCTGGGCCGCGTCGACCTCTGCATCACGGCCGACACCTTCACCTCCCACCTGGTGCCCATGTACCGCGTGCCGACGGTGGTGGTCGCCTACTCCCACTTCCAGAAGTTCTGGGTGCCGAGCCGCTGGAGCTTCAACTGCCCGGTGGAGCGCATGAGGGACCACGGCCTGTCGCTCGTGGCCCGCATCCTGACGCTGCTGGAGAGCTCCTCGCCGCGCGCGCAGGCGCGGCGCCAGAAGGCGGCGGCCCTGCTGCGCGCCACGGACGAGGCGGCCCGCGGCGAGCCGTCCGTCCGCGCCCTGGTCCGCCTCGAAGCGGCGCTGGCCGGCGTCTTCCGCGGCCTCGACTCCGCGTTTCCGGCCTACGAGGAGACCCAGCGCTGGCTCCTCCTGTGGACGCGCCTCACCGCCGCCCACCAGCGGGAGCCGGGGACGGAGGAGGGGCTCCTGAGCTACGTCCGCCTGTGGCAGGAGAGCGAGGCGTTCCGGCTCCTGGCCGTGGGGGTGTGACCCGGACATGCACGCCAGCCGCGCCGAGCTGCGCAAGCGCTTCGACCTCGCGCCGGGAGACCGGGTGCTCGACGCCGGTTGCGGCGCCCTCCCGTTCCCCCTCGCCACCCACCTCTGCGACCTGACCGGGACGGACGACTCGCAGCGCCTGCTGGGCGCCATGCCCGAGCCCGACCGGCCCTTTGTCGAAGGCGACGTCCAGGCGCTCCCGTTCCGCGACAAGGCGTTCGACTTCGTCTTCTGCACCCACGTCCTGGAGCACGTGGCCGACCCGGCCGCCGCCTGCCGCGAGTTGGAGCGGGTGGCGCGCCGCGGCTACGTCGAATGCCCGGCCTCCTGGATCGAGCGCGTCTTCCACTCGCCCGACCACCGCTGGCTGGTGGATTACGAGCGCGGCCGCCTGGTCTTCCGCGAGATCGCGGAGGACGAGGAGCGCGACATCCTCGGTCTCCAGTACGAGATCCTCAGGCTCCTGGAGGACGAGGGCTTCCGCGACTACTGGCAGAGCCCGGCCGTGCGCCGCTCCCGGCTGGTGGAGGTCTACTGGGAGGGGCGCCTCGACGCCGCCGTGGTGCGGCGGGAGGAGCGCGGCGCCGCGGGCGCCTTCCGCTGGTTCCACCACCTGCCGAAGGAGCGGCCGCCTGCCCTTCGTCCAGACCGCGCCGAAGGCCTCCTCCGGACCCTGTGGAGACATGCCTCCCGCTACGCTCGTTGACCTGCTGCGCCGGCGGGCGGCCGAGTCCCCGGAGGACACCGCCTACGTCTTCCTGCTGGACGGCGAGCAGGAGGAGTCCCGCCTCACCCTGGGCGAGTTGGACCAGGCGGCCCGCGCCGTCGGCGCCCGCCTCCAGGAGCTGGGAGCCGCGGGCCGGCCGGTCGCCGTCCTGGAGCCCCCCGGGCTCGACTTCGTCAAGGCGCTCTTCGGCTGCCTCTACGCCGGCGCCGTGGCCGTGCCCCTGTACCCGCCCGAGTCGGAGCGCACCATCCGGCGGCTCCGCGCCGTGCTGGCCGACGTCCGGCCCGGCTTCGCCCTGGCGCCCGCGCCCCTCCTCTCGGCCCTGAAGGCCGATCCTGCCGCGGCCGGGATCCAGGGCGTCGATCCGCGCGAGGTGCCCGCCGGCCTGGCCGGGAGCTGGACCGACCTGGGGGTGACGGCCCACGACGTCGCCATCCTGCAATACACTTCCGGCTCGACCGCATCGCCGCGCGGCGTCCGGCTCACCCACGGCAACATCCTGCACAACCAGGAGGCGATCCGCGAGGCGTTCGGCCACACGCCGGAGTCCATCCTCATGGGCTGGCTGCCGCTCTACCACGACATGGGACTGATCGGGAACCTGCTGCAGCCGCTGTACATGGGGATGGGCTGCATCCTCATGTCCCCTTTCGATTTCCTGGCCCGGCCGGCGCGCTGGCTGCGGGCCGTCTCGCGCTACCGCGTCACCACCAGCGGCGGCCCGAACTCCGCTTTCGACCGCTGCGCGCGGAAGATCTCGCCCGAGGAGCTGCGCGGTTGCGACCTGAGCTGCTGGCAGGTGGCGTACAACGGCTCGGAGCCGGTGCGGCCCGACACCCTGGAGCGCTTCGCCGACGCCTTCGCCCCCTGGGGCTTCCGCCGCGAGGCGCTCCACCCCTGCTACGGCATGGCGGAGGCCACCCTGATCGTCGCCGGCGGACCGCCCGGCCGCCTGCCGGTGGTGCGCCGGCTCGCGGAGCGCACGCTGGTGAGCTGCGGCCGGACCCTGGCCGGGCAGCGGCTGGAGATCGTCGATCCGGAGAGCCGCGAAATCCGCGCTGCCGGCGAGATGGGGGAGATCTGGCTCTCCGGGCCCAGCGTCGCGGCGGGGTATCACGGGAGAGAGGACGGCGAAGGCGTCTTCTCCGGGCGCCTCGCCGGGAGCGGGAGCGATAGCGGAGATGGGCCGTTCCTGCGCACCGGCGACCTCGGGTTCCTCGTCGACGGCGAGCTCTTCGTGGCCGGGCGCCTCAAGGACCTGATCATCGTCCGCGGACGCAACCTCCACCCCCAGGACGTCGAGCTGACCGTGGAGCGCTGCGATCCGGCGGTGCGGCCGGGCGGCGTGGCGGCGTTCCCGCTGGAGGTGGACGGCGAGGAGGCGGTGGGGATCGCCTGCGAGGTGTCCGATCCGGGAGACCCGCGGGAGCTGGCCGCCGGCCTGGCCCGCGAAGTGGCGTCGGCCCACGGCGTGACGCCCGCCGTGGTGGCCCTGCTGGCGCCGCGCGGCCTGCCCAAGACCTCCAGCGGCAAGGTCCAGCGCCGCCTCTGCCGGGCCTCGCTGCTGGATGGGACCCTGCCGGTGCTCCTGCGGTGGGAGCCGGAGAGCGGCGGCGGGGCTCCGGTCTCTTCCGGCACGGAGAGCTGGCTCGCGGAGCAGGTGGCGCTCCGGACCGGCGTTCCGGTCCGGGACGTCGATCCGCGGCGCCCGCTCTCGTCCCACGGCCTCGACTCGCTCCGCCTGGCCGAGCTGATGGCCGCGCTCGAGGACCGTTCCGGCGGCCCGGTCCCCTGGACGGCCCTGGCCGGCGACCCCAGCCTGGCGGAGCTGACGGCCCGGCTGACCGGCACGGAACCGAGCGGAGACTTCCTGCCGGCGCGGGAGAGCCGGCTCGCCCTCGCCCTGCTCCGCTATCCGGTGTGGTACCTTTTCCGGCGTCACTTCAACGCCGTGTGGCTGGATCGAGACTATGCCCCTGCGTCACGGAGCGCGAGGACCGTCTACTTCCTCAACCACTCCTCGTGGTGGGACTACCTCGTCCCGCTGCTGCTCGACTCCTTCGTCTTCCGCCAGCGGGCGCGCTACATGATGTCCCACGACGTCATGGCGAGCCGCGGGACCCTGCGGCGGCTGTTCCAGGCCGCGGGCGTCTTCTCGGTCGGGAAGGACAGGACGCTGCGGGCCGCCGCCCTGGGCTACGCCGCGGACTTCCTGCGCGGCGAGGGCGCGGCGCTCTACATCTATCCGCAAGGCAAGGTCCGGCCGGAGCGGGAGGAGATCCGCTTCCAGGACGGCGTCGGCTGGCTCCACGCCCGCTGCCCCGGCGTGGACTTCGTGCCGGTGGCCTGCCATCTCCACGTCCTGAGCACGCCGCGGCCGCAGCTCTACCTGAAGGTCGGCGCGCCGGTGGTCCTCCCCGAGGCTCCCGGGCCGGCGGACGCTCGCGCCCGGCTGCTGGAGGCGCGCTGCCGGGAGCTTCACCGGGACCTGGCGGCCCTGGCCGACAACCCGCTGCGGTTCGACGCCGGCCGGGGTTTCGCGAGGCTGCTCTAGCGAGGCCGTGATGAGTAACCGGGAACGTCCGCTCCGCGCCGTCTTCGTGACCTATTCCTTCGCGCCCAGCGCCGGGCAGTCGGCCATCATCGGCGTGCTCAAGCGCTTCCTGCGCCTGGTCCGGTACCTGCCGCCCGAGGCCGTGGAGGTGCACTGGCTCCACGGCGGGTACCTGCCCGAGCACGACCCCATGGTCCGCGAGTGGCTGCCGCGGCTCAACCGCTACGCCCCGTCGGGGGAGTGTCTCAACGCGCCGGGGGCGTGGCTGCGCCCGCGCCTGGGACGGCTCCGCTGGCGCGTTGGGAAGGCCTGGCACCCCCCGGGCCGCTCCGAGAAGCCGCGGCTGACCCGGCTGTTCTCGAAGCTGCGGCCCGATCTCGTCGTGCTGATGGAGAGCCCGCTCGCCGGCTTCCTGCTCGAGGCCTCGGAGGTCGCGCAGGAGCTCGGCCTGCCGCAGGTCGCCATGGACAACTACATGGAACCGGGGCACCCGGACGAGCTGATCCGCGGCTCGCCGCAGATCGAGCGCTGGTTCCTCCTCGGGCTGCCCTACCGGGGCGAGCGGGGGTGGCAGGGCGAGCGCATCCTGCTGGCTCCTCCCCTCCTGGCGCCCTCTCCGGGACCCGCTTCCGAGCGCGCGGACGTGACGATCCTCGGCTACGACCCGAAGGTGGGGGAGGACGGCGTGACCCTGGCCGGGCTCCTGCCGGCGGGCACCGTGGCCCGGCTCCTCGGCCCGCCCCTGCCGGAGGAGGTCCGGGAGCGCTACCGCCGGCAGGCCGGCGGGGCGCGACTCCTGTTCGCGCCGATGCCGGACGAGGCGGACTACCGCGCCTCCCTGGAGGGCTCGTCGCTCGTGGTCTGCAAGAACGGCTTCCAGCAGATCGTGGAGTGCCTGGCCGTGGGCACGCCGGTCATCGTGTCGGAGGGCTCCGGCGTTCCGGGATGCTTCCTGAGCGAGGAGATCCTGCGCTTCACCCGCTACCTGCCGCCGGACCAGGGCCTCTGGGACGACGCGGTCGGCCTGGCCCGGGGCTGGATGTCCGAGCGCCCGGCCATGCCGTGGACGTCCGCCCTCGCCGGCATCCCCGACATGGCCCGCCATTCGGCCGGCCTCTTCCTCGAATTCCTGGAGCGCTCGGCGGCGGAGCCCCTGACGGCGCGCGGGCGGACGGCGTGAGCGGTCCGGTCCGCGCCCTCTTCGTCACCTACTCGATGCTGGCGGCGCCGGGGGTCGGCCCGTCCATGATCGGCGCGCTCAAGCGCTGCCTGCGCCTCGTCGCGTGCCTGCCGGCAGAGGAGATCGAGCCGCTCTGGATCCACTCCGGGCCGGTCTTCCGCCAGGACCCGCTGGTGCGCGAGGTCGCCGCGCGCCTGCCGCGCTACGACTCCTGGGGCCGGCTGGAGGGGCCGTGGCGGATGGCCGCCGGCGAGCGCTTCTGGCGGGCGTCCGACCGTCTCTCCGCCCTGCCGGCCCTGAACCTGCCGCGGGTGGCGCTCGGCCAGGGGCTGCCGCTGCTCTACCAGGCCCACGCCCTGCGCCGCCTCCTGGCCCGGTTGCGGCCCGACGTCGTCGTGCTCGGCGACAACCCGCTGAACGGCCTGCTCCGGCGGGCGTCGCGGGTGGCCCGCGAGCTCGGCATCCCGCAGGTCGGCATCGACGACCACCTGAGCCGCTGGCAGCACGAGTCGCTGGCCCGCTCCTCGCCCCAGGTCGACCGCTGGCTCCTCGTGGGCATCCCGTTCGACGGCCGGCTGGGACGCCTCTCTCCGAGCCTGGCCGTGGCGCCGCCGTTGCTGCCAGGCGCGCCTGCCGCGCCGGCGGAACGGACGGACCTGACGATCTTCGGCTACGACCCGCACATCGCCCGCCTGGGCCTCGACTTCCTGGCCCGCCTGCCCGCCGGCACCACGGCGCGCCTGATCTCGACCGGGCTTTCCGACGCCCAGCGCCGCGACTTCGCGGAGCGCGCCGCCGGCCGGCGGCTGAGCTTCGTGCCGTTCCCGACCGACGGGGAGTTCCGCGCCTGCCTCGCCTCCTCGGCGCTGGTCTTCTGCAAGAACGGCTTCCAGCAGATCGTGGAGACCCTGGCCGTGGGCACGCCGGCGATCGCCGTGCCCGTGGCCGGCGGCGTGCCCGAGTGCTTCCTGGACGACGACCTGCGCCCGTACGTCCACTATCTTTCCGGATGGGAGGACGCCCTCGCCCTGGCCCGGTCCTGGATGGCCGAGCGCCCGCGGCCGGCCTGGGTGGAGGACCTGGACCGGCTGGAGAGCCCCGTGCGCCATGGCGCCGCGCTCCTCGCCGACCTCGTGCGCGACGCGGCGGAGCGGGCGGTGGCGGCATGAAGCCGGGGATCCTGAGCGGCGTTCCGGCGTTCCCGCGGCCCATCCTCCACGTCCAGTCCACCCTGCCGGACCTCTCGGAGATCGCCGAGCCTCTCCGGGCGGCTCTGGACAACCGCTGCCTCACCAACCACGGGCCGTTCGTGCGCCGGCTGGAGGAGCGCCTGGAGGAGTACCTCGGGGTGCATTGCGTCTGCGTGGCGAGCGGCACCACGGCGCTCCAACTCGCGGCGGGCTGCCTGCTGGGGCCGGGCGCCCGCGCGCTGGTGCCCGCCTACACCTTCCCGGCCACCGTCCAAGCGTTCGCCGTCCAGGGCGGCCGGGCGGTGCTCGCCGACGTGGACGAGGGCTCCTGGTGCCTGGCTCCGGAGGCCCTCGCTCCGGACGTTCTCGGCGGGGTGGACTGCGTGGTGCCGGTCAACGTCTATGGAACCCCGCCCCGGGCCGAGGAGCTGGAGGCGCTGGCGGCGGCTTCCGGATGCCGGGTAATCTATGATTCCGCGCATGGTCTGGGCAGCGAGCGGCGCGGCAGGAAGGTGGGAGGCTTCGGCGATGCCGAGGCCGTCAGCCTGCACGCCACCAAGCTCGTGGCATGCGGCGAGGGCGGTCTGATCGCCACCCGCGACGAGTCGCTGGCCCGCGAGGCCCGGCAACGGCTCAACTTCGGCCTCGGCGAGGACCGGGTGGTTCGCAGCCCGGGCGGCATCAACGGCAAGATGGCGGAGATCCCGGCCATCCTGGGGCTGTGGGGGATGGACCGGCTGGAGTCCTGGATCGGGCATAGAGCGGGATTGGCCGGGCTGTACCGGGAGCGCCTGGGAGGCGTGCCGGGCCTGGGTTTCCAGAGGACCGATCCTGGCGACCGGTCCAACCACGTCAATTTCGCGGTCCGCGTGAGCGAGCGGTTCGGGCTGAGCCGGGACGGGCTCTTGGCGGCGCTGGCGGCGGACAACGTGCTCGGCCGTGCCATGCTGTCGCCGGACCTGTCGGCCCATCCGGGGCTGCGCGACGCAGTATCGCCCGGCCGGCGGCCGCGGACGGCGGAGGCGGTCGCGGGCTCGGTCCTCTGCCTGCCGATCAGCTCCCATCAGGAGGAGGACGAGGTGAGCCGGATCTGTGACTGCATCTGCCGCATCCACGAGGCCGCGGGCCGCATCCGGGAGAAGATCGGAGAGAGACCATGAGAGATCCGGACGCCGCCGTGCTGGCGCGGCTGCGGGACCTTCTGCTTCAGGCCCAGGAGGGGCTGGAGGCGAAATCCCGCCCCCGGCTGGAGGGACTCTTCGCGAGGGTCCGGTCGTTCAACGTGAAGGGCCGCTTCCTGGAGCGGGAGGTCTTTCTCGCCCGGCTGCTGGAGCTGGAGCCGAGGATCGACCGGCCGGCGCTCCATCTCGTGCGGGTCGAGGAGCTCGACTTCCAGGAGTCCGCGGCGCTCGCGACCTACCTGATCGACCTCTCCTGGCTGGACGTCGAGGCCTGGGAGGAGATCCAGACCAGCGCCCTGGTCACCCTGGAGCTGCGCCGCCGCGCGCTCGGCTGGGTCTTCGAGGGCTTCACCTACGCCGAGCTGCCGCGCGGGTATGCGGGAGGCTCGGCCGCCCTCGGCTGGATCGAGGACATGGGCGGCATCGGGCCCGCCGGCATGGAGTTCTACAGCTTCACCCGCTATCCGTCCTGAGCCCCTCCGGGTAGCCGCACCGCCTTGTGGAACAGGTCGTCGAGCGCCTTCTCCGGGTGGTCGCAGAGCCCGGCGTGGACCGGCGAGACCTGGATGATCGTGCTGCGCGGCGCCACCAGCCAGCGGAAGCGCTCGCGCAGCGTCAGGCGCCCGATCGGACCGGCGTCGGGCGCTCCGTCGCAGATCTTCGGGATGGCTTCGAGGTGCCGGCGCACGAGGTCCATGTCGATCCCGGGCCAGAGCGCGCGCAGGCGCGGCTCGTCGACCTCGACGCGGGCCTTGAGGAAATCCTTCCCCAGGCAGAAGAGGATGACGCCAGCGTTGATGCTCTCGCCGCGCTCGACGCGCGGCACCACCCGGATGACCGCGTAGTCAAACGAGCTTCGTGCGGGCATTCACCGCCTCCTCCAGGAACCCGGGCGACATCAGACGTCGCGTCAGGAAGTCGACGTAGCCGGCGCGGCGGTCGGTCGGGGAGTCGGAGCTGCCTTCCGGCACCAGCCAGTCCTCCGGGATCTGCCCGACGATCTCCCGGAACAGGTCCTCGCCGAGCTTCGGACGCAGGCGCCGGTCGGCCTCTTCGAGCGGGCTCGCCCAGGGCAGCAGCACGTGGTCGCGGACCGCCGCGAAGCGGCTCTCGGCCATGGTCTCCAGGCTGGGCCAACTGTGATGGAAGTAGAGCGCGGCGCCGTGGTCGATCAGGTAGAGCGTGCGGTGCCACCAGAGCAGATTGGGGTTGCGCGGCGTGCGGTCCACGTTGGTGACGAAGGCGTCGAACCAGACCGTGTCCGCGGCGAGATCGGCCTCGACGCGGTCGGCCGCGGCGTCGAACGTGGCCGAGCCCGGCAGGTAGTCGAGCGCCAGGTTGATCCCCACGCTTCCCTTCAGGAGGTCGCGGATCTCCGGGTCCTCCTCGTTGCGGCCGAGCGCAGCGTCGACCTCCATGAGGACCAGCTCGGGCACCTTGAAGCCGAGCGTCCGGCCGATCTCGCCCGCGATCAGCTCGGCCACCAGCGCGAGCGTTCCCTGGCCCGCGCCGCGGAACTTGAGCACGTACATGCCGAGGTCGTCGGCCTCGACGATCGCCGGCAGCGAGCCGCCCTCCTTGAGAGGGGTCACGTAGCGGGTGGCGCAGACGGTCCGGAGCATCACCAAACCGCGGCTTCCAGCATCTTGATGGTGCCGGCCGAGGCGTCCACCTCGACCTCGATGCCCACGGGCAGCGTGAACTGCTTCTCGATATGTCCGATCATGGCGCCCGACCAGGCGGGGACCCCGAGCGGCAGGAGGTGGTCCTGGAGCACGTCGGTCACCGTGAGCGAGCCGTAGCCTTCGCCGGGATCGCAGTCGGAGCAGTGGCCCCAGATCACGGCCTTCGCCTTCCCGAGGATGCCCGCGAGCCGGAGCTGGGTGAGCATCCGGTCGATGCGGTAGGGCGCCTCCTCGACGTCCTCCAGGAAGAGGATGCAACCGTCCCACTCCGGCAGGTAACCCGAGCCGACGAGGCTGGTCAGCACCGTGAGGTTGCCGCCGAGCAGCCGGCCTTGCCCGATACCGGGCCGGAGCGTCTGCGTCCGGTTCCGGGTCTGGACGAGGTCGTCCTCTTCGATCTCCTTCAGGTTCTCGAACGTGACCGCCTCGCCGTCCTGGAGCACGCGCTTCATCCAGCCGACGTTGAACGGGTTCCACCGCGAGCTCCCGACCGGGCCGTGGAAGGTCGCGAGGCCGGTCCGCGCGTGGAGCGAGAGCAGGAGCGCGGTGATGTCGCTGTAGCCGAGCAGGATCTTGGGGTTGCGTTCGATGGCCTTCCAGTCGAGGAGCGGCAGGATGCGGGCGCATCCCCAGCCGCCGCGGACACAGTGGATGGCCCGCACCTCGGGGTCCGCGAACATGGCGTTGAGATCGGAGGCGCGCTGCTCGTCCGTGCCCGCGAAGTAGCCGCGGCGCGCGAGCAGATTCGGCCCGCGCTTCGTCCGGAACCCGAGCGCGGCCAGCGACTCGGCCACGATGTCGACGTTCACCGGCTCCCAGGTGACGCCGGCCGGGTTCACGAGGCCGACGGTATCTCCTGGGCGAAGACGGCCGGGCTTCCGGAGGGCCGTTCCCTTGGGCTGGAGCGCTGAGAGCGGTCGGGCGAGGGCCAGCGCGGCGGCGCCGGCGAGCGCCTGGCGGCGGGTGGTCTGCATGGGATTGTGGCTACTGGGACCGCAGCTTCTCGATCTTGCGGTCGCGGTCGTCCTCGATGCGGCGGCGCTCGCGGACGTACTCCTCCTCTTCCTCCTGGCGCTTGACCGGATCGACCTTCTTCAGCCGGTCCTTGTGCAGGATCTCCAGCTCCGCGAGCCTGGCCTCGGCCTGCCGGCGCAGCTCCGCCACCTTCTCCTTGACCTCCTCGGCCATGTCCTCCCGAGGACGCTCGATCCCCTGCTTCTCCAGCCGCTCCAGCGCCAGCTCGTAGGCCGACTTCATCCCCGATGCCTTGTCCTTGTCTGCCATGCCGGACAGGATATCACCTTGACGACTCGGAGCCTGAGCTCTAGGATCTAGACAGTCTAGCCGGGAGGTGCCTCATGGAGCGGGTCTGGCAGATCCAGGAAGCGAAAAACAAGCTGAGCGAGGTGGTCGAAAGGGCCATCGACGGCGGGCCACAGATCCTGACCCGGCGCGGAGAGGAGGTCGCGGTCGTCCTCTCCTATCCCGAGTACCTTCAGCTCAAGAAGAAGCGGATGCCCCTGTCCGAGTTCTTCAGGCAGTCTCCTCTCGAAGGCCTCGACCTCGAGCGGGACCGGAGCCCGGCGAGGCCGGATCCCGATCTGTGACCTACCTGCTGGACACCTGCGTCATCTCGGAGCTGGCGTCGAAGCGGGCCGAGCCGGCCGTGGTGCGCTGGATCGACGGCGTGGACCCCGAAAGCATTCACCTCAGCGCCGTGACGATCGGCGAGATCCAGAAGGGCATCGAGAAGGCGCGCGACCCGAGGCGGAAGGAGATCCTCAAGGCCTGGCTCCACGAAGAGCTGCTGGTCCGCTTCAAGCACCAGATCCTCGCGCTCGACACCGAGGTCTTCCTGGCCTGGGGAGCGCTGGCAGGCAGCCTGGAATCCAGGGGGCTTCCCATGCCCGCCATGGACTCCCTGATCGCCGCCACGGCCCTGCACCATCGACTGGTGCTCGTGACCCGCAACGAGGACGATTTCCAGCGCTCGGGCGTGAAGCTGCTCAACCCGTGGAAGATGGCTATCTGAGCCGGCCCGCCAGTCCGTGCACGATCCCTGGCCGTCGCGCGCCAGATTGGCACGTTTGGGCCCGGAAACCGTGGAAAACCCCGGGCACCCGATTTGCTCTGGCTCCAACCCTGGTTTTGGAGGGATACCCCTGACATGATCGAAGCACAGAACCTGGTCCGCCGCTACGGGGACTTCACGGCCGTGGACGACATCTCCTTTTCGGTCGGCGAGAAGGAGATCGTGGGCATCCTCGGGCCGAACGGCGCGGGCAAGACGACCACCATCCGCATGATCACCGGCTTCCTGCCGCCCACCAGCGGCAAGGTGGCGGTGGCGGGCATGGACCTGTTCGAGTCGCCCCGGGCGGCCCGCCGGCAGGTCGGCTACCTGCCCGAGAACGTGGCGCTCTACAACGAGATGCGCGTCGAGGAGTACCTCGCCTACCGCGCCCGCCTCGAAGGGCTCTCCCGCGCCGAGGCCCGCGACGCGATCGGCTCCGCGGTCGAGCGCTGCCTGCTCACCGACGTGCGGCGCCAGATCATCGGCACCCTCTCCAAGGGCTTCAAGCAGAGGGTGGGGCTCGCCACCGCCATCCTCCACAAGCCCCGGGTGCTGGTGCTCGACGAGCCCACCGTCGGCCTCGACCCGCGGCAGATCATCGCCATCCGCGAGCTGATCCGCGAGCTCGGCCGCGAGCGCACGCTGCTCCTTTCGACCCACATCCTGCCCGAGGTCGAGCTGCTGTGCAGCCGGGTGGTGATCATCGACCGCGGGCGCATCGTGGCCCAGGGAACGCCCGAGAGCCTGCGCCGGACCGACCCCAACCTCCGTATCGTGCTCAAGGACACCCCTTCCGACCTCGCCGAGATCCTCGGCCGGATCGACGGCGTGACCGGGGTCCACCCGTCCGGCGAAGGCGGCTTCGTGGTGGACTTCCGGAGCGGCGCCGACGTTCGCGAGGAGGTCTTCCGGACCGCGGTCGAGCGCGGCTGGGTGCTCCTGGAGCTCTCCCGCGGACGCGCCTCGCTGGAGGACCTCTTCGTGCAGCTCACGACCCACGACGCTGCCCATTCCGAAGATGCCGAGGATGCCCACGAGGAGGTGCCGTCATGAAGGCCGTCCTGGCGACCTATCTGCGCGAGCTGCGGGCGTTCTTCGTCTCGCCGCTCGCCTACGTGGTCCTGTTCTTCTTCCTGATCGTCAACGGCATCGTGTTCGGCAACCTGGCCTCGATCCTGAGCGACCCGCGGTCTCCCGCCGGGCCGCCGATGCAGTACTTCTTCGGCAGCACCACGCTGATCCTCCTCATCCTCGGCGTCGTGCTGACCATGCGCCTGATCAGCGAGGAGCTGCGCAGCGGCTCGATCGAGGTGCTGATGACCGCGCCGATCACCGAGGGCCAGGTGATCGCCGGCAAGTACCTCGCGGCCCTGACGTTCTTCGCCTTCCTCTGGCTGCCCACCCTGATCTACGCGGCCGTGATCGACCACTACAGCGAGGTGGACTGGGGGCCGGTGGCGGCCGGCTACCTGGGGATCCTCTGCGTCGGCGCGCTGTTCCTGGCGATCGGCACGTTCGCCTCGGCCACGACGAGCAGCCAGCTCGTGGCCGCCATGGTCACGGCGGCGCTGCTCTTCCTGCTCTTCCTGCTCGGCTGGTTCACCGACATCTTCGCGGGCGAGACCGCCAAGCAGGTGTTCTCGTACCTGAGCCTCGGCGAGCATCTCGACGAGCTCTCCCGCGGCATCGTGGACAGCCGGCGCCTGGTGTTCTACGTGTCGTCCACCCTGTTCTTCCTTTTCCTGGCCAGCCGCGCGCTGGAAGACAAGAAGTGGAGGTAGCGGATGGCTGACACGAACATCAACCGGCGCTGGCTCGTCCGGACGGGGACCCTCTCGGCCGCCGTCCTCCTGATCGCGGGTCTCCTCGCGATCGTCAACTACTTCGGCTGGAAGTATCACAAGCGCTTCGACTGGACGTCGAGCGACCTCTACACGCTCTCGGACAAGTCGAAGAACGTGCTCCGGGACCTGAAGCGCGACGTCGAGTTCGTCGTCTTCCTGCCGCCCGGCGACGAGCTCTACCAGCCGGTGCAGGAGCTGATGTCGCAGTACACCGCGAGGTCTCCGCGGGTCAAGGTGCGCTACATCGACCCGCAGCGCAACCCGGTCCAGGCGCAGCAGCTCATCCAGCAGTACCAGATCTCCGGCTACGGCGTCGTGGTCCAGAGCGGCAAGGACCGGCGGGCGATCCCGAGCGACAGCCTGGCCGAGATGGACTTCTCCGGCATGGAGATGGGCCAGGCGCCGTCGGTCAAGGGGTTCAAGGGCGAGCAGCTCTTCACCGGCGCCATCCTGCAGCTCGACGAGGGGAGGAAGCCCAAGGCGCTGTTCACGACCGGCCACGGCGAGCGCTCGCTCGACAGCCAGGCGCCGGACGGCCTGGCCGGCATCCAGCAGATCCTGGGCACCGACAACTTCGACGTCGAGGAGTGGTCCTCGCTCGGCAAGACCGCGATCCCGCCGGGCACCGACCTCGTGGTCGTGGCCGGCCCGAAGAGCCCGTTCCTGAACCCGGAGCTGGATGCCCTGGCCGTCTATCTCAATGGCGGCGGCCGCCTGCTCGCCCTGCTCGAACCCAACCTGGGCAGGGCCGAGGGCTCCGGGCCCACGCCGAGCGGCTTCGAGCAGTGGCTCAGCCAGTTCGGCGTGCGACTCGACAGCGACGTGGTGGTCGATCCGCCGAACACGATCCCGGGCTACACGGCGGCGACGCTGTTCGCCAACGAGTACGGCAGCCACCCGGTGACCAACGCGCTCTCGCAGTCGCGCCTGCCGGTGCTGTTCTCGGTGGCGCGGTCGGTAGGAAAGGGGAGCGGCGGGGGCGGGATCACGGTGACCGAGCTGCTCCACACCTCCGGCGAGGGCTGGGGCGAGACGGACCTCGCCGCGCTCGCCGAGGTGGAGAAGGGGCCGCAGGACGTGGCCGGGCCGGTGCCGCTCGGCGTGGCGGCGGAAGGGGAACGCGGCGGCAAGAAGATGCGGCTCGTGGTGTTCGGCGACGCCGACTTCGCCACGAACCAGCTCATCCAGGCGAACTCGCCGAACGCCTTCCTGCTCTCGAACGCGCTGAACTGGCTGGTCGAGCGCGAGACGCTGCTGGCGATCCCGCCGCGCAAGACCGAGCAGGTGCGGCTCAACCTGACCAAGGAGCAGTCCTGGACCATCTACGGGGTGGCCCTGCTGCTCCTGCCGTCGATCGCGGCCATCGCGGGCATCGTGGTCTGGTCGAAGAGGCGGAGGTAGGCGGCCATGAAGCCCCGCACCCTGCTCGTGCTGCTCGTGCTGGTCCTCGGCCTGGGCTCCTACATCTGGTTCTACGACCGGGACCAGCCGTCCAGCGAGGAGCGCGCCGAGCTGGAGAAGAAGGCCATCCCGCTCAAGAAAGAGGACGTCACGGCCGTCTTCCTCCAGTCCGACGCCGGCACGGTCCGGCTGGAGAAGGTGAGCTCGCCCGCTCCGAAGAAGGAGAAGAAGGAAGGGGACGAGCTGGCCCTGGAGGAGCCGGCGGAGTGGCGGATCGTCGAGCCCCTGAAAGCCCGGGCCGACACGTCTCTGGTGGACGGCCTGCTCGGCGCCCTGGCCGCGCTCGACACGGTCCGCAAGCTGGACGAGGTGAACGTGAAGGAGGTCGGCCTCGACAAGCCGCGGGCCACGGTGCGGGTGAAGACCGCCGAGGGCGAGAAGGTGCTGAAGGTCGGCGCCGAGATCCCGACCAGCGGCACCACGATCGCGGCGCTGGATGGTGAGAAGGGCGCGCTGGTCGTGAGCGACTCCTTCCTGGCCGAGATCCGGCGCAACCCCGGCGACTGGCGCGACCGCCAGATGTACCGCGGCGATCGCGACCACGTCCAGCGCATCACGCTCGTCTCGGGAGGCCAGCAGGTCGTCCTTGCCCGTCAGGGGGACTCGTTCCGGATCGAGAGTCCGATCCGGGACCGGGCGGACCGCGACAGGATCGACGACCTGTTCGCGGAGCTGAGCGGCCTCACGGCCGAGCGCTTCCTCGACGGTGGCGAAACGGTCCAGCCGGCGACTTCCGCGGCGACCGTGGAGGTGGTCTCCGACCAGGCGCCGCCGTTCCGGATCGAGCTGGGCGAGGAGGTCTCGACCCCCGCGCCGACTCCGGAGTCGGCGGAAGACGAGAACCCCGCGGCGCAGGCGAAAACGTTCCAGGCGAGCTCGGGAGGCCAGAGGTTCGAGGTCCGGACCCGCCTGGCCGAGGCCGCGGCCCGTCCGGCAACAGACTGGCGGGCCGCGTCGCTCTCCTCGCTGGAGAGCTTCGACGTGGAGAGCGCCACGGTCCAGGACGGCCAGGGCGCGCTCGCGCTCACCCGCGCCGAGCCGGACTGGAAGCGGGGCAACGAGACCATCTCCTACCTGCCGGTGAGCGATCTCCTTTTCTCCCTGGTCGGAGCGAAGGCCGACCGTCTCCTCACGCCGGACGAGGCGGTGGCGGTCGGGATCACCCCCAACGGCAAGCCGATGTTGACGGTGACGCTAGGAAGCAAGAAGGGCCAGGAGACGCTGAAGCTCTTCGCGCCGGTGGCCGCCGGAACGCCGGCCACGGCGAGCGACAGGAATCTGATCCTTCTCCTGCCGCCGGGAACGCTGGGCGAGATCCAGGGCAAGCTGGCGGAGGTCCGGAAAGCCAAGCCCGTCCCGGCGAAGTGATCCCGGAGGCAAAACGGACAGGGAACGAACCGATCCCTGTCCGATGAGAGACAAAACGGACGGGGAACGAACCGATCCCTGTCCGATGAGAGGCAAAACGGACGGGGAACGAACCGATCCCTGTCCGATGGGAGGCAAAACGGACAGGGAACGAACCGATCCCTGTCCGATGGGAGGCAAAACGGACAGGGAACGAACCGATCCCTGTCCGATGAGAGGCAAAACGGACGGGGAACGGACCGATCCCTGTCCGATGAGAGACAAAACGAACAGGGAACGGACCGATCCCTGTCCGATGCGGTAGTGGCTTATTTGACCCAGCCAGTATTGGCGGCCTTCAGACCAAGCGGAGGTGGTCTCGTCCGCCTCGATTGCTATTTCCGCCACCCTCGAAGCTGAGAAAGGCCGCGCCTAGGCCAAGGAGAAGCTCCTGCAACTGCCCAAGGGAAAGCCCTAGCTCGCTTGCGATGCGGCGCGGGGTGATTCCCTGGGCTCGGAGGACTTCGAAGACCTTCGAGAGTAAGGCTGATCCCTCGCGAGGAATCGAGTTTGGTTCTGACGATCGATAGCCCCGCTTAGACAACTCCATGAAAAGCGTACGGTATTGCCACTCTGTACAGAGGTAGACCTTGTGCAGCCGATATACCAGCGCCGCCAGCGATACGCCCCATCGGGCCTTCGCTTCTATTAACTGGTTCAATCCAAGCACTCGCGGAATACGTTGCCGCAGGTCGTTCTGAGGCATCAGCAATGCGCCAGCGAAAGCATCCGCGTCTTCTTCCTCTGCTTTCCCTGTTTCTTCCTTGTGTGCGACCAAATGAAACAGTTCGTGCGCCGCATCAATCCGGCTGCGCTCCGCAGTTTTCATCGTGTTGAGAAGGACTATAGGCCGTTTGCCGGACCAGAATGAGAACGCGTCCAACTCATGGCAGTCCTGTGCCAGTGAAAACACCAGGGCTCCGCGAGACTCTAATAGGTGAATCATGTTCGGAATGGGCTTTTCGCCCAACAGCCACTCCGCCCGAATTACTTGCGCCGCAAGCTCAGGAGGTTGTCCTTCAAGGTCGGGAAGCCGTACTGGTGGAAGCTCAGGTCAACCGGACAGGGCTTTATAGAAACGCTACCACAGATGAGGTCGAAAAACTATAAAGGCGGTCAATCCCGATCCCTCCATCTCGCCGCCGCCTCCGGTGATCTCCTTTCGCTCCTCGGGCGATAGCTTGGCCGCCCGTGCCTTCCCGCCCTTCATCCAAGGCACCTCGGCAACGCTGATCTCGTTCTGGATCGAGAGGTTGGGCATCTCCAGCTCGATCTGGCGGAACGTGCCATGAACCGTGACAGGTACTCCTGCGGCTCGTACTCGCCGATCGGCGCCAGCTTCAGCTTTCGCTTACTGGCCCAGCAGGGAAGAACGGTCTACAACCTGAAAGCCTTCTCGGCGAGCGGCCGTGACCAGCCGGTCATCCAGGCAGACGACCTCAAGGCTTGCGGGGCGTCCTTCAGCAGCCAGGAAGGCAGCGGCAAGCTGCAGGGCATCCGCGGCACGGATGTCATGGACGCGGAGAAAGCGTTTGGCGGAGACTCGGATCGTCTCCACTGGATCGACAAGATGCCAGACCTGGGCGAGCTTCTGGAGCTGCTGAAACACGTCGCTCGTCTCGGCCGCGGTGAGCTTGCCCATCCGTTCGAGCCGCGCCGCCGCGGAAGCGCATTCGACCTCGGCGCCCCACCACACGGCGACGCTCTGCTCGTCCCGGAACAGGGCTTCCAAAGGTTTGCTGGTCTCCTCTTCAACCAGGAGCGGCACCAGGGCCGAGCTGTCCCAGAATCTCACCGCCCGCTGCTCCGTTCATCCAGGAGCTCCTGCAGCACGCTGGCGCCTTCGCGAGCCACCGGTCGCGGACGTTGGAAGAGATCCGGTCCCTTTGACGCCTGAGCCCGGTGCAGGATTCCCTGCCGTTCCAGACGCTCGACCCTTCCCTCAGGAGCGGCACTTTCCTCAGCCAGAACGGAAGCCAGACGAGCCACCGCGCGGCCCCGATCCAGGATCAGGATGGTTTCGCCGTGGCGGACCTGATCGATGAGCGAGCTGAGGTGATTCTTCGTTTCGGTAAGGGTGGCTGTCTTCATATGGCTAGAATAGCCATTTCAATTCGGGGGATCAAGACACGAAGGGCGGCCTTGCGGCCGCCCTTTCCAACTCGATCCGCGACTCTGCTGCTACTCGCGGTCCTCCGGGTGCTTGTGCGGGCTGTGCAGGCTCTGCTGCGGCGAGATGCCGTGCTTCGCCGCCTCGTGCAGGGTGTGGGTGGCCATCACGCTGTGGTGCCGGCCGTACGCGAAGTAGATCACGAAGCCGATGAGCAGCCAGACCAGGAGCCGCAGCCAGTTGTCCGCCGGCAGCGAGAACATCAGCATCAGGCAGGAGAGGATGCCCAGGACCGGCACCACCGGCACCCACGGGCACTTGAACGGCCGCTCGGCGTCGGGGTACTTCTTGCGCATGATGAGCACCGCGGCGCACACGATGACGAACGCGAACAGGGTGCCGATGTTGGTCAGGTGGAGGAGGAAGCCGAGCGGCAGGAAGCCGGTCAGGACGCAGACGAACACCCCGACCAGGATCGTCGACCGCCAGGGCGTGCGGAACTTCGGATGGACGTCGCCGAAGAAGCCCTTGGGGACCAGGCCGTCGCGGGCCATGGCCAGGAACACGCGCGGGCCGGAGAGCATCATGACCAGCAGCACCGAGGTGATGCCGGCCACGCCGGCGATCGCGATGATGACCTCCGCGACCCCGAGCCCTTGTTGCTTGAACGCGTCGCTGACGCCGGCCGCGACGTCGATCTGGTCGTACCTGACCATGCCGGTCAGGACCGCGACCACGGCGATGTAGAGCACGGTGCAGATGAGCAGCGAGGCGATGATGCCGATCGGCACGTCGCGCTGCGGGTTCTTCGCCTCCTCGGTGTGCGTGGACACCGAGTCGAAGCCGATGTAGGCGAAGAAGATGATGGCCGCGCCCGCGAGCATGCCGAGCGGTGTACCGCCGGCATCGGCCTGGCCGGCGACGTGCTTGCCGAAGAAGCTCAGGCCGGTCCATCCATACGGGGCGAAGGGATGCCAGTTGTCCGGGTTGACGTAGAAGGCGCCGACGCCGATCACGAACAGCACGGCGGCCAGCTTGACCGCGACCATCGCGGCGTTGAAGCTGGCGCTCTCGGAGATCCCCTTCACGAGGATGATGGTGACGATGGTGACGATGATGATCGCCGTCAGGTTGATGTACGAGCCGGTCGAGACGAACTCGCCGGTCGCCGCGTCGTAGCGGATCGGGGCTTCCTGGAAGATCTTCGGCAGGACGAGCCCCGCCTTGGCCATGACGCTTTGGAAGTATCCCGACCATCCGTTGGCCACGGTCGCGCTTCCCACCGCGTACTCCAGGACCAGATCCCAGCCGATGATCCAGGCGAACAGCTCGCCGAGGGTTGCGTAGGCATAGGTGTACGCCGAGCCGGCGACCGGCACCATGGAAGCGAACTCCGCATAGCAGAGCGCCGCGAAGATGCAGGTGATGCCGGCGACGACGTAGGAGAGCATCAGCGCCGGGCCGGCGATGTTGTGGGCCGCCTCGCCGGTCGCGACGAAGATGCCCGCGCCGATGATGGCGCCCACCCCAAGAGCGGAGAGCTGGACCGGACCGAGGACCCGGCGCAGCCGGTTGTCGTCCTTGGCCTCGGCCAGGAGCATCTCGAGGGGCTTTCTGGCAAAGATGTTTTTTGCCATGGAATCTAGGCCTCCAGGAAAGTTGGGGTCATGAGCCTTCCGGACTGCGGGCCGGAACGCCGGTCCGCCGCCAGAGGAAAAACACGGGAATTCCGGTCAGGACGATGAGCAGTCCCGGCAGGCTGGTCTGGGTCCGGTAGACCAGCAGCACGAGCGAGATCGCGGTCGCCGCCAGGATGTAGAGGACCGGCACCACCGGGTAGCCGAACGCCCGGTAGGGCCGCTCCGCGTCCGGCCGCTTCCGGCGCAGGACGAAGATCCCGGCGATCGTCAGGATGTAGAAGATCAGCACCGCGAACACGACGTAGTCGAGCAGCCGGCCGTACAGGTTGCCATAGGTCGCCTGGCCGGCGGCATCGACCGTGCGGGTGCGCGCCAGCACCAGGAGCGAGGCCCAGGCGCATTGGAGAACGAGGCCGAAGGCGGGCACGTGCCGGGAGTTGAGCGTGCCCGTGCGGCGGAAGAACAGCCGGTCGCAGGCCATGGCGTAGTAGACCCGCGCGCCGGCCAGGATCAGGCCGTTGTTGCAGCCGAAGGTCGAGATGAGAATGGCCACCGCCATGATCGAGGCGCCCACCGGCCCGAAGATCACCTGGAGAGCCGCGGTCGCCACCCGGTCGTCGGCCGCGTTCTGGATGGCGTCGAGCGGCAGCACGCAGAGATAGGCCAGGTTGGCGAGCAGGTAGAGCCCGATCACCAGGGACGTGCCGGCGGCGAGCGAAAGGGGGATGTTGCGCCGCGGGTTCTTCACCTCGCCGGCGGTGAAGGTGATGTTGTTCCAGGCGTCGGCGGAGAACAGCGAGCCCACCTGCGCCACGCAGAAGGCGATGAACAGGCCGAAGGCCCCGGCCGTGGCGAGGGCGACCGGCGCGCCGGCGATCCCGGCCTCGATCGGCACGGCGTTGCGCGGCGTCCAGAGGTTGCCGAAGTTGTCGGCGATCGCCCCGGCGTTGCGCCCCACCAGGACTCCGAGCAGGATCAGGACGAAGAGCGAAGCGGTCTTCGCCGAGGTGAACAGGTTCTGGATCATCTTGCCCAGGCGGATGCCGCGCGTGTTGAGCCAGGTCAGGAAGAGCAGCAGGAGGATCGCCACGAGCTGCTGGGTCGAGAGGCTGAGCGCGTAGCTGCCCGACAGGTCGATCGGAGCGATCACGTAGGAGTCGGGGGAGACCTTCGGGAACAGCACCCCGAGGAAGCGGGCGAAGCCCACGGCCACGGCGGCGATGGTGCCGGTCTGGATGACCAGGAACAGGGTCCAGCCGTAGAGGAAGCCCCAGAGCGGCGAGTAGGCCTCGCGCAGGTAGACGTACTGGCCGCCGGCCTTCGGCATCATGGCCGCCAGCTCGCCGTAGGACAGGGCGGCGGAGACGGTGAGCAGGCCGGTCACCAGCCAGACCATGAGCAGCCATCCGCCCGATCCCACCTGGCGGGTGATCTCGGCCGGCACGATGAAGATGCCGGAGCCGATCATGGACCCGGCGACGATCATCGTGGAGTCCAGGAGCCCCAGCTCCCGGACGAAACCGGTTGTCTCCTCCTCGGTGCGGCGCGGCGTCGCGGCGATCGTTTCCGACATGCGGCCTCCTGATGAGAGTGCCACATCCTACAGGCACAAGAGGTTGTCTGTCATCCGCTCAACGTCTGGACGCAACGGCACAGGACTCGCCGAGCGGCCGGGGAGGGCTGATCCAGTGGCCCTGGGCGTAGTCCACGCCCACCGAGCGCAGCTTCCCGACCACGGCGCTGCTGGAGATGCCTTCGGCCACGGTGAGCAGGCCCATCACGTGGCCGACCTGGTTGATGGACTCGACCATGGCCAGGTCCATCGGATCGGTCACGATGTCCTTGACGAACCGGCCGTCGATCTTGAGGATGCTCACCGGCAGGTCCTTGAGGTAGCTGTAGGAGGCCATGCCGCTGCCGAAGTCGTCGAGCGCGAAGCGCGCGCCGCGGGCGGAGAGACGGGTGAGCAGGCGCTCGGCCTGGCTGAAGCTCGCGATGGCCGCGGTCTCGGTGATCTCGAAGCAGACCTTCTCCGCCGGCACGCCGGAGGCCGCCAGCTCCTCCTCCAGGAAATCGAGGAAACCCTCGTCGCCGACCGAAGCCCCGGACAGGTTGATCGAGCACAGGTGAAGGAGGTCCAGGAACGGCGGCGGCTGGCTGCGCAGGGTGCGCAGGCACTCGCGCAGGACCCAGCGGTCGAGGTTCTGCATCAGGCCGTAGCGCTCGGCGGCGCGGATGAAGTCGCTCGGCAGGTGGATGCGGCCGTCCTCTTCCACCATGCGCAGCAGGACCTCGAAGTAGATCCCCCGCGAGGCCGCCTTCGACAGCGGCTGGATGGCCTGGGAGAACAGCCGGAAGCGGTTCTGCTCCAGGGTCTCCTGGATGCGCACCACCCAGCTCATCTCGCCCTGGCGCTGGACGAACACGCCGTCGTCCTCCTGGTAGACCTGGATGCGGTTGCGGCCTTTCTCCTTGGCCACGTAGCAGGCGTGGTCGGCGGCCGACAGGAGGTGGTTGACGGTCCGGAACTCCGGGGTGATCGGCACGAGGCCGATGCTGGCGGTGACGGTGAACGTCTTGTCGCGCCAGGTGAAGCGGAAGACCTGCAGGGCCTGGTGAAATCGGGCCACCCGGGCTTCGGCCTCGGCGAGGGGGGTACGGGGCAGGAGCACGGCGAGCTCGTCGCCGCCGAGGCGCGCCACGAGGTCGGTCTCGCGCATGGTGTCCTGGAGGATCGAGGTCACCCGGCAGAGCAGCTCGTCGCCGGCCAGGTGGCCGCAGGTCTCGTTGACGACCTTGAACTGGTCGAGGTCCAGGTAGCAGAGCGCGTGGTGGGTGCCACGGGTGCGGGTCTCTTCGAGGGCGCGCTGGAGGTGGCTGTCGAACGCCTGGCGGTTGAACAGGCCGGTGAGCTCGTCGTGGGTGGCCTGGTGGGCGAGCTGGAGGCCGAGCAGGCGGCGGTCGCTCACGTCCTGGAAGACGATCACGGTGCCTGCGGGTTTGCCGTCCGCAGGGTGGATCGGGGTAGAGGCGATCTCCACGGCGTAGCGCCGGCCGTCGCGATGCTCCAGAGCCTGGCCGCTCGCCTCTTCGGTCAGACGGAAGACCTCGGACAGGAGGCGGCCCCGGGCCTCGTCCTGGCTCCAGCCGGTGAGCTTCTCGGCCGCCGGGTTCATGTACTCCACCCTGCCGTCGGCGTCGCTGGCGAGGACGCCGTCGCCGATCGAGGCCAGGATGACCTGGGCCAGCTCCGGGGAGATCGGGTTCGGCATGCTGTCTAGTCCACCGCCTCCCGGAACTCGCCGTACACCTTGCGCAGCGCGTCCGCGATCTCACCCAGGGTGACCTCGGCGCGGACGCAGTCGAGGATCGGCGGCATGAGGTTCCTGTCCTCGCCCGCCGCGGTTTCGAGAGCCCGGAGGCTGGCCTGAGCGCGGGCAGTACCGTCGGCATGGCGGCGGGCGCGGAGGGCCTGGAGGCGCTCGACCTGCTCGCGCTCGACCGCCGGGTCGATCCGCAGCAGCTCGGTGGCGGGCTCCTCCTCGCGGGTATAGGCGTTGACGCCGACCACCTTCTGCCGGCCCTCTTCGACCGCGAGCTGGTGCTGGTAGGCGGCGTCGGCGATCTCGCGCTGCTGGAAGCCGCGCTCCAGCGCCGCGAGGGCGCCGCCCATCTCCTCGACGCGGCGGATGTAGTCGCGGGCCCGGGTCGCGATCTCGTCGGTCCAGGCCTCGATGACGTAGGAGCCGCCGAGCGGGTCGGCCACGTCGGTGACACCGCTCTCGTTGGCGATGACCTGCTGCGTGCGGAGGGCCAGGCGGGCGGCCTCCTCGGTGGGCAGGCCGAGCGCCTCGTCGAGCGAGTTGGTGTGGAGCGACTGGGTGCCGCCGCAGACCGCGGCGAGCGCCTGGATCGCCACCCGCACCACGTTGTTCTGCGGCTGCTGGGCGGTGAGGGTCGAGCCCGCGGTCTGGGTGTGGAAGCGCAGCCAGAGCGAGCGCGGGTCCTTGGGAGAGAACCGCTCCTTGACGAGCTCGGCCCAGAGCCGCCGGGCGGCGCGGAACTTCGCCACCTCCTCCAGGAAGTGGTTGTGGGCGTTGAAGAAGAAGGACAGGCGGGGCGCGAAGTCGTCGATGTCGAGCCCGCGCGCCAGCGCCGCCTCGACGTAGGCGAGGCCGTGGGCGAGCGTGAACGCGACCTCCTGGACCGCCGTGCTGCCGGCCTCGCGCATGTGGTAGCCGGAGATCGAGATCGTGTTCCACTTCGGGACCCGGTCGGCGCAGAAGGCGATGACGTCGGTCACGAGTTTCAGGGACGGTTTGGGAGGATAGATGTAGGTGCCGCGGGCCGCGTACTCCTTGAGGATGTCGTTCTGGACCGTGCCGCCGACCTTGTCCCACGAGACCCCCTGCTCCTCGGCGACCGCGAGGTAGAGGGCGAGGAGGATCGACGCCGTGGCGTTGATCGTCATCGAGGTGGTGACCTGGTCGAGCGGGATGCCGTCGAACAGCCGGCGCATGTCCTCGATGGACGAGATGGCGACGCCGACGCGGCCGACCTCGCCCTGGGCGAGGGAGTGGTCGGAGTCGTAGCCGATCTGGGTCGGCAGGTCGAAGGCGACCGAGAGGCCGGTGGTCCCCTGGGCGAGCAGGTAACGGTAGCGCTTGTTGGACTCCTCGGCGCTGGCGTAGCCGGCGTACTGGCGCATGGTCCAGTGGCGGCGGCGGTACATCTCGGAGTAGAGGCCGCGCGTGTAGGGGTAGTCGCCGGGGTCGGCGTAGGGGATCTCCGCCACGTCCTCCGGCCGGTAGAACTTGGGCGTCTCGGTAGCCATAGAGGGGATTCTATCCTCTGCTAGAGTTCCGTCTCTCAGGAGAACCCCCCAGGAGATCAAGATGCCGACACGCCTGCTTCTGTTTGCGCTCCTCTTCGCCAACTCCCTCCAGGCGGCCACCCTGATCGTGGCGAACAAGTCGGAGGCCACGGTGTCCCTGGTGGACCTCGGGTCCGGCAAGGTGGCCGCCACGCTGCCGGTCGGGACCGGGCCGCACGAGGTCGCGGTATCGCGCGACGGGCGCCTCGCCCTGATCGCCAACTACGGCACCGGAGAGAAGCCGGGCTCCACGCTCACCCTGATCGACGTGCCCGGCGCGAAGGTGGTCCGGACGATCGACCTGGGCGAGTACCGCAAGCCGCACGGCATGGTCTGGATCGGAAAAAGCCGCGCGCTCGTGACCTCGGAGGCCAGCAAGGCGCTTCTCGAGGTCGACACCGAGGCGGGCAAGGTGGTACGGGCGCTCACCACCGGTCAGGAGGTCTCTCATATGGTCGCCGTCACCCCCGACGGCAGCCGCGCCTTCGTGGCCAACATCGGCTCCGGCGGCATCACGGCCTTCGACCTCAAGGACGGGAAGAAGCTCGCCGACGTTCCCACCGCGGCCGGCTCCGAAGGGATCGCCGTCACCCCGGACGGCAAGCAGGTCTGGGTGACCAACCGGGCGGCCGATTCGGTGAGCGTGGTGGATGCCGCGACCCTGAAGATCGTGAAGACGTTCGAGGCCGCCTCCTTCCCGATCCGCGCCGAGGTCACGCCGGACGGCAAGCGGGTTCTGGTGAGCCTTGCCAAGAGCGGCGACGTGGCCGTGTTCTCCACCTCCGGCCTGATCCTCGAACGCCGCATCCCGCTGGAGGCGCCGCCCGCCGCGGACCGGGCCGGCCGGCTCCTGGCCGACTTCGGCAACAGCTCGGTCCCGATTGGCATCGAGATCGCGCCGGACGGCAAGCGCGCCTATGTGGCCCACGCCAACGCCGACCAGATCTCGATCGTGGATCTGGCCGAGTGGAAGAAGGTGGGAGCGCTCACCGCCGGCAAGGAGCCGGACGGCATGGGGATGTCGTCGCTGGACGTCAAACCCTCGAAGTGAGCATGGCGTCGCCGTAGGAGTAGAACCGGTACCCCTCGCGCACGGCCTCCTCGTAGGCGGCGAGCACCCGCTCGCGGCCCGCGAAGGCGGAGACCAGCATGAGCAGGGTGGAGCGGGGCAGGTGGAAGTTGGTCAGCAGCACGTCCACCACCCGGAAGCGGAACCCCGGCGTGATGAACAGCTCCGTGGAGCCGCGGTTCCCGGCGAGCGCCGCGGACTCCAGGGTGCGGACCACCGTGGTGCCCACGGCCACGATCCGGCCGCCGCTCTCCCGGGTGCGGCGGATCGCCTCGGAGGTCTCGTCGCTCACCTCGTAGCGCTCGCGGTCCATGCGGTGATCCTCCACCCTTTCGACGGAGACCGGCTTGAACGTGCCGATTCCCACGTGGAGCGTCACCCGGGCCACGCCGATCCCGGTGGCGGCCGTCTCCTTCAGGATCTCCTCGGTGAAGTGGAGGCCCGCGGTGGGCGCGGCCACGGCTCCGGGGTTCCTGGCATAGACGGTCTGATAGCGCTCGCGGTCGGCCTCCCGGTCCGGCCGGCGGATGTAGGGCGGCAGCGGCACGTGGCCGAGCCGGTCCAGGTGGGGCTCGACCGGCTCCGAGAATCTCAACCGATACCGGTCCTCTCTCTTGTCCACCACCTCGGCGGCCAACTCCTCGAAGCGCAGCGCCGTGCCGGGCCTGGCGCGGCGGCCGGGCCGCACGAGCGCTTCCCATTCCAATTCGCCGACCTTCTCGATCAGCAGGATCTCCATCCTGCCTCCACCGCCGCCTTCGCGCTCGCCGAAGAGGCGGGCCGGGATCACCCGGGTGTCGTTGAGCACCAGGAGGTCGCCGGCCCGGAGGAGCTTCGGCAGGTCGTGGACTCGGCGGTGGCGGTCCGGTCCTTCGGCGTCGAGGACCAGCAGCCGGCTCTCCCCGCGGGGCGCCGCCTCCTGCGCGATGCTCTCCTCGGGAAGGTCGTAGTCGAAGTCGCTCGTCAGCACGGTGTCAGAGGACTAGGAGATCACCGAGCCCACCCGGCGCAGCAGGTCCCGGGCGATGACCAGCGCGACCAGCATGAGCGCGCCGGCGGTCAGGAACGGCCACGCGATCCCGGCGCGGCCGAAGATCCAGGTGCCGGTGACCGGGCCGAGGGTCCGGGCGAGGGCTCCGAACGACCGCGAGAGCCCGATCGTGCTGCCCTGGGACTCGGCGTCGGTGAGCTGGCTGAGCAGGCCGGTGGCCGACGGGTTGTGCACGCCCGAGCCCACGGCGAGCAGCAGAAGGCTCGCCAGGACCAGGACCAGGCTGGGATAGAGCGGCAGCGTGGCGAGGCCCACCGCCATCAGAGCAATGCCGCCCAGGATCAGTCGCCGTTCTCCGAAGGCGCGGATCAGCCGGCCGAGCAGGCCGCCCTGGACCACCGCCAGCACCACGCCGACATAGACGAAGAGAAAGGACGTGTGGTGCTCGTCGAACCCGAAGCGCTGATGGCAATAGAGCGCCAGCGTGGCCTCGAACAGCGAGAAGCAGAACATCACCAGGAAGAACAGCAGCATCAACCCGCGGAGCGGTGGGTTGCGCCACATGCGCGGCAGACTGTCGGGATCGACCCACGGCCGCGCCTGCGAGCGCTCGCGGACCTCGCGCGACAGCGACTCCGGCAGCCAGGCCAGGGCGATCAGGAAGTTGAGCCCCGACAGCGCCGCGGCCGCGTAGGGCACCGCCGGCGCGCCCATCGGAGACAGGGACAGCACGCCGCCGAGCGCCGGCCCGACCACGAAGCCGATGCCGAACGCGGCGCCCACCAGGCCCATGGCCCGGGAACGGTTCTCGGCCGTGGTCACGTCCGCCATGTACGCCTGGGCGATGCTGTAGTTCGCCGCCGCCACGCCGGCCAGCGAGCGCGCCAGGACCAGCAGCGCGAACGAGTCCGCCATGGCGAACATCAGGTGCGCGCCGGCGCTGCCCAGGATCGAGACCAGCATCACCGGCCGCCGTCCCACCCGGTCGGAGAGCCGGCCGAGGAGCGGCGAGAACAGGAGCTGGGTCAGGCTGTAGACCGAGAAGAGCAGGCCGATCCGGGCCGGCGACGCGTTCAGCTTCATCGCGTAGAACGGCAGCAGCGGCAGGAGCATCCCGAAGCCCACCAGGTCCAGGAGGATCGTCAGGAAGACGGTGGTGGAGGCGCCGCGGCCGGCGGGTCTGCTCACGAGGGCGGGAGCATAGCAGGTTCGAGCTGTCTTTTCGGGTCGAGGAAGTCCCGCAGGCCGTCCGCGAGCAGGTTGAAGGCGATCACGGTCGCCGAGAGCGCCGCGCCCGGAAAGACCGCGATCCACCAGGCGTTGTAGAGCGCCTCGCGGCCCTCGGCGATCATGTTCCCCCAGGTCGGCGTCGGCGGCTGGACGCCCAGGCCCAGGAAGGAGAGCGAGGACTCCAGCAGGATCAGGTTGCCGATCATCAGCGTGGCCCGGATCATCACCGGCGTCATGGCGTTGGGGAGGAGGTGGCGCAGGAGGATCCGGAGCGGGGTCTGGCCGATGGCGCGCGCCGCGGCCACGAACTCGCGCTGGCGCAGCCCCAGCAGCTCGGCCCGGGTGAGCCGGCTGATGATCATCCAGCTCCCCGCTCCGAGGACCAGGATCAACGCCGGGGTGGACGGCGCGAACAGGGCCGAGAGCAGGATCAGGAAGAAGAACCCGGGGAAGGCCAGCACCGCGTCCACCGTCCGCATCAGGACCGCGTCGACGAGAGGTCCTCCCAGGGCTGCCGCCGAGCCCACCGCGACGCCCAGGGTGAGGGCGAGCGCCACCGAGAACAGCCCGACCGCGAGCGAGATCCGGCCGCCGTAGAGCACCCGGGACAGGAGGTCGCGGCCGAACTTGTCCGAGCCCAGGACGAAGACCCGGCGGTCGGCCACGCCGTCCGGCGTGAGGTTCGCGACCTCCGAGGCCGCCAGCGTCTCGGTCCGGCCGAGGCGCTCGACCGCCAGGCCGTGCGCGGTGCGCTCCACCCGGTCGGCCAGCTTCCAGCCTCCGTCGGCGAGGTGCACGGCCGAGAGCGACGTGCCCGGCGGCCGGAAGCGGGCGGCGACGGGATCGAGCTGCTCGGCCGGGTCGTAGGGGGCCAGGAGCGGCGCGGACAGGCCGACGAGGATCACCACGGCGCTCGCGCCGATCCCCCAGCGCATCGCGACCGGCAGCCGGCTCCAGTTGTTCCAGCTACGCATCCCGCACCCTCGGGTCGGCCAGGGCGTGGCCGAGGTCCGCCAGGAGGCTCGCGAACAGGATGGCGACCGCGCTGAACGCGGTGGTCCCCAGGATCAGCGGATAGTCCCGGCTCAGGATGGCCTCGAAGGTGAGCCGGCCCAGGCCGGGCCAGCTGAACACGACCTCCACCACGATCACGCCGCCGAGGAGGGAGGAGAGGGACACCGCGAAGATCTGGAGCAGCGGCGCGAGGACGTTGCGCAGAGCATGGACCCAGATCACCCGGCTCTCCGGGAGACCCTTGGCGCGCGAGGCGCGGATGTGCTCCTGGCCGAGGACGTCGAGCAGGCTGCCGCGGACGAAGCGCGATACCGGGCCGCAGGTCGCCAGGCCCACGACCAGCGCCGGGAGGAAGAGATGGTGCAGCACGTCGAGGACCCGGGCGACCGGCGACAGGTCCTCGGCGCCGATCGAGCGCAGGTGCCCCGCCGGCAGGACCGGCCATACCAGGGAGAAGAGGAGGATGGCCATCAGGCCGAGCCAGAAGATCGGCTGCGAGTAGAGGAAGAGCGCGACGATCCGGATCCAGTGGTCGGTGGCGGAGCCGGGCCGGCGCGCGGCGGCGATGCCCAGGGCGAGCCCCAGGGCCTGCTCGACCAGCAGGCCGGCGGCGGCGAGGAGGAGCGTCGCCGGCAGGACATCGCCGATCACCTGGGTTACCGGCCGCTGGTACGAGAACGACCTCCCCCAGTCGCCACGCAGGGTGGCGGCCATCCAGCGCGCGTACTGCACGGGGAGCGGACGGTCGAGCCCATAGGTCCGTTTCAGGTTCTCCTGTTGCTCGGGGGGCAGGCGCAGGTCGTTCAGCAGGAACGCGGCGGGATCCCCCGGCGCGAGGTGGATCAGGAAGAAGACTGCGGTGAGGACGAGGTAGAGCAGGAGCAGGGAGGCTGCAAGGCGCCGCAGGAAGAAGCGAATCACCTTCGGCCGGCTCCGGTCAGCCCTGGATCAGCGGGCCGGCCCGGCCCACCAGTCTTCCAGGTTGAAGAGCGAGAAGAGGACGTTCGGCTTCACGTCGTGGATCCGGCGGTTGACCACGCTCAGCCGCTGCGACTCCCAGAGGAAGGTCACGGGCTGGTCGCGGTGGAGGATCTGCTGGATGCGGTCGAGGATCGGCTTGGAGTCGCGGATGTCCGGCTTGGACATGGCCTCGACCATCAGGCGGTCGAATTCGGGGTTGTTGTAGGAGCCGAAGTTCCCGTCCTCGGTCGACTTGCTGCCGAACTGGGCGGTCATGTCGAGGCTGGTGTCCATCTGGAAGCCGAAGATCATCGCTTCGAACTTCCCCTCGACGGCCTGGCTGACCAGGCTGTTGAACTCCACCACCCGGGGCTCCGCCCGGATGCCGACCTTCCTGAGCTGGTCCTGGACCATCACCCCGGCGTCGTTGCGCTGCTGGTTGCCGGCGTTGCTGATCAGAGTGAAGGCGAACGGCTTGCCGCCCTTGTCGAGGATGCCGTCGCCGTCGGTGTCCTTCCACCCCTTGGATTCGAGGATGCGGCGCGCCCCGGCCGGGTCGTAGGGGAGCGGCTTGAGCGTCTGGTCGAACGCCCAGACGCTCTGCACGATCGGGGAGACTCCCACGCGGCCGGTGCCGTCGGGGTACACGGTGTCCACGATCTTCTGCCGGTCGATCGCCATGGTGAGCGCGCGGCGCACCTCGGGGTCGGCGAACAGCGGGTTGTGGGAGTTCCAGACCAGGCTGACGTAGAGCCGGAACCAGTAGCCGATCACGTCCAGGCGGGGATCGGCCTTGATCCGCGCGATGTCGCCGGGCTGCACCTGGGGAATGAAGTCGGTGTCGCCGCTGAAGAGCTGGGTCATCTGGCTCGCGGCGTCGGGCGTGTTGCGGATCACCACCTTGTCGAGGTAGGGCCGGTCCTTGCGCCAGTAGCGCTCGTTGCGCACCAGCACCACGTCCTGCTGCGGCTGCCAGGAGCCGATCGTGAACGGGCCGTCGACGACCAGGTTCTCGAGGAACCAGTCGGAGCTGTCGTGCCACTTCGAGAACGGGATCTTCCCCCAGGCGTGCTTCGGCAGGATGACGCCCTCGTTCACGTCCTGGACCTGCTTGGCGTAGGCGTGGCTGAAGTGGAAGCGCACGGTGTGCGGGTCCACCACCTCGGCGTCGAGGATGTTCTTCTTCATGAAGGCCGAGCTCCAGGCCACGTCGGGGTCGGTCTGGGCCTGCCAGGTGAAGCGCACGTCGTCCGCGGTGACCGGCACGCCGTCGCTCCACACCGCGTCCTCCCGCAGGTGGAAGGTCAGCACCTTGTGGTCGGGCGACCATTCGAACGAGCGGGCGAGCTGGGGCGCCATCGTCGGCGGATGCTGCTCGAAGTCCGGCTGCTCCTGGACCAGTTGGAGGAAGAGCTGGCGGATGATCTCCGTCGTGATCGCGGTGCCCTGGTTGGTGAGCTCGTTGACGCCGGTGGGCGAGGCGATCCAGGAGACCACGGCCGTGCCGCCGCGCTGGGGTGTCCCGGAGGCCGGAGACGCCGGCGGAGTTTCTTCACCTTTTTCGCGCGGGCTGCCGCAACCGGTGAGGACGAGGATCGGGAGGGCGGCGAGCAGGACGGCGGTTCGGGCCGAGCGGACGAGCATGTCGGGGGCCTCCGGAAGGCCCGGGAATCCTACTCGACTCGCTCCAGGGGGTCAAACGGGCCGGGTGGTATCCTGGAGCCGGCATGAACAGGGCTTCGAACCAGGCGCTGTCGCGCCGCCTGCTGGCGGGTTTCCTGGTCTTCGGGCTGTTCGTCCTGTTCGACATCGCCCTGTTCGGCTGGCTGATCTTCCGCTCGCTCTCGCAGCGCGAGATCGAGCGCGTGCTGCTGGAGACCCGGACCGAGGCCGAGGGGCTCGCCAAGCAAATCGCCCGCCGGGCCGAGAAGCAGGGCAAGGACCTCTATACGGCCGTGGCCGTGGAGCGCGAGACCCAGACCTACATCGACTCGATCCTGCGGGAGCGCGAGATCGTCCGCAAGGTCGAGATCCACGACAGCAAGGGCGTGCTCGTCTTCGAGGGCCAGAGCCGGGCCCGGCCCGCGGTGCCCGCCGGGACGCCGACGCCTCCGATCTCGCCCGAGCTGCGGGTCGACAACCCGGAGCTCCCCGGCGTCCAGACGATCGTCAAGGACACGACCATCCCGTTCGAGGTGCCGGACATCGAGGTGCCGATCGGCGACAACATCGGCTACCTGCGGATCGGCCTGAGCCCGGTGGAGCTCTCGAAGCGGATCGAGGTGCTGCGCAAGGAGCTGTTCCGCCAGGCGGTGGTGATCGGCGTGGTCTCGATGGCGCTGCTGCTGACCGCGCTCACCGCGGTCTGGATGCTGCTGCAGCGCTCGCGCCGCCTGGAGCTGCAGGCGGCCGAGGCCGAGCGCATGGCCTACATCGGCACCCTGGCCTCGGGCCTGGCGCACGAGATCCGCAACCCGCTCAACTCGCTCAACCTCAACATGCAGATGCTGGAAGAGGAGATCGTGGAGGGCGGGTCCGCCCCGACAGGGAAGCGTCTTCTCGCGATCACCCGCTCGGAGCTGAGCCGGCTGGAGCGCCTGGTCAGCGACTTCCTGGCGTACGCCAAGCCCCGTCCGTTGGAGATGGAAGAGATGCCGGCGGTCCGGCCCCTGGAGAGAGTGCGGGAGATCCTGGCCGGCGAGATCCAGAAGCGTGGCGCGCGGGTGGAGGTGCGCGACGCGACCGGCGGCGCGCGGGTGAGGGTGGACCCCGGGCAGATCAACCAGCTCCTGCTGAACCTCGCCCAGAACGCCCTCGCGGCCACCGAGGAGACCGGCCGCACGCCCGTGCTGGAGCTGGCCGCCGCGCGGCACGGCTCGATGGTGGCCCTGTCGGTGAAGGACAACGGCGTCGGCATTCCGCCCGAGGAGCGGGAGCGGGTCTTCGAGATCTTCTACTCGACGCGCAAGGGCGGGACCGGGCTCGGCCTGGCGATCGTGGACCGCATTGCACGCGGCCACGGAGGACGGGTCAAGGTGGAGAGCGAGCCGGGCTCGGGCACGACCGTCACGGTGGAGCTGCCGGCGGTCGTTGCCACCGAGCAGGTCCACCGGACGGCCGAGAGCCCGGCGTAGAAGACCCCTCCCCGTCCCTCCCCCGCTGCGCGGGAGAGGGCGCCACCTCCCGCCCGGAAAACAAGAAACCCCGCCGGAGCGGGGCTTTTCTCCCTCTCCCCCGGCACGGGGGAGAGGGTCGGGGAGAGGGGGAATGGGATCAACCGACGGGATCAACCCTCAGCTGATCTCGATCCGCCGCGGCTTGGCCTGCTCGGCCTTCGGCACGGTCACCGTCAGCACGCCGTTCTCGAACGCCGCCGCGACCTTCTCCGAGTTGACCTGGGTCGGCATCGTGAACGTGCGGGTGAAAGTCCCGTAGGTCCGCTCGACGCGGTGGAAGCTCTCCTTCTTCACGTCCTTCTCGATCTTGCGCTCGCCGCTCAGCCGCAGGACGTTGTTCTCCAGCGTGATGTGGATGTCCTCCTTGGTCAGGCCGGGCAGCTCGGCATGGAAGAGGTACGCGTCGCCGGTCTCCTGGATGTCGACCGGAGGCACCCACGAGCGAGTCTCCTCGCCCTGGGCGTCGGCGTTGAAGAACGAGTCGAACAGGCGGAAGAAAGGCTCGCGGTTCGCGAGGTAGGCGTTGGCAGGGGTCCAGCGGGTCACGTTGTTCATGGCTTTCCTCCTCATTTCTTCTTGTCTTGGGGCCGCCTGGCGGCCCGTCATCGAGAACATGATGGATCAACACTGAGATCTTGTCAAGACCCTTTGTGCTTCGATCTTAGTTTTTTGATATCAGATTCCTGGGCAGGCGGAATGAAGGCGTCAAGATCTCAGCTCAATGCGCGCAGGTCATGGGTCGGCGGGAGAGGATAGAATCCAGTCATGAGCGCGCGGAAGAGGATCGGAGTCCTGACCGGCGGCGGCGACGCGCCCGGCCTCAACGCCGTGCTGCGGGCGGTGGTGCGCACGGCCGGCGACAGCGCGGAGAACGTCGAGATCATTGGCGTGCTCGACGGATTCGCCGGTCTTCTGGAGGGGCGGTTCCGGCACCTCGGCGCCCCCGACGTGCGCGAGCTGATCCGGATGGGCGGCACCGTCCTGGGCACCACCAACCGGGACAACCCGTTCGCCTGCCGGAGCGAGCACGGGCCGGTGGACCGCTCGACCGACTGCCTGGAGAACGCCCGCAAGGCCGGCCTGGAGGCTCTCATCGTGATCGGCGGCGACGGCACGCTGCGCATCGCCTCCGAGCTGGGCAAGCTGGGTCTCGACGTGGTCGGCGTCCCGAAGACGATCGACAACGACCTGGCCTCGACCGACTACACCTTCGGCTTCTGGACCGCCATCGGCGTGGCCACCGAGGCCCTGGACCGGCTGCGCGACACCGCGGAGAGCCATCACCGCGTCATGGTCCTGGAGGTCATGGGCCGCACCGCCGGCTGGATCGCGCTGCACGCCGGCGTCGCCGGCGCGGCCGACGTCATCCTCATCCCCGAGATCCCGTACGACCCGGAGTCCGTGGCGCGGACCGTGGTGCGCTGCCAGGGCCGCGGCCGGGCCTCTTCCCTGATCGTCGTGGCCGAGGGGGCGACCTCGAAGGGCGGCGAGATGTCCGTCCACGCGGTGGACCCGACGACCGGCGTCGTCCGCCTCGGCGGCGCCGGCCAGCGGGTGGTGCGCGAGCTGGAGGCCCTGACCCGCTGCGACGTGCGGGCCACCGTCCTCGGGCACCTGCAGCGCGGCGGCAGCCCGGTGGCCTTCGACCGCATCCTGGCCACGCAGTTCGGCGAGGCCGCCGCCCGCCTCGCGATCGCCGGCCGCTGCGGACGCATGGTCCGGCTCGCCGACGGCCGGATCGAGGACGTGGACCTCGACGAGGCCGTGCGCGAGATCAAGCTCGTCGATCCCGCGAGCCCCCTGGTCCGCACCGCCCGCTCCCTCGGCATCGCCTTCGGAGATGAATAGGGCCTGGAAGTCTTGGCCGGCGGGCCTCTCCCGTGTCATGCTCCCGTCCGTTCCTGACCCGTATCTCTAGAGACGGAGGTTACCCCTTGCTGCGAGGCCTCTTCCGAACCAAGAAGCTGGACGACATCATGGCGGCGGCCGAGACGGGTCCCGCGCTCCGCCGCGACCTGGGCGCCTTCCAGGTGACGATGCTGGGGATCGGCGCGATCATCGGCGCGGGCATCTTTGCCACCGTCGGCACCGCCGCGGCCGGGGACGCCTCGCGCCTGGGCGCGGGTCCCTCGCTCATGCTCTCCTTCTGCATCACCGCGGTCGTCTGCGCGTTCACGGCCCTCTGCTACGCCGAGTTCGCCGCGGTGGTGCCGATCTCCGGGTCGGCCTACACCTACTCCTACGCCACCCTCGGCGAGCTCGTCGCCTGGATCATCGGCTGGGACCTCATCATCGAGTACGCGGTCGGCAACGTGGCCGTGGCCATCAGTTGGGGCAACTACTTCAGGACCCTCCTCCATAGCGTCGGCATCGACATCCCCTTGTGGCTCGCCACCGACTACCGGACGGCGGCCAAGATCCCGGGCCTCTACGAAAGCGCGCCGCAGCTGTTCGGCGTGCCGATCGTCTTCAATATCCTGGCGGCGGGGATCGTCGGCCTGATCACCGTCGTGCTCGTCCTGGGCATCCGCGAGTCGGCGCGCTTCAATGCCGGGATGGTGCTGGTCAAGATCCTCGTCCTCCTCTTCTTCATCGGCATCGCGCTGTACTACGTCTCGCCGGCCCAGATGCAGGTCAACTGGCACCCCTTCCAGCCCAACGGCTGGAAGGGGACGTTCGCCGGCGCCGCCGTCGTCTTCTTCGCCTACATCGGCTTCGACGCGGTCTCGACCGTGGCCGAGGAGACCCGCAACCCGGGCCGCAACCTGCCGATCGGCATCATCGCCTCGCTGGTCATCTGCACCCTGTTCTACGTCGTGGTGGCGGCGGTCTTCACCGGCATCCTGCCCTACCCGGAGCTGATCCGGCGCCTGTCCACCGAACAGGCCGAGCCGCTCACCATGGCCCTCGACCACGTGGCGCCGCACCAGACCTGGGCCACGGCCATCGTCGCGCTCGGCTCGGTCATCGCCCACACCGCCGTGCTCCTCGTCTTCCAGCTCGGCCAGCCCCGCATCTTCTTCTCCATGGCGCGCGACGGCCTGCTCCCCCAGTCCTTCGCCAAGGTCCATCCGAAATACCGCACCCCGCACGTCACGACCATCCTCACCGGCGTCCTGGTCGGCGGCTTCGCGGGCGTGGCAAGCATCGACGAGATGGTCGACCTGACCAACATCGGCACCCTCTTCGCGTTCGTGCTGGTGTGCGTCGGCATCACGATCCTGCGCTACACGGATCCCCACCGGCCGCGGCCGTTCCGCGTGCCGTTCGGGCCCTGGCTGCTGCCGATGCTCGGCGTGGCCTCCTGCCTGTTCCTGATGATCTACCTGCCGCCGGCCTCCTGGTGGCGGTTCATCGGCTGGCTGGTGCTGGGCATGTCGGTCTACGTCGGCTACGGCTACAACCACAGCACGGTCGGCCGCGGGGTGGGCCGGCCGGAGCGGGCCCTGTTCCCGCAGAAGCTCTCCGCGTCCGGCTTCTTCCTGGCTGCGCTCGGCATGTTCGTCATCCCGCACGACGCCGGGCCCGGCCGCCTGCTCGAAGAGGCGACGAACGCGGCGGGCGCCGACCATGGGCGCGCCCTGTGGGGCCTGGCCCTGATCGTGGCCGGAATCCTCGCGGGCGTGCTCGGCCTCATGATGAGAGGCAGGGAGGCCGAGGCATGAGCCTCGCCGTCCTCGCGCTGGTCTTCCTGGTGCTGCTGGTCGCCGCCTACCGCCTCTACGGCGGCTGGGTGGCGCGCCAGTTCTCCATCGACGACAGCCGGGTGACCCCGGCGCACCAGGTCAACGACGGGGTCGACTTCGTCCCGACGCGGCCTTTCTATCTCTTCGCTCAGCACTTCTCGGCCATTGCGGCGGCCGGACCCATCGCCGGCCCCATCATCGCCTGCCAGGCGTTCGGCTGGCTGCCGTGCCTGCTCTGGATCTCGCTCGGCGTGGTGTTCATCGGCGCGGTCCACGACTTCTCCAGCCTGACCGCCTCGGTGCGGCACGGCGGGACCTCGATCGCCGAGATCGCGGGCGAGCACCTGGGCCGCAAGGCCGGCCTCGCCATGATGGCCTTCATCTGGATCGCGCTGGTCTACGTCATCGTGGCCTTCGCGGACATCACGTCCCGTACCTTCGTGGTCGGCACCGAGGAGCTGGCGGCCGGCACGTTCGACTTCCATCCGGGCGGCGCGGTGGCGGCGGCGAGCCTCTTCTACCTGGTGCTCGCCATCGTGCTCGGGATCGTGCAGAAGCTCTGGAACCCGCCGCTCTGGCTGGTGACGGTCGTCTTCGTGCCGCTGAGCTTCCTCTCGGCCTGGGCCGGGACGTACGTGGCCGACTCCTTCCAACTCGGGGTGAGCCAGTGGTCGACGGCCATCCTGATCTACTGCGGAGTGGCGTCGCTGCTGCCGATCTGGCTGCTGCTCCAGCCGCGCGGCTACCTCGGCGGCTTCATCCTCTACGCGGCCCTGGCGCTCGGGGTGATCGGCGTGTTTTTCGGCGGCTACGAGGTGCACCAGCCGTCCTTCAAGTCGTGGGACATGGGCGGGATGACCGGCACGCTCTTCCCGTTCCTCTTCGTGACCATCGCCTGCGGCGCCTGTTCGGGTTTCCACGGTCTGGTGTGCTCGGGCACGACCTCGAAGCAGGTCGACCGCGAGTCGCACCTCCAACCGGTGGGCTACGGCGCCATGCTGGCCGAGGGCTTCGTGGCGCTGATCGCGCTGGTGACGATCATGATCATGATGCCGGACCAGGCCAAGGGACTGGCGCCGGGGACGATCTACGGCAATGGCATCGGGCACTTCCTGACCCTGCTGATCGGCGAGAAGAACCTGCCGTTCGCGATCACCTTCGGAGCGATGGCCTTCTCGACCTTCGTCTTCGACACCCTGGACGTCTCGACCCGCCTGGGCCGCTACCTTCTCCAGGAGCTGTTCGGGATGAAGGGAACGGCCGGCGCGATCATCGGCACGGTGCTGACCGTGGTGGCGCCGATGGCGCTCCTCTCCTTCGCGGGAGAGGGGATGTGGCAGAAGTTCTGGACGCTCTTCGGAGCCTCGAACCAGCTCCTGGCCGCTCTGACCCTGCTCTCGGTGACCGTCTGGCTGTACCAGGCGAGGAAGCGCATTGCCTTCACCCTGCTGCCGATGATCTTCGTCCTGACGATCACCCTCTGGGCCCTGGGCAAGCTGACCTGGCTGAACCTGATGGCCACGAAGGGCTTCGACGTCGAGCTGCTGAACGGCGTGGCGGCGCTCCTGCTGATCCTCCTGGCGCTCTACCTGGCCGTCGCGGCGCTGATGAAGGTCAGGGGTGAGAAGCGGGGTGGGGCGGTGGCGGTGGGGGCGTGATCCTGGAGCCGCTGGAGCGGCTCTCCAAGATCAAAGCAGGTCTACAAACTCCTCAACCGTGAGGCCACTCTCCCGGATGATGGAGCGCAAGGTGCCCTTGGCGATCTCGTCGTGATCTGGAACAGTAAGACGCCTGTGAGGCTCCGCCACCTGTCGAAGGACGATGTGGCTGCCTCTCTGACGATCTCTCTCATACCCGATCTTTGCCAAGGCTCTGACGGCCTCTCGCCCGGAGACGAGAGGCAGCTTGCTCAAGCCTGGACCTCGACCACCTCTTCCGAGATCGACGGCGGAATAGGCTCGCCGTGGGCTTCGAGGCTCTCGAGATAGGCTGCGATAGCTTCTTTGGCATTCTCGATGGCTTCATTGCGGGTACGGCCCTGCGAGATGCAACCCGGCAAGGACGGTACCTCCGCCACGAAGATTCCATCCTCGTCCTCTTCGATCAAAACGCGGTATTTCATCTCGAATCTCCGAAACAGCTACTGATTTCGTCGTCTACCTACTATACCACAGCAGGGAGGCAACTGGCAGGCTATACTCCATCCCCATGGACCCCTTGGAACGCCTCCGGGCGCTCTGCCTCGCCCTGCCTGAAGCGACCGAGCGGCTCAGCCATGGCGAGCCGACCTGGTTCGTGCGCGGCAAGAAGACGTTCGTGATGTACGCGAATCACCATCACAACGACATCCTGGCCTTCTGGTGCGCCGCGCCGGACGGTGCCCAGGAGATCCTGGTCGGCACGGACCCGGAACGCTTCTTCGTTCCGCCTTACGTGGGGTACCGGGGCTGGATCGGCGTGAGGCTCGACGTGACGGTCGATTGGGATCAGATCGCGGACCTGGTCGTGGACGCCTACCGGACCGTGGCTCCGAAGAAACTGGTCGAGCAGTTGGATCGCTAATATCATGAATCGTTCTCTACGCCTGCTGCCTACCCTCCTGGCTGTCCTCTGTCTCGCCGCCACCGCGCTCTCCGCGCAGGAGACCGGCGACCGAGCTGACAGGCACCCTCGCGCCGTCACCCTTGGTGCCCACGGTCTCGTCGAACGCGGCCAGGGTCCGTCGGGCCAGGGGCCGTGGCGGGGGTTCCCGATCAGCCTCAGCCTGCGCGACGCGCCGCTGCCGGAAGTCCTCCGCGCGTTCGCCCAACTCGCCGGCTTCAACCTGGTCCTCGATCCCAGGATCCAGCCAGGAACCGTGACGGTCGAGCTCAAGGACGTACCGTGGGACCTGGCACTGCACGTAATCCTCAAAACCCATGGCCTCGGAGCCGAGATCGACGGCCGGTTGTGGCTGATTACGCCCAACTGAACCGCGGGATACCAACTCCGGCAAGCGCCGCCCCTCCGTTCCGTTCTCCACGGCTCGGTAGGCTTCTCTGCCGCAAGGGAACCTTGCCTTGCGGTGCAGAAGGTTGCGCTACGGCGTAGAACCTTCCGTCACGACGTAGAACGTTCCGTTGCGCCGTAGAACCTTCCGCCGCGGCAAAGATCGTTCCGACACGGCGTGGAACCTTCCGTTGCGCCGTAGAACGTTCCGCCACGACCTGGAACGTTCCGTTGCGGCCTGGAAACCTTCCGTTTCAACGTAGAACGTTCCGTCGTGGCGTAGAACGTTCCGTTGCGCCGTAGAACCTTCCGCCGCGGCAAAGATCGTTCCGGCACGGCGTAGAACCTTCCGTTGCGCCGTAGAACCTTCCGTTGCGCCGTAGAACGTTCCGTCGCGGCGTAGAACGTTCCTCCGGCGCCAGGAACCTTCCAACGGCTTATAGAAGGCTACATCGCGCCATGGAAGCTTCCATCGCCTGGAGAAGCTTCAGTCGCCGCGCAGAACGTTCCAACGCCTTGGAGAACCTTGAATCGCAACAGGAAAGTCTACAGAACCCCACCCTCCGGCCAGTTCGACCAGTGGGTGTTCGGCTTGCGCCGGGGGCGGTAGAGGCCAGGATCGCCGGTCTCCAGCACCTGGGCCAGCATCTTGAAGGTCGGGCTCTCGCTCGGCAGGTCGCCTTCGGCGATGTCGGGGTGGTTCCACTCGTCCAGCCGGAGGAGCCGCGGCAGGTCTGCCGGCAGGCGGGACTGGAGCTCCTCGTCGGTCGCGAGGAGCTGATCCCGATGCTCGGGAGCCAGGGCGCGCAGCAACTCGAAGGCCTCGGCCGACGGGGGAGCCGGCACGAGCCGGCCCCGGATGCGCAGGTCCGTGACTCCCTTCCGGACCGCCGTGCCGTGAGGCTCCTCGAACAGCGGGCCGGAGTCGCCGTCCCTCACCAGGCGCAGAAGGTCGTCGGGGCTGATCCCGGGCGGCCGCCGCAGGCAGTTGCCGAAGCAGTACAGGGCATTGTCCATGCCCTCCGTCCCGCCCATGTGCGAGTTGAACCCCAGGACCTCGATGACCAGCGACCAGCGTTCCTCGTCGCGATACAGGGTCATCCGGGTATCGGCCGGATACACGTAGGCGTTGTCGAGCACCGGGAAGGTGTAAGCCTCCGCGCAGTCGTCGAGCTGCTTCAGGATCTCCTCCGCCGAATAGGAAGCCATAGCCGGGATTCTATGCGAAACGGCAGAGGAGTTGCAGACAGAAGACAGGCGATGAGAAGACCCGGGACCATCCTGACTGCCTTGCTGCTCTTCAGCCTGCCGCTTTCCGCCCAGCACCAGCACTCCCATCCGGAGCCGCCGCCGGCCGAGGCCAAGCCGGAGGAGCACGGCGGGCACGCCGGCATGGAAGGCATGGACATGGCCGATCACGACGCTGGGCATGACGCTGGGCATGAGATGCCGGGCCTGCTCGGGCCATACAGGATGAGCCGCGAGGCCTCCGGCACCGCTTGGCAGCCCGAGTCCGCGCCGCACGAAGGCCTGCACGCCGTGCGGGGCGACTGGCACCTGATGGCGCACGGCTTCCTCGACCTGGTCTACGACGACCAGGACGGCCCGCGGGGCGACCAGAAGCTGTTCAGCGAGAGCATGCTCATGGGCGTGGCCGTGCGGCAATTCGGCGCGGACCGGCTCGGGTTCCGCGCCATGGTCTCCGCCGAGCCCTGGACGGTCGGCGACGAGGGTTACCCGCTCCTCCTCCAGACCGGCGAGACCGCGGACGGCCGGACGCCGCTCGTCGATCGCCAGCACCCGCACGACCTCTTCATGGAGCTGGCCGCCACGTACAGCCACGACCTGGGCCCGGACGGCTCGGCCTTCGTCTACCTGGGGCTGCCGGGCGAGCCCGCGCTCGGTCCGCCGGCCTTCCTCCATCGCTTCTCCGGCATGGAGAACCCCGAGGCGCCGCTGGGACACCACTGGCTCGACTCGACTCACATCACCTTCGGCGTGGCCACGCTCGGCTGGATCCGGGGTGGCTTCAAGCTCGAAGGCTCGGCCTTCAAGGGCCGCGAGCCGGACGAGGACCGCACCGACATCGAGGACCCGAAGCTCGACTCCTGGGCGGTCCGCGCCTCCTGGCAGCCGACGCCGGACTGGTCGTTCCAGGTGAGCCGCGGCCATCTGAACAGCCCGGAGCAGCTCGAACCGGAGGTCGACAAGGACCGGACGACCGCGTCGGCCATCTACAACCGTCCGTTCGCGGACGGCAACTGGCAGACCACGTTCGCGTGGGGCCGCAATGAGAGTGACCCCGGCGAAACCACCGACTCCTTCCTGCTGGAGTCCGCCGCTACCCTGGCCGCCCGGCACACGGTCTTCGGCCGCGTCGAGCGGCAGGAGAACGACGAGCTGGCCGGGCACGGACACGGCGACGAGGAGGTCTTCGACGTCGGGAAGATCAGCCTCGGCTACGTCTACGACGCGGTCGTGGAAGACGCATGGAAGGCCGGCGTCGGCTCCCTGGTAAGCCTGGCGCTGATCCCCTCGGAGCTGGAGGACGAATACGGCGAGATGCCGGTCTCCTGGATGGTGTTTCTGCGGACCAGAATGTAAGGGCCGCCGGGGATGAGTCTCCGATCTTTGCCAAGGCCTTGACGACTTCCCGGAAACCGGCAGACCTAGTTAGCCCGACAACGCCCCGTCCATGGAATGGTCCGGGAAGAGGAGAGCCTTGCCCGGATTCTCCGCTAGACTCTCGCGGCATGTCCGGATCTTCCAAGGCCGCCCTGGTGGCAGCGCATCCTGGCCACGAGCTTCGTGTGTATGGCTGGCTCGAACGGGAGCAGCCCGAGGTCTTCGTGCTGACCGACGGCTCGGGGAGCACCGGCCGGTCCCGTGTCCCTTCCACCGCGGCGATCCTGCCCCGCACCGGTGCCCGGCCGGGCTCCGTGTTCGGCCGGTTCCGCGACCGCGATCTGTACGAGGTGATGCTGGAAGGCCGGATCGAGGTCCTGGCGGGGCTCGCCCGCGAGCTCGCCGACGCCTGGACCGAAAGCGGCGTGGAGACGGTGGCCGCCGACGCCATCGAAGGGTTCAACCCCTCCCACGACATCTGCCGCCTGGTGACCGACGCGGCCATCGCGCTGGTCCGCCGGCGCACCGGGCGCGGCCTCGACAGCTATGAGTTCCTCCTGGAAGGCCGCCCGGACGAGCTGCCCGGGAACGGCAGCTCCGGAGGCCTGAGACTCGAGCTGGAGGACGACGCGCTGGAGCGCAAGCTCGCGGCGGCGCGGTCCTACCCGGAGATGGCGCACGAGGTCGAGCGGGCGTTCGAGCGCTACGGCGCCGAAGCCTTTCGGGTCGAGTGCCTGAGCCCGGTGGACCCCGAGGCGGACATCGAGGCCCGGATCGGGGATCCGCCGTATTACGAGACCTACGGCGAGCGGCAGGTCGCGACCGGCCGCTATTCACGGGTCCTGCGCTTCCGCGAGCATTTTCTTCCCCTGGCCAGAGCCCTCCGGGAGCTCGGCCGCAGCGGGTGAGCCCGGCCCTTGCGCATCCTGCTCACGAACGTCACCCTGGCGTCCCGCACCGGGACCGAGGTCTACATCAAGGAGGCCGCGCTGGGCCTTCTGCGGCGGGGGCACACGCCCGTGGTCTACAGCCCCGAGCTCGGCGAGATCGCGGAGGAGATCCGCGCCGCCACGGTCCCCGTGGTCGACGACCTCTCCCGGCTCGGAGCCCCTCCGGACGTGATCCACGGACATCACCACCAGCAGGCCATGGCCGCCCTGCTGTACTTTCCCGGCGTGCCCGGGATCTTCGCCACGCACGACTGGACCGCCTGGCGCGACGCCCCGCCGCTCTTCCCGCGCATCCGGCGCTACGTCGCGGTCGACTGGACGAACCGCGACCGCGTCGTCTTCGAGCACGGGATTCCGGAAGAGCGCGTCCGGGTCCTCCTGAACTGGGCCGATCTCGACCGCTTCCCGCCGCGCGGCCCGCTCCCCGCGCGGCCCCGGCGGGCGCTGGTGCTCAGCAACTACGCCCGGCAGGACACCCATCTCCCGGCGGTCCAGGAAGCCTGCCGGCGCGCCGGTCTCCCTCTGGAGGTGGTGGGCTCGGGCGTGGGCCGGTCCCTGGTCAACCCGGGCGAGGTGATCGCGGAGCACGACCTCGTCTTTGCCAAGGCCAAGAGCGCGCTGGAGGCGCTGGCGGTGGGGGCGGCGGTGGTGCTCTGCGACCATCGCGGCCTCGGGCAGATGGTCACGAGCGCCGACCTCGACGCCCTGCGCCGGCTGAACCTCGGCTATCGCTCCCTGCATCGCCCGCTCGACCCGGATCTGATCGTGCGGGAGATCGGGCGCTACGACGCGCGCGACGCCGCCGAGGTCTCGCGCCGGGTCCGGGAGGAGGCGGGCCTGGAGACGGCTCTCGACCGCCTCGTCGCGCTCTATGAGGAGGTGATCGCCGAGCACGCGCGCGCGGAGCCTGCCGATCCCGCCGAGGAGTCGCGGGCCGCCTCGGTCTATTTGAGCGACTGGGTGGGCCGGCCGCCCCGGCGCGAGAGCGTGGCCGCGGGGGAGGAGCTCCTGTCCATCCGATCGGAGCGGGACCGGCTGGCGGAAACGCTTCACGCCGTCACCGGGACGGCTACCTGGCGACTGCGCGAGAGGCTGATGCGCCTGCCCGGCTTCCAGGCGGCCTATCGGAAGATGCGGGGCTAGTCCGGCGGCGGCTGACGACGCCAGCGCTTGTGCCACCAGACCCACTGCTCCGGCCGGCGCCGGACCTGCTGCTCGATCGCGGCGGTCATGAGCGCGGTAGCCTGTTGCGGATCCTTGGGCAGCGGGAGAACGGGCAGGAAACGCACGAGGTGGCCGCCGTCCGGACGCCTCTCGATGAAGGAGGGGACCACCCGCATGTCCTGCTTGATCGCCAGCTCCGCGGGTCCCACCGGCGTGAAGGCGGGACGGTCGAAGAAGGGGACCCAGACGCCGTCCACCTTCGTGTCCTGGTCGATCAGCATGGCGATGGCGCCGCCGCTCCGGAGCACCTCCAGGATCTGGCGCGCCGCGCCGCGGGTCCCTCTCGCGATCGTCGAGGTGCCGAGCCGGCGGCGGATGCTCACGATCAGGTCCTGGATGCGCGGGTCGTCCGCCGGTCTCGCGATCGCCGCGGGCGGCAGACCGCCGTGGCTGAGCGGGATCGCGATCAGCTCCCAGTTGCCGCAGTGGCCGGTCAGGATCAGGATCGGCCGACGCGTGGCCCGGGCCGCTTCCACGTTCTCCCAGCCCTGGACCTCGATGTCGGACAGCATCCCGTCGGCTCCCCGCTTCAGCAGGTGGAGCAGCTCGGCCGCGTTCATCCCCTGATAGAGGAAGGAGGCTCTCGCGATCCGTTGTCGCTCCGCGTCGGACAGCTCGGGCAGGGCCAGGGCGAGATGGTCGAGCGCCCGGCGCCGGTCCCGGCCGCTGACGCGCCAGCCCAGGCGGCCCGCGGCGCGGCCGAAGGCGAGAGCGGCGCGGCGCGGGAGGGCTCCGAGCAGGAGGGCGAGCAGGCGGACGAGGCCGGGGAGCAGGGACGCGCGGAGACGGCTGGTCCGGCGGCGGGCCCTGGAGGAGGACGGTACCGAGGTCGGCCGTGTGCTCAGTCCGGCTCTCCCACGACGTAGTATGGCGCGGTCAGCTCTTCCCAGTCGCCTCTCGCCCGCAGCAGCAGCTCGCAGAGCTCCCTCACCACGCCCCAGCCTCCCTTTCCTTCCAGCACCCGGTGCGCCCGGTCGCGGACCTCGGCCACCGCGTCCGACGGCGCAAAGGCGAGGCCGCAGCGCAGCAGGATCGGCAGGTCCACGAGGTCGTCGCCCATGAAGGCTACCTCCTGCGGCGCTACCGAGCGCTCGGCCAGGAACTCGGCGAAGGCGGGCCCCTTGTCCGAACGGTCCATCATCAGGAAGTCGATCCAGAGGTCGTCCGCCCGCACCTGGAGCGCCTTGCTCTCCCGGCCCGAAAGGATCCCGATCCGGAGGCCCGAGCGCTGGAGGAGGCGCAGGCCCAGGCCGTCCCGGACGTGGAAGACCTTCTGCTGCTCGCCGTCCGGTCCGTAGACCAGGCGGCCGTCGGTCAGCACGCCGTCCACGTCCAGCAGGAGCCACCGGAGGTTCCGGGCGCGCTCGGTCAGCTCGGCGTCGGAGAGGCTCAGAACAGCTCCAGGCCCCAGAGGTCGTGCAGGTGGACCAGCCCGTCGAGCCGGCCCTCCGGGCCGCACACGAAGAGCGAGGTGATGCGGTGGTCTTCCATGGTGTTGAGCGCCGCGGCGGCCAGCTCGCCGCCGTCGATGGTGCGCGGGTTCCGGGTCCTGCACTCGCCCGCGGTCTTCTTGAGAAGGCCGTCGTCGTGCTCGATCAGGCGCCGCAGGTCGCCGTCCGAGATGCAGCCGAGGAGCCGGCCGGCCTCGTCGGTCACGGCGGTGATCCCGAGCCCCTTCTTCGACATCTCGTAGATGGCGTCGCGCATCGGGGTCGAGGCGAGGACCTTGGGCAGGGCGTCGCCGGCGTGCATGATCTGCTCGACGCGCAGGAGGCGCTTGCCGAGCTGGCCTGAGGGATGGAGGAGAGCGAAGTCCTCTCTCGTGAAGCCGCGGGCTTCGAGGAGCGCCATGGCGAGCGCGTCGCCCAGCGCGAGCGTGGCCGTGGTCGAGGCCGTGGGCGCGAGGTTCAGCGGACAGGCCTCGCGGTCGATCGCCACCGGCAGGTGGATGTCCGCGTGGCGGGCGAGCGGCGAGCCGGCGTTCGCGGTCATCACAATCAGGGGCGCGCCGAGCCGCTTCATGGTTTCCACGAGCTTCAGCAGCTCCTCGGTCGTCCCCGAGTAGGAGGCGGCGAGGACCACGTCGCCGGCCACGATCATCCCGAGGTCGCCATGGACCGCCTCGGCCGGGTGGAGGAAGAGCGACGGCGTGCCGGTCGAGGAGAGGGTCGCCGCGATCTTCTTCATGACGATCCCGCTCTTGCCCATGCCCGTGCAGACCACCCGGCCCGCGCACGAGCGGAGCAGCTCGACGGCTCTGTCGAACCGCTCGTCGAGCTGCGGGATCAGGCCGCGGACCGCCGCGGCCTCGGTCTCCAGGACCTCGACGGCGACCTGGCGCGCGGTCCTCATTCTGCCACCAGGGTCCGCCGGAGGGCGATCAGCGAGCGGAGCAACGCCTCGGCGCGCTCGGGCGGGAGCTGAACGGCCTTGTCCGAGAGCGCGCGGTCGGGGTCCGGATGGATCTCCAGGAACAGGCCGTCTGCGCCCGCGGCCACGGCCGCGCGGGCGAGAGGCTCGGCGAAGCGCCGGAGGCCGCCGCTCTCGCCGCCTTCGCCGCCGGGAAGCTGGAGCGAGTGGGTCACGTCGTAGATCACCGCGATCCCGTCGTCCTGCATCATGGCGAAGCTGCGCATGTCCACGACCAGGTTGTGATAGCCGAAGGAGGCGCCGCGCTCCGTCACGGTCACCCGGTCGTTGCCCGCCTTGCGGGCCTTCTCCACGATCTTCAGCATGTTGTCCGGCGCCATGAACTGGCCCTTCTTGATGTTGACCGCCCGGCCGGTGCGCGCCGCGGCCACCACGAGGTCGGTCTGGCGGCAGAGGAAGGCCGGGATCTGGAGCACGTCGCAGACCTCGGCGGCCGGGCCGCACTGGTCCACCTCGTGGACGTCGGTCAGCACCGGCAGGCCGGTCTCCTCCTTGACCAGCCGGAGGACGCGCAGGCCCTCTTCGAGACCGGGACCGCGCTGCGTGTCTCCCGAGCTGCGGTTCGCCTTGTCGAACGACGACTTGAAGACCAGGGGCAGGCCGAGGCGCTCCGCCATGGCCGCGAGGATGTGGGCGGTTTCGAGCGTGCGCTCCTCGCTCTCGATCATGCAGGGGCCGGCGATGACGGGGAGATCCCCGCCTCCGCGATGATTGCCGATTACGATGCCGGGAGCCAGCTCGACCGGATGGACCGCCATCAGCCCTCGACCCGCAGCTCGGCCGGCAATTCCGTCTCTGTGACCGTGACGGTGGACTCCACCGCCTCGCGCTCCCGGCCCCGGCGCTGCTGCTCGGCGAGCGCCGCGGCGATGTAGGAGACGAACAGCGGGTGCGGCTCGGTCGGCTTCGACTTGTACTCGGGGTGGAACTGGCAGCCGAGGAACCAGGGGTGGTCCGCCAGCTCGACCATCTCGACGAACTTGCCGTCGGGCGACAGGCCCGAGATGACCAGGCCGTGCTCCTTGAGCGTGCCGAGGTACTTCTGGTTGACCTCGTAGCGGTGCCGATGGCGCTCGCTGATCTCCGGCACGCTGTTGTAGATGCGGCGCGCGAGCGACCCCTCCTGGAGGCGGCAGGGATAGGCGCCGAGCCGCATGGTGCCGCCCATCTCCTCGACGCCGAGCAGGTCGCGCAGCTTGTAGATGACGGCGTGCTCGGTGTCGGAGTCGAACTCGGACGACGTCGCGTCCTTGATGCCGCAGACGTTCCTGGCGTACTCGATGACCATGCACTGCATGCCGAGGCAGATGCCGAAGAACGGCACCCGGTGCTCGCGGGCGTAGCGGATGGCGCGGATCTTCCCCTCGGTGCCGCGCTGGCCGAAGCCGATCGGCACGAGGAGCGAGTCCACCTCGAACAGCTCGCGCGGCCAGGCGCGGCTCTCCTCCAGCTCCTCGGCGTCGATGTAGACCAGCTCGACCCGGGCGTCGTTTGCGATGCCGCCGTGGAGGAGCGCCTCGTTCAGGCTCTTGTAGGCGTCCGGGAACTCGACGTACTTGCCCACGATCCCCACCCGCACGTGGTGGTGGGGGTTCTTGATCCGCGCCACCAGGCTCTCCCAGCGCGAGAGGTCGCGGTCGTAGTGCGGCAGGTTGAGCAGCTCGAGCAGGATGTCGTCCATGCCCTCGCGGCAGAACATGAGCGGCACCTCGTAGATCGTCGGCACGTCGCGGGCGGCGACCACGGCCCGGGTCTCGACGTTGCAGAAGAGCGCGATCTTCTTCTTCATCTCCTCGGGCAGCGCGCGGTCGACGCGGCACAGGACGATGTCGGCCGAGATGCCGATCTCGCGCAGCTCGCGGACCGAGTGCTGGGTGGGCTTGGTCTTGAGCTCGTCCGCGGCGGCGATGTAGGGCACCAGGGTCAGGTGGACGTTGACCGCGTTGCCGCGGCCGACCTCCTGGCGGAACTGGCGGATGGCCTCCAGGAAGGGCAGCGACTCGATGTCGCCCACGGTGCCGCCGATCTCGCAGATGACGACATCATTATCGCCGGCCACCCGGCGCAGGCCCTCCTTGATCTCGTCGGTGATGTGGGGGACGACCTGGACCGTCTTGCCGAGGTAGTCGCCGCGCCGCTCCTTCTCGATGACCGAGGAGTAGATCTTGCCGGTGGTGTAGTTGTGGCGCTTGCTGGGAATCATGTGGGTGAAGCGCTCGTAGTGGCCGAGGTCGAGGTCGGTCTCGGCGCCGTCGTCGGTCACGAAGACCTCGCCGTGCTGATAGGGCGACATGGTCCCGGGATCGACGTTCACGTAGGGGTCGAACTTGAGCAGCGTGACGGAGAAGCCGCGCGCCTCCAGGATGGCGCCGATGGACGCCGCGGCGACTCCCTTGCCCAGGGACGAAACGACTCCGCCGGTGACGAAGATGTACTTGGTGGCCATGGAGATCTCCTCGGTTCGGCGATTGGTTTCGGTCGGTTCAGCTCGTCAGGCCCGCTCCAGCAAACGCTCGACGCGCTCCAGGTCTTCCCGGGTGTCGACGCCGGGAGAGGCGCTCCCGGCGAGCAGCACGCGGATGCGCAGTCCGTTCTCCAGGGCGCGGAGCTGCTCCAGCGATTCGCTCCGTTCGAGGGGCGCCTGCGGCAGCGACGCGAGCCGCAGCAGGGCCTCGCGCTGGTAGCCGTAGATCCCCAGGTGCTTGAGGGGTGCGGCGCCCCCCTCCTGCCTCGGGAACGGGATCGGGGAGCGGCTGAAATACAGGGCGTAGCCGGCCAGGTCGAGCACGACCTTGACGGCGTTCGGGTTCCCCATCTCTTCCGGTGCCGCATCCGCAGCCAGCGTGACGACCGGGTCTTCCGGGTGGTCCGCCAGGTGGACCGCGAGGCGCGAGACGACCTCGGGGTCGATCAGCGGCTCGTCACCCTGGATGTTGACCACGGCCGCGGCGTTCCAGCGGCGTGCGGCATGGGCGATCCGGTCGGTGCCGCTGGCGCACTCGGCCGGGGTCATCTCCCACTCGCCGCCGAACCCTTCCACGGCCCGTGCGATGCGCTCGTCGTCGGTCAGGACCACGATCCGGTCGAGCCCGCGCGCCCGGGAGGCCCGCTCGTAGACGTGCTCGATCATCGGCCGTCCGGCGATGAGGAGCAGGGGCTTCCCGGGTAGCCGCGTGGACGCATAGCGGGCCGGAATGGCGCCGATGATTCCACTGAAGGTACCCGCGTTGTGCTGGTCGGAGGACGCGGAGGGGTGCACGACCGAATCTAGAACGATCGGCTACGGAGTGTCAAATGCGGTTTGATCCCGTTCCCCCTCTCCCCAGCCCTCTCCCCCGTGCCGGGGGAGAGGGAGCTTCAATCCCCGCCTTTGAGGCCTGCCTTCTTGGCGTAGTACCGGAAGCTGCGGAAGCTCATCCCGAGCAGCTCGGCCGCCTGGGTCTGGACGCCATCCGTCCTCTCCAGGGCCTGCTGCATGAGCTGGGCGCGGATGTCCTCCAGGTACGCCTCCAGGTCGATCCCCTCCTCCGGAAGCTGGATCAGGTCGGACTGCATTCGGCGCTGGGTCAGCAGGTGGACCGGCAGGTCGCGGGTGGTGATGGTCTCGGCGTGGGAGAGCGCGAGCACGCGCTCGATCAGGTTTTCGAGCTCGCGGACGTTGCCCGGCCAGTCGTAGCCTTCGAGCAGGGCCATGGCCTCGACCGAGATCTGCCGCGGCGGCAGCTCCATCTGGCGGCAGTACTTCTGGAGGAAGAAGTCGACCAGGAGCGGGATGTCCTCGCGCCGCTGGCGCAGCGGCGGCAGGTGGATCGGCAGCACGTTGATCCGGTAGTAGAGGTCCTCGCGGAACTCGCCGGTGGTGAGCCGGGTCTCCAGGTCCTGGTTCGTGGCCGCGATGATGCGGACGTCGACCGTCTCCTCCTCGGTGCCGCCCACCTTGCGCACCGTCTTCTCCTGGATGGCGCGCAGGAGCTTGACCTGCATGGTCGGCGTCATCTCGCCGATCTCGTCGAGGAACAGCGTACCGCGGTCGGCCTCCTGGAAGAGGCCCTTCTTCTCGCGCACGGCGCCGGTGAAGGCGCCGCGCTCATGGCCGAAGAGCTCGCTCTCGAGGAGGTTCTCGGGCAGCGCGCCGCAGTTGATCGACAGGAACCGGCGGGTCGACCGCGGGCTCGCGAAGTGGATGGCCCGCGCGATGAGCTCCTTGCCGGTGCCGCTCTCGCCGTGCACCAGCACGGTCGAGCTGGTGCGCGAGATGCGCTCGATGAGCGAGAAGATCACCTGCATCCGCGGGCTCTTGCCGATGATGTTGTTGAAGGTGTACTTCTGCTCCAGCTCCCGGCGCAGGTAGATGTTCTCGTCGGCGAGCTGCTCGCGCTCCAGCGCCTTCTGGACGACGATCTTCAGCTCCTCGACGTCGAACGGCTTCGAGACGTAGTCGGCGGCGCCCGCCTTCATCGCCTCGATGGCGGTCTTGGTCGAGGTGTAGGCGGTCATCATGATGACCGCCGGCCCGGTGGTCGTCTCGGCGCCGTTCGACATGACCTCCTTGAGCAGGTCGAGGCCGTTGCCGTCCGGCATCATCACGTCGCAGAGGATGAGGTCGTAGCTCCGGCGGGCGAGCGCCTGCCGGGCGCCGGTGACGGAGCTCGCCGTCTCGACGGCGTAGCCCTCCTCTTCGAGCAGCAGGGAGAGGAACTCGACGATGCTCGACTCGTCGTCCACGACCAGGAGGCGGGCGCGCTCGGCCATCAGGGCGCCTCCCCGGCCGCGGCGGTGGCCTCGGCCATGGCCGGAGCCGTCTGGGCCGCCGGGCGGCTCGCCGGCAGCTCCACGGTGATCGTGGTGCCGCCGCCCTGCCGGGTGTCGACCAGCAGCCGCCCGCCGTGCTCCTGGACGATGCGGTAGACGATGGCCATGCCGATGCCGGTGCCGCCGTCGAAGAAGGACTGGAAGGGGTGGAACAGGTTGGCGCGCTGCTCCTCGCTCATGCCGCGGCCCGTGTCGATCACCTGCATGCGGTAGTGGTCCTCGTCGAGCCGCCCCACGACGGTCAGGGTGCCGCCGTCGGGCATGGCGCGCAGGGAGTTGCGCGCCAGGTTCCAGAAGATCTGGCTCACCTGGTCCGGGTCCGCGATCACCGACGCCGAGGGCGGCTCCAGCCGGACCTCGATCCGGTGGCGCTCGGAGACCTCGGCGCTGTTGCGGAGCAGCTCGCAGTTCTCGGCCAGGAGCCGGGCGATGTCGAACGGCACGCTGGAGCGCTCGCGCGGCCGCGCGAAGCGCAGGAAGCCCTTGATCGTGCGGTCCAGGCGCTGGCTCTCCTTGAGCAGGATGTCGATCAGCCTGCGCTGCGACGGCGTGGTGCTGGCCGAGGTCGCCGAGCTGGACAGCATCTGCACCGACCCGGAGATGGCGGCGAGCGGGTTGCCGATCTCGTGCGCCAGTCCGGCCGCGAGCTCGCCCACGGCGGCCATGCGGTCCTTGATGCGCAGCTCGCCTTCCAGTTTCCGCCAGCGGGTGAAGTCCTGGAAGATGACGATGTAGCCGCGGTGGCGGCCGTCCGCGTCCGTGAGCTGCGAGATCGAGAAGCCCACGTACTGGGTATCGCCGTCGCGCTCGAGCTCGGCCTCGGCGCGCAGCGTCCGCTGCCCCTGGCTGGCCGCGGTCAGCTCCGCCCAGCGCTCGGCCGAGGCCAGGCCGGACTCGAGGATCGTGCGGCCGACCATGTCGGACTCCTGCCGGCCCAGGATGGCGACGCCGGCCTGGTTGAGGCTCGTGACCCTGCCGTCGAGGTCGCTCGTGATGAGGCCGCTGCTGATCGACTGGATGACGTCGCGGTGCACCACCTCCAGGTCGGCCAGGTGCTCGCGCTTCTCCTTGAGCTCGCTCTCGGCGCGCGCCACGTTGTGGGCCAGGTAGGAGGTGAGGAGCGCCACGGCGTAGAAGCCGAAGCAGTGCACGGCGAGGCTGTAGACCAGGCGGAAGACCGGCACCGTCTCCGGCGCGCCGGGCGGGGTCGGGAGCTTGTGGAAGTAGAGGCCGAGCACCAGGATCGCATAGCAGGCGTTGGCGCCGCTCGCCACCGAGATGCCGGCCCGGCGCTGCAGCAGGGTGGACGCCACGGCGATGACGATCAGGTAGAGCATCGAGAACGGGCTCTCGATGCCGCCCAGGTAGTACACCATGAGCGTGATGAGCAGGAGGTCGCCGAAGAACTGGATGTAGGCCTGGGCCGTGGGCCGGCGGCGCAGGATGCTCAGCAGCGCGATGTAGACCAGGGTGGCGACGAAGGTCAGGCCGCCGACCTTGTAGACCACCTCGGGCCGCAGCAGGTCGGGCTCCGGCGGCGGGGCCGGCGGCGGGTTGACCAGGACCGGCGACTGCGGCGTCTGGGTGATGGGAGCGGGCGTGGAGACGGCCGGGGGCGGCGCCGGCGTGCTCCCCTCGACCGCCGGCGCCGGGGCCGTGGGCCCGATCTGCAGCAGCGTGTAGGGGATGAGCACGCTCGCGACCGCCACCACGCGGATGGCGATGTACCACCGGAGCTGGTTTGTCAGGTTCGACATCGGGACGCCGGAAAGACGGGAGAGGCGGCGGTCCCGCCGCCTCTCGTGCCTACGCTAGCCGATCTTGGTCAGGATCGAGTAGAGCGGCAGGTACATGGCCGCCACGATCGTGCCGATGACCACGCCCAGGATGGAGATCATGAGCGGCTCGATCAGCTTCATCATGCCGGCGACGGCGGTGTCCACCTCGTCCTCGTAGAAGTCGGCGATCTTCGACAGCATCTGGTCGAGGGCGCCGGTCTGCTCGCCGACGTTGATCATCTGCACCACCATGGCCGGGAACACCTTGGTCTCGGCGAGCGGCTCGCTGATCGTCTTGCCTTCCTCGACGCTCTTGCGCACCGCCATGATGGAGTCCTCGATGATCGCGTTGCCGGCGGTCTTCGCCGTGATCTCGAGGCCGTCGAGGATCGGCACGCCGGAGGCGGTCAGGGTCGCCAGGGTGCGGCAGAACCGGGCCACGGAGATCTTGCGCAGCAGCATGCCGATGATCGGGACCTTGAGCAGGAGCCCGTCGAGCACGCGGCGTCCGCGGTAGGTGTTGTGGTAGCGCTGGATGGCCACCATGCCGGCGCCGAGCACCAGGAAGATGAAGATGAAGTAGCGGCCGACGAAATTCGACGCCGCGATCACCATCCGGGTGAGGAAGGGCATCTCGCCGCCGAGCCCGGAGAAGAGCTGGGCGAACACCGGGATGACCTTCCACAGGATGATGAACACCACCAGGGCCGCGATGACCAGCACCGCGACCGGGTAGATCATGGCCGACTTGACCTGGCTGTTGAGCTTGACGGCCTTCTCGATGTAGGCCGACAGGCGCTGCAGGATGACGTCGAGGATACCGCCCGCCTCGCCCGCGGCGACCATGTTGACGAACAGGTTGTCGAAGGCCTTCGGGTGCTTCTTCATGGCGTCGGCCACGGAGGAGCCGGACTCGACGTCGGAGCGCACCTCGTTGATCATCGCGGCGAAGGCCTTGTTCTCCTCCTGGCCGCCGAGGATCTCCAGGCACTGCACGAGGGGGAGGCCGGCGTCGAGCATCACCGAGAACTGCCGGGTGAAGATCGAGATGCGCTTGCGGTTGACCTTCATGGGCATGCGCGGGAGGAGCTTGATCTCCCGGCCGCGCTCGCGGATGTTCGTCACCTGGATCTGCTGGCGCCGCAGGACGGCGACGGCGGCATCCCGGGAGTCGGCCAGCAGGACGCCCTCCTGAGCCTGGCCCGCGCGCGTACGGCCTTTCCATTCGAAGCTGGGCATGGGTTAGCTCCTTCCTCCAGTCTCTTGCACTCCGAGCGTGGGGTTCAGCGCCGCGGGCCCGCGGTTGATCATCTCCTGCAGCTCGTCGGGCAGCGACGAGCGGGAGAGCGCGGTCTCCAGCGTGATCAGGCGCTTGAAGTACAGGGACGCGAGGGACTGGTTGAACGTCTGCATCCCGTATTTGGCCTGCCCGGCCTGCATCATGCCGTAGATCTGGTGGATCTTGTCCTCGCGGATCAGGTTGCGGATGGCCGCGCTGGGGATGAGGATCTCCATGGCCATGGCGCGCCCCTTGCCGCCGGCCTTGGGCAGCAGGGCCTGGCAGATGATCCCTTCCAGCACGAGCGAGAGCTGGGCGCGGATCTGCCCCTGCTGGTGGGCGGGAAAGACGTCGATGATGCGGTTGATCGACTGCGCGGCCGAGTTCGTGTGCAGGGTGGCGAAGGTCAAGTGGCCGGTTTCGGCGATGCGCAGCGCCGACTCGATGGTCTCCAGGTCGCGCATCTCGCCGATCAGCACCACGTCGGGGTCCTGCCGCAGGGCGGAGCGCAGCGCGTTGGCGAAGCCGTGGGTGTCGGCGTGGACCTCGCGCTGGTTGACCAGGCACTTCTTGTGCGAGTGCAGGAACTCGACCGGGTCCTCGATGGTGATCATGTGCTCGGCGCGCTCGCGGTTGATCTTGTCGAGCATGGCGGCGAGCGTGGTCGACTTGCCGGAGCCGGTCGGGCCGGTGACCAGGATCAGGCCGCGCGGCTTCTCGCACAGCTTCTCGATGATCGTGGGCAGCCCGAGCTCCTTGAAGCCCTTGATCTCGAAGGGGATCTGCCGGAACACCGCGGCGATGGCGCCGCGCTGGTGGAAGATGTTGGCGCGGAAGCGCGCCAGCCCCTTGATGCCGAAGGAGAGGTCGATCTCCAGGTCCTCTTCCAGACGGTGCTTCTGGTTGTCGGTGAGGATGGAGTAGGCGAGCTGCTTGGTCTCGGCCGGCGTCATGGCCGGGTACTGGAGCGGGCGCAGGTGCCCGTCGACCCGGATCTGCGGCGGCGAGTTCGTGGTGATGTGGAGGTCGGACCCTCCCTGACCTACCATCTCCTTGAGAAGCTGGTTCAACGTCGGCGGCACGGCGAAAACCCCCCGGAATCCGGAAAACCTGGATCTTCTTCTTCTGGACCTGAAGCTGGCGGGCAGTGTACCACTGAATAGACGAACAGGTATAGGGTGAGGGGGGAGAGCCGCTCTGATATCTTGTCGTCGATGAGCGACGCCCACCAGGAAGAGGAAGCCCTGGGCAAGGCCTACGACGCCCGGCTGATGCGGCGTCTGATGACCTACCTGCGGCCGTACCGCGGCATGACGGCCGTCGCGGTGGCGCTGATCCTCCTCTCGTCCGTCCTCCAGCTCATCGGTCCTCTGGCCTTCGCGGTGTCGATGGACCTCTTCATCCGGCCGGACGAGGCGGAGCCGGCCCGGCTCTCGGGCGTGAGCGTCTGGGTGCGCGACGCGCTCCTCGCCCGCGGCATCGAGCCCGCGTCGGTCGCCACCCAGGGGCTCACCGCGGTCGCCGTGATCTACCTGGTGGCGCTGGTGCTCACGTTCGTCACGCTGTACGCCGAAGGCTATGTGATGCAGCTCATGGGGCAGTACATCATGAACGACCTGCGGCGGCAGGTCTTCGGCCACCTCCAGCGGCTGCCGATCTCCTACTTCGACCGCAACCCGATCGGCCGGCTGGTCACCCGGGTGACGACCGATGTCGACGCGCTCAACGAGATGTTCTCGGCCGGCATCGTGGCGATCCTGGGCGACATCCTGCTCCTCGCCGGCATCGTGGGGGTTCTCTTCTGGCTCGACTGGCGGCTGGCGGTGGTGGCGTTCTCGATCGTGCCGCTCCTGCTCGGGCTGACCTCCTGGTTCAAGGCGCGGGTGCGCGACAGCTTCCGCGAGGTGCGGGTCAAGATCGCGAAGATCAACGCCTTCCTCCAGGAGCACATCACCGGCATGCCGGTGGTGCAGCTCTTCAACCGCGAGGCGCGGGCCTACGCCGACTTCGAGGAGATCAACCAGGCGCACCGCGACGCGAACGTGCGCGGCATCTTCTACTACGCGGTGTTCTACCCCGGCGTGGAGCTGATCACGGCGCTCGGCATCGGCCTTATTCTCTGGTATGGCGGCGGCCGGGTGATCGCCGGCATCACCTCGATCGGCGCCCTGATCGCCTTCCTCCAGTACGCCCAGCGCTTCTACCAGCCGCTCGCCGACCTGTCGGAGAAGTACAACATCCTGCAGGGCGCCATGGCGGCCTCGGAGCGCATCTTCAGGCTGATCGACACGCCGGAGACGATCGTCTCGCCGGCGGGCGCGTATTCGCCGGACACCCCCGGCCGGGTGCTCGGCGAGATCGAGTTCGACCGCGTCCGCTTCTCCTACAAGGAGGGCGAGCCGGTGCTCAAGGGGATCTCGTTCCAGGTGCGCCCCGGCGAGACCCTGGCCGTGGTCGGCCACACCGGCGCCGGCAAGAGCACGCTTGCCAACCTCCTCCTGCGCTTCTACGACGTGGACGACGGTGCGGTGAAGGTGGACGGCGTGGACGTCCGGCAGTGGGACCTGCCGCGCCTGCGCCGCAGCGTGGCCATGGTGCTCCAGGACGTGTTCCTCTTCTCCGGCTCGATCGGGGCGAACATCCGGCTGGGCGAGGCGTCGATCGACGACGAGCGGCTGCGCTGGGCGGCCGGCGAGGTCCATGCCCTGCCGTTCATCGATCGCCTGCCGGACGGCTTCGACACGCCGGTCCGGGAGCGCGGCGCCGGCCTCTCGGTCGGCCAGAAGCAGCTCATCGCCTTCGCGCGCGCCCTGGCCTTCGACCCCAGCATCCTGATCCTCGACGAGGCCACCTCGTCGATCGACACGGAGACCGAGCAGCTCATCCAGAAGGCGCTCGACCGCCTGCTGGTGGGCCGCACGAGCATCGTGATCGCCCACCGGCTGTCCACGATCCAGAAGGCGGACCGGATTCTGGTCATGCACAAGGGCGAGATCCGCGAGATGGGCACCCACCAGGAGCTGCTCGCCCAGCGCGGAATCTACTACCGGCTGTACCTCCTCCAGTACAAGGACCAGGAGCTGGAGAGGCGCGAGCGGGTCGCGGTCAGCCCGTAGCCCCATGCGACGGCTGCGCCCGGTCGTCCTCCTTCTCCTCGTCCTGATCCTCTGTGCGGGCTGCCGGCGCCAGGCGCCGGACGGAGAGATCTGGTTCGTCCACGCCACCGACCCCCACCTCTTTTACGGCGACAGGCCGGAGCTCCGCCAGCGCCAGGAGCCGATGAACCAGCAGGCGTTCTCGGACCTCGTCGCCGCTCTGGACGACCTTCCCGGCAAACCCTCGTTCCTGGTCGTGAGCGGCGATTTCGGTCTCGACCTGTTCGCCGGCGAGCCGGTCGGAGTGGATGGCGCGGTGAAGCTCGTCGCGGGCATCCTCGGGAAGAGCCCGGTCAAGGACATCTATCTGGTCCCCGGCAACAACGACGTCAAGGACGAGGCGCCCGACGGGCCGGAGGTCGCGGCGTTCCAGCTCTTCTGGAGCCGCGTCCAGGCGCAGCTCCAGGGCACGGGCGTGGCGCTGCACGACCTGACCTCCTGCTATTTCGGAGGCGGGCTTTCGAGCTGCTGGGCCGACGTCCCCGGGACCTCGTACCGGCTCGTCGGGTTCCCGTCGCAGTCGTTCAAGGACGGCGTGTCCCCGGCCCGCTCCGGGGTGCAGCTCGCGCAGCTCGACCGGCTCGCGCGCCTCGTGGAACAGGCCGGTCCGAAGCGGGTCCTGATCGTCACCCACATCGCGGAGATCGACGATCCGTACAAGCTCGCCCAGATCCGGATGAGGAAGGGCCCGGACCGGCAGGAATGGGCGCCGGGCCGCCCGGAGTGGTCGGCGGCGTCGTCCTGGAACGTGCCGAAGGAGGTCTACGCCCGGTGGAAGAAGATCGTAGACTCCCCGTCCGTCGCCGGCGTGCTGGCGGGGCACTTCCACGACTCGCACAAGGAGATCTACCGGCGGCCTTACGGGTGGTCGACCGCCCCGCCGGAGCGGGCGAGCCCGGGCAAGCTCTACCTGGCGCCGCCGCTCTCGATGCGGTACCAGGACACGTCGCCGATCCAGGCCCGGGGCTTCGCGCTTTTCCGCCTGAAGGGCGGCGGCGCTCCGGAGCGGATCCTCTACTGGTACGACGCGAGGACCAGGGGCTTCGAGCCGGACTCAAGATCCTCGAGTTCTTGATGTCCTTGCAGTCCCTGGGGTCCTTGGGTCTCCGCGGAAGCGATATCCTTTCGCCGTGGCAGTGCAGCTCAGCCTTTTCGACAGCGGCGCCGTTCCGGAGCCGCCGTCTCCTCCCGGCCGGGTCCTCGTCGTGCGCGGCGCCCTGGCCGCCGAGTCGCTGGTGGTCGGCCGCGTCGGGCTGCTGGCCGAGGAGGCCCGGCGCGATCCGGCCCTCCTCGCCAGCCCGGTCCGGGTGGTGGTGCCGTCCCGCAGCCTGCGGGCGCACCTCTCGGCGGCGCTCGTCCGGTCGCGCTCCGTGGCCGGCGTGAAGGTCCAGACGCTGCACGGGCTCGCCTTCGAGATCCTGGAGCGCGCGGGCGAGACGCCGCCGCGCGGCCGGCGGCTCGCCGAGGTGCTGGTCCAGCGGCATGCCGCGGCCGAGCGGCACCTGCGCGACGGGCTCGGCGATCTCGTGGACGGCTACGGCGCCGTGGCCGGGACGGTGCGCGACCTGCTCGACGCCGGGCTGGAGCCGGTCCATGCCGAGGCAGCCGAGGAGGCGCTGGCCCTCGACGGTCCGTTCGTGGCCTCCCGGGCGGCGATCGACCGCGCCCGGGCCCTGGTCCGGGTCGCGGCCCGGACCGAGGCCGACCTGCGGCGCCTCCGGCTCGGCACCCTGTCGACCCTGCTGCGCCGGGCGACCGATCTGCTGGAAGCCGATCCCGAGGCGGTCCTGCCGGCGCGGACCGTGATCGTCCACGGGTTCGCGGACGCGACCGGCGTGGCCGCCGACCTCCTCCAGTCGCTGCTGCGCCGCCGGCAGGCGTGGCTCGTGCTCGACCGGCCGCCCTCCTGGCAGGGCGAGGGGGTCGAGAGCGCGTTCACAGAGCGGCTCGCAGTGCGGCTGTCGCCGGTGGCGTCCCTGGACGAGCCGCCGCCGCCCCCCCTGGCCGACATCCCGCCGCCGCGCATCGAGCGCTTCCAGGCTCCGGGCGTCGAGGCCGAGACCCGCGAGATCGCCCGGCGCGTCCGCGGTCTGCTGGATGAAGGCGTGCGGCCGGAGGCGGTCGGGATCGCGGCGCGCGATCTCTCCTCGTACCGGCTGCCGCTCTCCCGGCACCTGCGGAGGCTCGGCGTGCCGTTCTCGGCGGTGGGCACCCGCGGCGCTCTCGGTCCCGCCGGCCGCCGGGCGCGCGCCTTCCTGGAGCTGCTCCGGCGCGGCGAGGACGCGCCCGCCGACCGCTGGCTCGACGCGGTCGCTGACCTGCCGGGAGGCGTCGACCTCCGGCTCGCCTTCGCCGCGCTCGGCGCCGGCCGGCTGCGCGACGTGGCCGCGCTCCGGCCCGAGCGGTTCCTCCACAGGAAGGTGGATTCCGACGGCCAGGAGGTGCATTTCTTTCCCCTGCCGATCCGCCACGGGCTGCAGCAGAGCGGACGCGACGGCAACGAGGCCGATACCGTGGACGTGGAAGAGGGAGACGGCCAGGTCCAGGCCGTGCGGCGGGAGGTTCGGAGCGAGCCCATCCGGGAGGCGGTGCGCCTCGCCGGCCTGGTGCGCGAGCGGCTCGGCGCCTGGACCGAGGACGCCGCCGCCAAGGACCACTTCTCCCGCTTGGAGGAGATCCTCGGGATCCTCGGCTGGCGCGGGGAGGGCCCGGTGGTCGAAGCGCTGGGGACCCTGCGCCGCGAGGTGCCGCCGCGGTTCGCGCTCGACCGCGACGAGCTGCGGCGCCTCCTGGCCCTGGAGCTGGAAGACGCCGGCACCGCCGAGCTCGGCGGCGCCGGCGGCGGCGTGCCGGTGCTCACCGCCATGGAGGCCCGCGGGCGCACGTTCGAGCACCTCTTCCTGGCCGGCCTGAACCGCGACGTCTTCCCGCGCGGCGTCCGGCAGGACCCTCTCCTGCCGGACGATCTCCGCCGCGTGATCCAGCGGGTGATCCCGGACGTGCCGGTCAAGCTCGGCGGCTTCGACGAGGAGCGCTGGCTGTTCTCCCACCTGCTCTCTTCGAGCCCGGCCGTCACCCTCTCCTGGCAGAGCGCGGACGAGGACGGCAAGGCGGTCTCGGCCTCGCCGCTCCTGCGCGACACGGCCGAGGCGCCACGGGTGCCGCCGCTGTGGTCGCGGGAGGCGGTGGGCCGGGGCCCGAGGACGGCCGCCGAGCGCGCCGTCCTCGCCGGGCTGCACGGCTCGCGGTCGGATCTCGCGCTCGTCCTGCCGCTCGCGTCCGGGGACCGGGCTCTCGCCGCCGCGCGGCTGGCCGTGCTCGACGAGATCGATCCCGACCTCCGGACGCCCGAGGGCCGGGCGGCGCGCGCCCGTCTCGGACCGTACTTCGGCTTCGTCGGCCCGGCCGGCGTGCACCCGCGGGACCCGCGGCGCCGCGACCTCTTCATCACGCACCTCGAAGCGCTGGCCTCCTGTCCCTGGCAGCTCTTCCTGCAGAAGCTCCTGCGGCTGGAGCCCACGCCGGACCCGCTCCAGATGGCGCCCGGGTCCGACCCGCTCCTGCTGGGCAACCTGGTTCACGCGGTGCTGGAACGGATCGTCCGCGAATCCCGCCCGGCGGCGAACGGCAGGCCGGTGCCCGTCTCCTGGCCGGCGGAAGAGGAGCTTCGGGATCTCGTCGAGCAGGCGGCGGCCCGGCTGCTGGAGCGGGAGGGCGTCTTCCTGAACGGCCTCGCCCGGGCCCTGGCCGAACAGGTCGCTCCGCGGCTCGACGCGGCCCGGGACTCGGACTGGGCCGAGGGGCCGGTCCCGGTGCTCCGGGCCGAGGACGAGGGCGCGCTCCAGGTGCTCGACGGCCAGGGCCGGCCGCGGTCCGTCCGCTTCCGCGCCGACCGGGTCGACCTCCTGGCGGACGGGACGCTCCGGCGTACCGACTACAAGACCGGCCAGCCCATCTCGGACAAGAAGAAGGAGGACGTCCGCCGGCGCCACTTCCTGGCCCGGGTCCAGGCCGGCAGCCACCTGCAGGCGGTGGCGTACCACCTCGCGGGAGACGGCCGCGGCGAGGGACGGTATCTCTTCCTGCGGCCGGACCTGCAGGGCGCGCGGGTGTTTGCCGCCGGCGAGGCCGACCTGGACCTGATCGAGGCGTTCGCCTCCTCGATCCGGGCCGTGCTGGCGGCCTGGGACGCGGGGACGTTCTTCCCGCGCGTGGTCGACCCGGCCGGCCGCAACGAGCCCGGGCGCTGCAAGGTCTGCGAGGTGGCCGAGGCGTGCGTCCGGGGCGACTCGGGCTCCCGCGTGCGCCTGCTCGAATGGGCGGACCGCATGCGCGGCGTCCCCGACCTCCCCGACGCCGAGGCCTCTCTCCTGGGAGTCTGGCGCCTGCCGGCCAAGGACCGGGAGGAGCCCGCGCCGTGAGCGGCCGGGTGCTGGTCGGCGCGTTCGGCGCGCGGCGGGACGACGACCTCCTGCTCGAAGCCGACCGCGCGGCGCGGCGCGAGGCCCAGCGGCGCTTCGACCGGCCGCTCGTCCTCGAAGCCGGCGCCGGCACCGGCAAGACGACCACGCTCATCGGCAGGCTCCTCGCCTGGACGCTCGGCGTCGGTTGGGAGGCGAAGGAGACGGAGATGGCGAAACGGGCCGCGGAGGCGCGCCGGCCCGCGCCGGGGCCGGACCGACCCGACCGACCCGACCGAATTGCCGCCGCTGTGCTCGGCGGCGTCGTGGCCATCACCTTCACCGAGGCCGCGGCGGCCGAGATGGCCTCGCGCGCCGCCCGCGAGCTCGGCGCCCTCGCGCTCGGGGCCGAGCCGCCGGACTGGCTCGACCTCACCGTCCTGCCGCCGCCCGAGGAGCGCGCCCGCCGCGCCCGCGCCCTGGCCTCCACGCTCGACCACCTGGCGATCCGCACCATCCACGCCTTCTGCCTCGGCCTGCTCGCGGATCACCCCCTGGAAGCCGGACTCCACCCGGACCTCCAGGTGGACGCCGACGGCCTGCTCCTGGAAGCGGTGGTCCAGGAGACCGTGGAGTCGTCGCTCCGCGAAGGTTACGGCGATCCGGGCGATCCGCATCTCCTGGCCCTGGCCGCGCGCGGCTTCGGGCCGCGCGAGGTGGCGGAGGCGTTGATCGCGCTGGTCCAGAAGGGGTTGCCCTCGGAGGTCCTGCGGGAGGACCCGCTGGCTCCGGAGCGGGTCGAGGAGCTGCGCGGCCGGCTGATCTTCGCCGCCAGGTCGGTCCTGGACCTGGTCGAGCCTCTCCTCACCGGCGTCAGGCTGCCGAACGCGAAGCAGATCGAGGAGCGGCTCGGCACCCTCGCCGATCGGCTGCTGGAAGGGCCGATGGCCTTGGAGGCGCTGCGCGAGACGGTCCGCGAGCTGCTGCCGGAGAACCTGGTCGAGCACCTCGACAAGAAATGGGGCCGCGGCTCGCTCGGCGCCTCCACGGAGCTCCGCGTCCTTGGCGAGTCGCGCGAGGAGCTGATGCCGCTCGCCTCCCGCCTCTGCCGGCTGATCGACCACGTCAACGCGCTCGACCCCGGGTTGCTGGAGCACGCCCGGCTCGGGCTCGCCCCGCTGCTCGCGGAGGTCGAGCGGACGCTCCGGTCCCGCGGCATCGCGACCTTCGACTCGCTGCTCACCGGCGCCGAGCGGCTGCTGGCGCGGCACCTCTCCGTCCGGACCCGGGTGCGGCGCGGCATCGACCAGCTCCTGGTGGACGAGTTCCAGGACACCGACCGCGTGCAGTGCGAGATCCTGCGCTGGATCGCGCTCGACGGTCCGCCCGAGGAGCGCCCCGGCCTCTTCCTGGTGGGCGACCCGAAGCAGTCGATCTACGGCTGGCGCAGCGCGGACCTGCGGGCCTACGACGGCTTCCTGGAGCGCGTGCGCCAGGGTTGGGGCGAGGTCCGGCCGCTGGTCGAGAACTTCCGCTCGGTGCCGGCCATCCTCGACGAGGTGGCGCGCGCCATCGAGCCTGTCATGCGCGAGCGCCCCGGCCTCCAGCCGCGCTTCGAGCGGCTGCTGCCGTGCGACCTCCGCCGGGACGAGCCCGGCTTCGCGGAGGAGGTGTGGGCTCCGGTCGAGCACTGGGTCTCCTGGGGGGAGGGGCGCTCGCAGACGCTCGCCGTCGAGGCCACGGAGCTGGAGGCCGCGGCCGTGGCCTCCGACCTGGTGGCGCTCCACGGCCGCGGCGAGGCCTGGAAGGACATGGCGATCCTGCTGCGCGGCATGAGCCAGCTCGATCTGTATCTGGAAGCCCTGCGCCGCGCCGGCGTGCCGTTCGCGGTCGGCCGCGACAAGCACTACTACCGCCGCCGCGAGGTCATCGACGCCGCGGCCCTGGTGCGCTCGGTGCTCGACCCGGGCGACCACCTGGCGCTCCTCACCGTGCTGCGCTCGCCGTCGGTCGGGGTGCCCGACGCGGCGCTCATCCCGCTCTGGGCGCGCAGGTTCCCGAAGCTCATGACCGAGCTGGCGTCGCCCGAGGGGCTCCAGGACCTGCCCGGGCTGATCGACGAGGCCGCGGCCGAAGTCCCGCCGGGCATCCCCGGCATGCCGGCGATCCAGAGCGGCTGGGCGGCGAGCCTCAAGGCCGCGGTCGCGGCGCTCGCGGAGCTCCGGCAGTCGTTCGCGGCCGATCCGGCGGACCTGTTCCTGGAGAAGCTGCGGGGCCTGCTCCTGGTGGACGTCACGGAGGCGGCGCGCTACCTGGGCCCCTACCGCCTGGCGAACCTGGACCGTTTCTTCCGCCAGCTCCTCAAGGCCATGGAGGACGGCGGGGGCGACGCCTTCGGCGTCCTGCGCAGCCTGCGCCGCAGCGTGGCCGAGGCGCGCGAGGCGGAGGAGGGCCGGCCGCAGGACGGCGCCGAGGACGCGGTCCAGGTGATGACCATCCACGGCGCCAAGGGGCTCGACTTCAAGCATGTCTACCTGGTGCAGCTCCACCGGCAGTCCGGCGGCGAGGGCGGCCCGCGCACCGAGGCCGGCCGGATCGAAGCCGACCCTGAAGCCGACCGCTGGGAGTACCGGCTGCTCGGCGCGCCGACCCTGGCCTTCGACCTCGTGGACGCCGGGAACCGCGAGGTCGAGGCGGCCGAGCGGGTGCGGACGCTCTACGTGGCCATGACCCGGGCCAAGGACCGCCTGGTGCTCGCCGGCGTCTGGCCGGAGGAGGGCGACCCTCGCCCGCCGGAGCAGGCGCGCTCGCACCTGGAGCTGCTGCTCTGGCGCCCGGGCCGGCCCGGGCTGGCGGAGCTCTGGGAGCAGGGAGCCTGGTCGTCTCCGGACCGCGCGGGCGCGCTGTGGAAGTTCCCGGTCCTGCGGCCCGAGGCCGGGGACGGAGAGGCCGGCCGGCCGGAGACCGTGGCCCTGCCTTCGGCCGCCGAGGTGGCGCGCGAGTCGGGGGCCCTGGCCGCGCGCCGCGCCGAGGCCGAGGCCCGCATGGGCCGCCGTTTCGGCGGGGCGGCCTCGGAGGACTCGCACGACCTGCTGCGCGAGCAGCAGGCCGACCGCCGCACCGGCGACGAGGAGCGTTCCGAAGGGGCGGACCGCGACGCGGCCATGGCCGCGGGAGGCGCGGTCCACCGCGCGCTGGAGACCTGGGACCTCACCGCCGACCCGGCGGTCGAGGCCGGGCGCCAGCGCGGGCTGCTGCCGTCCTACCTGGGCACGCTGGCCGAGGCGGACGTCGCGGCCCGGGCCCTGCCCCTGGCGACCGAGCTGCTGGAGGGCTTCGCGGGGAGCCGGCTGCTGACCCGGCTGCGCGACCTGAAGGAGCACGTCGTGGCCCGGGAGCTGCCCGTGCTGCTGCCGCCGTCCGGGGCGGGGGCGATCGGGGTGGTCACGGGAACGATCGACCTGCTCTACCGCGATCCCGCGACCGGCCGCCTGGTGGTGGCCGACTACAAGACCGACGCGGCCGGGGCCGGCGGGATCGAGGCCCGGGCGGCGGTCTACGCCTCCCAGGGCGGGACCTACGTGCGGGCGCTGCGCGAGGCGCTCGCGCTGGAGGAGGAGCCGCGCTTCGAGCTCTGGTTCCTCAGGGCGGAGCGGGTGGTGGAAGTGAACCAGTACGGCGCCACCTGAAGCAGGTAGATCGCGATCCCCACCGGCGGCGCGGTCAGGAACCCCTGCCAGTCCTGCAGCGCCAGGATCCCCACCGCGCAGAGCACCAGGATGAAGTAGCTGGTGGCGACGAGATACCGCGGCCGCAGGGCCTCGCGGGGGTGGAGGCCGCCGACGTCCGCGACCGGCGGAGGCGGCAGCTCGGGGATCTCTCCGCCTTCCGGCGACCGGAGCCAGGACTCGAGCCTCCCGGCAAGGTTGACCGTGCTCCGGCGGAGACCCCGGAGCGTCCGTCCGGTGCCGCGCAGGTGAAAGGTCCGCGTCGCGCCCTCGTCGCTCCTCCAGTCCACGTACACGCTGCCGATCCGCCACCAGGTCGGCGTGCCCGGTCCGAGGCGCACCGCCTGCACCTGGTCCCGCCGCAGGCGGAAGCGCGCCTGGTCGCCGAGGAAGGAGAGGCCGTCCCGGCCGAAGAGCAGGAAACCGAGGTCCCAGACCCCCTGGCCCTCGTAGATGCGCGGCGAGTCGTCCGGCGCGAAGCCCACGAAGGCGCCTCCCGCCACCGGGAGCCCTTCCCTCTCGAAACGCGCCACCAGGCGCCGGCCGAGGTCGTCATAGCCGCGGACCGACAGCCAGTTCAGGAGGAGCTGCAGCGCCAGCCAGCCGGCCACGATGGCCGCGAGGTAGGTTCCGGCTCCCCACCCGGCCCGGTGGACCGCCCACGACGAGAGCACCCCCGAGAGCGCGCACAAGGCAATCATGGTCCAGAGGACGGTCTGGCCCTTCCGGGCCTTGAACCAGGTCGTGAACACCCGGTCCTCGCTCAGCGTGGCCGCGGGCAGCTCGTAACGCGCGTCGTCCAGGTTGTCCTCGCCGTGAAGCAGCCGCTCCATGCGCTCGCGCGGCAGGCCGAACCGGCGGGCGAGCGCCTCGCCGCGCCGGAGCATGGAGGGGTGGGTGGACGTCGTGTCCTCCCACCACGTCCAGCGCAGGGGGAGAAGGCTGAGACGTGCGAGCTTTCCGAGCGCGCTGATCATGGCTTCGGGATCGTTCGTGAGGCCGGCGGCCTGGGCGTCCGCCGAGCGCTCGAACCGCCGCAGGAGGAAGCGCAGAGGAAGCAGGCCGCACAGCAGGAGCAGCGGCAGGGGGTCGACGGTCTCCAGGACGTCGTCGAGGAACGACGAGGCGTACAGCCAGCCGAAGTAGATCGCGAGGAAGGCCGCGGGAATGGCCAGGGTGTGGCGCCGCCGGAGGTGGCCGATCTCGTGGGCCACGACGGCCTCCAGCTCCCGCCGGCTGAGATTGGCCACCAGATAGTCGGTGAGCAGGATGTGGTTGCCCGAGGTGGCGAAGGCGTTCGCCATCCGGCGCTGGGAGGCGGGGAGGATGTAGACCTCCTGGAGCCGCACCCCGGCGTGCCGGGCCATGCCGTAGATCCGCTCCCGCAGGTCGCCGAGGGTCAGAGCGTGCGGGAAGAGCCGGGTGACGCGCGCGTAGACCCAGCGGCCGACGAAGGCCATCACGAAGCCGGCGAGCAGCCAGAGCGCGCCGGCGGTCACGTCGTGCTGCGTCGTCCCCACGCCGACCAGGGTGCAGGAGAAGGGGACCATCGCCAGCAGCAGGTAGCTGAGCGCCTCGCGCCGCACCTCCCGGCGCGGCCGGGCCAGCTCCCGGACGTGCGCGAGCACGGGCTGGGACAGCTCGTGGCCGATCAGGAAGACCAGAGCCGGCGGCGCCACGAGGAGGAGGAAAAGCAGGAGCTGCGAGGCCATGCCTCCGGGGCTGGCGGGCGCGGCGAAGACGACCCAGTCGTCCAGGCGCAGGGCGTAGAAGGCCGCCACCCAGAGCAGCCAGCCGCCCAGGTGGAGGGCCCTGTAGGTCCGCCAGTAGTCGAACCAGGCGTTGAGGCGCGCCTCGCCCTCGGCCGCGAGCACCCGGCGGCGGCGGAGGAGGAGCAGCGGGATCGGGAACAGGACCAGGGCGCCGAGCAGACCGAGGCGCCAAGCCAGGTCGGAGACGCGGAAGCCGTCGGCGATCTCCGCGGCCGGCGTGAAGGAAAGGAAGGCACACCACAGCCGTGGATCGCGCATCGCACCTCCTGGGGAGTCCAGGCCTCGATTCTAACAGGGTCGGAGCGTCTCCCCGGCGCTTCCGGAAACCGGCTTCAGGGGCCGTCCCGTCGGGCCAGGAAGTGGGGAAGGTACTGGAGCGGCACGAACAGCCCGGCGGCCAGGGCGGCCCGGAGGGCTTCGATCTCCAGGTCCAGGACGATGCCGATGCCGAGCGTCACTAGCGAATAGAGCAGGCACCCGAAGAACAACTGCCGGAAGGTCACGCTCCCGCGCAACGGCTGGCTGGTGACCTCGGACCGCGGCGGGAGCGGCAGATCCCGGAGGGCCTCCGGCAGCTCCGGACCGCTCCCGCCGGCCAGCCAGGCTTCCAGGCGGCGGCCGAGGAGCCGGGTCGCCCGGCGGACCACGAGCAGCGAGCCCGCCGCGCTGCGCAGGCGGAGATGCCGGACCGTCCCCTCGGCGTCCCGCCAGTCCACGCGCAGGTCCGGGACCGGCAGCCAGAATCCCCGCTGCAGGCCCGGCCGGACGGCGAGCACGTCGCGCCGCGGGATGCGGAACCGCACCTGGTCTCCGGCGTAGACCAGCTCGTCCGCGCCGGGATAGAGGAAGCCCAGGTCCCAGACGGTGTGGCCCTCGTACAGGCGGATGTCGCCGTGCGGCGCGAAGCCGGCGAACGCGGCGCCGAGCGCCGCCGGGGCGAGCCCCTCGGATTCCAGCCGCGCGGCGAGCCGGTCTCCGACCTCCCGGTACCCGAGGACGGACAGCCGTTCGGCCGCCACCGCCGTGACGGCCGTGGCCAGGATCAGCGCGGCCAGGTAGGCCGCCCAGGCCGCCCAGCCCTCCAGGCCGCTCCGCCGGACGAAGAACGCCGTCCCGAGCGCGAGCCCCACGGCCGGCAGGAAGTAGGCCCAGGCCAGGGCCCGGATCGCCCGCCCCTTGACCCGGGTCGTGAACAGCCGGTCCGGCGCCAGGACGGCCGGCGGCAGCTCGAAGCGGTCTGCGGCGGCATCCTCCGGGGTCTCCTCGATCCCCTCGCCGGCCAGGAGCCGCTCCAGCCTCTCCGGCGGGACGCCGAAGCGGGCCGCCAGGGCCTCGCAGCGCCGGACCGTGGAGGGGGGGGTGGACAGGAGCTCCTCCAGGAAGCTCCAGCGCATGGGCAGCAGGCTCAGCCGCGAGAGGCGCACGAGCGTGCTGATCAGGGCCTCGGGATCGCCGGTCAGCCGGGCGGAGCCGGCGTCGGCCTGCATCTCCTGCCGGCGGGAGTGGAAGCGCGACGGGAACACCCAGGCCAGGAGCAGGAATGGAACGGGCCACACCGGCCCCGTCGGGCTCTCGAGCTCCCGGAACACCGCCTCCGCCGCGTCGACCGCGACCAGCAGGACGATGCCCGCGGCGAAGAGGCCCATGCAGCCTCCGATCAGGGCCCAGGGCGTGCGGGACTTCTGCCGCAGGTGGTCGATCTCGTGCGCCGCGATGGCCGCCACCTCCCGGCGGCTGAAGTGGGCGAGCAGGAAGTCGGTCAGCAGGATCCGGTTCGCCTCCAGGGCGTAGGCGTTCGCTAGGCGGAACCGGGCCGCGGGCAGGACGTAGATCTCGTTGAGAGTGATCCCGGCCTTGCCGGCGAGCTCGAAGATGCGGTCCCGCAGCTCGCCGGTCGAGAGGGCCTGGGGAGCCGGCGCCGCGGCGGCCTTCTTCCGGCCGGCGTTGACCAGGAGCGCGGCCACGAACCAGCCGGCCAGCCACCACCAGCGGAGCCCCACCCTCTCCTGGACGTCCATGGCGGTCAGGACGCCGCACGGCACCACCCACAGCGAGCCGACCAGGAAGCGGACCGCGTCCCAGAGCGTCTCCTCTTCCGCTCCGGCCTCCGGGTCCGCCCCCTGGACGTGCCGGACGACCGGCCGGGTGAGCCGGTGGGCGGCGAGGAAGGCGAGCGACGGCGGCAGCGCGAGGAGCGCCGACAGGGCCGCGTTCCGCGCCGCGCCGTCGCCGAGGGTGAGGAAGAGCAGGTCGTGCAGGCGCAGCCCGTAGACCACCGCGGCCCACACCAGCCAGCCGCCCTGGAAGAAGATGCGATAGGCCCGGCTGTAGCGGAACCAGGCGATCAGCATGCCGTCGCCCTCGGCGGCCAGCACCCGGCGACGGCGCAGGGCGAGCCGCGCGAGCGGCGCCAGGATCAGGAGCGCCAGCACGCCGAGCCGCCAGGCCAGCTCCGGCCAGATCTTGAGCATCAGGTCCATTTGAGGAAGACTATTCTACCGCCGGACCGCGCTCCACCGCTCGCGGGCCAGGTCCTCCACGAGGACCGCGACGGCGCCGTCCGGCAGCGCGTGGCTCCAGCCCCCATCGGGAGAGAGACCGGGAGCGTCGATGCCCGGTGCCAACTCGTGGCGGATGGTCCCGTCGGCGTAGGCGACAGAGATCCGGACCGGGCCGGGCACCGCGGGCTCGGGCGCGGAGAAGGCGCCGACGACCAGCCGGCCGGCCTCGATGCGGAGCGGCAGGTTTCCAGGCAGGGGGTCGCCGGCCAGCAGGCGGCGCAGGCGGGCCTCGGCGACGCCTTCGGGCGTGGACGACCGCACCCATCTCCGGGCGCGCACGGGGGTGCCGTTGCGGAGCCGGACCTCGACCGGCCGCAGCCGGCCGTCGGCGGGCATCTGGGTCTGGTAGTAGAGGTGCCAGCGGTTCCCGAGCGTCTCCAGGGTAGAGGGCAGGAGGACCTCCGCGGATGCGAGGATGCCGGCCGTGGGGCCGACGAGGGCGCGCAGGGGAGACAGATCGGGCTGGATCTGGGCTTCGATGACGGCC
>JBEQUE010000232.1:0-8913 GCA_040349255.1 Acidobacteriota bacterium | reverse complement strand
TCCGGAGCCGCCGCGCTTTCCGCGGGCGCCGGCCGCCTTGCGACCGCCGCGGACGGGAGCGGCAGCCTTCTTCGCCGTCTTCGCCGCAGCGGCGGCGGGCTTGCGGCCGCGACGGCCGGGTGCCTTCTTCGCCGCGGTAGCGGCGGCAGCGGCGGCAGCGGGCTTGCGGCCGCGACGGCCAGCGGTCGCCGCCGGAGCCGACGCATTCTTGCGCGGACGGCCGCGGCGGCCCGCGTTCTCAACCTTGAGCTCCTCGAAAACCGGCAGGGCGGACTCGGGATAGCGCTGCTTGCGCCCCTTGCCCTCGGCGGGAATCCGGCTCTGGTAAATCTTCTTGTAGCGCTGGAGAGTGGGCATCGAGATACCCGTACGCTGGGAAACCTCGGAGAGGGTGAGCATCCTTGATGAGGATTCTGGTTCTGACATTGCGCCTGGCCTCCTGGGGGGAAATGAGGGTGATATGACAATGAAAAGGGGCTTTACCCATTAAAAACGCGAGCACATTATCAAAAAGCAACCGCCAAAAGTCAACAGTTTGGGAAAAGAGATTCTCAAGACGACGCGATCGTCGACAAAATCCAGAGCTTTATCGCGAAGTCTTTCCCGAACGAGCCCTGCCGATTCGCAGGGGGCTAATCGATCTTCAGCCGCTTCATCATGTACGAGACGGCCTGCCGCGAAAGGCCGAGGTACCGCGCCACCTCGGAGAGGTTGCGGCCACGATGTTCGAGCGCTCTCACGAGCAGACGGCGGCGCAGGTCGTCCAACTGCTGGTGATAGGAGGTCTCGTTGAGATCCTCGTCCGGCGAGCCCGCCAGCTCGACGTGCCGGGCTTCGATCGGACCGTTTCCGGCCAGGGCGGCGGCGACGCTCAAAACATTCTGAAGCTCGCGGACGTTGCCGGGCCAGGAGTAACCGATCAGCTTCGAGCGCGCCGCGCGCGACAGGCGCGACGCGTCGGCTCCCAGGCGGAAGAGAAAGCGCTCGGCCAGGAGCAGCACGTCCTCTCCGCGCTCGCGCAGCGGCGGCAGCGTCACGCTTCCCACGCGCAGGCGGAAATAGAGATCCTGCCGGAAGGTCCTCTCCTCCACCATCGCGGAGAGATCGCGATGCGTGGCGGCGATCACCCGCACGCTCACTTTTTTCGGCAGCGGCTCGCCGAGCGGCCGGACCTCTCCCTCCTGCAGCACGCGCAGCAGCAGACCCTGGGCCGAGAGCGGAAGATCGCCGATCTCGTCGAGAAACACCGTGCCGCCGTGAGCGGTTTCGAAAACCCCCTGGCGGCTCCGGTCCGCGCCGGTGAAGGCGCCGCGCGCGTGGCCGAACAGCTCGGAAAGGATCAGCGTTTCCGAGAGCGCGGCGCAGTTGACCGGCACGAACGGAGACCGGGCGCGGAGGCTCGACCGGTGGATGCGCCGGGCCGCCAGCTCCTTGCCCGTGCCGCTCTCGCCCAGGATGAGGATCGGGAGGTCGCCGGGCGCGAGGCGGGCGATCCGTTCCAGGGCGGCGATCAGGGCGGGGCTCTCGCCGGCGATGTCTCCGGCCGGCGTGGCCGGCGCGGCGGGGACCGTGCGGATTGCAGGACACGGATCGGAGTCCCGGGCCACCAGCAGCCGGACGGCGCGCCCCAGGACGTCATCCTCGGAGCCGCCCCCGACTCCCGCCTCCCGGAGGAGCGTGGCTGCGGCCTCCGGATCGCCGGCGGGCTTCTCCAGGTACGAAACCAGGGCCTGCCAGGGCCCCCGGTCCCGCGCCTCCAGCCGGCCGGCCGGGACGAGCGCGCCGGTGCGACGGAGCACGGCCGCCGCCGGCCGGAGATCGGGAGCGGGGACGCACCCGGGCGCGACCAGGTCGAGGTCGAAGACCAGGCGGGCGGCCCGGTAGGGCTCGAGCGCGCCGAGCGCGGCGAGGCCGGAGAGCGGAGCGGGCGCGCCGGCCAGGACGGCCTTCCAGAGGGAGTGGAACGGCGTGCCCTCCGCCTCCTTCAGGGCGCCTTCGGGGTCACCCGCCAGCGCCCGGAGCGCCGGCCTCTCCTCCGGCTCCAGGCCGGCGAGGGCCTGGGGCGCCAGGAGCGCCAGCTCGGCCGCGGCCTCCTCCGGCCGGCCCAGCCAGCCGAGGGCACGGGCCGCGAGCAGGCGCGCGACCTCCACGTTCCAGCCCACGGCCACGGCCTCGCGGCAGAGAGCCAGCGCCGCTTCGGGCCGTCCCAGCAGGAGCTCGAAGCGGGCCCGCAGAGCCGTGTCCTCGGCCAGGCCGCGGACGTTGCCGGCGAGCCGATTCTCCGTCACGGTCCGCTCCAGGATCTCGCGCACGCCGGCCAGCCGGCCGCGGCGCAGGCGGATCTCGGCGAGGTTGGGCAGGGCGAGCGTCGTCTTGCGCGGACCGTCGCAGGCCTCGAAGAGCCGGACCGCGTGGAGGAAGGCCCGCTCCGCGCCGGACAGGTCGCCGAGCCGGGCCCGCGCGACGCCGAGCTCGTTCCACAGCCCCGCGGCCTCGTGCCGCATCAGGCGTCGGCGGCCGAGGCGGATCGCGCGGCCCGCGTGCTCGACCGCCGTCTCCAGGCGGTCCGGCCGATCCGAGCCCAGGGCGCGGACCTGGTGCCAGCGCCAGGCCAGATCTTCCTGCGACGGCCGCCGCGGGTCGCAGGCCTCCTGCGTGGCCTCCAGCCAGCGCTCCATCTCCGCGAGATCGCCGCGGTCCCAGGCCGCAGCCGCCGCGACGATGCCGGCCCGGAGCCAGGCGGGATTGCCGGGATTGCCCCGGGTTCCGGCCTTCTCCAGCGCCAGCCGGACCCAGGGCTCCGCCTGACCGGCCTTGCCGGCGTTGGCGAGCACCCGGGAGGCGACCTCCGCCAGGGTGGCCGCCTGTTCCGGGTTGAGAGACGGCATCCGGACCCGGCCCAGGGTCGCCTGGGCGGCGCCGATCTGTCCGAGCTCGAGCTGGCAGCGCGCCCGCACGCACTCGGCGCTCGGCTGCCGCAGGCCCTCGAGCGCGGCCAGCGCCGCCTCGGTCCGGCCCAGCGCCGCCAGCGACGCGGCCATCTCTATGACCTGCGGCTCGGACTGCGGCGGGCTCTGCGCCCAGGCGGCCACGGCCGACCGCCACCTGCGGGCGGCGGCGAGCGCCATGGGATCTCCCCTCTCCTCCCCGCCGTTCCAGTCGGTCGCGGCCTCGGACCCGGCGAGCCGCCTGCGCAGCTCGCCGAGGCTCCGGCAGCGGAGGAGAAGGCGGAGCCGGAAGGGGCCCGGACCCGCGACCCAGAGCCAGCCCAGGCCTCCGTTGCGCACCTCGCCGGCGAGAGCGGCGCGGCTGTCGGCGAAGGCCGGCTCCCAGAGGAACGGCGCGCCGTCGAGGATCTGGACCACGGCCTCGTCCGGAGTGACGGGCGCCAGCGACTGGTACCAGCAGTCCAGGAGCCTCCGCGCCACCTTCCGGGCCGGCCCCTTGCCGGTGAGCCAGAGGCTCCCCTGCAGGCGGAAGACCCGGATGAGCAGGTCCCGGAGGATCTCCTGCGCCGGTTTTTCGGAGCGGCCGGGCACCGGGACCGGAAGCGACAGGAACCCCTCAGGAGTGAAGCGGACGGCCGTCCAGTCGGGCACCGACCAGCCCGCCCGGTCGAGCAGGGAGAGGAGGCCGGCGGCCTGGAGCAAGAGCCCGATCCTCTGCTTGTCGCTCAGGTGGGCCACCGGGACGTTGTGGCCGGAGATGGGCTCCAGACAGGGATGGACGACGTGCGGACCCTGTTCCGCCGCGATCACCGGGACGCCTCGAAGGAAAAAGAGGTCATGTGCCACGAATCCTACTCCAAAACCCGTGGCGAAGGAACAGGACTTGTTGCGCCCAGGCAGGCCCGGCGCTAGCCGCCCGGCAGCTCGCCCGCGCCGCTCCCCTTCAGCCCGAGGTGGCGCTCGTAGGGCTCGTAGGCGGGGTCGCTGTGGAGCAGCGGCAGGTTCCAGCGCAGGCAGAAGGCGGCGACCAGGCTGGCGGCCAGCCCCGGCGCGGTCTCCCCCTGCGCGTGCAGGGCCCGGTGATGTTCGGCGCTCTTGAGCACCATGTCGAGCCCGGCGGCGTTGTAGACCGTGAACCGCAGCAGCGCCTCGCGGGCCTTCCTCTGGTCGCTCTCCGAGGCCAGGCCCCGCAGCACCTCGCCGACGCCCAGGTCCGTGACCGCCAGCGGCTCCTTGCCGAGGGCCTCGTCCAGCCACTGCGTCTGGGGGGTCAGGCGGCCGGCGAAGTAGTCGATCCACACCGAGGCGTCAACGACGACCGGCACGGCCTTTCCTCCTCTCCGGTTCCGGAGGCGCGGGCGACTCGGCGGGCGTCGACGGGTCCTGCCAGTGCAGCCGGCCCCAGAGCTGGCGCACGTCCACCTGCCCGTGGAACCGGATCAGGGCCTGCAGGCCCGCCTCCACCACGGCCCTCTTGGTCTTCAGCCCGCTCACGCGCCGGGCCTCGTTCATCAGCTTGTCGTCGATGTCGATGTTGGTCAGCACGCGGACCCTCCTCGAGGCTCGTCTCTGTATAAAGCGGCGAAGATCCTGTACAACGGCCGCCCCCGGAAGCCTCCCGCCGGTGAAAAGTATACAGAAATTCCGGGCCACTATACAGAATGGCGTCGCCGGAAGGCTCCCCGGAAGAAAATCTATACAGGACAGCTCCGGCTTTATACATCCCGGAGGCCCCGATATACAGGGAGAGGAATTTCCTGTACAGATTTTTCGCCCGGGACCCTCCCCGGAGTCGGCGATATACAGGAATCCGTCAGCTCTATACAGTCTGAGCGTCAGCCGGCCGCCGCGAGCTGCTCCTCCAGCTTCTCCCACTCGGCCATCAGCTTCTCGACCTTCTCGGAGAGGGTCTTCTGCTCCTGCTCCAGCTTCTTGACCTGGTCCCGGGAGGTGCGGTCGAAGAAGGTGGGATCGCAGAACATCTCGTTGATGGCATGGACGCGGGCCTCGGACTTCTCCACCTCGGCGGTGACCTCGTCGCGGCGCTTGGACAGGTCCTTCTGGAGCTTCTGCCGGCGCTTCTGCTCGGCCGGGTCGGCGGTCTTCGCCGATTCCGCCGCGGTGGCCTGGGCCTGCGCCTTCTTCTTCTGCTCGCGCCGCATGCGCAGCACCGCCTCGGCGTCCAGGTGGTCGTCTCCCAGCCGCTCCAGGTACTCCTCGTAGGTGCCGCGGAAGTCCTGGATCCCCTTGGGCGAGATCTCCAGGATGCGGTTCGCCAGCTTCGAGACGAACCAGCGATCGTGCGAGACGAAGATCAGCGTGCCGTCGTACTCCAGCAGACCGTCGACCAGCGCCTCGATGGCCTCCAGGTCCAGGTGGTTCGTGGGCTCGTCCAGGATCAGCACGTTCGGCTTCGTCACCGAGAGCTTGCAGAACACCAGCCGCGCCGCTTCGCCGCCCGAAAGGCTGCCGACCGGCTTCTTCACGTCGTCGCCCGAGAACAGCACCATGCCGAGGTTGCCGCGCACGAAGCCGATCACCTCGCCGGGCACGAACTCCCAGAGCCAGGCCTCGACCGACTGCTTGCTCCCCTTGGGCACCTCGTTGTGGTCCTGGGAGAAGTAGCCGGGATGCGTCTCGTAGCCCCACTCCGTCCTGCCCGCGTCGGCCTCGACCTCGCCCACAGCGATCTTGAGCAGGGTCGACTTGCCGATGCCGTTCGGGCCGATGATGGCGATGCGGTCGCCGCGCTCGACGCGCAACGAAACGTCCCTGAGCACCTGCTTGTCGCCGTAGGACTTCGAGATCCCCTCGAGCTCCAGCACCTGCCGGCCGCTCGGCCGCACCTGCTTGAACTTGAAGGTCGGATAGCGGCGCGAGCTCTGCGGCAGGCGCTCGATGACGATCTTCTCGATCATCTTCACCTTGCTCTGCGCCTGGCGGGCCTTGGTGGCCTTGGCCTTGAAGCGGTCGATGAAGTCCTTGTGGCGCGCGATCTCGGCCTCGCGCTTCTCGATCTCCGCTTCCTTGCGCTCGCGGTTGCCGGCCTTGGCCTCCACGAACGCCGTGTAGTTGCCGGGGTAGATCAGGATCGTCTCGTAGTCCACGTCCACGATGTGGGTGCAGATGTTGTCCAGGAACCGGTGGTCGTGCGAGATGACCAGCGCGAGCCCCTTGTAGTCCTCCAGGAACTTCTCCAGCCAGCGGATGGAGAGGATGTCCAGGTGGTTCGTGGGCTCGTCGAGGAGCAGGGCGTCGGGGTCCGCGGCGAGCACCTGGGCGAGGAGGACGCGCAGCTTGAAGCCGCCGGAGAGGGTCGACAGCGGGTTCCGGTGGACCTCGGTCGGGATGCCGAGGCCTTCGAGGACCTCGCCGGCGCGGGCTTCGAGGGTGTAGCCGTCGTGGCGCAGGATGAGGTCCTCGACCTCCGCGTAGCGGTCGGCGTCGAACTCCTCGGCGGCGTTTTCGAGCAGGCGCTCCTTCTCGACCATCGCCTCCCACACCTCGTGGTTGCCCATCATGGCGACCTCCAGGATGGGCATGTGCTCGTAGCGGTAGTGGTCCTGCTTGAGCACGCCCAGCTTGAGGCGCTTGGGCATGTTGATGTCGCCTTCGCTCTGCAGCTCCTCGCCGGTGAGGATCTTGAGGAACGTGGATTTGCCCGAGCCGTTGGCCCCGACGAGGCCATACTTGTTGCCCGGGTTGAACTGCAGCGAGACGCCCTCGAAGAGCGTCTGCTGCCCGTAGGACTTGCCAAGGTCGGTCACAGCGATCATAGAGCCGGGAATGATAGCAGGCGGAAATGCAAGATGCTGTATCCTCGTTCTGGTCCTGGACCACATCTTGCACCCCGGACCACCCGGAATGCAGCCTGTCCGCACCCCCAACATCCCTCCGCCGCCCGCTCCGCGCAGGCGTTCCCGGCTCCGCTGGGCGATCGTCGCGCTCGTCCTTCTTGTCGTGGGCGCGTTCGTGATCCGGCCGTTCTGGCAGCTCACGAGCCAGTTCGACGACATCACGTACCGCCAGCCGTCCCGGCTCTACGCCAAGGCGACCAAGCTCACTCCGGGCCGGAGCTACCCGGCCGACCTGCTCGTCTCGGACCTGCGCGCCGAAGGATATCGGGAGGACACGGACTCCAACCCGCTCCCGGCCGGCCGCTACCGCAAGGTCGGGCGCGGGCTCGCCGTCCACCTGCGCACCTTCCTGCGGCCGGACGGCAGCTCCGGCGGCGGGCTGGTCGAGATCACCTATCGCGGGTCGCGCATCTCCGGCCTGCGCCAGGGCGGCCAGAAGGCCGACTCGGTGATCCTCGATCCGCCGCTCCTGGCCTCCTACTACGGTCCGGACCAGAAGGAGCGCCGGCCGGTCACCGTGGACCAGGTCTCGGAGGACCTGATCAACGCGGTCATCGCGGCCGAGGACGACAACTTCTACGACCATTCGGGCGTCTCGTTCAGCGGCATCGCGCGGGCGGTCTGGGTCAACTTCCGCGGCGGCCGGCTGCGCCAGGGCGGCAGCACGCTCACCCAGCAGCTCGTCAAGAACATCTATCTGACCCACGAGCGCACCGTGGGCCGCAAGGTGCAGGAGCTCATCCTCGCCGTGCTCCTGGAGGTGCGTTACGACAAGCGGCAGATCCTGGAGGCCTATCTCAACGAGATCTACCTGGGCGGCAGCGGCGGGGTCTCGCTGATGGGCGTCGGCGCCGCGTCCCGGGCCTACTTCGGCAAGGACGCGAGCCAGCTCGACCTGGCCGAGGCCGCCACCCTGGCCGGCATGATCCACGCCCCGGCCCTGACCTCGCCGCTCGACCATCCGGAGACGGCCAAGGAGCGCCGCGACTGGGTGCTGGGCCGCATGGCCAAGCTCGAGCTCGCCACCCCGGAGCGGGTCGAAAAGGCCGTCGCGTCTCCCGTGATGGTGGCGCCCGAGCCGGTGGTCCGGCGGCGCGCGCCCTACTTCGCCGACGCCGTGGCCCAGGAGGCCCAGCGCCGGTTCGGCGTCGAGGACCTCGCCGACGGCGGCTATGTCCTCTTCTCCAGCCTGGACTGGCGCAACCAGCAGGCGGCGTACGACGCGGTGGACGGTGGTCTCAAGAAGATCGAGTCGGGGTATCAGAAGGGCTACAAGGGCAAGGGCCCCCTGCAGGCGGCGCTGGTGTCGGTGGACCCCGAGACCGGCGGCATCCTGGCCTACATCGGCGGCCGGAGCTACGGCGGGAGCCAGTTCGACCGCGCCGGCCAGGCGTTGCGCCAGTCGGGCAGCGCCTTCAAGCCGATCATCTATGCCGCCGCCTTCGAGGCGCGGAAGGTCACGCCCTCCTCCTTCCTGGAGGACGAGCCGCTCACCGTCCGCCTCGCCACCATGGACTGGAGCCCGAAGAACGACGACGGCACATTCCACGGCTGGGTCACGGTGCGCACCGCCCTGGAGAAGAGCTACAACCCGGCCACTACCCGGCTCGCCATGGCCGTCGGCATGCCGCGCATCCTCGAGCTGGCGCACGACATGGGCATCACCTCGAAGATGGAGCCCTACCCGTCGGTGGCCCTGGGCTCGGCCGAGGTCACGCCGGTGGAGCTGGCGTCGGTCTACGCGACGCTCGCCGCGGGCGGAGTCCGGCCGCCGGTCCACGGTCTCGCCGCGGTCCTCGACCGCTACGGCAAGCCGGTGGAGGGGGCGCCGCTGCCGAAGCCGACGCGGGTACTGTCGCAGCAGTCGGCCTACCTGGTGACGTCGCTGCTCCAGGGGGTGTTCGAGCGCGGCACGGCCCGCGGCGCGGCGGCCGGCATCCCGGGCGACGTGGCGGGCAAGACCGGCACCACGAACAAGCGCCGCGACAGTTGGTTCGGCGGCTACTCGCCGCAGCGGGCCACGGTCGTCTGGGTGGGCTACGACGACAACTCCTCCACCCGGCTGTCCGGGGCGCGCGCCGCGCTGCCGCTCTGGGTCCGGTTCACGG
>JBEQUE010000229.1:0-18164 GCA_040349255.1 Acidobacteriota bacterium | reverse complement strand
CGGCGTGTCCCTGCGCCGCAACGGCGACCTGACCGGGGCGGAGAAGGCCTACCGCAAGGCGCTGGAGGTCGATCCCGAGGCGGTGTCGGCCTACCAGAACCTGGCCGCGCTGCTGCGCCACCAGGGCAACGTCGCCGAGGCCGAGGACCTGCTGGAGATCTCCTCCCGCCTCGGCAGCCGCAACCCGTTCATCTATCTCGCCCTGGGCGACGTCAGCATGGCCCACGGCCGGCTCGACGAGGCGCGGCGTTTCTACAAGCGGGCCATCCGCCTCTACCGTGACAGCGCCGAGCCGTACGCCGCCATGGGGCTGGCGTCGCTGGCCGGCGGCGACGCGGAGGATGCCCAGCGCTGGCTGCGCAAGGCGGTGGCGATCGACCAGGAGAACCAGCGGGTGAAGCTGCTTCTCGCCCGGCTCGGCGGGGGGCGCGGATGAAGCCGGGAGCCATGTCCTGACCGGTTCTCCCTGGCGGATCTGGATCGACACCGGCGGTACGTTCACCGACTGTCTGGCGGTCGATCCCGAGGGTGCGCTGCACCGGGCCAAGGTGCTCTCGACGAGCGCCTTGCGCGGCCGGATTCTCGAAAGCCACGGCGCGGAGGTGAGGGTCGAAGGCGGCTGGCGCGTGCCGGCCGGGTTTTTCCGCGGCTTCGAGCTGCGCGTCCTGGGGACCGGCGAAACGCACCCGGCGATCACCGTGGTGGGCTCCGGCGGCGACGTCCTGGAGCTGGATGCCCCCCTGCCGGATCGGCCGGGTTCGGCTTTCGAGCTGCGTTCGCCCGAGGAGCCGCCGGTCCTCGCGGCGCGGCTGGTCACCGGCACGCCTCTCGACCAGGGACTGCCGGAGATCGCCCTGCGGCTCGCGACCACCCGCGGCACGAACGCCCTCCTCGAGAGGAAGGGCGCGGCCACGGCTCTCTTCATCACCCGCGGCTTCGCCGACCTCCTCCTGATCGGCACCCAGCAGCGTCCGGACCTCTTCGCGCTGAACGTCGAGAAACCCCGGCCGCTCTTCTCGGAGGTCGTGGAGGTGCCCGAGCGTCTGGCCGCGGATGGTTCGGTGCTCGTGTCTCTCGATCCCGGATCGCTGCGGGAAGAAGCCGGGCGCCTGCTCGCCTCCGGCTTCGAGTCGGCGGCGGTGGCGCTCCTACATTCGTACCGCAACCCGCGCCACGAGGAGGAGCTGGGAGAGATGCTGCGCGAGGCCGGCTTCCGCCACGTCTCGCTCTCGTCGCGCCTCGCACCGCTGATCCGGATCGTGCCCCGGGCCGAGACCGCGGTCGTGGATGCCTATCTCTCGCCGGTCCTCAAGGGCTATCTGGCCGGGGTGGCAGGCGCGCTGTCGCGCGGCTCGCTCCACGTGATGACCAGCGCCGGCGGGCTGGTGCGGGCGAGCTCCTTCCACGCGAAGGACAGCCTGCTCTCCGGTCCGGCGGGCGGCGTGGTCGGGGCGGCGCTCTCCGGACGGCGCTCCGGGTTCTCCCGGATCGTCGCGTTCGACATGGGCGGGACGAGCACGGACGTGGCGCGCTACGACGGCGATTTCGAGTACCTGTTCGAGCACCGGGTGGGCGACGCCCACCTGGTCGCTCCGGCGCTGGCCGTCGAGAGCGTGGCGGCCGGCGGGGGATCGATCTGCGGCTTCGACGGCGTCCAGCTCCACGTCGGACCCGAGAGCGCCGGCGCCTGGCCCGGCCCCGCCTGCTACGGCGCCGGCGGTCCGCTCACGCTCACCGACGTCAACCTGCTCCTGGGCCGGCTCGATCCGGCCCGCTTCGAGATCCCCCTGGATGTCGCCGCCGCGGAGCGCGCCCTGGATGCGGAACAGGGGAGGGAGGCGCTGCTGGAAGGCTTCCTGGAGATCGCCAACGAGCGCATGGCCGAGGCCATCCGGAGCATCTCGCTGCGCCGCGGGTACGATCCGGCCGAGTACGCGCTCGTGGCCTTCGGCGGCGCCGGGGCCCAGCACGCCTGCGCCCTGGCGGAGCTCCTCGGGATCGAAAACGTGGTGGTCCCGCGGGACGCCGGCCTGCTTTCCGCCCTGGGCCTCGGGGCCGCGGTGGTCGAGCGCTTCGCGCACCGGCAGGTTCTGGAGCCCTTGGCCCGGGTAAGGGATCGTCTCGCGGGCTGGCTGGACGAGCTGGGCCGTGAGGCCACCGAGGCGGTGGCGGGCGAGGGCGTTTCGGGCGCGGTCCGCCGGCGCATCCTCAACCTGCGCTTCGTGGGCCAGGACGAGGCGCTGCCGATCGAGGGCGAACCCATCGAGGAAGCCTTTGCGACGGCCTACCGGGAGATCTACGGCTACGCGCCCGAGGGCAGGTCGATCGAGCTGGAGTCGATCCGCGTGGTGGCCTCCTCGGCGCCGGAGGAGATGCCGCTCACCGAATCCGGTGCCGTGGAGCGGGAGGCTGAACCGTCCGGCCAGCGCCGGAGCTGGCTCGGCGGCTGGAGGGAGGTCCCGGTGTTCGATCGTGGCCTCCTCCGGCCGGGGGACACCTTTCAGGGGCCGGCGCTGGTCTTCGAGAGCCACAGCGCCACGGTCGTCGCCGGCGGGTGGCGGGGAAGGATGGACGGCGCCGGGAATCTGGTGCTCTCGGTGCGCGCCGGGATAGATTCTGCATGATGTTCGACCTGGCCGAACGCGAGCGCTTCATCTCGGAACGGCTGCGCGGCACCCGCGTGGTCTGCATGGCCCTGGCCGGGTGCGTGCTCGCCTACGGCATCGCCGGCTGGTTCCTGATCGAGGGCTTCCAGCTCCACCCCTTCGGCAAGGTCCCCGACGCGCTCCCGATCGCCCTCACCTTCCTCGCAGCGGTGATGATCCTGCTGGGCTCGCGCATGCGGACGGCGCTCCTCCGGAGCGGCCTGACCCCGAGCCTGGTCAGCCGGCAGGTGGACCTGGGCAACCTGATTCCCGCCTACCAGCGGGCGACCCTGGTCAGCTTCGCCGTGCTGGAGGCGGCCGCCCTGATGGGCCTCCTCGTGGCGCTCCTCTCCGGGTCGTCCTTCTACGGGCTGGTGCTCTGCATGGCGAGCTTCTTCTCGATGCTCCTGCGCTGGCCCCGGGCCGAAGAGGTCGACCGGCTGGCGCGGGGGCGGATCTCGCCTTAGGCCGGCACGAGCACCCTGGCCTCTTTCCGGGTGCGCTTCGTATACTCCCGCACCACCCGCTCCCCGGCCTCCCGCGCGGCGCCGGCGCGGGTGACCGCCACGATCGAGCCGCCGAAGCCGCCGCCGGTGATGCGGGCGCCGTAGACGTCCGGCTCCCGCTGGGCGAGCTCCACCAGGAGGTCGATCTCCGGGACCGACACCTCGTAGTCGTCCCGCAGCGACTGGTGGGAGAGGTTCAGGAGCTTGCCGAGGCGCTCCAGGTCGCCGTCGCGCATGGCCGCGACCGCGGCCCGGACGCGGGCGTTCTCCGTGATCACGTGGCGCGCCCGGCGGTCCAGAGGCTCGGGCAGGGCCACCAGGCGCCAGAGATCCTGGTTGTCCAGGTCCCGGAGCTGCTTGAAGCCGAGCAGCTCCGCGGCCTTCTCGCTCTCCTCCCTGCGGACGCGGTATTCGCTGGGAGCCCCTCCGGCGTGGTGATGCGCGACGCCCGAGTCGATCACCAGCAGCTCGGCCGTCACGGGCAGAGGCACGCGCTCAAAACGCAGCGTCCGGGTGTCCAGGAAGAGCGCCTTGCCCTCGTCCGCGAGGCTCGCGGCCATCTGGTCCATGACTCCCACCGGCGCGCCCACGAATTCGTTCTCCGCCTTCTGGCCGGCGAGCGCCACGGCCACGTCGTCGATGTCGAGGCCGAACACCTCCCGCAGGCCGCGGATCAGCGCGACCTCCAGCGCGGCGCTGGAGGAGAGACCGCTGCCGAGCGGAACGTCCGACTCGATCCGCAGGTCGAAACCGCGCAGCCGATGGCCGGCCTCGCGGAGCGCCTGCGTCACACCCTGGACGTAGTCGAGCCAGCCACGCCCCGGGGCTTCCTCCTCCAGGCGGTACTCCTCGACCTTCGGCTCGCGGACGTCGGCGCTCCAGGCCTTGACCAGCGTGCCGATGCGCGTGCCGATCTCCACCCGGGTGCGCTGCGGGATGGCCATGGGCAGCACGTAGCCGCCGTTGTAGTCGGTGTGCTCGCCGATCAGGTTGACCCGGCCCGGCGCGTCGGCGGCGGCGATGGGCTCGCGCCCGAACAGCTCCTCGAATCCCGGCAGGTCCGCGTGGTGATTCATCTTCCCCCTCTCCGCTTCGCGCAGCATCGTCTCAGTCAAGGCTCACCTCCACGGCCTGCAGCTCGGTCACCTTCTCCTCGGGCAGTGTATCCGCAGTGAACACCCCGGCGCCGATCTCGCTCCCGGCCAGGTACTTCAAGCGGCCGGGCATGCGGTAGGCGGGGTAGATCTCGATGTGGACGTGCGCCTCCGGATGCGGCTGGCCGTCGGTCGGAGCCTGGTGGAACAGCAGGATGTACGGGAACGGCTTGTCCCAAAGCCTGTCGTACTTGAGCAGCACCGTCTTGAGCGCCCGGGCGAAATCGGCGCGCTCCTCCGCGTCCAGGTCCGCCACCGAGGGCGCCGGCCGCCGCGGCGCCACCCAGATCTCGTACGAGTAGCGCGCGAAGGCCGGCATCCAGGCGAGCGCCTTCTCTCCCGCGTAGAGCGTGCGCCGGCCATCCTCCTGCTCGCGGCGGATCAGGTCCTCCAGCAGGCCGGTCCCGTGCTCGCGGAGCCAGGCCTCCTGCTGCGCCAGCTCGCGCGCGGGGATCGGCGGGATGAACGGGTAGGCGTAGATCTGGCCGTGCGGATGGTGGAGCGTCACCCCCACCTCCACGCCGCGGTTCTCGAACGGGAACACGTACCGGACCTCCGGCCGGGAGCCGAGCTCGCGGGCGCGGTCGGCCCAGACCTCGAAGATCAGCTCCAGGCGGTCGAGCGGCAGGCCGCCGAGCGAGGCCTTCGGGTCCTGGGTGAAGACCACCACCTCGCACACCCCCTTGCCCGGCCGCGTGTCCACGATCGACTCCGTCGCCGGCTCCTCGGCGTGGAGCGTGAGCGTGGGGAAGCGGTTCTCGAACGCCGCCACCTCCCAGTTGCCGGCCGGCACCTCGGTCGGATGCGCGGGATCGACCGTCGGCGCCAGCGGGTTGTACTCGGGCGGCGGCAGGAACGTGCGGTTCTGCCGGTGGTTGGCGTAGGCCACCCACTCGCCGCGCAGCGGATGCCAGCGCAGGTGGGACTTCGTGCCGGGCGGCGTGAGACTCGGGCTCGGCGCCTCCGTACCCGGGTCGAGCGGGTGGCGGGCGTAGAGGATCAGCGAGCGGCCGTCCGGCTTGGTGAGGGTCCGCTTGTGCATCAGTCGTCGTCGAACGGCGGCGCCTCCGGCACGTGCCGCGTGCCGACGCCGCTCACCCCCTCCGCGGTCTTCCGCCGCTTGCCCGGGCTCCTTGGCCGGCGCTCGCCGCGGGTGGCGGCGGCGAGCTCCTCCAGCGGGAACTTCGGGCTGCGGTCGGCGCGGAGGAGGCCGTTCGCCTCCTGGTAGGTGTCGGTGAACTGGGTGTAGCAGAAGCCGGCGAAGAGCGTGAGCGAGCCCACCGCAGCGAGCAGGTCCGTGTAGCGCGCCGCGAGCTCCTCGCCCGAGGCGGCGCGCGAGTAGCCCCAGGTGCCGCGCTCGTCCGACGCGGCGATGCCGCCGAACTCGGTGAGCATCACCGGCTGGCCCGTGTGGGCGTCCTCCTCCAGGACGAGCAGCCGGCCGCCCGGCCGCTCGCGCTGGAGCAGGCGGGGCAGGACGTCCTCGGCATGGTAGCGGCGGGCGATCTGCCGCGGGTCCGCGTCGTAGTCGTGGATGCCGATGATGTCGGTCGCCACGCTCTCCCAGCCGTCGTTGCCGATCACCGGACGGGTGGAGTCGAGCGTCTTCGTCAGGTGGTAGAGGGCGCGCACCCAGTGGCGCTCGGCCTGGCTGTCGGGCAGGTTGGGCACGCCCCAGGACTCGTTGAACGGCACCCAGGCGAGGATGCACGGGTGGCTGTAGTCGCGGCGGATGGCCTCCATCCACTCGCGGGTCAGGCGCTGGATCGACCGTTTGGTGAAGCGATAGGCGCTCGGCATCTCCTCCCAGACCACCAGGCCCAGGCGGTCGGCCCAATGCAGGAAGCGCGGGTCCTCGATCTTCTGGTGCTTGCGCACGCCGTTGAACCCCATGGCCTTGACCTGCTCCACGTCGCGCCTGAGGGCGTCGTCGTCCGGCGCGGTGAGGCCCGACTCCGGCCAGTAGCCCTGGTCGAGCACCATGCGCAGGTAGTAGGGCCGGCCGTTCAGGACCACCCGGTCGCCCTGGATGGCGATCGATCGCAGGGCGGTGTAGCTGGCCACCTCGTCGAGCAACTCGCCGCGCTCGGCCCAGAGCTGGATCTGCGCCTCGATGAGCGTCGGGCTCGCCGGGCTCCAGAGCAGCTCGTTGCGGAAGTCGTCGATGCCCGGGTCGGACAGGGCGATGCGGCGGTGGACCTCGCCGGCCACCACGGTGTAGGTGTCGTCCGCGAGGACCTGGGCGCCGGCCCGGAGCTTGACCCCGAGCCGCAGCCGTTCCTTGGGCTCGCCGCCCAGCCAGGCCTCGAAGCTCAGCTCCCAGCGCGCCAGGTCGGGCGTCCAGCGCAGGCTCTCGATCCAGGTCGAGGATACCTTCTCGATCCACACCGTCTGCCAGATGCCGGTCGTGCGCGGATACCAGATCGAGTGCGGCTCGAGCTGCCAGTCCTGCTTGCCCCGGGGCTTGCCGAGGTCGGCCGGGTCGTCGTCGGCCCGCACCACCACCTCCTGCGCGCCGTCCTGAACCAGGGCGTCGGTCACGTCGGCCCAGAACGGCGTATAGCCCCCTTCATGGGAGACTACCGGCGTGCCGTTCACCCAGACCGTGGACGACCAGTCCACCGCGCCGAAGTGGAGGAGGAGACGCTCGCCGTGGGCCAGCGGCGGCGTCTCGAACGTCCGGCGGTACCAGCACCGGCGGTAGAAGCCGGTGTTGCCGATCCCGCTCGCCGGCGTCTCGGGCGAGTAGGGGACGAGGATCGACGCCTTCCAGGTCACCTCGGCGGGGCTGCGCCAGTGCTGGTCCGGATCGATGGCGAAGTCCCACGGCCCGTTCAGGCTGATCCAGCCCTCGCGCTGCAGGAGAGGCCGGGGGTATCCATGGTTCAGGGCACGGCTGATGAAGCTCTTGGAGAAGGTCGTTCGTCTCGGCATGTCACCCGCCCCCCGGTGCAAGTTGCGAGCCACGGAGGGCGGGTGGAACGGATCAGGCCATCTCCGCCAGATTCATCTCCTTGAAGTGCTCGACCAGGTGCGGCCAGATGTCGGGCTGCGTCCCGTCCGCGTCCGTGAAGCCGTACTCCTTGTAGAGGTCCCAGGTCGCGAGCGCTTGGCCGGCCTTGGCCGATACGTTCGGATCGGCCGCGAGCGCGGCAACGGCGCGGCCGATGTAGAGCGGCGTCTCGGAGTGCGCGAAGAGGGGATCCTTCTTGGCCGCATCCCGCCAGTTAGCCTCGGTCACGCCGAAGTGGTCGAGCATGAGCTCGGAGCGCAGGAAGCCCGGCGTGAGCGCCACAGCGGTGATCTCCTTCTTTTTCAGCTCCTGCGTCATCATCCAGGCCAGCCGGATCGCCGTGTCCTTGCACAGGTCATAGAAGAAGCTGCCCCGGTAGTAGCGCGCCTTGCCGTCGGTGATCTCGATCACGAGCCCCTGCTTGCGCGGGATCATGAGCGGCACGCCCCAGCGGCTGGTGATGATGTGTGCCCGGATCGCCCGGTCCATCATCAGGAAGCCCTTGTCCAGGGACATGTTCCAGAACGACTTGCCCCACTCGGTCAGCGCGTCGCCGCCCCAGATGTCGTTGACCAGCACGTCGAGCCGACCCTGCTCCTTCTTGACCCTCTTGAACAGCGCCTTCACCTCGTCTTCCATCGTATGGTCCACCCGCACCGGGATGCCGACGCCGCCGAGCGCCGTCACCTTCTCCGCGGTCTCCTCGATGGTCTCGGGCCGCTTGTCGCCCGAGGCGAGCTGTCCGCGGACGCTGCGGCCCGTGCAGTAGACGATCGCCCCCTGCTCGCCGAGCCCGCACGCGATGCCGCGCCCGGCCCCCCGGGTCGCTCCGGCCACCACCGCCACTTTACCTTCCAGCTTTCTTGTCATGTGCCACCTCCTTGAACGGAGATTCGCACCCCATTCCTGACATCCCCTGTCAGGTATCTCGGCTAGAGTGGAGGACATGCGCGCCGACCGCCTCCTCTCCATCCTTCTTCTCCTCCAGATCCACCGCCGGCTGACGGCCCGGGAACTGGCCGAACGGCTGGAGGTCTCCGAGCGCACCATCCTGCGGGACATGGACGCTCTGGGCTCGGCCGGCGTGCCGGTGACGGCCGAACGCGGCGTGGGTGGCGGCTGGAGCCTGGTCGAGGGGTACCGGACCGAGCTGACCGGCCTCCACGAAGATGAAGCCCAGGCGCTCGCCCTGTCCATCCCGCCGCGCCTGCTGTCCGACCTCAAGCTGGACCGCGCCGCGGAAGGAGCCATCCTGAAGCTTCTGGCCGGGCTGCCGGCCCTGCTCCGGCACCGCGCGGACGAGGCCCGCCGCAAGATTCATGTAGACGTCGGAGGCTGGGCCTCCTCGCCCGAAGCCATCCCGTACCTTCAGATCGTGCAGGACGCGGTCTGGCAGGAACGGCGCCTGGAGATCCTCTATGGAGGAAGGGCGGACCGGAACGACGACGCCTTCCAACGTTTCGTCGATCCCCTGGGCCTGGTGGCGAAGGGGAGCGCCTGGTATTTGGCCGGGCAGGTGGGCGGAGACGTCCGCGCCTACCGGATCTCGCGCATCCAGGCCGCCCGGATGCTGGACGAGCGCTGCGTCCGGCCCGAAGGCTTCGATCTGGCCGCCTGGTGGGACCAGTCGTCGAAGGACTTCCGCGCCAACCTGCCCCGATACCCGGCCACCCTGCGCGTCCATCCGGAGACCGTCTGGCGTCTTCCCTATGGCGGCCGCTTTGCGCGCGTCGAGAAGGTGGGGGAGGCGGAGGAGGATGGCTGGAAGAAGGTCGAGATGCGCTTCCAGTTCGAGGAGGAGGCCGCGGAGTTCGTCCTGAGCTTCGGGCCGAACGTGGAGGTCGTGGACCCGCCGGTCCTCAAAGAGCGCGTCCTGGGCCTCGCCCGGAGTGTGCTGGCCTTTTACGGAGGCCGAGGAGAGGGAGGGAGAGCCCGGCCCGACGGAGACGGGCCGGGCTCTCCTTGAAGAGGCGGAGAAGACGTGGCGTCAGCGCTTGATGCGGAAGTAAACGTCGTAATACGGCGCCGAGTTGTCGGCCTCGCACGCGGCGGTGTAGCGGAATAGATTGCCGTACCGGTCGCGGCGTCCGGTCCAGTGATATGCGGTCGAGAGCGACGTAATGTTGCTCGACGCGATCGGATCGAGCTCGGCGGGCTGCGAGATGCCGTCGTGATTGCTGTCGGTCCAGAGCAGCAGGAACGGCCAGATCGCGTCATTGTCGTCGATCGCGTCATCGCCGTTGTCGTCGTACTCCTTCAACGCGACAAAGCCGTTCAGCGGCCTGGAGCCGTCGCGCAGCGGCGTGTGCTCGCCGAAGAGCTCCGCGGCGTCATCGATCCTGCCGTTGTCATTGCGATCGAGTGCGACGAACGCGAGGCTGCTGCCCGGCGTGGTCCAACTCGTACGATCGCGCCTCCCATCGGCGTCCATGTCGAACAAAACGCCGTTGTCCGGATCGGTGAGCGACCACGGACCATGGTCGGTCTGCACGAGCAAAGGACACATCGGGCCGCATTCCGGCCGCCAGGGATGCGTTTCGCAGAAATCGACTGCTTCACAGTAGGGGTTCGCCTGGACCGGCGACCCGCTGCACGTGCAGAAGGCATTCTCATTCCGATCGCAGGCTATGGATGACCAGCTTCCATCGGGACACTGGACGGCACAGGTGCCGCCGGGCATGCCGTGGGAAGGGCGCGGGGATACCAGCGAGAGCAAGAATAACGCGATCACCGGAACCGAGAATTGCTTATACATGTTGCAACTCCTTTAGGGTTGTTCTTTCTCGCTTCCTCCGGATCTACCGAAGGCTGCGTGACGAACTGCGGATTCGCGATTCGTCAGTGGTTGGCCAACCACTTATTTGTGACGTCGCAAAGCGTTCCGTTTCTCTCGCCATTTGTCCGCAGCCCATTCCGACGGCTTGTTCCGGTGATGTGGCCTTCCTGATCGCGACGCAAGCTTGTTTGGCGCAACGTAGGGTTACCTTGCGCCAAAGTACCCTTCTTTGGCGCAAGGTAGGTTTCTTTGGCGCAACGCTGAGAGGCTTTGCACCCATGCAGCCCTCTTTGGTGCAAGGTAAAGTCCTGCGGCGCAACGTAACCTTCGTGGGCGCAAAGTCGACTTCTTTGGCGCAACGTCAGGTTACGTTGCGCCAAAGAAGGTTGCATCGTGGCAACGTCGCGCCATCTTGCGCCAAAGAAGGTAACGTTGCGCCAAGGAAGCGTACGTTGGCGCAAGGTGAGTTGATATGGCGCAAAATTCTCTTGTTTGGCGCAACGTCACCTTCTTTGGCGCAAGATGGCGCTGTCGCGTGAGCGCGAAGCACGCGAAGCCGGGATTCCCGGCGATCTGTCGCGACCGTTCAGGAAGGAGAACCAGCGGGCGGGACTTGCTCCTGGAGTAACTGAAGCGTCAGATCGATCGTCTTCCGGTGGGTCCGGAAGGATACGGCCGCCATCCGCAAAGTCGCCAGAAGCGTGCTGGCCTTCTACGCCGGGTAGAATGCCGGGCATGGCCCTCTACATGGTCGTGGAAACGTTCAAGGACGCTACCGAGGTCTACCGCCGGTCGGCCGAGAGGGGACGCCTCCTGCCGGACGGGCTGCTCTACGTATCGAGCTGGGTCGATCTCGACTTCCGGCGCTGCTTCCAATTGATGGAGACCGACGACCCGTCTCTCTTCGACGCCTGGATTCAGGCCTGGTCCGACTTGGTGGAGTTCGAGGTGATCCCGGTCCGGACCTCCGCGGAGGCGGCCCGGCACGCCTCGCGCAGCAGCTGAAGCGTCAAATCGATCGTCTCCAGGTGGGTGCGAAAGACCAGGGCCGTCATGCGGAGCGTGAAGCGGCCGTCGATCAGGGTCGAGGACAGGAAGATCCGGCCGTCCCGGCGGAAGGCGTCGACGATCCGCTGGTTGGCCTCGTTGGCCTGCTCCAGGCTGGCGCCCGGAGGGGCCCAGCGGAAGGTCACGATCGAGAGGTCCGGCTCCGGCCCGACCTCGAAGCCGTGCTTCCCGACCTCCCGGCGGAAGTAGCGGGCGAGGAGCAGCTTCTCGTCGAGCGCCGCTTCGAACGGCTTCGTCCCGAGCAGGACGAGCGGCAGCCACAGGCGAAGCGCCCGGAAGGGCTTCGTGAGCTCGGGCGACAGGTCGGCCGGCGAGATCTCGCCGGGCTCGCGCAAGGCGTCCTGCAGGTAGTGGCCGGTGTAGCTGTTGGACTCCGCGAGGTGCCGGACGTCCCGGACCAGCACGACGCCGGCTCCCCACGGCAGGAACAGGCTCTTGTGCGGATCGAGGACGACCGAGTCGGAGCGCTCGATGCCCTTGAGCACCCTCCGGCCGTGCTCGGTCAGGAGGAAGAAGCCGCCGTAGGCCGCGTCGACGTGGAACCAGCAGCGCTCGCGCTCCGCGATCGCCGCGAGCTCGTCGAGCGGGTCCACGGCGCCGGTGTCGGTGGTGCCGGCCGCGGCCACGATCAGCCAGGGGTTGAGCCCTTGGGCCCGGTCCTCGGCGATGGCCCGCTCCAGGGCGTCCGGCCGCATGCGGAACCGCTCGTCGATCGGGATCTGCCGCACCCGGGCCTCGGCCATGCCGGCGATCCGGAGCGCCTTCTCGATGCAGTGGTGGGCCTGATTGGTCAGATAGACGACTGACGAGGCGTAGTCGGCCCCTTTCAGACCGCGGGCGTCACGGGCCGTGGCGATCGCGGTCAGGTTGGCGAGGCTGCCTCCGGAGGCGATGGTGCCGCCCGCCCCCGCGGGATACCCGGCGAGGTCCGCCACCCAGCGGAGCACCAGGTTCTCCATGCGCACCGGGCCCGGGCCGGTGAAGAAGATGCCCGCGTATTTGTTGCTGACCGCGGCCAAGTAATCGGCGAGCGCCGAGTGATAGATCCCGCCGCCCGAGATGTAGGCCAGGTGGCCGCCCGAGGCCGTGTTCGCGCCGGGCCGGATCACCTCCCGTTCCAGTAGCTCGACGAGGGTCTCGATCGGCGTCCCCTGCTCGGAGATCGGCGTCCCCAGCAGCCCGAGGCCGGCGCCTGTCTCGTCGTAGGCCTTCGCGGTCCCGATCTCCTGGAGGAACCGTTCCGAAGAGGCGACCACTGCGCCGCGCAGCTTCCGGCGGAGGCCGGGACCGGGTTCGAGCGGACGGGCGGCGCGTTCGAGCTGGCGGATGCGGTCGAGGAGGTCGCGGTCCATCGGCGGATTCTATGGGAGGCGGTGGGATAATCTCCCCATGGCCAAGAAACTCTTTCTGCCCGCCACCCTCCTCCTCTTCCTTCCGCTCTCCGCCTCGGCCCAGGACGACCTCGCCGCTCTTCTCCAGAGGCAGACCCAGGAGATGGTCGACGCCATCGCGTCCGGGGGCAGCCAGGTCTGGGAGCGCTACCTGGACGACAAGGTCCTCTACACCTCGGAGGACGGCACCGTCGTGACCAAGAAGGAGCTCGTTGAGGGGATCAGGCCACTGCCGCCCGGCGTCGCGGGGACCATCAAGGTGATCGACTTCCAGGTGGCGCGGCACGGGGACGTCGCCGTCGCCAGCTACCTGAACGACGAGCACGAGACCTACCACGGCCACGAGCTGCACTGCCAGTACCGGACCACCGATACCTGGCTCAAGACCCCCGCCGGCTGGCGCCTGATCGCCGGCCAGGTGCTCGCCGTGCGCACCGACCCGCCGGCTGTGGCCCTCACGCCGGCGCAGATGGACGAGTACGTCGGGAGCTACCAGCTCAGCGCGGACGTGGCCTACGAGATCCGGCGCACGGCCGGCGGGCTCGAAGGCCAGCAGACCGGGCGCAAGGCGGAGCCCATCAAGGCCGAGGCGCCGGACGTCCTGTTCGTCCCCGGCAAGCCGCGCTACCGCTACCTCTTCCAGCGCGGCGCCGACGGCCGGATCACGGGCCTGATCCAGCGGCGGGAAGCCTGGGACCTCGACTGGTCCCGGCTTCCCAACCGATGAAGCGGCTTTACTTCTGCGGCGGGCAGAGCAGATCCATCGTCTTGATGAACGCCTTGATCGCCTTCTTCCAGTTGGCCGGGATGAACGGGATCTGGGTGATGCCGACGAGGATGGGGCGGATGGCCCGGTAGGTCGGGCAGATCTGGGCCAGGATGTCGGCCGCGCTCGCCCCCGCGGACTTGAACTGGGCCGACTGCTTCTCGAGCCCGTCGACGTCCGCCTGCTTCACCGCCTTGTCGATGTCTTCAAAGGAAAGGGTCTTCTCGGTCTTCTCGGCCATGGGAGTCGTTTCCTCCTGACGAGGCGGCGGTGGATCCAGCCGCCTATTGTTGGACGGATCGATGGCTCGATTTCCCTCACCCGCGGGTCAAAAAGGTCGAAGATTGCGAGGTTGGCGCGAGGGTTCTTTCCTGCATCAGTTTAGCATGTCCGGGATCGGTCCCGCCCGCGGCGAGCACCCTCCTTTCTTGAGCCCGGAGCGCCGGCGCTCCGCGCCGACTTCAAGGAGATCCCATGACTCGCAGGTCCACCGTCGCAGTGCTCGCGTTGCTCGTGACAGGAACCCTCGCGCCGGCCGCCCGCGCTCAGGGGCACCGGCCTGAATTCGGAACCCCGGCCCAGCAGTCGAAGGTGAGGACGAGACGGGAGGTGGGGCTGCTGCCTCTCCAGGCGAAGTGCAACGTGGATACCTCGCGCGAGCTGTTCATCACCGACCTCACCGTGGTGGAGGACTGCTACCGCACCGGATACCTCTTCAGTTGCGCGGCGCCGACGCTGCCCGCCACCCGCGGCGCCTGGACCTTCGGCAAGCTCATGGAGGGGATCTTCGGCACCACCGACCCGCAGGTGCTCTCCGACAAGACCCTCCAGTTCCTGCGTGAGCTCACCATCCCCCACACGATCAACGGCGAGACCGTGGCGGCGCGCCCGGACGCCGAGAGCAAGCTCGTCCAAGGCTGGCTCGGCGTGAGCTCCGGCGGCCGGCTCGACATGAAGCAGGCGCCGTTCCAGCTCAACGCGATCGTCGCCCGGCTCGACATGCGGCAGAACGGCAACGGCACCGTGACCCCGACCGGCGGCGAGCTCCACTTCGTCTTCCAGTACAACGTCTCCGATCACTTCCCGTCGCAGGCGTTCTTCATCTTCGAGTACAACCTCAACGCGGCGAACTGCGCCGACATCCTGGCCTGGGCGCAGCGCTTCCACAACCTCGGCGGGATCGCCTTCGGGAAGAACTACAACGCCGCGCTCCAGACGATCACCGACATGGTCACCAAGATCAACGGGGCGCCGGGCCGGCTCAACGGCAGCGCGCTCAACCAGGTGCGCTCGAACGAGCTCGAGTTCGGTCCGGGCTGGCAGCAGCGCCAGTTCATGCTCTCCGCGAGCGCCTCGGGGCCCGCGGCGCTCCTCCAGACCGCGGTGCCGCAGACGCCGCAGCGGGCGCTCCAGAATTCCACGACGCTCGCCAACTACATCAACAGCAACGCCGCGAGCATCCTGGCCGGCACCTACACCGTGCCGCTCACCTTCAACGGCGTGCCGTTCCTCGGCGGCGTGGCGCCCAACGGCCTTGACCTCAAATGGGACGGCCCGTCGCCGGCCTGCAGCTCGATCGTCAACAAGGATGCCCGCGCGGCCTTTTCGAACAACACCTGCAACGGCTGCCACGGACCCGAGACCGGAGCCTCGTTCAAGCAGGTCCTGCGCCGCAACCCGGGCATGGCCTCGCTCCCCTCCAACTTCCTCAAGGGCGTCACGGTGACCGACCTCTGCGGCATCCCGCGCACCTACAACGACCTCGAGCGGCGCCGCGTCGACATGTGCCAGCTCCTCAGCATGACCTGCTCGCAGGTCGACGCCGAGCCGGAGGTCCACTTCCTCCACTGACCTCAGCCGCGCCTGCAGCTCCGGACCACCGCCTCCCGGGCGGCGCCCTCGGCCAGCACGGCGAGGACGTCCCCGGCCAGGAGCACGGTGTCGGCGCGCGGGATCATCACCCGCGCGCCGCGCCGGAGGGTGGCGAGCACGGCGCCGGGCGGCCAGCCGAGGTCGCGCACCGCGAGCCCGTCGCACGGCGCTCCGGCCTCGACCTCGATCTCCTCGACCTCGACGCCGCCCACCGTGCCCAGGCGCACCCGCTGAGCGCGGTGGCGCAGCTCCGCCTGGCGGGTCAGGGCCGCGTCGTACGCCCGGGTGAGAGCGTGGCGGCGCAGGAGTCCCAGGAGCCGGCCGGGGTCGTCGCGGCTCACCACGGGCAGCCGGCCGATGTCGCGCACGCTCATGCGCCGCAGCGCCTCGGCCAGCGACTCGTCCTCGTACGCCACCAGGACCTCCCGCGTGCAGGCGTCGCCGACCGTGGCCAGCCCGGCGGCCTTGCCCCGGTCGAGGTCCTGCCGGGTCAGGATGCCGGCGAGGCGGCCGGCGGCGTTGAGGACCGCGAGGCCGTTGAAGCGCCGGGCCGCCATCACCTCGGCGGCCCCGGCGAGCGGGTCGGCCCCGCGCAGGACCGGCGCGTCCCTCTCCATGACCTCGCCCACGGTGAGCGATTCGAGGACCTCCACGTCTCGACCGCGCTCGATCCGCAGCCCCTTGCGCGCCAGCGACAGGGTGTAGACCGAGTCGCTCTGCAGGCGCTGGGACGCCCACTGGCTCACCATCACCGCGAACATGAGCGGCAGGATGATCCGGTAGTCGTTGGTCATCTCGAACAGGAGGAGGATCGCGGTCAGCGGGGCGTGGACCGCGCCCGCCAGCATCGCCGCCATGCCGACCATGGCGAAGGCCTGGGGATCGAGGGTCAGGCCGGGGAAGAGCCGGTCGGCGGCGAGGCCGAACGCGCCGCCCAGGGTGGCGCCCAGGAACAGCGACGGCGCGAACACGCCACCCGGAAACCCGGCGCCGATGCAGAGCGGCGTCAGCACGATCTTGGCGGCGAGCAGGGCGAGAAGGAGGCCGACGGTCTGCGTCCGGCTGCCCAGGATGCTCTCGATCGTGACGTAGCCCTCGCCGAGCACCTGCGGCAGGGCGAGCGCCGCGAGCCCCACGGCGGCGCCGGCCAGGGCGGGCTTGAGCCAGCGCGGGAGACGCAGGCGGTGGAACAGGTCCTGGGACAGGTAGAGCAGCCGCACGTAGAGCGCGGAGACCGGGCCGGCCGCGAGGCCGAGGCCCAGGTAGAGCGGCAGCTCCCAGGCGGAGCGGAAGTCGTAGGCCGGGACCGCGAACGCCGGCTGCTTGCCGGCCACGGCCTGGGTGAAGGCGGCCGACACGACCGCGGACAGCACAACCGGGCCGACCGCGCTGCCCGCCACCTCGCCCAGCACGATCTCCAGCGCGAAGAAGACTCCGGCGATCGGCGCGTTGAAGGCCGCGGCCATGCCCGCCGCCGCGCCGCCGGCGACCAGGACCCGCATCCGGTCGTCCGACAGCCGCAGCCACTGGCCGAGCATCGAGCCCAGGTTCGAGCCGATCTGGACCGACGGGTCCTCCGGCCCGACCGAGGCGCCGCTGCCCAGCGAGATCGCCGCGGCCACCGCCTTGGCCGGCATGCGGCGGTAGCGCAGGCGGCCGCCCGCCAGGGCCACGGCCTCGATGATCCCGGCGACCCCGTGATGCCGCTCCTCGCCGACCAGCCAGAGCAGCAGGAGCCCCACGATCACGCCGCCCAGGGCCGGCACGAGCGCCGTGGACCACCCCGGCCCGAGCGGCGTGAGGCCCGCGGACCACAGCTCGCGCACCTCCTCGATCAGCCAGCGGAACAGCCGCACCCCGGCGCCGGCCAGGAGGCCGACCGCCGAGGCCGCAATGGCCTGGACGACGGAAGCGGAGGGCTGCCGGCGGTCGAGCCACTGGGAGAGCGCGCTCATCTCGGTGGGGGAGCATACCAACCTCCGTCAGTTGAGGATGGGGCCGGGATGTGCGAGCATCTGCCTGATTCGCGGGCCTTTGACAGCCGCAGGCTCTCCCGGAACGGTACCTGACGTCGGGACATTTGGAGTTTACTCGCATGAATCGTGCTCAGAGCCTTCCTTCGGAATGGGACTCCGTCCCTCCCTCCGATGACTCCCCCCTTCACGGTGGAAACGGCAGCGACGGCGACCTCTTCTCCCGCCAGCTCCTCGCCGCCATGGTGGCCTACCGCAGCGGCAACTTCGCCGTGCGCATGCCTCCCGACCTGACGGGGATCCACGGCAAGATCGCGGACGCCTTCAACGACATCCTGGCGATGAGCGAGCGCCGGGCCCAGGAGACCACCCGCGTCTCCCGCATGGTCGGCAAGGAAGGGAAGCTCAAGCAGCGCATGACGGTGCCCGGCGTGGCCGGCGGCTGGGCCGACGAGGTGGCCTCGATCAACACCCTGATCGACGACCTCGTCTGGCCCACCACCGAGGTGACCCGCGCCGTCGGCGCCGTGGCCAAGGGCGACCTTGGCCAGGCCATGGCCCTGGAGGTCGACGGCCGGGCGCTCGAAGGCGAGTTCCTGCGCTCCGCCCGGCTGGTCAACAAGATGATCGACCAGCTCTCGGTCTTCACCTCCGAGGTCACCCGCGTGGCCCGCGAGGTCGGCACCGAGGGCAAGCTCGGCGGCCAGGCCCAGGTCAAGGGCGTATCCGGCGTATGGAAGGACCTCACCGACTCCGTCAACCAGATGGCCGGCAACCTCACCGCCCAGGTGCGCAACATCGCCGAGGTGACCATCGCCGTGGCGAGCGGCGACCTGTCGAAGAAGATCACCGTGGACGTGCGCGGCGAGATCCTGCAGCTCAAGGAGGCCATCAACACGATGGTGGAGCAGCTGCGTTCGTTCGCCTCGGAGGTGACGCGCGTGGCGCGCGAGGTGGGCACCGAGGGCCGCCTCGGCGTGCAGGCCGTGGTGGCCGGCGT
>JBEQUE010000240.1:0-20962 GCA_040349255.1 Acidobacteriota bacterium | reverse complement strand
GCCCTTGCGGTCCTTGAGGTTGCGGTAGTACCAGTCCACCACCCGGTCGCGGCCGTCGGGCTCGGCGACCGGCGTGATGAGGACCACGGCGTTTCTCCGGATCTCCTGGATCTCCGGCTTCTCCGACACCGCCAGTCGGTAGGCCAGCTCCATGAGCATCTCCGGGCTGCCGGTCTCGGCCGAGTGCAGGCCGCCGAGCAGGTGGTAGAAGACCTTGCCCTCGCCGGCCAGGCGGCGGGCCTCCTCGCGGGTCGTGCTCCGCGGGTCGGCCAGCTTCGCGGTGATCTCCTTCCAGTGGTCGAGCTGGGCGATGTTGTCGGCATCCGACACCGCGACGAGCAGCAGGTCGCGCCCCTCCTCGGTCCGGCCGATCGTCTGCACCCGGACCCGGTCGCTGGCCTCGTCGAGCTTGCGGAAGTAGCCGTAGATCTCGGCGACCCGGCTCAGCTCTCCGGGCGCGCCGGTGATCCGGCCCAGGACGTCGGCGGGCGACGGCACCGTGTCCGAGTCCGGCACGTAGGCCACCGTCTCGGGCAGGAAGCGGGCCTCGGTGGTGTATTCGCGGATCGCCTCCACGCTTCCGGGCTCGGGCCGGTCGGGCTCCCAGAAGGCCGGCCCCTCCTGGCCGGAAAGAACCGCGGGGACGAGCAGCATGCCGATCAGCAGGGAGCGCAGGATCATCGGTCCTCCTTGGTACGCGAAGAGCCACAACGATATCAGCCCCTGTAACGTAAGCACCTTTTGGACGCCATAGAGTCTGCCTCTCGAATGGAGACGTCCATGCCGTCCCCTGACCTGCCCGCCCCGAAGCCCGCCCGCAGCCAGCGCCTGGACAGCTTCACGCCGCCGCCAGAGGACGAGGTCGGGACCGCGGCGGCCCGCCTCTCGGCGGAGATGGCGCGCTGCAACCTGATCGGCGAGGACCCGTCGTTCCGGCGGGTGCTGGCCGCGATCCCGGTGGTGGCGCGGCAGGAGGGAGCCGTCCTGGTGACCGGCGAGACCGGCACGGGCAAGGAGCTCTGCGCCCGGGCGATCCACCACCTGAGCGCACGCCGCAACCACCCGTTCATCCCGGTGGACTGCGCGGCCCTGCCCGACCACCTGATCGAGAACGAGATCTTCGGCCACTCCCGCGGCGCCTACACCGACGCCGGCACCAGCCAGAAGGGCCTGCTGGCCCTGGCCGAGGGGGGGACCCTGTTCCTGGACGAGATCGACTCGCTGTCGCTCGCGGCGCAGTCCAAGTTCCTGCGCTTCCTGCAGGAGCGCAGCTACCGGCCGCTGGGCTCGGAGCAGTTCCAGCGCGCCGACGTCAAGGTGGTGGCGGCCACCAACCGCGACCTGGAGGCGTGCGTGCGGGAGCGCACCTTCCGCTCCGACCTCTTCTACCGCCTGACCACGTTCCGGCTGCACATGACGCCGCTGCGCGAGCGGCCGGCGGACGTCCCCCTGCTGGCGCGCCACTTCCTGGACCTGCTCGCCCGGCGCGGCGGCGAGCGCCGGTCGTTCTCGGAGGCGGCCCTGCAGCGGCTGTCGAGCTACTCCTGGCCTGGCAACATCCGCGAGCTGCTCAACGTGGTGGAGCGCACCCTGGCCTTCTCCAACGGGCCGCGGATCCTGCCGTCCGACCTCCCCCTGCCCGGGCCGGCAGACCCGGCGGAGGCCTCGTCCAGCGCCCCGGCCCGGAGCTTCCGGGAGGCGCGCGCCCGCGCCATCGAGGAGTTCGAGCGCGCCTACGTGCGGGACCTCCTGCAGAGCCAGGGCGGCAACATCACCCAGGCCGCCCGCATCGCCGGCAAGGAGCGCCGGGCGTTCGGCAGGCTGGTGAAGAAGTACGGGCTGCGCTAGCCACCGGCGCGGCGAAAACGACCCCTCCCCGTCGCGGCCGGGAGGGTCCCCGGCCTGGACGGAACGGTTCCCGGCGCGGCCGGGAGGGTTCCCGGCATGGCCGGAACGGTTCCCGGGCCGCTCCCGACCCGCCCCGGGTCGGTTTCGACCCACCCTCCCCTCCCTCGGAGGACGCGGCGCCGGGTGGGTCGGCGCCGACCCGCCCGGCCCGGAGACGGCCCGCCGGATTTCCAACAAGTCTTTTATTTTCATGGGATTGAGAGGACCATCCGGAGCTGGCTCCGGCCTTGCACTCCAAGGGCCGCGAACACGCGAGCCCCCGGAATGAGACCGAAAACCGCGATCCCCCCTCAATCGACCCGCGAGGTCCTGGGCTATTTCCTGCGCAATCCCAGGACCGCCGACACCCTGGAGGGGATCACCCGCTGGCGCCTGCTGGAGGAAGTGGTGCAGCGCACCACGGAGGAGACCGGCAAGGCCATTGCCTGGCTGGTCTCGGCCGGCCTCCTGCGCCGCAGGTTGGTGCCCGGCGGCGCCCCGACCTATCGCCTTCCCGCGGAGCGGAAGAGCGAAGCGGAGCGCCTGCTCTCCACCTGGGTCAGCTCGCCCGACGGCGACTCCGGCTCGTCCGGGTCAGGACGGTGAACCCCATGATCGACAGTCTCCTGCACAGGGACCCCAGCCCCGGCGCCGCCCTCGGCGCCGCGCCGGCCGGCCCGGTCCGGATCGCGCCGAACCGGCGGCAGATCGACCGCCGCTTCCCCGTCCTCGGCTTCACCGTGGACGCGGGAGGGCTCCCCTGGTTCGAGGTCCTCCTGACCACGGACCGCACCCTGTTCGACCCGGCGAACGCCGGCCGGCGCAGCCCGGCCAACTTCTACGCCAGCCGGCAGGACAGCGGCCTGATCCAGGCCGAGCCGCTGGGCGCGGTCTACGTCGCCCCCATGGCGGTGGTGCACGCCTTCGCCGGCGCGGTGGAGATCTGCTACACCGCCATCGCCTACCGCGGGCGCGACGGCAGCGGCCCGGCCTTCGCCATGCCGCCCCAGCAGTTGCCGGGGCAGGCGCCGGCGGTGTCGGTGTCGCCCGACCTGCGGCGCCAGACCGGCGCCGCGGCGTCGGTGCTGAGCGTGCCGCTGGAGAAGCTCTCGCGCCTGCGCGCCGACGGCTCGCTCTCCGCCCTGGCGGTGCCCGAGGCGCCCGAGGCCATGGCGGATCCCGATTCCGGCGAGGACGAGGATCTTTCCGCCGCCGCCGCGGAGGAGGCCGCGGCCCTGGCCGACTGCGGCTGGGGGGCCGAAGCCCACTCCGCCGGGAGCGGAGACGAGGACGGCTACGACGACGGCTACGAAGCCTCCGCCGACGAGGCCGCCGGCCTGGCCATGATGGACGAGGCCCAGGGCGGCGCGGCCCAGGACGAAGAGGATCCCTACGGCGACGGCGCCGCGATGTGGTCCGACGCCCAGGAGAGCACCTTCCCGGCCGGAGCCCAGGCGCCGCCGATGCTGGAGGACGAGGACGAGACGACCTACGGCGCCCAGGAACAGGCCTATGGCAACTCCTACGGCGAGGACGGCGACTACGACGACGGCTTCGGCGCGTCGGAGGAAGAGCCGGCCTCCGGCGGCGGCTACGACGAGGCCGCGGGCTACGAGCTGGCCGCGGGCGGTTACGGTGAGCCCTACGGCGAGGACGAGGAGCCCGAAGCCGCGGAGAGCCTGGCCGCCGGCGACGAGGAGCTGCCGCCCTACGAGGCCCTGGAGGCCCCCGAGGCCGACGAGCCCGCCGCGCCGATCGCCGAGGCCGCGGCGGCGCAGCCGCTGACCATCCCGGAGAAGCGCCGCATCCTCGAGCAGGTCGCACCGTTCGAGTCCGGCCCGGCCGGCTACGCGGCGATCAACGCCGACGGCGAGTTCGAGGGGCGCTTCGGCAACCACCCGGCCCGCCAGCACTGGCATGTCGGCCTGTCCTACGGCGTCATCCAGTTCACCCAGGACTCGGGCAGCCTCGGCCGCCTGCTCCAGATGATGCAGAGCCGCGACGCGGGCGAGTTCGGCCGCGTCTTCGGCCCCCAGGCGGACGAGCTGGTGCGGGTCACCAACGCGGCCGGCCCCTCCTCCGCGGAGTCCCCCGGCGGCCGCTCGGCGCGCGTCCAGCCCGTGGGCGGCGCCGACCTGTGGCGCGAGCCCTGGCTGGCCCGCTTCCGGCAGGCGGCGACCCACGTGCCCTTCCAGGCGGCGCAGAACGAGCTCGCCGCCACCCTCTACCTGGAGCCCGTGCTGCCGCTCGCCGCCTGGCTGGGGCTCGACACCGACCGCGCGCTCGCCATGGTGGTCGACCGGGCCGTCCAGATGGGCGTCGGCGGCGCCCGCCGCTGGATCGTCGAGGCGGTCGGCCCGGTGCAGTCCACGGCCCAGCGCCAGCAGTGCCTGGCGGCCCTCGGCCACGCCGACCTGACCGCCTTCCAGAAGGCGACGCGCGGCCTGACCGCGGACGGCGACTGGGGTCCGCTCACCCACGCCGCCCTGGTCGCCGCCCTGCGCCAGCTCGGCAGCCGCTCGCCGGTGCCCATCCCGACCCGCGACCAGATGATGGACGCCATGGTGCGCCGCGCCGCGGGTACCCCCTGGGAGAAGAGGACCGCCGGCCTGCGGCGCTCCACCACCCTCACCGACGTGGTCTACGCCCTCTGATCCGGACGGGAGATGCCGATGCAGCCGACCCAGCCACATCCGAGAGACGCGGTCCGCCGCGAGGTCGAGGGCCTCCTCGGCCGGACCGCGTCGTTCCAGGGCCTGGACGCTCCGACCCGGCAGGCGCTCACCGAGTCCATGTCGCGGATCGCCGAGTACCTGGCTGCCCCTGAGGCCCCTCTTGCCGGTCAGATGGCGCCGCCGGACCTGCAGCAGCGCCTGTCGCCGGGCGGGACGGGCGGCCAGCCCTCCTCTTCGTACGATCCCCTGGCTCCGAGCCCGGCCCCCGGCACGCCCCCCGGCATAGCGCCCGCGCCGGCCGCCGGTCCCGCGCCCGCGCCCGCTTCCGGCCCCACCGCGCGGGCCGGCGAGGTGGCGCGCGCCACGCTCAACGCGATCGACTTCCCGGGCTTCGTGGCGTCGCTCATCCAGGGCACCTTCCAGGCCATCGTCGACGCCTCCATCCAGCAGATGGAGGCCTACGCCGAGCTGCTCAAGAACGTCGCCACGACCGTCGACCGCTTCATGGACGACAACATCACCGACGGCGCGGCGCGCGACTACCTGGCCGACCAGCACCCCGGCCTGCTGGCGCGCGACACGTCCGGCGGCATGCCGCGGCTGAGCATCAACCAGCAGTCCGGCGGCGAGATGCCGAGCTTCTTCAAGGACCTCGGCTTCGCCTCGCCGCAGGACCTCGACGACGACGCCCTGGAGCAGGTCGTGGTGCCCGCCGCCCGCCGCCAGATGGCCGAGCGCCGGCAGCAGACCCTGGCCACCATGGTCCTCATGGGCATGAACCGGGTGGTGGTGGACGACGGCGAGATCACCGCCAAGCTGGTGTTCCACATCGACGCGTCCGAGAGCTCCCAGATGCGCTTCGACCAGACCAAGACCACGGCCGGCAACATGTCCGGCCGCGCGGGCTCGAACCCGTTCGGCGCCCAGGCGATCATGGTCAACACGTCGAGCATCAACGCGCAGAGCGACCTGAACGTGCGCGCCGACTTGACCGGCCAGGTGCGGGTCAAGTTCCGCAGCGAGACCTTCCCGCTGGAGCGCTTCGCGGACTCGATGGCGATCCAGCTCATCAACTCGAACGCGAAGGTGCCGCCCCCGGCGCCCCCGCCGGCGCAGGCCGGCCCCGCTGCGCCCGCCCCGGCGCCTCCCGCTCCAATACCCGCGGCCCCGGCTCCGGCCCCCAAGCCCGCTCCCCCCCCGGCCCCGGTCGCCCAAGGCCTGGCCGGGCCGGCCTTCGATCCCTGGTCGCCCGGAGCTTGAGGCAACATGGCCTGGAACGAGCTCGCCGACACGCTGCTCCAGCTCGTGGAGAGCGTCTCTCCCGACGCCGGCTCCGGTCTCGTGGTGACCGAGGCCGAGCTGGAGATGCCGCTCGAGGTGTCGAGCGCCGTGCGCCAGGGACGGCTCGTGTTCTGCGCCAGCGCGCCGCACTCGCGCTGGAAGGCCGGCTTCCTGCCCCCGGTGCATCGCACGCGCATCCGCGTGGAGATCGACGAGATCCCGGAGGACGGCCGTGGCCGGTGACGGCAGCTTCCTGGTCGAGGAGTTCATCGACTCCATCACGTCGCAGCTCGACCGCGTCCAGGACTCCCTGCGCGTCAAGGCCGTGAACCGCCCCCTGACCTACGCCCTCAAGGACATGTCGCTCGAGCTCAAGGTCTTCGTGGAGCTGGACACCCAGGGCAAGGTGCGCTTCCGCACCAGCGGCCCCAACGAGGCCGGGGCGAGCGTCGTGCAGCTCGGCTTCACCACCATCACCAAGCCGATGATCGAGGAGAACACGGTCTCGCTCGCCGCCAACCGCAGCCCCAGCCTGGAGGAGGCCGGCCTCGCCCCCGACGAGCGCCTGCGCCTGGAGCGCATGGGCGTGCGCAACGTGGGCCAGCTCGAGCGCCTGCAGAGCTCCGCCGGCGTGCAGAGCGTGGCCCGCCTCGCCGAGGTGCCGGTGGACCGCCTGAGGAGCGCCCTGGTGCTCAACCGGCCGAAGGTGACCGGCGTGCGCCCGTTACCGCCGCAGCCCGCGCCGCCGGTCGTGAGGCCGGCCCCGCCCGTCCAGCCCGCACCGCCGGTACCGAGGCCCGCCCCGCCAGCCCCGCCCCTGCGCGTGCCGGCGCCTCCGCCCCGCACGCCGAGCCTGCCGAGCCGGCCGCCCGCCGGGCCTCCGGTCCTCAAGGTCCAGCCGGGCACCCGGCGCATCGCCCTGTCGGGCAACCGCCTGATCGGCGACGACGGACCGGCCTCGGTGCGCCTCAACAACCAGCCGCTCGGCGTGTCCGAGGCCGACGACGACCGCATCGTCATCGAGATGCCCGAGGACCACCGCGGCGGCGCGCTGGAGATCAGCCTGCCGGACGGCACCGTGGCGGCCTACGAGCTGAGCGTCGAGGACGGCGAGAGCTGGGGCGCCTGGGCGCCGGACGAGGAGTATTCATGAACCGCACCTGGCCGGGTCACCTGACCCTCACCCTGCGCGCCGGCGAGGCGCCTTCGACCGTGCCCTGCCACGTCGACCGCCTGGCCGGAGCCAGCCGGCCGGCCGGCCGGCTCGACGGCGGCCCCGTGGACCGCACCCTGGGCCGCTGGGGCGGCGGCGCGCGCATCACCGCCGTCTACCACGCCCGCCGCTCCCTGGGCCGCCTCGGCGAGCAGCACGCCGGCTACGACGACCTGGAAGAGGGGCTCGGCATGTCGCGCACCTACGCCGTCGAGCTCGCCGAGCCCGAGGGCACCGCCGACGTGCTCGCCGCCCTGCGCGACCTCCCGATGGTGGAGACCGCGGCCGTGCAGCTCCTGGCCGCCGCGCCCATGGCAGTCGCCCTGGCGGCCCCGCCGGACGAGACGATCGACCTCGCCGCGGCGCGCGAGCCGCACGAGCGCATCCACGCCGCCCAGGCCCTGGCCCTGGAGCCCGGCGACGAGCGCGTCACCACGGCCGTGGTCGACACCGGTTTCACCCTCGGCCACCCCGAGCTGCAGAGGAAGTGCCTGGCGGGCTACGACACGGTCAACCTCGGCATGGGGCGGCTGAACGGCGACGTCAAGCTGCTCGGCGACAGCCGCGGCCACGACTACAACCCCAAGGACGAGGTGGGCCACGGCAGCGGCGTGGCCGGCATCCTGGGCGCCCAGGGCTGGTTCCTGCCCAAGGGGGTCGCGGGGCTGTCGCTGCTGCTGCCGGTGCGCGCCCTGGCCGCGGCGGTCGGACCGACGAACCCGAAGCGGGTGGGCGTCGGCGCCCTGGCCGACATCAGCGCCGGCCTGAAGGTGGCGGTGGACCTCGGCGCCCAGGTGATCAACATGAGCTTCGGCACGCCGGAGAACTCCACCGACCCGGCCGCCCCCAAGCCGCACGCCCGTGTGGTGCGCTACGCCACGGAGCTCGGCTGCGTGCTGATCGCCGCGGCCGGCAACAGCGGCAAGAAGGAGCGCTTCTACCCCGCCGCGCTGCCCGAGGTGATCGCGGTGGGCTCCTGCGGCGCCGCGGGCCGGCGCTCGGGCTTCAGCACCTGGGGCGACCACGTGGCCCTGTGCGCGCCCGGCGAACGCATCATCACCGCGGCGCTCAAGGGCTACCAGCGCAGCTCCGGGACCTCATTCGCGGCGCCGTTCGTGGCCGGCGTGGCCGCCCTGCTGGTGAGCCGCGCGCGCCGCGCCGGCCGCCGGCTCGACGGCGCCGCGGTGCGCCGCCTCCTCACCGCGAGCGCCGCGCCCCTGGGCGACGGCTTCAGCCCGGAGACGGGACATGGACTGCTCGACGCGCTCGCCGCCTTGCGCCGGCTCGACGCCGAGCTCGGGAGACCCGCATGAGTGACCCGAGTAATCCCACCAGGCCGACCCACGCCCGCACGGCCCGCGCGCTCGCCGCCACGGCCCAGGCGGAGCTCTTCCCCACCCTCGAACGGGAGGTGCACGCCGACGAGCTCAAGGGCCGGCTCGTCAATGTCCTCCTGGGCCTGTTCCGCGCCGCGGACAAGGCGACCCGGGACTGGCTGATGGACCTCGTGCCGGTCCTCGAAGGGAATGTCCTCGGAGGGCACCCGCCGGAGCTGGTCGCCTGGCTGCGTCGGCAGATCGGCCGGAAGGGCCTCGAGCTGTGGGTGCGCACCCACTCGGGCCTGCCGGCGAAGCAGCTCGTCGGCAGCGGCCCGAAAAAGCTCGCGGAGCACTGGCTGGCCAGCCTGGGGGGCGCCGACCTCCAGGCCCTCCTGGAGGCCGGAGCCCGCTTCCGGATCCAGAACGAGACCCCCGCGGATCGCACGGCGATCCAGGCATCTTTCCAACACTTTTCTGGCAAGGAGATGAAGATGGCAACGTCCTATTACTTCGATCCGAGAGGCCTGCCCCCGGGCCTGGACACGGTCGCCTACGAGACCGCCGTGGCGACGGAGCTCAAGGGCTCCTTCGGGCTCGACCGGGTGGGCAACGAGGAGCGCTTCGCCGCGATCGTCGGCATGATGCTCCTCGACGAGCAGTTCGCCCCCACCGCCTTCGGCTTCCGCGACGCCCTGCAGAAGGTCTGGGTGGAGAGCCTCGGCAAGACCCTGCACTACAACGGCAGCGAGGTGGCGAACAACGAGATCTACAAGGAGGTGGCGGTCGACATCGCCGCCCTCCCCGGCCACGCCACCGGCATCAGCTACCAGGAGTTCGCCTCGGTCAACCGGTACGTGATCGCCGGCGCCAAGGACGTGCCCCTGGGCCACCCGAACTTCGCCACCCAGGTGCGCATCGGCCTCGATCGCTTCGTGGGCGGCGCGCCGCCGTCCGACACGCTGACCCTGCCGCCGTTCACCGGCGAGGACGGCTCCGACGTCGAGATCGCGGCCGACAACGTGCGCGCCGTGGGCACGGTGCTCGCCGGCCTCAACTGCGAGCGCACCCGCCTGTTCCACGTGCTCGACCGCATCACCGAGCTCTTCATGCAGGGCATGCTGCCGATCGGCTTCGACAACAGCGGCAAGGCGCTCGACGCCTACCACTGGGACAGCGAGGACCGCCTCTCCGAGCCCGCCCGGCGGATGCTCTACGCCCGCGTGCTGGGCGCGCCCGGGGCCGACATCTCGAAGGAGGTGCAGCCCAACCGCGAGTTCGACGCCCTCTTCCTGCGCTTCCTCTCAAGCCTCGCCGAGTACGACCGCCAGCGCCGCATCGGCGACCTGTTCGACGCCAACCGCCGCAGCCTCACCCTGACCGGCGAGCAGGTGCGCAAGACCGGCCGCGACCTGGCCTCCAACGCCTCGCTCTACGGCTGGGGCGGCACCCACTTCGCGGCCCGGCGCCTCAACGCCCACATCAGCCGGGCGCTCGACATCCTCAAGATGCCGCAGATCCAGAAGGCCTACGGCGTCGCGAACCCCTGGCAGGTGATCGAGCGCGTGGCCGCCACCGAGTTCGGCGCGGCGCCCAACATCGTCAAGTACCGCACCATGGCGGAGTCCGGCAAGGCGATCCTCGATCTGGTGGCCAAGCACGCCAAGGCCTGGAGCGCCTCGACCGGCCGGCCGCTGTTCACCGACGACGTGACCCGCACCGCGGGCGACATCCCGGCCCAGGACCAGGACGACCTGATGCGCCACACGCAGTACTGGCTGGCGGTCAACGGCATCGGCGACGACCAGGTGGGCAAGATGTCGCAGCCCTCCGACACGGCCTACGCGCCGAGCATCCCGGCCTACGGCGGTGTCGGGGCGGGTGGCGCGACGGGCGGCGACGCGATGGACAAGATCAAGCAGATGGTGCAGTCGGGCAGCGCGCCTTCGATCGACCAGCTCAAGCAGATGTTCCCGATGTAGGAGGACGCCATGCCCTATCGCAACACGGCCTCGATGGCCAAAGAGCTGCTGTACCGCGCCGCCCAGCGGCTCGGCACGGCCAACCCCCTGGAGGACGTGAGCGACGTCCTCGACGAGTCGCTCGCGTTCCCCCTCGGGGAGCCGGCGGGCGGTCCGCGGGCGCTGGAGCCGAGCTTCTCGGAGACGGCGCCCGAGAACCTCTCCTTCCTGGTGACGCGCGGCGGTCCGAGCACCACCCCCTCGGACCGCATCGAGAGCGCCACCCAGGCCCTCTACCAGGTGGCCGGCCACCGCTTCGGACCGGAAGCCCTGCACTGGCTCGACAGCCGCCTCGAAGCGGTCAAGAGCCGGGGCCACCACCGCAGCGCGTCCTGGGGCGCCTCGTTCTCGAGCGGTTTCGACAGGAACGGCGTGACCGAGGCGGCCATGCACTACGAGCTCGGGCCGATGCTCATGGACGCCCTGCCGGCGCCGCTCTTCCGCATGGCCCGCGCCGCCATGGAGTCGCTGCCCGGCCTGCGCCCGGCGGTCAGCTCCGTGCGCTGCGGGCGGGCCAGCGGCAGCCAGCAGATCACCTTCTCGGTCGACCGCGCCCTGCCGCTGCCCGACCTCAAACCGCTCATGGACCGGCTCGGGCTCGGCGCGCGCCACGCCTCGCTGATGAGCGCCTGCGCGTTCGTCCTCGGAGCGCGCTTCACCCTGCCGCCGGACACCGCCATGCTCACCCTGCGGCCCTCGCGCACCGGCGTCGAGCTGCGCCTCGACGTCGACCTCGACGCCCTGCCCGATCCGCCGGCGCAGCTCATGGCCCTCATGCGCCTGCAGATGACCGAAAGGCCGCGCGGCCTCCAGGCCCTCGACCGCTGGCTGATGGCCCTCACCCCGGACGGCTACCCCGGCCCCGGCACGGTCTCCGTGCTGTCGGTCTGGGTGCGGCCCGACCTGCCCGCCCGCCTGGCGCTCTACCTGCGGCCCGCGGCCCTCACCGCCGAGCCGAAGCCGGCGGCGACGCTGAAGCCGGCCTCCGGACCGGCGTCGAGCGTGTCGAGCGGCGTGGCCGCGGAAGCGGCCTGGGCGGCCTCGGCCTGGGCCCCCTAGGCAAATCAGGAGACGACGATGGACGAGAAGCTCCAGAGCTCCGAGATCCTGCCGCTGATCCGCTCCAAGGTGAAGGAGCGCCTGACGAACAGCCCGGCGTTCCGCGCCCTGTCGCCCGACCAGCGCGCGGCCATCGCCCACGACACCGTCAAGGCGCTGCACTACATCGTGGGCGGCGAGGATGGAGAGTCGCGTCCGACCTCGATGACCCTGGCCGGCCAGACGGGCGGTTTCGCCCCCGCCGGAGCGCGCTCCGGCGCGGCAGCTCCGGTCCCGGCGGCCAACGCCAAGAAGACCGTCAGCCCCGGCTCGGGCATCGGAGCCGCGGCGCGGGCCGGCGGCGAGGCGTTCACCGACATGATCAACGACGTCGACTTCCCCTCCTTCGTGGGCGGGCTGATCGACGGCGTCTTCAACTCCATCGTGACCACCTCCATCAAGCAGATGGAGGCCTACGCCGAGCTGGTCAAGAACGTCTCGAAGTCGGTCGACCAGTACATGAAGGACAACGTCTCGGAGGACAGCGCGCGCGACTACCTGCTGGAGAAGTACCCCGACCACCTGGAGGTGGACGTGCAGGGCGAGACCCCCGGGCTCAAGCCCAAGCAGGGCGCCGAGGACGCCGGCCTGCCCGACTTCTTCGCCGACCTCGGCCTGCAGGCGCCCATCACCTCGCTCGACACCGACAACGTCGAGCAGCAGCTCGTGCCGGCCGCCCGGCGGCGCATCGCCATGGACCGCCAGCAGCTCCTCGCCACCATGGTCATGATGGGGGTCAACCGCCTGGTGGTCACCAACGGCACGATCGAGGCGAGCTGCCTGTTCGAGCTCGACACCACCGACTCGCGCAAGCGTCACGACAAGTTCACCAGCACCGACTCGAAGTCGCACACCGACAGCTCCTCGCGCGGCTCCGACGGCAGCCGCACGGGCTCGCACAAGGGCGACGAGTTCCACTTCGGCAAGGGCGGGTTCAGCGCCGGCAAGTACGACAACAGCAGCAAGTCGAGCTGGTTCGACAAGAGCTCCACCAAGGACACCGCCAAGTTCAAGATGACCACCGCCAAGAGCCAGGACTCCGAAGAGACCATCAAGATGCACGCCCAGCTCACCGGCAAGGTCAAGGTGAACTTCAAGAGCGACTACTTCCCGATGGAGAAGATGATCGACGCCCTCCAGGTCAACCAGATCCAGGAGAAGAGCGCCGCCGGCATGCTCGCTTCGTCGCAGCCGGCCCAGGCCCAGCCCGCGCTGCCCGCGCCGCCGCTGCCGCCCATGCCCACGCTGCCCATGCCCACCCCGGGCCTCCCGAAGCCCTGAGGACCGCGCATGAACGAGCAGATCCGCAACTCCGAGCTCCTGCCGCTCATCCGGGCGCAAGTGAAGGAACGGCTCCTGTCGAGCGCGGCCTTCCGCTCGCTGCCGCCGGAGAAGCGCTCGGAGATCGCCTATCACACGGTCAACGCGATCCACTACATCGCCGGCGGCGAGGACGGCACCTCCCGGCCCACCTCCGTGACCCTGGCGGGCGACTCGCCCCTGACGCGCGAGCTTGCCCAGAAGAAGGAAGACCCGGCCGGGGACACCGCCGGCCAGCGCTTCGCCCAGTCGGGCGCGGTCGCCGCCACGCAGGGCGCGGACACGCTCGCCGAGCTGGTCAACAAGGTCAACTTCCCTCGCTTCGTGGCCGGGCTGATCGACGGCGTGTTCAACGCCATCGTCACCTCGTCGATCCAGCAGATGGAGGCCTACGCCGACCTGGTGAAGAACGTCTCGAAGTCGGTCGACCAGTACATGAAGGACAACGTCTCGGAGAACAACGCCCGCGACTGGCTGGCCGAGCGCTACCCGGGCCACCTGGAGGTGGACATCCAGGGCGAGAAGCCGCAGCTCAAGCCGCGCGAGGGGGCCGACGAGAACGCCATGCCGGACTTCGCCGGCGACCTCGGCCTGCCCGAGCCCGTGCGCTCGATCGACGCCGACGCGGTCGAGAAGCACCTGGTGCCCGCCGCCCGCCGGCGCATCGCCATGGACCGCCAGCAGCTCCTCGCCACCATGGTCATGATGGGCGTCAACCGCCTGGTGGTCACCAACGGCATGATCGAGGCGAGCGTGCTCTTCGAGCTCGACACCAAGGACGAGGTCAAGCGCAAGTCGGCGGTCAACACGACCTCGGACTGGGCCAGCGTGCGCGCCAGCCGGTCCGGCGCCGAGGGGAGCAAGAGCCACTCCAGCTCCGGCTTCCTCGGCCTCGGCGACGACGACGAGAAGAAGTCCTCCTGGTACCGCAAGAGCTACGCCCGCGACACCAGCAACTTCAAGGTCTCCACCACGCGCAGCGAGGACTCGACCGCCAAGGTCGAGCTGCACGCCAAGCTCGCCGGCAAGGTGAACGTCAACTTCAAGAGCGACTACTTCCCGATGGAGAAGATGGTCGACGTGATGCAGATCAACCGCATCCGCGAGCGCACCGGCGTGAGCGGCCAGCAGGCGCCGGCCGCGGAAGGCCAGCTTCCCGCCGCCCCGGCCCCGGCCCAGGGGAGACGGGCATGACCTGGAAGACCGCCGTCTCTTCCGGCAACGGCCTCGGCAACGGCCTCGGCCCGGCCCTGGCGCTCGCCGCCGGCTGCCTGCGCGCCGTACCCGCCGCGCACCTGGCGCTCGCCGCGGGCGACGACCCGCTGCGCCTCGAGCTGCCTCCCCTGCTCGACCCGCGCGCCACCGGTCCGTCTCCCGCCGCGCTGCGCGGGCTCTCGGCCCTCTATCTCCAGGCCGAGATGGAGCAGGCCGGCATCCTGATCGCGACCGAGGCCCTAGCCGACGCCCGCGCCGGCCTCGCCCTGCCGGTCCCCGCCGCGGCGAAGCTGGAGGACTTCGTGCGCCAGGCCCGCGAGGTCCCCGGCTTCCCGGACCGCGCCCGCCTCTACGCCCGGCTCTTCGGGCTCGGACCTGCCGCGATCGGCAGCGGGGCCGCGGTCAACCACGCGTTCCAGCAGATCTTCGCCACCTGGTGCCTGGGGCTGCTGCGCTACGCCGCCGAGCACCGGCCCGGCCGCGTGCCGGGGCCGACCCGCGAGGCCGCCCTGCGCGCCTCCACCCTGGAGCTCGTGCTCAACCTCGCGCCGCGGGCCGATGGCCACGCCCTGCTCGCCGGCCGCCGCATCGAAGGGCAGCTCCGGCGCGCCATCGCCGTGCTCTCGGACGCCGGCGTCGGCGGCGCCCTGGGCATGGGCACCCTCGGCCTCTGGCAGACCCTGCGCCGCGTCCTCGGAGACGCCACGCCGGACCTGGGCCGCCTGATCGCCCGCGGCGAGAGCGGCGTCGCCCTGCTCGCCTCCCTGCCGGACCTGCTGCCCGAGCTCCAGGCTTCCCGTCCCGGCCGGCCGCTCCTGCCCGCGGCCAGCCCGCTCTACGTCCACGCCTCGCGCTGGCTCGAAGCCACCGGCCTCGCCCCGTCCGCCCCTCTCCTCCCCTACCCGGCATGACCGACATCATTACCGCCGCGCGCCCGCTGGAGGGCAAGTTCGCGACGCCGCCCGCGGCGGACGCCCTGCGCCCGAGCCCGGCCACGCTCGGCCTGGTGCGCGGCCAGGTGCAGGCCCTGCTGACGTCGAGCCCCGCGTTCCACGCCCTGCCGGCCGAGGACCGCCGCAAGGTGGCCCACGACCTGGTGCGCATCTCGGCCTACACCGCCGAGTGCATGCGCGACGTCTGCTGGCAGTCCGAGCGCCTGGGACAGACCCCGGTCGTGCGCCGCAGCGCGCCGGCGACAGCCCAGGAGGCGCCGGTGGCGCAGGCCCAGGAGGTCGGCAAGTTCAAGCCCTCGGCGGCCAACCAGATCGCCCGCATCACCCAGCAGACCCTGCGCGCCATCGCCTTCCCGACCTTCGTCGCGGACCTGATCAAGGGCACCTTCAACGCCATCGTGCAGACCTCCATCCAGCAGATGGAGGCCTTCGTGAAGCTGGTCGGCAACGTCGGCAAGACCGTGGACCAGTTCATGGAGGAGAACATCTCCGACAACCAGGCGCGCGACTGGCTGGCCCAGAGCTATCCCGACCACATCCGCGTCCAAGACGGCAAGGCCGTGCCGCGCGACGGCGCCGACGAGCGCAAGCCGCCGGACCTCTCCGGCCTCGGGCTCGAAGGCGGCGTGTCGATCGACGAGGGCTCGCTCGAAGAGAAGCTCGTGCCGGCGGCGCGGAGGAAGCTCGCCGAGACCCGCCTCCAGATGCTCTCCACCCTGGTCCTGATGGGGGTCAACCGCATCGTGATCACCGGCGGGAAGATCCGCGCCACCATGGCCTTCCACATCGACACCACCGACCGCGCCCATGAGGAGCTCGCCACCGACCTCGACACCCGCGCCGCGGCCTCGGCGAGCTTCGGCTTCGGCCCCTGGTCGGCCTCGGCCTCCATGTCGGTGAGCTACGTGCGCAGCACGCGGGCGAGCAGCGACGCGGAGATCAACACCGACACCGACCTGACCGGCGAGGTCGAGCTGCACTTCAAGAGCGACTACTTCCCCGTGGAGCGCTTCGCCAACGCCGGAGCCCTGGGCAAGATCCAGCAGAACACCGCGGCGCCCGAGGCCAACGCGCCGTTCTCCTCCCCTCCCCCGGTGGGCGGGGACGCGCCGCGCCACGCCTCGCGGCGCTCGCCGAAACAGGCGCCGTCGCTCTCCCCCGCCGGCACGCCGCTGCCGCCGCCCAAGATGCCCGAGAAGCCGACCCAGCCCGACAAGCCCGCACCCGCCGCCGCCAAGGCCGACAAAGCAACTCCGGAAGCGGCGCCGGCCGCCGGCTAGGGAAGAATCAAGATGACGAACCCGCTGCGCAACGCCCACCATCCGCCCCTGCCGGGCCCCTTCGCCACGCCGCCGTCGCCGGACGGCATCGTGGCCACGCCCGCGGTGTCCCGGCTGGTCCACGCCCAGGTGCGGGCGCTCCTCGAATCGAGCCCGGCCTTCCACCAGCTCCCGGACGACCGCCAGCGCGCCATGCGCGACGACCTGGAGAAGATCGCCACCTACGAGGCCGCGCTGATCCAGGACGAGTGGGCCTCCTCCGAGAAGCTCGGCCAGACGCCGGTGCTCAAGGAGACCCTCACCGCGAACACTGCGGAAGCTCCGGCGCAGGCGCTCGCCGGCAAGTCCGCCCCCAAGGGCCCGGCCGCCGACGAGTTCAGCCCGCGCGCCGCCAGCCAGGTGGCCCGCATCACGCGCGAGACCTTGAACGCCATCGCCTTCCCCACCTTCGTGGCCGACCTGATCAAGGGCACCTTCCAGGCCATCGTCAACGCCTCCATCCAGCAGATGGAGGCCTACGGCAACCTGCTCTCGAACGTGGCCAAGACCGTCGACCAGTTCATGGCCGACAACGTGTCGGACAACAACGCCCGCGACTACCTCGCCCAGAGCTATCCCGGCCACTTCAAGGTCGAGGCCGACGACAACGGCGCCCGCCTCAAGGTGCGCGACGGCGCCGACGACCGCGCCAAGCCCGACTTCAAGGGCACGTTCAAGCTCAACGAGGACGTCGGCCTCGATGACGAGACGGCCGAGAAGACGCTGGTCCCGGCCGCGCGCCGGCACCTGGCCCAGAGCCGGCACTCCATGCTCTCGACCATGGTCCTCATGGGGATCAACCGGATCGTCGTCACCAGCGGCCGGATCGCCGCCAAGATGGGCTTCCGCATCGACGCCAAGGACCACGCCACCGCGCAGTCCGCGAGCCAGTTCGACTTCAAGAACGAGACCACGATGAGCGCCGGCGGCGGGCTGTTCAGCTTCTTCGGCGGCCCCAGCGTCGAATCGAAGACCTCGGTGGCCTACGTCAGCTCCACCAAGAAGGACAGCTCCGACGAGCTCGACGTGCACGCCGACCTGACCGGCGAGGTGGACCTCAAGTTCAAGAGCGACTACTTCCCCATGGAGCGCTTCGCCAAGCCCGAGATGCTCGCCCTGATCCAGGGTCACACGCCGAACCCGACCGCCAACAACCCCTCGTCCGCCTCGACACCCGGCGGCGCGGGCAAGGAGAGCGCATGAGCCCCCGTCCCGGATCCGAGGAGGACACCACCCTGGAGCTGGCGTGCCGCGCCGCAGGCCTGCTCGCCGAGGCCGCCCTGCGCGACAACCCGGACCGCGAGCAGGTCGCCGCGGTGCTCTCCGCGGGAGTGCGCGAGGCCCTGGGTCTCGACGCCCCCGCCCCCGGTACCGCTCTCGAAACCCGTCCCGGCGCGGCGCTGGTCTACGAGGGTCGCGCCTTCACCCCCGTGAACGACGCGAAGATCTTCCGCTGCGCCCCGTCGCCGGCGCAGGTGACCCCGGCCACCCTGCTCCCCTCCGCGACGACCGACCCCGACCCGGCGGTCCGCGAGGCGCTGCGCCTGGCCGGCTGCTCGGCGACCGACGTCGCCGCCTTCGAGAAGGCCGGCGGCATCCCTCCGCTGCGGCCCTTCGCCGAGGTGTTCGGCGGCGCGGCCCTGGGAGAGGTGATCCGGCGCCTGCGCTACACGCCCCAGCAGCTCCAGAAGCCGCCGCACGGCTACGGCGAGGCGAAATTCCTCGCCGCGCTCGGCCTGCGCAACCACGTGGAGATCCTGCCGGCCCGGCTGCTCATGGCCGTTCCCGGCCACTTCCGCGAGCTCGCCCGGCGCGCGCCCGGCGAGGCCGAGGCGCACGCCCTCGAGACCTTCGGCTGGCTGCTCATGAAGTCGCTGGCCGGCCGAGCCGCCCCGGCTCCCGGCAAGGTCTGGTGGACCCCGGCGGCGCCGCCATTCGTGATCTCCTTCGCCTCCTCCCTGCCGCAGCTCTCGCAGCCGGTCAGCCGGATGATCCAGGGCGCACAGGACTATCAGGCCCGCTTCAACGTCTGGAGCCAGGGCCCGGCCGGCCGCCAGTGGCGCTACGAGACCGGCCGCGCGGAATCGACCGACGGCCCCGGCCGGCCCTTCTATATCGAAGCGGTGTCCGTCCCGCCGCCGTTCGACTTCTCCGCGGACACGAAGAAGCTCGACACGCTCTGGGCCGCCCGTCTGAGGACCGTGGACGGCCGGCACAAGGAGCTCAGCGCGGAGTCCACCCGGGAGCTCATCGAGTGCCACCCCGAGCCGGGCGCCCTGAAGCTGATGGGGTCCGTCTCGCTGGGTGGGCTCGCGCTCACCATGCGCTTCCCCCGCCTGGCAAGTCCGGGCGACAAGAGCGTCGTCACCAGCCTGACCATGCTCCAGACCCTGAAGCCCACGTTCGAGCTGCTCTTCAAGACCCTCCACCAGCTCGGCTGGGGCGACCTCGCGTTCGAGACCCAGGGGGCCTTCTGCTTCCGCGGCACCAAGGGAGGCGGCGCCGCCGCGGCGCGCAACATCTCCAACCACTCCTACGGCACGGCCGTGGACCTGATGACCTTCGAAAACCCGCAGGGCTTCTCGACCAGCGCGATCGACCCGCGCCTGGTCGCTCTCTTCGAGGCGTTCTCCTTCAAGTGGGGCCGCTGCTTCAAGAAGCGCGACGGGACGCCGATCCCGGACGCGCACCATTTCCAGTACTGCGGCCAGGGTTGTGCCACTGGGGCGGCCCAGGGTCTGGAGGCGCTGGCGGCGGGGATCGGCGGGATCGGCTCCCAGACGGTCGCCCTCGACAAGATCGGGATCTGCCTCAAGATCCAGCCGCCCTGCATCCCGGCCCGGACCTCCGGCGACACCGGGCCCAAGTTCCTGGAGAGCGTGAAGAGCCTGAAGGGGCCCGATCGCGAGAAGCTGATCCTCGCCGAGCTGCTCAAGGGCAACATCCCGGGCTTCCTGCGCCGCCTGAAGCCGGTGACCGTCACCTTCACCGACAAGGCCGGAGCCAGGCACACCGCCACCTACAAGGTCATGCCGGACTACCTCGCGATCGGCGACGACAAGGACTGGGTGCGCATCCCGATCAACGCCATCACCGCCCAGAAGGTGGCCGACAAGTACTGCATGAGCCTGCCCACCGCCAGGATGGTGGAGGACATCTTCCGCAACGCGGATATCAAAATGGTCCGCATCGCCCGCGACTACTACAAGCGCGACGGCGGCAAGGACCAGGACGCGAGCCCGTCCTACCTGGAACACCACCAGGCGATCCAGAAGCTGCTGGCGGACAAGTACGAGGGCAAGTCCTGGCAGGACCTGCTCCTCGCCGGGCACAAGAAGGACGTGGTGATCGCCGACCGGCTGTGGAGCGAGAAGAAGCTCGCCTTCTACGGCTTCTTCGACGAGCGCGGCAAGGCCGAGCAGGTGTTCTACATGGACGGCGCCGCGAAGAAGAACCCGGTCCCGGGCAAGGCGTCGCTCGCCCACGAGCCGACCTACGCCGACTACAGCCACGGCGTGCGGCTGGTCTCCCGCGTCGTCGAGGTCGACGGCAAGGAGATGGACATCAGCGACCTCCTCCATCACCCCGACCTGTACGAGCTGGTGTACCACGAGCTGACCGGACCGATGAAGAAGGATGCCCGCATCCCGACCACGATGAGTCTCGGGCTCGGCGGCGAGGCCCTGCAGAATCCGGCCACCCGTCCGGCCGAGAGCCGAACCGGCTCACCCATCGTCTACGCCGGCCGGCCGTTCACCCCGTCGAGCGACGCCACGATCTTCCGCTGCCCGCCGACGCCGGTGCCGGTCGCCCCCGCGACCCAGCTCCCGTCCGAGACCACCGATCCCGACCCGGCGATCCGCACCGCCCTGGGCACGGCCGGTCTCTCGGCCGCGCAGATCGCCACCTTCGAGAGCAACGGCGGCCTCCCCGGCCTGCGCCCGTTCGCCGAGACCCTCGGCGCCGCCGCCCTGGGCGAGGTCCTGGCCCGCCTGCGCTACACCCCGGGCCGCTTCCTCGATCCGCCGCGCAACCTGCCCGCCGGCAGCGGCATCCGGGTGCGCCACCACGTCGAGCTGCTGCCGGCGCGCCTCCTGCTGGCCGTCCCCGGCCACTTCCGCCAGCTCGCCCGGCAGGCGCCCGACGAGCGCGAGGCCCACGCCCTGGAGAGCTTCGGCTGGATGCTCATGAAGTCGCTGGCAAGCCAGGTCTCCGCCGCCACCAGCCGCCGCTGGTGGACCCCGACGCCGCCGCCGTTCGTGACCGCGTTCTCCTCCACCCTGCCGCCGCTCTCGCAGCAGGTCCAGCGCATGGTCCTGCGCTCGATGCTGATCGACACCCTGCTCACCTTCCAGGACTACCAGGCCCGCTTCAACGCCTGGAGTCAGGGGCCGGCCGGTCGCCAGTGGCGCTTCGAGACCGGCCGCGATGCCTCGGCCGGTGCGGCCGGGCGGCCGTTCTATCCCCAGGTCGTGGCGATCCCGGCGGCGGTCAACATCAGCGCCCAGAAGACGCGGATCGACGGGGCGTGGTCGACCTGGGTGCGGGAGACCGAGGCCGCGCACGTCGCCGGCAGCGAGGAGACCACCACCATCCTGCGCACCTGCCACCCCGAGCGCATCTCGGGCCTCGGCCTGCTCGGCGCCGCCTCCCTGGGCGGGCTG
>JBEQUE010000195.1:0-8176 GCA_040349255.1 Acidobacteriota bacterium | reverse complement strand
GCTCAGCAGCGGCAGGTCCTGGATCGGGATGTCCGGGCTCGCTGCCACGGCCGCGTACACCCGCTGGAGGTGGTCCACCATCCGGCGCGCCGTCACGCGGTCGAAGAGATCGGCGTTGTACTCCAGCCAGCCGACCGTGCCCTCCGGCCCCTCCGCCATCCACAGCGACAGGTCGAAGTTCGCGCGGTCGTTGCGCACGCCGGAGCTGCTGATCGTGAGCCCCGGCAGCTCCTCGTACACCGCCGGGAAGTTGAGCAGGTTGAGCATCGCCTGCACCACCGGGCTCCTGGACAGATCGCGCTCGAAGCGGATCTCCTCCAGCAGCTTCTCGAACGGGATGTCCTGGTGCGCGTACGCGTCGAGCGTCGTCGTCTTCACCCGCCGCAGCAGGTCGCGGACCGTCGGGTTGCCCGAGAGGTCCGTGCGCAGCGCGAGGTTGTTGACGAAGAAGCCGATCAGCCCCTCCACCTCGGACCGCGTGCGGTTCGCGATCAGGGCGCCGACGCCGAAGTCGTCCTGCTGGCTGTAGCGCTGGAGCAGCACCTTGTAGCCCGTGAGAAGGACCATGAACAGCGACGTGCCCTCGGCGTGCGTGAGCGCCTCCAGGCCCCGGCTCACGGCCGCGGGGAGCTGGAAGTCCTCGTACTCGCCGCGGAACGTCTGCACCGGCGGACGCGGACGGTCGCCGCGGATGTCGAGGAACGGGATGCCCGAAAGCTTGCCGTTCCAGTAGCCGATCTCCCGCGCCAGCACGTCGCCCGTGAAGTGATGCCGCTGCCAGTCCGCGAAGTCGAGGTACTGGATCGGCAGCTCGGGCTGCGGCGACGCCTCTCCAGCCCCGCCGGTCACCGCCGCGCGGTAGGCATGGGTCAGGTCCACCTGCAGCACGCCCATGGACCAGCCGTCGGTCACGATGTGATGGACGGCCAGGATGAGCAGGTGCTCCTCCGGCGCCAGGCGCAGCAGGACCGCGGCGATGAGCGGCCCGGTGGCCAGGTCGAACGAGACCGACGTGTGATGGAGGATCAGCCGGCGCTCCTCGGCCCGGCGCTCGTCCTCCGGCATCGGCGAGAGATCGACGAACGGCAGCTCGATCTCCAGCTCCGGCAGGATCTCCTGGCTCACCTTGCCGTCGACCGACGGGAAGCGGGTGCGGAGCGTCTCGTGGCGGCGCACCACGTCGTTGAGCGCGCGATGGAGAGCGTCCACGTCGAGCTTGCCCTTGAGGCCGATCGCGGCCGGCACGTTGAAGGCCGGCGTGCCCGGGTCGAACTGGTCGAGGAACCAGAGCCGCTGCTGCGCGAACGAGAGCGGGTACGGTCCGCCGGACCCGCGCAGCGGGCTCGGCGGGATGGTCTCGATCTGTCCCTGCTTCCCCTCCTCCTGGATGTAGCGGATGGCGTCGGCCAGCTCCGCCGCCGTCGGAAACGAGAAGAGGTGCTGAAGCGGGAAGTCGACCCCGAGGTCCTGGCGCACGCGGGAGAGGATCTGCGTGGCGAGCAGCGAGTGGCCGCCGAGCTGGAAGAAGTTGTCGTGGACGCCGACCGGCTCCACGCCCAGGATCTCCTGCCAGATGCGGCAGACCGCGGTCTCGCGCTCGTCGCGCGGCGGCTCGTAGGGGTTGAACAGGTTCGGCCGCGGATGGAGCGTCTGCACCGAGCCCGCCGCCATCGCGAGCACCGGGCTGAGCGCCGCGCTCCCCGGGAGCGGCTCGTCCGGCGTCACCAGCACGTGCTCGTGCCGGGCCAGGGTCGGATCGGGCACCACCACGCCGGGCATGTCGATCCAGTAGCGCCGGCGCTCGAACGGGTAGGTCGGTAGCGACACCCGGCGCCGCGTCTCGCCCTCGTAGAGCGGGCTCCAATCCAGCCCCTCCTCCCACGCCAGCCAGCGCCGGCCGAGATCGAGCAGCTCGCCCTGAAGCTCCGACTTCCCGAACGGTCCGGCCCCGGACTCCAGCTCTCCCGGCACGGCCGTGAAGACCCGCGCCGGATCGAGCGACTCCAGCGCCTCGATCGCCTCCTCGCGAGTGCGGCAGGCCACCAGCCGCCGGTGCTCGAAGGCGCGGCGGCCGGCGTGGAGGGTGTGCTCGACGTCGGAGAGATCCAGCTCCGGGTGGCGCTCCAGGAACCCGGCGAGGTTGCGGGTCGCCTCTTCGAGCGCCGCGTCGCTCTTGGCCGACAGCGCGAGCAGGTGCCACTCGCGGCGCGACGGGGTCGTCGGGACCTCGGGCGCCTCCTCCATCACGATGTGCGCGTTGGTGCCGCCGAACCCGAACGAGCTCACGCCCGCGCGCCGCGGCGCGCCGGGGGCCGGCTCCCAGGGGCGCAGCTCCGTGTTGACGAAGATCGGGCTCGACGCGAAGTCGATCTCCGGGTTCGGATCGACGAAATGGAGGCTGGGCGGGATCACCCGGTGCTTGAGCGCCAGGATGGTCTTGATGAGGCCGCCGATGCCGGCGGCCACGTCCAGATGGCCGATGTTCGTCTTGACCGATCCGAGCGGGATGAACTGCTTGCGGTCGGTCTCGGCGCGGAACGCCTTGGTGAGCGCCTGGACCTCGATCGGATCGCCGAGGCGCGTGCCGGTGCCGTGGGCCTCGATGTAGGACGCCGTCTCCATCTCCACGCCCGACGCGCCCCAGGCCTCGGAGATCACCTCGGCCTGGCCGTCGACCGAGGGCGCCGTGTAGCCCACCTTGAGCGCGCCGTCGTTGTTCACGGCCGAGCCCAGGATGATGGCGTGGACGTTGTCGCCGTCGCGCAGCGCGTCCTCGGCGCGCTTGAGCACCACCACGCCCGCGCCGCCGCCGAACAGGATGCCCTCGGCGCCGGCGTCGAACGCCTTGCACTTGCCGGACTTGGCGAACACCGAGCCCTCGGCCGCCTTGTAGCCGGTGAGCAGGTGGACGTTGATCGACACGCCGCCGGCGAGCGCGAGGTCGCACTCGCCGTTGAGCAGGCTCTGGCAGGCGGTGTGGACCGCCACGGCCGAGGTCGAGCAGGCGCTCTGCACCGTGAAGCTGGGGCCCTTGAGATTGAACTTGTACGACACCCGGGTGGCGAGCGAATCGCCGGCGTTGCCCACCAGGAGCTGGAGCGGGTCCATGGTGGCGAGGAGCGCCTTGTTGGGCATGAGGTTGAAGAGCAGGTAGGTGCTCGTGGTCTGGCCGGCGAACACGCCGGTCATGCCGGTCAAGGCGTCGGGGTCGTAGCCGGCGTCCTCGAGCGCCTCCCAGCAGACTTCGAGGAACCAGCGCTGCTGCGGGTCGAGGATCTCGGCCTCGCGGTGGTTGATGCCGAAGAACTGGGCGTCGAACTTGTCGAGGTCCGCGGGCTGGGCCGAGGCCTTGATGTAGGTCGGATCGGCGAGCAGGGCGGGGCTCACGCCGAAGGCGCGCAGCTCCTCGTCCGTAAAGAAGCGGACCGAGTCCACGCCGTCGCGGAGGTTGGACCAGAACTCCTCCAGGTTGCGGGCGCCGGGAAACCGGCCCACCATGCCGACGACAGCTATCGCATTTTCCAGGTCTCTGCCCATGCTAAAAAACTCTCCAAAGCGTTTTCGCCTGGTGGATTCACGTTTTCCGGCACGAAGGGGAAGCTCCGCCGGAGGAAAGGAGGTTCGCGTCGACGTTTCCACGCCAACGCGAAGCGCTCTAGATTACCACGGCCGGCCCTGCGCCGGCCCGCCCTCTATTGTTAGTGCCGCCGGGTTCCCGCGGTGGGACAACTCGTTGAAGGGGATAACCAGCGTCTCCTCTTGGCACAACAGAAAGCATTAACCTGATACCATCATTCTTCGCTTCAGGCATGACACATTCATCACAGAATTGTTATACTGGGAGGGTGAGGTGCCCCACACAGAGCTTTACTTCTACATGGAGACGGACGGCACGGTGCCGGTCCTCGACTGGCTCAAGAGACTGCGTCAGCAGGACCGCCGCGGATACGCAAAGTGCGTCGTGCGTATCCAGCGCCTCGCGGAGGAAGGTCATGCTCTGCGTCGGCCGGAGGCCGACTACCTTCGCAATGGCATCCACGAATTGCGGGCTCGGCAGGGCCACGTCAACTATCGGATCCTCTACTTCTTTCACGGCCAGGAGGTGGTCATCCTGGCCCATGCGCTGACCAAGGAGAACGAGGTACCCAACGCAGATGTAGAACGGGCAAGACGCCGGAAGGCGGCTTTCGAGGAGAATCCGAAGGCTCATCTCTACGAGGACCTCAATGGCGAAGAAGGCACTTGATGCAACCAGGACTCTGGACCGGCTCACAGGCGATGACCCCGAATTGCGGGAGATGATCGCCGAGGAGACGATCAACGCTCAGGTTGCGCGCATGATCTACGAAGCCCGAACGACGGCCGGGCTGACCCAGAAGCAGCTCGCGGACCTTCTGGGCACGCAGCAGTCGGCCATCGCACGCTTGGAGGATGCCGACTACGAGGGCCACTCTCTCGGCATGCTGCGGCGCATCGCCGAGGCCTTGAACCAGACGCTGGAAGTCCGCTTCGTTCCGCATCGCGCCGCATAGCCCCCGCCGCGCAGGAGTTTTCTGACGCGACTCGGGCCTGAGTCGCGTCAGAGCTCTTGTTTGTCGCGTCAGAGAACAGCCGTGTCGCAGCGAAAAACTCGTGATTCGCGTCAGGTCACATGTTTGTCGCAACGAAACACTCGTTCTCGCCTCGTACTCGCGACTTTGTCGCAACGACAACCTCTCGTGTCGCAGCGAAAATGTCTCGGTTCGTTGCGACACGGGACTTTTTCGTTGCGACAATTCGGGTGGTGGCGCCGACACCTCGAATTGTTGCGACAGAAATCAGGTCTCCGGTGAGCCCGCCAGGTTGGCCCGCAGTCGCTCGGCCAGGACCTGGACGTGCGGCTCCGTGAGCAGGGTCAGGTGCTCGCCCGGGATCGGCACGACCTCGACCGGCTCCGCGGTGAGCCGGCCCCAGCCGTAGTCCTCCCCTTCCTCTCCCGTCCGGAAGAGGCCCGTCCGGAAGAGAGTCACCGCGCCGCAGTACGGCTTCGGCTCGTAGAGATTCACCGCGCGGGCGTTGGCCCGGTAGACGTCCAGCACCCGCCGCACCTGGTCCAGGCCCGCTCCCGGCGGCAGGAAGTCGGCCTCGCGCAAGGCCTCCTGCAGGCGGGCGAGCTGCTCCTCGCGCTCCAGGCCCTTCAGCTCCTCGCGGGTCAGCCCCACGCGCTTGCCCCAGAGGTTCTCGACGTACGCGGCCATGTCGGCCAGGAAGTCGGCGTCGTCCTCGAACACGCCCTCTCCCCCGCCTTCGGCGATCGCCGGCGAGCTGTCGAGGAGGGCCAGGAGGCCGACCTCCTCGCCCCGCTCGCGGAGCTGTCGCGCCATCTCCCAGGCGATCAGGCCGCCCAGCGACCAGCCGCCGATCCGGTACGGACCTTCGGGCTGCACGCGCTTCATCTCCTCCAGGTAGAGGGCCGCCATCTCCTCGACCCGGTCGAGCGGCGGCTCGCCGCCGGAGAGGCCCCGCGACTGCAGGCCGTACACCGGCTGGTCCGGAGCCAGGTACCGGCCGAGCGCGGCGAAGCAGAGCACGTCGCCGCCCGCGGGGTGGACCAGGAAGAGCGGCGGCTCCGCGCCGTGCGACTGGATCGGCACCAGGATGGAGCCGGCGGCCTCCTCCTCGCTCTCGCGCAGGCGCGCGGCCATGGCCTCGACCGTGCCGCCCTGGAAGAGGATCGCGAGCGGCAGGTCCCGTCCGAAACGCTCCTTGACCCGGGCCATCAGGCGGACGGCCATGAGCGAATGGCCGCCCAGCTCGAAGAAGTCGTCGCGCACGCCGACGCGCGGCACGTCCAGGACCTCGGCCCAGATCCGCGCCAGCTCCAGCTCCAGCACATCCCTCGCCTCCACCCGCTCGGCATCGGCGGCGATGCCGCGGATGCCGGCGCCGAGCTGGGCCAGGGCGCGGCGGTCCAGCTTGCCGGTCGGGGTCAGAGGCAGGGCCTCCAGGAAGAGGAAGCCCGCCGGGACCATGTAGTCGGGCAGCCGGTCGCGCAGGTGCTCCCGGAGCTGCGCGCTGAGCTCCTGGCGCTCCAGCTCCGCGGCGTCCGCGACGTCCGTCCGCGGCACCACGCAGGCCGCCAGCCGCCGGCCGCCCTGGTCGTGGACGAACACGGCGCACTCGGCGACCAGCGGGTGCCTGGCGAGCGCCGCCTCGATCTCGCCCAGCTCGATGCGCAGGCCGCGGATCTTGACCTGGCGGTCGACGCGGCCGAGGAATTCGAGGTCGCCGCCCGGCAGCCAGCGCGCCAGGTCGCCGGTCCGGTACAGGCGCTCGCCTCCATCCCCATACGGATCGGGCACGAAGCGCGTGGCCGTCAGCCCGGGCCGGTTCAGATAGCCCCGCGCGAGGCCGGCGCCGGCCATGTGCAGCTCGCCCGCCACGCCGGCCGGCACGAGCTGGCCGCGCGGATCGAACAGGTAGGCGCGGGCGTTGCGGATCGCGCGGCCGATGGGCGGCTCCTTCCGGTACGGACCGAAGCAGCTCAGCATGGCGGTGTAGATCGTCGTCTCCGTCGGGCCGTAGCAGTTGTACAGGCGCGACAGGCCCGACGCCGGCGGCGCCCAGCGGGTGGCCACCTCGCCTGGACAGGAGTCGCCGCCGGCCAGGATCACCCGCAGCGATGGCAGCTCGGAGGGCGGAGGCAGCGCGCCCAGCACGGCCGGGGTCATCACCGCGGTGGTGATCCGCTCGCGCCGGATCATCTCCCCCACGGCCTCGCCGGACATCCGGGTCTCGCGCCCGCTGATGCACAGGGTGGCGCCCGCGGCCAGCGCCAGCCAGGTCTCGAGGACCGAGGCGTCGAAGCTGAAGGAGACCGCCTGCAGCACCCGGCCTCCGGGCCCCAGCTCGGCGTGCTCCACCGCCTGCACGATGAGCTGCACGGCCGTGCGGTGGGTCACCATCACGCCGTTCGGACGCCCGGTCGAGCCCGAGGTGTAGATCACGTACGCGAGGTTGTCCGGATCGGGCCGGGACAGGACGGCCGGAGCCGGCTCCTCCCCGTCAGAGCCGAGGCAGATCACCCGGGCTTCCGTCTCCGGCACCACGTCGAGCAGGTCCTCCTGGGTCAGGACCACGCGGGCCCGGGAGTCCTCCAGCGTCCAGGCCAGGCGGTCGCGAGGGTGGGACGGGTCGAGCGGCAGGTAGGCGCCGCCGGCCTTGAACACGGCCGCCACGGCGACGATGCGGTCCAGGCCGCGCTCCAGGCAGAGGCCCACGAGCGACTCCGGCCCCACGCCCAGGCCGCGCAGGCGCCGGGCGAGGCGCCCGGCGCGCTCGTCGAGCTCGCCGTAGGTGAGGCTCTCGTCCTCGTAGGTGACGGCGACGGCCCCGGGGTCCCGCGCCACGGAGGCCTCCAGGAGGTGGTGGAGACAGAGCTCGCCCGGTCTCTCACCGACGGGGCCCGCCGTGTCGTTCCACTCCTCGAGGAGCTGCAGGGTCTCGGCGCGGGTGAGGAGCGGCAGGTCTCCGATCGAGCGCTCGGGACCGGCCTCGGCGACCGCCGCGGCGAGGAGCGTGCGCAGGTGGCCCGACATGCGCTCCACGGTCGCGCCGTCGAACAGGTCGGTGCTGTACTCCCAGCCGCCGCCGATCCCGGAGCCCGCCTCGTCGTCGGTGAACGAGAGGAGCAGGTCGAGCTTCGCGGTGCCGCCGGCGAGGTCGATCGGCTCCAGGGTCATGCCGGGCAGCTCCAGCGCGCCGCCGCCCGGGGTGTTGAGCAGCGAGAACACGGCCTGGTAGAGCGGATGGCGGGACAGGCTGCGCTCGACCTGCATCTCCTGGACGAGGCGCTCGAACGGCAGGTCCTGGTGGGCGTAGGCGCCGAGCGCGGCGGCGCGCACCCGCGCCAGCAGCTCGCGAAAGGAGGGCTCGCCGCCGAGCCGGCCGCGCAGGGTGACGGCGTTGACGAACAGGCCGATCAGCCCTTCGACCTCGGGCCGGACGCGGTTCGCGATCGGCGAGCCGACCAGCACGTCCTCCTGGCCGGTGTAGCGGTGCAGCAGCGCCAGGAAGCCGGCGAGAAGGGTCATGAACAGGGTGCCGCCCTCGCGCCGGCCGAACGCGCGGACCCCTGCCGCCAGCTCCGCCGGGATGGTCATGGGACGGCTCGCGCCGCGGAAGCTCTGGACCGGGG
>JBEQUE010000141.1:0-50832 GCA_040349255.1 Acidobacteriota bacterium | reverse complement strand
GCTCCGCGTGCCCTCCCGCGGCATCGGCAGGAGCCGGACCGGAAGGTCGAGCCCGTCCCGGAGGCGGGCCGCCTCGCCGGACAGGACCGTCCTGGTCAGCAGGTCCCGCACCGTGCCCGTGGCGGGCGCCCGGGGCGCTTCGGCAGCCTGGCCGCGGCCGGCCAGGGTCTGCGTGTCGGTGGTATTCGTCATCGTCTTCCCCTTCCATTCTGGGACGCCGGAGCCTCCGCTCCCATCCCTGCCTTTCCCTCTCTAGGTACCTGTCGGGGCCCGGAGCGAGCCGGGTTTTCACAAATTGTTCACGCCGTTGTCACGTATCTGCCTTGAGACGCACCTGAGTTAGATATCACCGGGCCGGCTGGTCGTCCCTGGAATCGAAGGTGAACGGAAGTAGCTGAGAGTGATTTCTTTCAAAGCTGAAACACTGATCGACGTCCTGCGCAGGCGCGCCACGGAGCAGCCCGGTCATCCCTCCTACGTTTTCCTCGGCGACGGTGAGGTGGAGGAGAGCCGTGCCGGCTTCGACGACCTGGACCGGCGGGCCCGCGGCATCGGCGCGGCGCTCGCGGAGGCGGGCGCGGCGGGGGAGCGCGTGCTGCTCCTCTTCCCGCCGGGCCTCGAGTTCATCTCCGGGTTTCTCGGCTGCCTCTATGGCGGAGCGCTGGCCGTGCCGGCCTACCCGCCGAGGTCGCAGCGCGGGCTTCCCCGCCTGCAGGCGATCGTGGACGACGCCCGCCCGCGGGTGGTACTGACGACGGCGGCGCTGCTGGAGCGGACGCGGGCGCTGCTCGGTCCGTCTCCCGCCCTGCGCGGCGCGGTCTGGCTCGCGGCCGACGGCCTGGAGGCGCGCGCGGACGAGTGGCGCGAGCCCGCCGTGGACGGGAGCACGATCGCCTTCCTCCAGTACACCTCCGGCTCGACCTCGACCCCGAAGGGGGTGATGGTCAGCCACGCCAACCTGCTGCACAACGAGGAGATGATCCGGCGCGCCTTCGCGCAGTCCCAGGAGTCGGTGATCGTCGGCTGGCTGCCGCTCTACCACGACATGGGGCTGATCGGGAACGTGCTCCAGCCGCTCTACCTGGGCGCGAGCTGCGTGCTGATGTCGCCCATGGCCTTCCTGCAGCAGCCGGTGCGCTGGCTCGACGCGATCAGCCGCTACCGGGCGACGACCAGCGGCGGTCCGAGCTTCGCCTACGAGCTCTGCGCGCGCAAGGTCACGGCGGAGCAGAAGGCGCGGCTCGATCTGAGCTCCTGGCGGCTCGCCTTCAACGGCGCGGAGCCGGTGCGCGCCGCCACGCTGGAGCGCTTCGCCCGGGAGTTCGCCGCCTGCGGCTTCCGGCGCGAGGCCTTCTATCCCTGCTACGGCCTGGCGGAGGCGACGCTGTTCGCCACCGGCGGCGAGCCCGGGCGGCTCCCGGTCGAGCGTGTGTTCGACGCCTCCGGCCTGGAGGTGGGCGGCGCGCGGACGGCGGAGGACGGCCGCGAGCTGGTGGGCTGCGGCCGCGCCTGGATGGACCAGCGGGTGGAGGTGGTCGATCCGGAGACCGCGGGCCTCTGCCCGCCGGGCCGGGTCGGGGAGGTCTGGATCGCCGGTCCGAGCGTGGCGCGGGGCTACTGGGGCAACGCCGCCGCCACGGAGCGCGACTTCCACGCCCGCCTGGCGGCCGAGCCGGAGGCGGGGCCGTTCCTGCGCACCGGCGACCTCGGCTTCTTCCACGAGGGCGAGCTGTTCGTCACCGGCCGGCTCAAGGACCTGGTCATCCTGCGCGGCCGCAACCACTATCCCCAGGACCTGGAGCTGACGGCCGAGCTCGCGCACCCCGCCCTGCGGCCGGGCTGCGGCGCGGCCTTTTCAGTGGACCTGGAGGGCGAGGAGCGGCTGGTGATCGTGCAGGAGCTGGAGCGCCGGGCGGGAGACGGCGATGCGTCCGAGGTCGCGGACGCGATCCGCGAGGCGGTGGCCGGCGAGCACGAGGTCCAGGTCCACGAGGTGGTGCTGATCCGGGCCGGCACGATCCCGAAGACCTCCAGCGGCAAGATCCAGCGCCACGCCTGCCGCGCCGCCTGGCTCACCGGCGAGCTGAACGTCCTCACCCGCAGCGCCCTGGGCGGCGAGGAGGGCGTCCCGGCCGGCGGCGAGGCGGACGCCGACCGCGGCTCGCTGCTCGCCCTGGCCGCGGAGGAGCGCGCGACGGCCCTGGAGCCCGCCCTGCGCGCCTGGGCGGCGCGCGCGCTCGGCGTGCCGGCCGCGCGGGTGGAGCCGGATCAGCGGCTCACGGCGCTCGGCCTCGACTCGCTGGCCGCGGTGGAGCTTCAGCACGCGGTCGAGCGGCGCCTCGGCGTTCCGGTCTCGATCGCGTCGCTGCTCGAAGGGGCGACCGTGCGCGGCCTGGCCCTGGAGATCGCGGACGGGCTCGACGGAGGGCCGGCCGCGGTTCCGATCGAGACCGATCCAGCGATTCCAGCGACCGGCGAAGTCCCGATGTCACGCGGCCAGAAGGCGATCTGGTTCCTGCAGCGCCTGGCGCCGGAGAGCGCCGCCTACCACATCGCCGCCGCGGTGCGGATCGACGGCGAGCTCGATCCGGAGGCAATGCGGCGCGCGTTCCAGGCGGTGGTGGACCGCCACCCGATGCTGCGCGCCACGCTCCACGAGCGGGGCGGCCAGCCGGTCCAGAGGATCCACGAGCGGATGGAGGTGGCGTTCTCCCTGGAGGAGGCCGGTGCCGGAGACCTCGCGGAGCGCCTGCGGCGGGCGGCCTGGAGCCCGTTCGACCTGGAGAACGGTCCGCTCCTGCGCGTCCTGCTCGTCCGGACCGGGGCTCGCGAGCACGCCATGGTCCTCGCGGTCCATCACGCGGTGGCCGACTTCGCGTCGCTGGCCGTGATGTTCGGCGAGCTCGGCCGGCTCCTCGCCGGGCCGGACGCGCCACTGCCGTCCCTGCCCCCCCTGCCGGTCTCGTACCCCGATTTCGTGCGCTGGCAGGAAGAGCGGCTCTCCGGGCTGGACGGCGAGCGCCTGTGGGGCTGGTGGCGGGAGGCCCTGCGCGGTCCGCTGCCCGACCTCGACCTGCCGACCGACCGGCCGCGACCGGCCGTGCAGACGGACCGCGGCGCGTCGCTCGCGCTGGAGCTGGGCCCGGAGCTGACCGGTGCCCTCCATGCCCTGTCCCGCGCCGCGGACGCGACGCTGTTCACGACCCTGCTGGCCGGCTTCCAGGCCGTGCTCCACCGCTGGTCGGGCCAGGAGGACCTGGCGGTCGGCTGCCCGGTGGCCGGGCGGAGCGCGCCGGAGCTGGCCGGGCTGGTGGGGTATTTCGTGAACCCGCTGGTGATCCGCGCCGACGCCTCGGGCGAGCCGGCCTTCGCGGAGCTCCTGGTCCGCGTGCGGCGCTTCGCCCTGGGAGCGCTGGAGCACCAGGACCTGCCGTTCACCACCTTGGCCGAGCGCCTGCGCCCGGTCCGCGACCCCAGCCGTTCGCCGCTGTTCCAGGCGATGTTCATCCTGCAGAAGGCGCAGGGCCGGGAGCAGGAGGCGCTCGCCCCGTTCGCCCTGGGCGAGGCCGGCGCCCGGATCGCCCTCGGGCCGCTGGCGCTCTCGTCCATCCCGCTCGCCGGCCGGCCCGTGCAGATGGATTTGACTCTGATGATGGCGGAGGGGAGGGACGGGCTCGGCGCGTCGCTCCAGTTCAACGCCGACCTGTTCGACGCGGCCACCGCGGAACGCCTGCTGGGCCACCTGCGCACGCTGCTCGCGGGCGCCGCGGCCGATCCCGGCCGCGCCCTGCGCGACCTCCCCCTGATGACCGCGGAGGAGACTCGGCAGGTGCTGGTGGAGTGGAACGCCATGGAGGCCGGGTACCCCCGCGAGCGGACGGTCCACGAGCTGTTCGAGGAGCAGGCGGAGCGCGCTCCGGATCGCGTGGCGGTGGTGTCGGGAGGGGACTCGCTGACCTATCGCGAGCTGGAGCGCCGGGCCAGCCGGCTCGCCCGGCATCTCGAAGCGATGGGGGTCGGCCCCGAGGTCCCGGTCGGGGTCTTCGCCGAGCGCTCGCCGGAGCTGGTGGTGGGGCTGCTCGGTATCCTCAAGGCCGGTGGTGCCTACGTGCCGCTCGATCCGTCCTATCCCGGCGACCGGGTGGCGTTCATGCTCGACGATTCGCGGGCGCCGGTGGTGCTGGCGCAGGACCGCCTGCGGCCGGCGCTCGGGAGCTATCCGGGCCGGCTCGTGAGCCTCGACGCGGAGCCGCCGAATCCCGGAGCAGACGGCATGGCCGGGCCCGCGCGGCGGGCCGATCCGGACAACCTGGCGTACCTCATCTACACCTCGGGCTCGACCGGAGTGCCCAAGGGGGTCCAGGTCCCGCACCGCGGCGTGGTCAACTTCCTGGGCTCCATGGCGCGCCGGCCAGGGCTCGCGGCCGACGAGGTGCTGGTGTCGGTGACGACCCCGTCCTTCGACATCTTCGGGCTGGAGCTCTACCTGCCGCTGACGGTCGGGGCCCGGGTGGTCCTGGCGGACCGGGAGACGGCCTCGGACGGCGCCGCGCTGCGCCGGCTGCTGGCCGAGTCCGGGGCCACGGCCATGCAGGCCACGCCCGCGACGTGGCGCCTGTTGCTCGCCGCGGGCTGGGACGGCCGGCCCGCGGTCCGGGCGCTGTGCGGCGGCGAGGCCCTGCCCCGGGAGCTGGCGGAGTCGCTCCACGCCCGCGCGCCGTCGGTCTGGAACCTCTACGGCCCCACGGAGACCACGATCTGGTCGGCGGTCCACCGGGTGGAGCCGGCGGCGGATGGAGCGTCGGCCACGGCGCCCGTCGGGCGGCCGATCGCCAACACCCGGATCTACCTGGCCGATCCCGGGCTGCGGCCGGTGCCGGCCGGCGTCCCCGGCGAGCTGCTGATCGGTGGCGACGGCCTGGCGCGCGGCTACCGCGGGCGGCCCGACCTCACGGCCGAGCGCTTCGTCCCGGACCCGTGGAGCGGCGCGCCGGGGGCGCGGCTCTACCGTACGGGCGACCTCGCCCGCTACCGGGCCGACGGCACGATCGAGTTCCTGGGCCGCCTCGACCACCAGGTGAAGATCCGCGGCTTCCGCGTCGAGCTGGGCGAGATCGAGGCGGCGCTCGCGAAGCATCCCGCGGTGCGACAGGCGGTGGTGGTGGCCCGCGCGGAGAAGGGCGGCAGCCACCGGCTGGTCGCCTATGCCGTGTTCGGCGGCGGCGAACCGGACGTCGGCGAGCTGCGCCGATTCCTCGCGGAGCGACTGCCCGAGCCTTTCGTCCCTTCGGTGTTCGTGGCGCTCGACCGCTTCCCGCTGACGCCCAACGGCAAGGTGGACCGCAAGGCGCTGCCCGCGCCCGGGACCGGCGCGAAGCCGGCGGGGCCCGCGGATGCGGCGCCGCGCTCGGAGCTGGAGCGCGCCATCGCCGCGGCCTGGGCGGAGGTTCTGCAGCTCCCGTCGGTCGGGCTGAACGACAACTTCTTCGACCTGGGCGGCCACTCGCTGCTCGCCGCCGAGCTGCACGCCCGGCTGCGCGATGAGCTCGGGGCCGAGCTGTCGATGGTCGACCTCTTCCGGCATCCCACGGTGAGCGCGCTGGCGCGCTTCCTGTCGCCGGGCAACGAGGCAATCCTGGCGGCCCCGGCGGCCCTGCCGCGCCGCGAGGCTCCGGCGGGGCGCGACGTCGCGATCGTCGGCATGGCCGGCCGCTTCCCGGGCGCCGGCAGCGTCGGCGAGCTCTGGCGCCGGCTGCGGGCGGGCGACGAGTGCCTCTCGCTCCTCTCCGCCGAGGAGCTCGCCGCGGCGGGCGTCGATCCCGGCCGGCTCGCCGATCCGGCGTACGTGCGCGCGGCCGGCGTGATCGAGGGCGCGGAGCTGTTCGACGCCGCCTTCTTCGGCTTCAACCCGCGGGAAGCCGAGCTGATGGACCCGCAGCACCGGGTCTTCCTGGAGTGCGCCTGGCAGGCCCTGGAGGACGCCGGCTACGACTCCGAGCGCTGCGGCGGCCGGGTCGGCCTGTATGCAGGGGTGGGGATCAACACCTATCTGCACCACGCCGGAGTGGAGCAGGTGGAGGCTCTCGCCGGCCGCTACCAGGCCTTCATCGCGAACGACAAGGACTTCGTCCCCACCCGGGTGAGCTACAAGCTCGACCTCAAGGGGCCCAGTGTCAACGTCCAGACCGCGTGCTCGACCTCGCTCGTGGCGCTCCACCTCGCCTGCCAGGCGCTGCTCTCGGGCGACTGCGACATGGCGCTCGCCGGCGGCGTCGCGGTCCGTTCGCCGCAGAAGACCGGCTACCTCTACGAGGAGGGCGGCATCGCGTCGCCCGACGGCCACTGCCGCGCCTTCGACGCCGCGGCCCGCGGCACGGTGTTCGGCAACGGCGTGGGCCTGGTGGTGCTCAAGCCGCTGGCGCGGGCGCTGGCCGACGGCGACACCGTGCGCGCGGTGATCCGGGGGACGGCGATCAACAACGACGGCGCGGTCAAGGTGGGCTACACGGCGCCGAGCGTCGAGGGACAGGCGCGGGTGATCGCCGACGCGCTCGCGGCGGCCCGGGTGGAGCCGGAGACCGTGACCTACGTCGAGGCCCACGGCACCGGCACGCCGATGGGCGACCCGATCGAGGTGGCGGCGCTCGCCGAGGTCTTCGGGGCGCGCACGGAGCGGCGCGGCTTCTGCGCCCTGGGCTCGGTCAAGACGAACCTCGGTCACCTGGACACCGCGGCCGGCGTGGCGGGCCTGATCAAGACCGTGCTTGCCCTGGAGCACCGCGAGCTGCCACCCAGCCTCCACTACACGGCGCCGAACCCGCGGATCGACTTCGCGGGCAGCCCGTTCTACGTCAACGCCGCCCTGGCGCCATGGGAGAGCGACGGGCCGCGACGGGCCGGCGTCAGCTCCTGCGGCATCGGCGGCACGAACGCGCACGTGGTGCTGGAGGAGGCGCCGCCCCTGGAGCCGGCGGCGCCGTCGCGGCCCTGGCAGCTCCTGGTCCTCTCCGCCCGCATGCCCGGGGCGCTCGACGAGGCCACCCGCAACCTGGCTGACGCTCTGCGCACGCGGCCGGATCTCGACCTGGCGGACGCCGCCCACACCCTGCAGGCCGGCCGCCGGGCGTTCCAGCACCGGCGGGCGCTGGTCTGCCGCGAGCGGGACGAGGCGGTCGCGGCGCTCGCCGCCCTGGACCCGGAGCGCCTTCTCTCGGGAGCGGCGGAGCCCGGCGAGCGGCCGGTCGTGTTCCTGTTCCCGGGCCAGGGCTCGCAGCACGCGGGCATGGCGCGGGGCCTGTACGCCGGCGAGCCGGCCTTCCGCCGCGAGCTCGACGCCTGCGCGGAAGGGCTGCTGCCTCACCTGGGGCTCGACCTGCGCGAGCTGCTCTTCCCGGAGCCGGGTGGGGAGGAGGAGGCGGGGAGGGAGCTGGAGCGCACCGCGATCGCCCAGCCGGCGCTCTTCGCGGTCGAGCACGCGCTCGCCTGCGTATGGATGGAGTGGGGGATCCAGGCGCGGGCGATGCTCGGCCACAGCGTCGGCGAGTACGTGGCCGCCTGCCTGGCCGGCGTCTTCACCCTGGAGGAGGGGCTGGCCCTGATCGCCGCCCGCGGCCGGCTCATGCAGTCGCTACCCGGCGGCGCCATGCTCGGCGTGCAGCTCCCCGAGACGGAGCTGGCGTCTCTCCTGCGGAGCCCGGAGCTGGCATCCGTGTCGATCGCCGCGGTCAACGGCCCGGCGGCGTGCGTGGCGTCGGGGGATCCCGGCGCCGTGGCGGCGCTGGGGCGGCGGCTGGACGCGAGGGGGGCGCGCCACCGGCGGCTGCACACCTCGCACGCCTTCCACTCCGCGATGATGGACCCGATCCTCGACCGCTTCGCGGCCGAGGTGGGCCGTGTCCGTCTCCAGGCGCCGCGCCTGCCTTACATCTCGAACCTCACCGGCACCTGGATCACCGCCGCCGAGGCGACCGATCCGTCCTACTGGGTACGGCACCTGCGCAGCGCCGTCCGCTTCGCCGACGGCGTCCGCGCGCTCCTCGCCGAGCCCGGCCAGGCGCTCCTGGAGGTCGGTCCCGGCAACGCCCTGAGCACCCTGGCGCGGCCGTGCCTGCCCGCCGGCGACTCCCGGGTCGTGGCCGCGTCGCTGCCGCACCCGCGCGAGGCGCAGCCGGACGGGGCCGTGATGCTGCGCGCCCTGGGCCGGCTGTGGATGGCCGGGGTCCGGGTCGACTGGCAGGGCTTCGCCGCCCACGAGCGCCGCCGCCGCGTGCCGCTCCCGACCTATCCGTTCCAGCGCCAGCGCTTCTGGCTGGAGCCGAAGGCCGCGGCGCCGGCGAAGCCGGTCGACCGCCTGGAGCGCAAGGCCGACCTCGCCGACTGGTTTCACGCGCCTCTCTGGAGACAGTCGATCCCGCCGCCGCGCTTTCCGGAGGGGGAGGGCAACGAAGGTTCCTGGCTGCTGCTCGCCGACGCCGACGGACCGGGCGCGCGGCTCGCGTCGCTCCTCGCGGAGCGCCTGGAGAGGCTCGGCCGCCGCGCGACCGTGGCGAGGACCGCGCCTCCCGGCCGGCGGGAGGACTACGACGCCCTCGTCGAAGGCCGGCCGGACCGCATCGTCCATCTCTGGAACGTGGCCGAGCTGGACAAGGGGCGGGAGCGCGCCTTCGACAGCCTGGTCTTCCTCGTCCAGGCGCTGGAGCGCGCCGATCCCGCGGCGTCCGTCGGCCTGACCGTGGTCTCGACCGGCCTGCACCGGATCGGCGGCGAGAGCGGAGACCTCCAGCCGGAGCGCGCCCTGCTGCTCGGCCCGGTCCAGGTGATCCCGCAGGAGGTGCCGCGCATCGCCTGCCGCAGCCTCGACGTGGAGCTGCCGGCTCCAGGAAGCCCGGAGGAGGAGGACCTGGTCGACGACCTGCTGGCCGAGGCTTCGTCGCCCGGCGGCCCCTCCGACGCGGTCGTCGCCTGGCGGGGCGGCCGCCGCTGGGTGCGCGCGTTCGGCCCCGCCCGCCTGGACCGCGACTCGGGCCCGGTGCCGCGCGTCCGGGACGGCGGCGTCTATCTCGTCACCGGCGGCCTGGGCGGCGTCGGCCTGGCGCTGGCGCGGGAGCTTGCCGTCCTCGCCCGCGTGAAGCTCGCGCTCCTCGGCCGCTCGGCAACGGAGCCCGGCGAGGAGGCCCGGCGCGCGATCGCGGAGCTGGAGGCGCTGGGGGCGGAGGTGATGACCGTGGCCGCCGACGTCGTGGACGAGGTGGCCGTGGCCGCAGCGCTGGCAGCGGTCGAGGAGCGCTTCGGCCCGGTCTGCGGGGTGATCCACGCCGCGGGCGTGCCGGGCGGCGGCCTCCTCCAGCTCAAGACGCCCGAGGCGGCGGAGAAGGTCCTCGCGCCCAAGGTGCACGGGACGCGGGTGCTCGCGGCGTCGCTCGCGGGCCGGACCCTCGACTTCTTCGTCCTGTGCTCGTCGATCAACTCCGTGATCGGCGGCTTCGGCCAGGTCGACTACTGCGCGGCCAACGCCTTCCTCGACGCGTTCGCCCAGGCCTCGTTCCGGCGCCGCGGCCCCTACTTCGTCTCGGTGGGCTGGGACCGCTGGGAGGAGGTCGGCATGGCGGCGCGCTCGGAGTCGCCGCTCGGTTTCTGGCGGAGCCGGGCGGCCGAGCCGCTCCACCCGCTCCTGGACACCTGCGCCGAGGCCTCGGCCACGCGCGAGGTCTACGCCACCGAGATGCGGGTCGAGCGCCACTGGGTGCTCTCGGAGCACCGCATCGCCGGCCATCCGACCGTCCCCGGCACGACCTACCTGGAGATGGCGCGGGCGGCGTTTGCGCGCCGCGCCGCGGGCCGGCCGGTCGAGCTGCGCGAGGTGGCGTTCCTGTCGCCGCTCGTGGTCCGGGAGGGGCGGCGCCGCGAGGTGCTCACCGTGCTCACCGCGCTCGATAGCGCGGGCGACGCCTGCGACGTGCGGGTGATCAGCCGGGAGGCGGACGAGCCCTGGCAGGAGCACGCGCGCGGCCGGATCGCGGTGTCCGTGGCGGAGCCGCCCGCCGCGCGGGACCTGGACGCCCTGCTCGCCGCCTGCTCGGCGGGCCAGGTCACCGAGCGCGCCCGGCACGGCGACTTCCTGGTCGCCGGGCCGCGGTGGGGGAGCCTGAAGAGGATCCACCTGGGCGACGGCGAGAGCGTGGCGGAGCTGGAGCTCGACGGCCGGTTCGCCGGCGACCTGGAGAGCCTCGTCCTCCATCCGGCCCTGCTGGACGTGGCCGCCGGCGCGGTGCAGCTCCTGGGCGACGGCGACTATCTGCCGCTGGCCTACGAGCGCATCGAGGTGCGAGCGCCGCTGCCGGGCCGGGCGTTCAGCCACTTCCGCCTGCGCGGCGAGCCCGGCGACCTGCTCACCTGCGACATCTCGATCCTCGATCCGTCGGGCGCCGTGTGCGCGGAGATCGAGGGCTTCTCGATGCGCCGCGTGGGGCGGGAGGCCGCGGCGCAGCTCGCGCTCGGAGGGCACTCCGAGACCCCGGCGCGGGACCTCCCGAAGAGCCGCGGCGAGGGCATCTTCCCGAACCAGGGGGCGCAGGTCCTGCGGCGCGTCCTGCGCGACGGCGTCCTGCCCCACCTCGTGGTCTCGACCCGCGACCTGCAGGCGGTGATCGACGAGTCGGCGGCCCTGGTCCGCGCGCGCGTCGCCGAGGCGCTCGACAGCCTGGCCGCGCCGGTGGCGGCGCACGCGCGCCCCGAGGTCAGCAGCAGCTACGCCGCTCCGACCGACGACCTGGAGGGCCGCGTGGCCGGGATCTGGGAGCGGGTGCTGGGCATCGAGCGGGTGGGCATCCACGACAACTTCTTCGAGCTGGGGGGGACTTCCCTGACCGGGATCCAGCTTGTCTCCGAGCTCAAGAAGCAGCTCGGGGTCGAGGTCCCCACGGTGAGCATCTTCGAGGCGCCGACGGTGAGCGCGCTCGTCCGGTATCTGCGGCCCCAGGCCCGCCCGGGGTCCGCCTTCGATCGCAGCCGGAGCCGCGCGGAGAAGAAGAAGCAGGTGCTCGCTCAGGCGCGGCGGGTCCAGGGTAGGAGGAGAGGATGAGCGACGACGAGATGGAAGACGGTGGGCGCGAGATCGCCGTCATCGGCATGTCCGGACGCTTTCCGGGGGCGCGCGACCTGAAGGAGCTCTGGCACAACCTCCGGAACGGGATGGAGGCCGTCACCTTCTTCTCCGACGGGGAGCTCCTGGCCGCCGGCGTGCCGGCGGAGAGGCTGCGCGACCCGCGCTACGTCAAGGCAGGCAGCGTGCTCGCGGACGTCGACCTCTTCGACGCCGGATTCTTCGGCTACACCGCGCGCGAGGCCGAGATCATGGACCCGCAGCAGCGCCTCTTCCTCGAGCACGCCTGGCAGGCACTGGAGGACGCCGGCTATGCCCCCGCCTCCTACGAGGGGCTCATCGGGGTCTACGCCGGCGTGGCCTGGAACACCTACCTGCTCAGCAACCTGACCTCGAACCGCGACCTGTTCGAGGGCGGCGGCGGCTTCCAGGTGTTCATCACCAACGACAAGGACTTCATGCCCACGCGGGTGTCCTACAAGCTCAACCTCAAAGGTCCGAGCGTCGTCGTGCAGACGAGCTGCTCGACCTCGCTGGTGGCGGTGCACCTGGCCTGCCTGTCGCTGCTCAACTACGAGTGCGACATGGCGCTCGCCGGCGGCGTCACGGTCAAGGTGCCGCAGGCCGAGGGCTATTACCACCTGGAGGGCGGCCTCGCGTCGCCGGACGGCCACTGCCGGCCGTTCGACGCTCGCGCCCAGGGCACGATCTTCGGCAGCGGCGTCGGCATGGTGACCCTGAAGCGCCTGGCCGACGCTCTGGCCGACGGCGACACAATCCATGCCGTGATCAAGGGCTCGGCGATCAACAACGACGGCTCGATGAAGGTCAGCTACACGGCCCCGAGCGTCGAGGGCCAGGCGGAGGTGATCGCCTCGGCGCACGCCATCGCCGGGATCGACGCGGAGAGCGTGCGCTATATCGAGACGCACGGCACCGGCACCTCGCTCGGCGACCCGGTGGAGGTCACGGCCCTGACCAAGGTGTTCCGCGACAGCACGGAGAGGCGCGGCTTCTGCGCGCTGGGATCGATCAAGAGCAATCTCGGGCACCTCGACGCGGCGGCGGGCATCGCGGGCTTCCTCAAGACCGTGCTGGCGCTGGAGCACCGCCAGATTCCACCGAGCCTGAACTTCGAGGAGCCGAACCCGGCCATCGACTTCGCGAGCAGCCCGTTCTACGTCAACTCCCGCCTTGCCGAATGGGAGGCGGAGGAGGGGCCGCGGCGCGCCGGCGTCAGCTCCTTCGGCGTCGGCGGCACGAACGCGCACGTCGTCCTGGAGGAGGCGCCGCCCGCCGAGCCCGCCGCGGCCTCCCGCCCCTGGCAGCTCCTGCTGCTCTCGGCGCGCAGCGAGGAGGCGCTGGTGGCCGCGACGGACAACCTTCTTGCCTGCCTGAGAGAGGAGGAGGCGGCCGGGCTGCCCGACGTCGCCTTCACGCTCCAGGTGGGCCGGACGGTCTTCCGGCACCGGCGGGCGCTGGTCTGCCGCGACCGCGCGGAGGCCGTCGCCCTCCTGGAGAGCCGCGACCCCGGCCGGCTGCCCACGGCGGCCGACCTCGACGATCCGCGGGAGCGGCCCGTGGTCTTCCTGTTCCCCGGCGACGGCGCGCGCGTGGACCTGGGGCGCGGGCTCTACGAGAGCGAGGCTGTCTTCCGGGAGGAGGTGGACCGCTGCGCGGAGCTGCTGCGGCCGGGCCTCGGGCTCGACCTGCGCTCCCGCCTCTACCCGGCCGGCGGGGAGGCCGGAGGCCTCGACAGCCCCGCCCTGGCCGCGGCTGCGCTCTTCGTGGTCGAGCACGCGCTGGCGCGGCTCTGGATGAGCTGGGGCGTCCGTCCCCAGGCCCTGGCCGGCCAGGGCGTCGGAGAGCTGGTGGCGGCCTGCCTCGCGGGCACGCTGACGCTGGAGAGCGCCCTGGGACAGGCCCTGGCGCGGGGGCCGGAGAGCGGCGGGTGGGAGGAGGAGCTGTCGGCCGATCCCCGGCGCCTCCTGCTGCGGGTGGGGCCCGGTCGCGCGGCCGAGCCGGGCGTGCTGTCCTCGCTCGGCGATTCCGACCCTGACCCGGCCGCGCTTCTGGCGGCGCTCGGAGGGCTCTGGCTGGCCGGCCTGAAGATCGACTGGAGCGGATTCCATGCCGGCGAGCGGCGGCGGCGGGTAGCGCTCCCGACCTATCCCTTCGAGCGCCAGCGGTTCTGGATCGGGCCCGCGGCGTCCGCCCCGGCACCGACGTCCTCGGCGGCGAAGAAGCCGGACATCGCCGACTGGTTCTATCTGCCCGCCTGGAAGCCGGCGCTCCCGCCGGAGCCCCGAGACGGCGAGCCGCCGTGGCGCTGGCTGATCCTCGCCGGACCGGGCGGCCCGGCCGCCGGCCTGGCGGAGCGCCTCGACCGGGACGGCCGCGAGGTCGTCGTGGTCGAGACCCCGCCGCAGGACGACGAGGCCTGGGTGGAGCTGCTCGCGGAAGTGCGGCCCGACGCCGTCGTCCACGCCTGGTGCCTGGACCGGGACGAGCCCGCGGCGGATTCGGTCGAGATGTTCGAAGCGGCGCGGGAGAGGGACTTCGGCTCGCTGCTCGGCCTCGTGCGGGCGCTCGGGCGGAAAGGAGCGGCCCGCGTCGACCTCACCGTGGCGGCGAGCGGGATGTTCGCGCTCACGCCCGAGGAGCCACTGCGGCCGGAGAGCGCCGCCCTCGCGGGCCTGTGCAAGGTCCTGCCTCAGGAGCTGCCCGGCGTCGCCTGCCGCGCCGTGGACCTGTCGACGGGCGGCGCGAGAGCGCTCGACGGCCTGGCCGGCGAGCTGCTGGCGCGATCCTCGGAGGAGCGCGTCGCGTACCGCGGCGGCCGGCGCTGGTTGCCGGCCTGGGAGCCGGTCCGCCTGGAGGAGCCCGGGCCCCTCGTCCCGTTCCGCGACCGCGGCGTCTACCTGCTGACCGGCGGCCTCCAGGGCAACGGCCACGCACTCGCCCGCTACCTCGCCAGCGCCGCGCGCGCCCGGCTGGTCCTGGTCGAGGACCTCGCCGCGGACCCGGAGGTCGCCGGGCCGCGGGTGCGCGACCTGGAGGCGCTCGGCGCCGAGGTGCTGCTCCTGGCCGCCGACCTGGCGGACGCCGGCTCGCTGCGCGACGCGGTCGGGCAGGCCGAAGCCCGCTTCGGCGCCCTGCACGGCGCGATCCACGCCGCGGGCACGGCCGGAGAGAGGACCTTCCGCCTGCTCCGCGAGCTTGACCGGGAGGCCTGCGGCTGGCACTTCAGGCCGAAGGTCCACGCCCTGTTCGCCCTGGAAGCCGCGCTGGCCGGCCACGGCCTCGATTTCGTGGCCGTGGTCTCGTCCCTCGCCACCGTCCTGGGTGGCGTGGCCTACGCCGCGTACACCGCGGCGAACCTGGCCGAGGACGCTTTCGTGCACGAGCACAACCGCCGCGCGGGCCCGGGGGAGACCCCCTGGCTGAGCCTCGGCTGGGACGTCTGGCAGCTCGAAGCCGAGGAAGAGCAGATCACCGCGGTGCGCGACGACCTGGCGGGGCTGGCCATGACGCCGCGGGAAGGGGAGGAAGCGTTCCGCCGCGCCGTGGCCGCGCCGGGGCTCGGCGCGGTCCTCGTCTCGACGGCCGACCTGGCGGCGCGCATCTCGACCGCGGGGCGCCGCATCGGGGCGCTCCAGGAGCGCGCGGCGCCGGCGACCCTGCACCCGCGGCCCCAGATCCAGACCGCGTTCGCCGCGCCCGAGACCGACCTGGAGCGGCGCATCGCCGAGGTCTGGAAGCGGACGCTCGGCTTCGAGCAGATCGGGGCCCACGACAACTTCTTCGAGCTGGGCGGCGACTCCTTCCTCGCGGTCCAGGTGGTCTCGCGGCTCCAGGAGGAGCTCGAGGTCGAGCTGCCGGTGGCCCGGCTCTACCAGGGGCTCACCGTCCGCTCGCTGGCCGCGCTGCTGGCCCTTGACGAGGCCGCGGCCGCGGAGCGCCGCTCCGAGCAGCTCGAAGAGCGCAGGGAGAGCATGGGGAGGCGCCGGGAGTTCCTCGAGCGCCGCAGGTCCAACCGCAAGAGTGAGGCGCGTTAGCCATGGCCGATATCGCAGAGACCAGGACGACCGAACGCAACGGTTCCGAGATCGCCATCGTCGGCATGTCCTGCCGGTTCCCGGGGGCCTCGACCGTCGAGGAGCTCTGGCGGAATCTGGCCGGCGGCGTCGAGTCGCTGACCCTGCTGACCGACGAGGAGCTGGCGCGCGCCGGGGTGGACCCGGCGCTCGCCGGCAACCCCGCCTACGTGCGCCGCGTGCCGGTGCTGGACAATGTCGAGCTGTTCGACCCCGCCTTCTTCGGCTACACGCCGCTGGAGGCGAAGCTCATGGACCCCCAGCACCGCCTCTTCCTGGAGTGCGCCTGGGAGGTCTTCGAGCAGGCGGGCTACGACCCCGAGGTCTACCCGGCGCCGGTCGGCGTGTTCACGGGCGCGAAGACCAACACCTACCTGTTCAGCCTGTTCTCGAACCGCGAGCTGTTCCGCAGCCTGGACAACTTCCAGATCGCGCTGGGCAACGACCTCGCGGTGATGGCGACGCGGGTGTCGTACAAGCTCAACCTGCGCGGGCCGAGCTACGCGCTCCACACCGCCTGCTCGACGTCGCTGGTGGCGGTCCACCTCGCCTGCCAGAGCCTTCTGCTCGGCGAGTGCCGCATGGCGGTGGCCGGCGGCGCCGCGGTCAACGTGCCGCAGCGCAAGGGCTACCTGCCACAGAAGGGCGGCATCCTCTCGTCCGACGGCAGCTGCCGCACCTTCGACGCGCGGGCCGAGGGGAGCAACTTCGGCAACGGCGCGGGCGCGCTGCTGCTCAAGCGCCTGGAGGACGCCCAGGCCGACGGCGACCACGTCTACGCCGTGATCCTGGGCTCCGCCACCAACAACGACGGCGCGCGCAAGGCGAGCTACACGGCACCCGGCGTCGAGGGGCAGACCGACGTCCTGCTCGAAGCCATGGCCTGCGCCGGCGTGGACGCGGATTCCCTGTCCTACATCGAGGCCCACGGCACCGCCACGGAGCTGGGCGACTCGATCGAGATGCTGGCGCTCACCGAGGCGTTCCGCGCCGGCACCGACCGCAAGGGCTTCTGCGCCATCGGCTCGATCAAGACCAACCTCGGCCACCTGGAGACCGCGGCGGGCGTCGCCGGGCTGATCAAGACCGCCCTGGCGCTCGAACGGCGGCAGATCCCCCCCAGCCTGCACTTCGAGACGCCGAGCCCGCGGATCGACCTGGAGAACAGCCCCTTCCGCGTCAACACCGGGCTGGCCGACTGGCGCTCCGCGGACGGCTCGCCCCTGCGCGCCGGGGTCAGCTCGTTCGGCATCGGCAGCACGAACGCCCACGTCATCCTGGAGGAGCCGCCGGCGCCCGCGCCGACCACCCCGTCCCGTCCCTGGCAGCTCCTGCTGCTGTCGGCGCGCACCGGGACGGCGCTCGACGCGATGACCGCGAACCTGGCGGAGCACTTCGAGGAGCGGACGGATCTAGACTTCGCCGACGCCGCCTACACCCTGCGCGTGGGGCGCCGCGCCTTCCAGCACCGCCGCGCCCTCGTCTGCTCTGATTCCATGGATGCGGCCGCGGCTCTGCGCGCCGGGGGAGCGCGGCTCCTCACGGCGGACCGCGGCACGGCCGAGCGCTCGGTGGTCTTCCTGTTCCCCGGGCTCGGAGAACACTACGCGGAGATGGGGCTCGGCCTCTACCGCTCGGAGCCCGCCTTCCGCGACGCGCTCGACCGCTGCGCCGAGCTGCTGCGGCCGGAGCTCGGGCTCGACCTGCGCGACGCGTTCTTCCCACGGGGAGCCGATGCGGAGGAGACCGCGTCCGAGGCGGGCGCGAAGCCGGACTTCCGCCGCCTGCTTGGCCGCGCGAGCGGCCGGGACGACGAGGCCTCGCGACTCCTCGATCAGACCTTCCTCGCGCAGCCGGCGACCTTCGCGGTCGAGTACGCCCTGGCGCAGGTCTGGCTGGAGTGGGGCGTGCGGCCGCAGGCGATGATCGGCTACAGCGTCGGCGAATACGTGGCCGCCTGCCTGGCGGGCGTGCTGTCGCTGGAGGACGCGCTGCGGCTCGTCGCCCGGCGCGCGCGGGCGATCCAGGACCTCCCCGGCGGCGCGATGACCGCGGTGCCACTGCCCGAGGTCGGCATCGCTCCGTACCTCGCGAAGCACGGCCTGTCGCTCGCCGCCCTGAACGGGCCCGCGGTGTCGGTTGTCTCGGGCGAGGTGGAGCGCGTCGAGGCCCTGGAGCGCGAGCTGCAGGAGCAGGGCGTCGTCAGCCGGCGGCTATCCGCCACCCACGCCTTCCACTCCGCGGCTCTGGAGCCCGCCTCGGACACCCTCACCGCCCTGGCGCGCGCGGCCCGGCTCGGCGCCCCCCGGATCCCCTACGTATCGAACGTCACCGGCACCTGGATCACGGACGTGGAGGCGACCGATCCGGCGTACTGGGCGCGCCACATGTGCGGCCCGGTGCGCTTCGCCGACGGGGTCGGGACCCTGCTGCGCGACGGCGAGCGTATCTTCCTGGAGGTCGGCCCCGGGCAGAGCCTCGGATCCTTCCTGCGCCTCCATCCGGACTGCGACCGCGAGCGCGGCCGGCGGGCGTTCGCCTCGATGCGGGCGAGCCACGACCGCCAGCCGGCCCAGGCCGTCCTGCTGGAGGCCCTGGGCCGGCTCTGGATGGCCGGAGCGCCGGTCGACTGGGAAGGCTTCCACGCGCGCGAGCAGCGGCGGCGAGTACCACTGCCGACTTATCCCTTCGAGCGGCAGCGCTACTGGGTCGAGCCCGACGGCGAGGCCCTGGGGGTGGCGCCGCGCCGCGGGGGGCTGGAGAAGAAGCCCGAAGTCCGCGACTGGTTCTACCTGCCGGTCTGGAACGAGGCGGAGCTGCCGGCTCCCGCCGCGGGAGCGCGGACGGAGGGCTGCTGGCTGGTGCTGGCCGACGGCGGCGGGCTCGGCGAGCGCCTGGCCGGGAAACTGGCCCGCCATGGCGCGGACGTCGTCCTGGTGAGGCCGGGAGAGAGCCTCGAGCGCGCCGGCCGGGGGGCGTGGACCTTGCGCCCGGCTGAGTCTGAGGACTGGCAGGCCCTGCTGCGGGAGCTGGAGAGGTCCGGCCGCAGGCCGCGCCGCGTCGTCCATCTCTGGAGCGTCGGCGAGGTGGAGACTGACGTCCCGGACGAGGAGCGCTTCCGGCGGGCGCAGGAGACCGGCTTCTACAGCCTCCTCGCGCTCGCGCAGGCCTTCGCCCGCCACGGCGTCAACGGCGCGCTGCGGATCGACGTGGTGACGAGCGGCGTGCAGAGTGTCACGGGCGACGAGCCGTTGGCGCCGGAGCGCTCGCCGGTGCTCGGCGCCTGCCGGGTCGTGCCGCAGGAGCACCCGAACGTCACCTGCCGCAGCGTCGACGTGGCGCTGGAGGCGGACCCGGAGCCGCTGGCCGACCGGCTGTTGGCCGAGCTGCTCGCGGGCCCCGAGCCCCTGGTGGTGGCCCACCGCGGCGGCCGCCGGGTCGCGGAGGCGTTCGAGCCCTTCCCGGTCGGGCCCGCGGACAAGCCCGTGTTCCGCGAGCACGGCGTCTACCTGATCACCGGCGGCGTCGGCGGGATCGGGCTGGTGCTCGCTCGCCATCTGGCCCGCGAGGCGAAGGCCCGGCTGGTCCTCACCCGCCGCACGCCGGTGCCGCCGCGCGAGGATTGGGGCGGCACGGCCCTCGGCCGCGTGCTGGAGCTGGAAGAGCTCGGGGCCGAGGTCCTGGTGATGAGCGCCGACGTCGCGGACGAGGCCGCGATGCGCGCCGTGGTGGACGGCGCGCTGGAGCGTTTCGGTGCCCTCCACGGCGTGATCCATGCCGCGGGCGTGCTCGACCCGGACACCTTCAAGACCGTGTTGCAGACCACCCGCGCCGAGTGCGAGGCGCAGTTCCACCCGAAGGTCTACGGCCTCTACGTCCTGGAGCGTGTCCTGGCGGGGATCGACCTCGACTTCTGCCTGCTGTACTCGTCGCTGTCGGCCATCCTGGGCGGCCTGGGCTACGTCGGCTACGCCACGGCGAACCTGTTCATGGACTTCTTCGCCGAACGGCACAACCGGGCCGGCGGCGCGCCCTGGCTCAGCGTCGACTGGGACAGCTGGCACTACCAGGAGGCGAGCGCGGAGGAGCAGGGGAAGGGCGGGATCGGCGCCACCCTGGTCGAGCTGGCGGTGACCCCGGACGAGGGGATCGAGGCCGTGCGCCGCGTGCTGGCGCTCGACGGCGTCCGCCGCATCGTGATGTCGACCGGCGAGTTGCAGCCCCGGCTCGACCAGTGGGTGCAGCTCAAGGCGATGCGTGCCGCGGCAGAGACCGGCGGCGCGGACGGCCCCCGGCCGCGGCTCAAGAGCACGGCGCTGCCCAGCGGCGGCGAGCTGGAGCGCCGCATCGCCGGCGTCTGGTCGCGTCTGCTGGGGGTGGACGAGGTCGGGAGCGACGAGAACTTCTTCGACCTCGGCGGCAACTCGCTGCTCGGCATGCAGCTGGTGGCCGAGATCAACCGCGACCTGGGCGTCGAGATCACTCCGATCACCCTCTTCGAGTCGCCGACCGTGGGCGCCCTCGCGCGCCAGCTCGCCCCGTCGGCGTCCGAAGGCGGGGACCGGGAGGTCCGGAGCCGCCGGCGCGCGCGGCGTCCACAGCGTCCGGAGTCGCAGGACGTGGCGATCGTCGGCCTGGCCTGCCGCCTGCCGGGCTCGCCCGACGTCGACTCGTTCTGGCGCAACCTGCGCGACGGCCGCGAGACGATCTCCTTCTTTGCCGAGGAAGAGCTGATCGCGGCCGGCGCCGATCCGGCCGACGTGCGCTCCGCGAGCTACGTCAAGGCGCGGCCGATCCTCGACGGGGTCGAGCTGTTCGACGCCCCATTCTTCGGCTACTCGGCGCGCGACGCCGAGCTGATGGACCCGCAGCACCGCCTCTTCCTGGAGAACGCCTGGGAGGCGGTCGAGAACGCGGGCTACGACCCCGCGCGCTTCGACGGCCTGGTGGGCGTCTACGCCGGTGCCAGCATCAGCTCCTACATGGTGAACATCTATTCGAACCCCGAGCTGGTGGAGGAGGTGGGCACCTTCCCGATCCTGATCGGCAACGAGAAGGACGCGGTCACTACCAAGGTGTCCTACAAGCTCGACCTCAAGGGGCCGAGCCTCGCCGTGCAGACGTTCTGCTCGACCTCGCTGGTGGCGGTCCACCTGGCCTGCCAGGGGCTGCTCAACGGCGAGTGCGACATGGCGCTCGCCGGCGGCGTCTCGATCATCCTGCCGCAGAAGAGCGGCTACCACTATCAGGAGGGCGGCATCGGCTCGGTCGACGGCCACATCCGCGCCTTCGACGCCAAGGCCTCGGGCATCGTGTTCGGCAACGGCCTCGGAGTCGTCGTGCTGAAGCGGCTGGAGGACGCGCTCGCCGACGGCGACCGCGTCCACGCCGTCATCAAGGCCTCGGCGGTCAACAACGACGGCTCGATCAAGGCGGGCTACACCGCCACCAGCGTCGACGGCCAGGCCGAGGTGGTCTCGGCCGCGCTGGAGATCTCCGGCATCCACCCGGAGACGATCGGGTACATGGAGGCGCACGGCACGGGCACGCCGCTCGGCGACCCCATCGAGATGGCGGCACTGACCAAGGCGTTCCGCGCCTACACGGGCGAGCGCACTTTCTGCCCGATCGGCTCGGCCAAGACGAACGTCGGCCACCTCGACCGGGCGGCGGGCGTCACCGGCCTCATCAAGGCGGTGCTGGCGCTCAAGCACCGGCAGATCCCGCCCAGCCTCTACTTCGACGAGCCGAACCCGAACATCGACTTCGAGGACTGCCCGTTCTACGTCAACACCGAGCTGCGCGACTGGGCGCCGGACGGCGGCCCGCGCCGGGCCGGCGTGAACTCGCTCGGGCTGGGCGGCACGAACGCGCACGTCATCCTGGAGGAGGCGCCCGAGGTGGAGCCGTCGGGCCCGTCGCGGCCCTGGCAGCTCCTGCTCCTGTCGGCGCAGACCGGTCCGGCCCTGGAGAGCGTCACCTCCCGGCTGGCCGGGCACCTCGCGGGACTCGACGGCCTGGACGACCCCGGCCTGGCCGACGTCGCCTACACGCTCCAGGTGGGGCGCAAGCCCCTGGTCTGGCGGCGGATGCTGGTCTGCCGCGACCGCGAGGACGCGATGGAGGCGCTGCAGGGCCGGCATCCGCAGCGGCTGCTCTCCGCGGTCGAGGAGGGCAAGGGGAGGCCGGTGGCCTTCCTGTTCCCGGGGCTCGGCAGCCAGTACCCGGGCATGGCCCGCGGCCTGTACGAGGAGGAGCCGGTCTTCCGCGAGGAGGTCGACCGCTGCGCGGAGCTGCTGAAGCCGCTCCTCGGCCTCGACCTGCGCGAGGTGATCCATCCCGCGGCCCAGGCGGCTCCCCTGGGGAACTCCGGGGTCGACCTGCGCCAGATGCTGCGCCGCTCCTCGGCCGCCGAGGAGGACGAAGCTGCGCGCCGGCTCAACGAGACTTGGCTGACGCAGCCGGCCCTCTTCGTGATCGAGCTCGCCCTGGCGCGGCTGTGGATGTCCTGGGGCATCCGGCCGCAGGCGATGATCGGCTACAGCGTCGGCGAGTACGTGGCCGCCTGCCTGGCCGGCGTGCTGTCGGTCGAGGACGCGCTCGGGCTCGTGGCCCGGCGCGCGCGCATGATCCAGGAGCTGCCGGCCGGAGCCATGCTGGCCGTGCCGCTCGCCGAGGAGCAGCTCGCGTCCCGGCTCGGCGGCGACCTTTCGCTGTCGGCGGTGAACGGGGCGGGACAGTCGGTCGTCGCCGGTCCGCCCGAGGCGGTCGCGGCCCTGGAGCGCGCGCTGGCGGAGGAGGGGATCGTGTGCCGGCGGCTGCAGACCTCGCACGCCTTCCACTCGCGGATGATGGACCCCCTGTTCGAGCCGCTGGTCGAGCTCGTTCGCCGGGTGGAGCTCAAGCCGCCTGCCATCCCCTACCTGTCGAACGTCACCGGCACCTGGATCACCGACGCGGAGGCGACCGATCCGTCCTACTGGGCGCGCCACATGTGCGGCACCGTGCGCTTCGCGGAGGGCGTCGGACAGCTTCTGGAGCGGCCGGACCGGCTGCTGCTGGAGGTCGGCCCCGGTCAGACGCTCGGCAGCCTCATCCTCCAGCAGCAGGTCGACGGGGCCAGGGTGACGGTCGTGGGCTCCCTGCGGCACTCCTACGAAACCCAGCCCGACGGTGCGCACCTGCTCGGGGCGCTCGGAAGGCTCTGGCTCGGGGGGGTCGAGATCGACTGGAACGGCTTCTACGCCCGCGAGCGGCGCCTGCGCGCCGAGCTGCCCACGTATCCCTTCGAGCGCCGGCGCTACTGGATCGAGCCCAAGGACACCGGCTACTCCACGAGCCGACGGATGATCGCGGAGAAGCGCGGCGTCGCGGACTGGTTCTCCATCCCCTCGTGGAAGCGCACGCCCCGGCCCCGCGTGGCCATCCCCGAGACGGATGGGGGCGACTGGCTGATCTTCACCGACGGCGATCTCGGAGACCGCCTCGCGGACCGGCTGCGCGGCGAAGGGAAGCGGGTCATCACCGTGCGTCCGGGAGACGTCGATGCCCGTCTCGACGGGGACGAGCTCGCCGTCGATCCCTTCGGGCCGGGCGCCTATGCGTCGCTGGTCCGCGGCCTGAGCCGCGTGCCGACGCGGATCGTGTACCTCTGGAGCCTGCTGGCCGGCGAGGCGGACGAGGTCGAGAGGGCGCTGGCCCTCGGGCCGTCCGGTCTGTCGGCCCTCGCCGAAGCGCTCGCCGGAGCGGGGGAGCCGGTCCGGCTGTGGGCGGTCTCGAGCGGCCTGCACGACGTCCACGGTAGCGAGGAGGTGTGGCCGGAGAGGGCGGCGGTCGTCGGAGCCTGCCGCTCGATCTCGGCCAGCCATCCCGCGATCGCCTGCCGCAGCGTCGACCTCGTCCTGTCGCCGGAGGCCGGAGCGCTCGACCGGCTGGCCGGCCTGCTGCGGGACGAGCTTCTGGCCGAGCGGCCCGAGCGTTCCGTCGCCTACCGGGGAGATCATCGCTGGGTGCCCCTCGCCGAGCCCGTGAGCCCGTCCGCGGATGGAGGGCGGCTGAGGGAGGAAGGCGTCTACCTGATCGCGGGCGACCTGGAGGGGGCCGGCCTGCGCTTCGCCGAGCACCTCGCCCGCACCGTCCGGGCGCGCCTGGTTCTGGACGGCGCCGTGGCAGAGCCGATCCTGGAGAGGCTGCGCAGCCTGGGCGGTGAGATCCTGCCCGCGGAAGTCTCCTCCGGGATCCACGGCGCAATCTACGTCGCGCCGTCCTCGGGCTCCCTCGCCTCGCGGGTCGGCGACCTCCGGAGGCTCGACCGCAGGCTGGCGGACGCCGGGCTGGACTGGGCGCTGCTGGTCTCGCCGCGGGCCGGCGGGCCGGACGCCGCGCGGGCGTCGGCGAGCCTCTACCTGGACGCCTTCGCCACGGGCGGCCGCGGCGCTGTCCCCTGGGTCTCGGTCTCCTGGGACCTGGAAAAGCCCGGGGCGGAGGCGGCGGGGGAGGCGCTCGGCCATCTCCTGTCCCTGGACGGGCTGACGCACGTGATGGTCTCGCCGCGGCCGCTCTCCGATCCCTGGGAGACCCTGGAGAGACCCGGCGCCGGGAGCGGGTCCGGGGAAGCGACTGCGGAGCCGGCCCGCCATCCGCGGCCCGATCTGCGGGTCGAGTACGTGGAGCCGCGAGACGGGACGGAGCGCACCATCGCCGGCATCTGGCGGGAGCTCCTCGGCCTCTCCCAGGTCGGGGTGTACGACAGCTTCCTCGACCTCGGCGGCGACTCGCTGCTCGCCGCGCGGCTGCTCACCAAGATGCGGGACGCCTTCGACCTCGACCTGCCGATCCGCCTGATCTTCGAGGCCGCCACGGTCGCGGAGCTGGCGAAGGTCGTGCAGCAGGCGCGGTCGGAGGCGCCGGACGGCGCCGAGGTCGGACTGAGCGAGACGGAGCTGGCCGAGATGCAGGCCATGCTCGAAGAGATGTCGGACGAGGACGTCGAGGCCGAGCTCGCCCGGCGCGCGCAGCGGGAGACGGAGTCATGAGCACGCAGAAGGCGGAAATGTCCGAGAAGAAGCGCCAGCTCCTCGAGCTGATGATGCAGGAGAAGAGACGGGAGAAGGAGCGCAAGACCCAGGGCGTGGTCCGGATCGAGCCGCGCAAGGAGGGCGACGCCCTGCCGCTCTCGTTCGGCCAGGAGCGCCTGTGGTTCCTGCAGATGCTCGAGCCCGAGCGCGCCGCCTACCGCATCCCGGCCGCCGTGCGGCTCGACGGGCCGCTCGACCTCGGAGCCATGGAGCGGGCGATCGCGGAAGTCATCCGCCGCCACGAGACGCTGCGCACCACGTTCCCGACCCGGGACGGGCTGCCGGTGCTGCAGATCGCGCCCCGGCTGGACTTCCGGCTGCCGCGCATCGACCTGCGGGAGGTGCCGGAGGGCCGTCGCGAGGCGGCCGCGCGCGACCTCGTGTCGGACCGGGCGCGCCAGCCCTTCGACCTTGTGAACGGTCCGCTCTTCCGCATCGAGCTGGTGAGGCTGGGGGAGCGCAGCCACGTGCTCCTCGTGATCCTCCACCACACCATCTCGGACACCTGGTCGATCGGCGTCTTCATCCGCGAGACCGCGGCGCTCTACGAGGCCTTCTGCCGCGGCGAGGGCTCGCCCCTGCCCGAGCTGGCGGTGCAGTATCCCGACTTCGCGCGCTGGCAGCGCCGGCACGTCCAGGGCGAGGTGCTGGAGCGCCAGCTCGCCTTCTGGAAGGACCAGTTCGACGGCGTCTCGACCGTGCTCGACCTGCCGACCGACCGGCCGCGGCCTCCGGTCCAGACGTTCCGCGGCTCTCGCGAGTACACGACCCTCGGCAGCCGCCTCACCCAGGACCTCCTGGACCTCGCCCAGAAGGAGGAGGTGAGCCCGTTCATGGTGGTCCTCGGCGGCATCGCCACGCTCCTCGCCCGCTGGTCGGGCCAGGAGGACGTGCTGATCGGCACGCCGTTCTCGAACCGCAACCGCAGCGAGGTCGAGGGGCTGATCGGCTTCTTCGTCAACACCCTGGTGCTGCGCAGCTCCTTCGCCGGCAACCCCACCTTCCGCGAGCTGCTCGGGCGGATCAAGGAGGTGACGCTCGGCGCGTTCGCCAACTCCGACGTCCCCTTCGAGCGCATCGTCGAGGCTCTCCAGCTCCCCCGCGACATGAGCCGCAACCCGGTGTGGCAGGTCGACTTCGCCTTTCAGAACGCGCCGATGCCGCGGCTGGAGGTGGCCGGCCTGGCCCTGAGCCGTTTCGAGATCCAGGAGAGCGCCTCGCGCTTCGACCTGGAGTTCGACCTGCGCGAGACCGCGGACGGCTACAGCGGATGGATCGGCTACTGCGTCGACCTGTTCGAGGCCGCCACCCTGGTGCGCATGACCCGGCAGCTCCGCACGCTGCTCGCGGGGATCTGCGCCGACCCCGGCGGGCGGACCTCGGAGCTGCCGCTGCTGGCCGGCGAGGAGCGCGCCCAGCTCCTCGCCGCCGCCTGCCGGACGGAGACGTTCGACGGCGGCGAGCTGCGGCTCCACCGCCTCTTCGAGGAGCAGGCCGTCCGTGCGCCCGAAGCGGCGGCGGCGACGTTCGAAGGGGAGAGCCTCTCCTACGGAGAGCTGGACCGGAAGGCCAACCAGCTCGCCTCCTACCTGCGCCGCCTCGGCGTGGGGCCGGAGGTGCGGGTCGGCATCTGCCTGGAGCGCTCGCTGGACATGCCGGTGGCGATCCTCGGTGTGCTCAAGGCCGGCGGCGCCTACGTGCCTCTCGATCCGGCCTACCCGCAGGAGCGCCTGGGCTTCCTCCTGGAGGACTCCCAGGTGGCGGCGCTGCTCACGCAGGAGGCCCTGCGCGCCCGGCTGCCCGAAACCCGGGTGCCGATCGTCGACCTCGTCGCGGACGGGCCGGCGATCGCCGCGGAGCCCGCGTCCGGCCTGGAATCGGGCGTCCATCCCGACAGCCTCGCCTACGTCATCTACACCTCGGGATCGACCGGCAGGCCCAAGGGCGTCCTCGTCAGCCACGCCGACGTCGCGCGGCTGTTCGCCGCCACGGACGCCTGGTTCCGCTTCGGGCCGGAGGACGTCTGGACCCTGTTCCATTCCTACGCCTTCGACTTCTCCGTCTGGGAGATCTGGGGCGCACTGCTCCACGGCGGCCGCCTCGTGGTGGTGCCCTACTGGGTGAGCCGCTCGCCGGAGGCGTTCCACGACCTGCTGGGCCAGGAGGGCGTGACCGTCCTCAACCAGACGCCCTCCGCCTTTCTGCAGCTCCAGCGGGTCGACGGGGAGCGCCGCGCGGAGCTCGCCCTGCGCCTGGTGATCTTCGGCGGCGAGGCCCTGGAGACCCGCAGCCTGAAGCCCTGGTTCGAGCTGCGGGGCGACCGGCGCCCCCTCCTGGTCAACATGTACGGCATCACCGAGACGACCGTGCACGTGACCTACCGGCCGCTGTCCATGGCGGACCTCGACGAGGCGCCGCGCAGCGTGATCGGCGGCCCGATCCCGGACCTCGAGCTCCATCTCCTCGACGGCGAGATGCAGCCGGTGCCGGACGGCGTGCCGGGCGAGATCCTCGTCGGCGGCGCCGGGCTCGCTCGCGGCTACTTTCGCCGCCCCGAGCTGAGCGCCGAGCGCTTCGTCCCCCACCCCTGGAGCGTCCGGCCGGGCGCCCGCCTGTACCGCTCCGGCGACCTGGCGCGCCGCCTGCCGGGCGGCGATCTCCACTACCTGGGACGCGCCGACCAGCAGGTGAAGATCCGCGGGTTCCGCATCGAGCTCGGCGAGATCGAGGCCGCCCTCTCCGAGCATCCGGCGATCCGCGAGGTGGCAGTCGTCGTCCAGGAGGAGGGCGGCCAGCCGCGGCTGGTGGCCTATGTGGTGTCGGAGCGCGACCCTGCTCCCGGCGTCGACGAGCTGCGCGGCTTCCTCAAGGACCGGCTGCCGGACTACATGGTGCCCGCGGTCTTCATGGCCCTGGGCTCCCTGCCGCTGACCGCCCATGGCAAGCTCGACCGGCGGGCGCTGCCGAAGCCCGAGTCGACGCGGCCCGAGCTGGCGACCTCCTTCACGGCGCCGCGCAGCCCGGCCGAGGAGGCGCTGGCGGCGATCTGGGCCGACGTGCTCGGCCTGGAGCGCGTGGGGGTCCACGACAACTTCTTCGAGCTCGGAGGCCAGTCGCTGCTCGCCACGCAGGTGACCTCGCGCATCCGCGAGGCCTTCCAGGTGGACCTCTCCCTGCGCGCCCTCTTTCAGCAGCCGACCGTGGCCACGCTCGCGACCCTGATCGAATCGACCCGCGGGGGCGCCGGGGACGGCGCGCCGCCCATCGTGCGGGTGCCGCGCGACCGGGAGCTGCCGCTCTCCTTCGCGCAGGAGCGGCTGTGGTTCATCCACCAGCTCATGCCGCGCATCTCGGCCTACAACATCCCGGGCGCCGTCCGGCTGACCGGGCCGCTCGACCGCGCCGTGCTGGAAGCGACCTTCAACGAGATCGTGCGCCGCCACGAGGTGCTGCGCACGACCTTCGCGACCGTCCAGGGCCGCCCCGTGCAGGTCGTCCACCCCGCAATGGAGCTGCGCATCCCGGTCGTCGACCTGCGCGGGCTGCCGGAAGCGGAGCGCCAGTGGGAGTCCGCCTTCCTGGCCGGGAACGAGGCCCGGCGCCCCTTCGACCTGTCGCGCGGACCGCTGATCCGGGGCACCCTGCTGCGGATGAGTGACGAGGTGCACCTCTTCGTGCTCAACATCCACCACATCGTCTACGACATGTGGTCGCGGGTGGTCTTCATCCGCGAGCTCGGCGTGCTCTACGAGTCGTTCTCGGCGGGCCGTCCGTCGCCCCTGCCGCCGATGGCCCTGCAGTACGCCGACTTCGCTGCCTGGCAGCGGCAGTGGATGAGCGGCGAGGTGCTGGACGAGCAGCTCGCCTACTGGAAGCGCGAGCTCCAGGGCATCCCGGCGGCGTTGGAGCTGCCGCTCGACCGCCCGCGGCCGGCCGCGGCGAGCTTCCGCGGCGCCCGCGCCTTCGTGAAGCTCTCGCCCGAGCTGACGGTGGCGCTCAAGGACCTCGGCCAGCAGCAGGGGGTGACGCTGTTCATCGCCCTCCTGGCGGGCTTCACGGCTCTCCTGCACCGCTACACGCAGCAGTCGGACATCGTGGTCGGCTCGCCGATCGCCAACCGCAACCGCGTCGAGGTCGAGGGATTGATCGGCTTCTTCGCCAACACCCTGGTGCTGCGCTCCCGCTTCGCGGAGGGGATGACGTTCCGCGATCTGCTGCGGGAGACGCGGGACATGGCGCTGGGCGCCTTCGCGCACCAGGACCTCGCCTTCGAGCGTCTGGTCGGCGAGCTGCGGCCGGAGCGCGAGCAGTCCCGACACCCGCTGGTGAACGTCCTCTTCAACTTCATCCAGAACTACCGGCCGCCGGACATGATCCTGGGCAACCTGACGCTCAGCCCGGAATGGGTCCACAACGGCTCGTCGGCCTTCGACTTCGTGCTCTCGCTCTGGGAGGCGGACCACCGGCTGCAGGGTGCGATGGACTACAGCGTCGACCTGTTCGACGCCGCCACCGCCTTCCGGCTGCTGGGCCACCTGTCGAGGGTCCTGGAGGGCGCCGCCGCCGATCCCGGGTGCCGTGTCGACGAGCTGCCGCTGATGCCCGACGCGGAGGCGCGGCAGGTGCTGGTGGAGTGGAACGACACGGGCTCCCCCTACCGCCGCGACCGCTGCCTCCACGAATGGATCGAGGAGCAGGTCGACCGCACCCCCGAGGCGACCGCCGTGGTCTTCGAGGGCGCCGACCTGACCTACTGGGAGCTCGACGAGCGCGCGAACCGGCTGGCGCGTCACCTGCGCGCGCTGGGCGCCGGCCGGGGATCGCGGGTCGGCGTCTGCCTGGAGCGCTCGCTGGAGATGGTGGTCGCTTTCCTGGGCATCCTCAAGGCCGGCGCCGCCTACGTGCCCTTCGATCCCTCGTATCCCGAGGAGCGGCTGCGGTTTCTGCTGGACGACTCGCGCGCCTCCGTGCTGCTGGCGCAGGAGGGCCTGCGCGGAGCCCTGGCCTCCCTGGCCGTCCGCGGCGTCCGCGGCGTCCCGATCGTTGCCCTGGACTCGCAGTGGGACGAGATCGCGGTCCGTTCCGGGGAGCGGCCGGTGCTGGAGGCGGGGCCGGAGGACGCGGCCTACGTCATCTACACCTCCGGCTCGACCGGGCAGCCGAAGGGCGCGACGGTCCACCACGACGCGATCTGCAACCGGCTGCTCTGGATGCAGGACCAGTACGGCCTCCAGCCGGGAGACCGGGTGGCCCAGAAGACTCCGTTCAGCTTCGACGTCTCGGTCTGGGAGTTCTTCTGGCCGCTGATGACCGGCGCTTGCCTCGTCGTGGCCCGCCCCGGCGGCCACCAGGACCCCGCCTACCTGGCCCGCCTCTTCCGCGAGGAGGGGATCACCACGGTCCACTTCGTCCCCTCGATGCTCCGCCTCTTCCTGGAGGAGCCGGCGGCCGCGGGCTGCAACCGCCTGAGGAGGGTGTTCTGCAGCGGCGAGGCGCTGCCGGTCGACGTCCAGGAGCGGTTCTTCTCCCGTCTCGACGCGCCGCTCTACAACCTGTACGGACCCACCGAGGCGGCGGTCGACGTGACCCACTGGACGTGCGAGAGGGCGGGGGGACGCTCCACCGTGCCGATCGGCGTGCCGATCGCGAACGTCCGGACGTACGTCCTCGACCCCGGTCTCCGGCCGGCACCGGTCGGCATCGCCGGAGAGCTCTGCCTGGCTGGGGCGGGCCTCGGCCGCGGCTACCTGAACCGTCCCGGATTGACGGCGGAGAAGTTCATCCCCGACCCGTTCGCCCGGAACGCCGGCGAGCGCCTCTACCGGACGGGCGACCTCGCGCGATGGCTGGCGGACGGCACCCTGGAGTACCTCGGCCGGATCGATCATCAGGTGAAGATCCGCGGCTTCCGCATCGAGCTGGGGGAGGTCGAGGCCGCGCTCGCCGCCTTCCCGGGTTTGAGGGAGAGCGCCGCCGGCGTGCGGGAGGACCGGTCCGGCAGCCGCTACCTGGTGGCCTACGTGGTGCCCGAGACGGGGGCGAGCTTCACGGTGGAAGACCTCCACGCGTTCCTGCGCCGCCGCCTGCCGGACTCGATGATCCCCTCGGCCCTGGTGAGCCTGGAGGCGCTGCCGCTCTCGCCGAACGGCAAGGTGGACCGCCGCGCCCTGCAGGCGTTCGAATCCGGCGGCCTGCTGTCGGACTCGCAGTTCGTCGCGCCCCGCAGCGAGCTGGAGTCCCGGCTGGCGGCGACCTGGAGCGAGCTCCTCGGCATCGGGACCGACCGGATCGGCGTCCACACCAGCTTCTTCCACGTCGGCGGACACTCGCTGCTCACCACCCAGCTCCTGTCGCGGCTGCGCGACGGCTTCGGGGTCGAGATCGGGCTGCCCACCTTCTTCGAGTCCCCCACGGTGGCGGGCCTGGCCGAGGCCATCGAGGTCGCGCGCTGGGCGGGCGAGGCCGCGGGCGCGCTGGCCGGCCCGGGCGCGGTCCAGGAAGACTTCGAGGAGTGCGAGCTTTGATCCTCGACCGCCTCGGAGAGCTCTCTCCGGCCGCGCGCAGCGCCCGGTTCCGCGACATGGCGGAGCGCGCGCTCCAGGCGTACGGGCTGTCCGGAGCGCGGCTCACCCTGCTGGAGGAGAAGAACAACGTGACCTTCCGGGTCGACTCGCCGGAGGGGAAGCGCTACCTGCTCCGCCTCTGCCGGCCCGGCGGCTACGACCGCGCGGAGATCGCGTCCGAGGCGGCCTGGCTCCTCGCCCTGGGCAGCGACGGCGGGATCGAGGCGCAGGAGCCGGTGGCGGACTCCGGCGGATCGCACGTCGTCCGGGTGGAGGTCGAGGATCTCGAGCCGCGGTATGCCCTCCTGCTGCGCTGGGTGCCGGGCGAGCGGCTCGACGTCGCGCTGAACCCGGCGGCCCTGGAGCGTGTCGGGGAGCTCGTCGCACGGCTCCACCTCTTCGCCGACCGGTTCGTGCCGCCCGCGGGCTTCTCCCGGCCGCGCTACGACTGCGAGCGCATGTTCGGCGGCGACGAGGTCCTCCCCGCGGGCTGCGGCGAGCCGCTGGTCTCGCAACACGGCCGGAGCCTCTTGAACGAGGCCGCCGTCCTCGTCCGGCGGGAGATCGAGGCCCTAGGCACGGGGGCGGGGATCTTCGGGATGATCCACACCGACCCGGAGCCCGACAACATCGTCTACCGCGACGGCGAGGTCTACCCGATCGACTTCGCCGACTGCGGCTGGGGGTACTACCTCTACGACGTCGCCGCGGCGCTGCTGCCGCTGGTGGAGAAGCGGGAGTTCCCGGCGCTGCGCGAGGCCCTGCTGCGGGGCTATGGCCGGCTCCGCCCGCTGCCGCCGGGCGCCGCGGCCCTGCTCGACACCTTCCTCATTGCGCGCGGCCTGTTCGCCGTGCGCTGGATGCTCGTGCACGGTTGGGACAGCCCGCGGGTGCGGGAATACGCGGCGACCGTCGTGCCGCACATCCTCGGCGAGGTCCGGCGCTTCCTGGAGGCGCGGTCCGACGCCCGGCTGACTACGGTGCAGTTCCTCTCCCACCTGCGTTCACTCGGCGTCCAACTGGCCGCGGAGGGCGACCGGCTGCGCCTGCGCGCACCCAAGGGGGCGCTCACCCCGGAGCTGCAGGCGGAGCTCGCTGAGCGCAAGGCTGAGGTCCTGGCCTTCCTGCAGCGCGGCGCCGCCGTCGCGGCAGCGCCGTCGATCCCGCGGGCCGAGCGCTCTCCCGGCGCCGGCGTCCCCGTCTCGTTCTCGCAGCGCCAGCTCTGGTTCCTGGACCAGTTCGATCCGGGCAACCCGGCCTACAACATCCCACAGTCGGTCCACCTCGAAGGCGAGGTGCGGCTCGATCTCCTGGAGCGCAGCCTGAACGAGGTGGTCCGCCGACAGGAGGTCCTGCGCACGACCTTCAGCTCGGAGGATGGGCAGCCGGTGCAGGTGATCGCGCCCTCCCTCTCGCTCATGATGCCGGTGATCGACCTGCGGCCCCTGTCCGGAGAGAGCCGGGAGGCCGAGGTCCGGCGTCTGATCCGGGAGGAGAGCCGGACGCCGTTCGATCTCGCGGTGGGACCGCTCCTGCGCCTGACCGCGATCCGGCTCGGCACGGCCGAGCACCGGATCCTGGTCACCATGCACCACATCATCTCGGACGGGTGGTCGGGCGGCGTCTTCGTCCGCGAGCTGGCGGCGATCTACGCGGCGTTCGCCGAGGGTCGGCCCTCGCCCCTGCCCGAGCTTCCCATCCAGTTCGCCGACTATGCGATCTGGCAGCGCCAGTGGCTCCAGGGAGACATGCTGGAGCGCCAGCTCGCCTACTGGCGGGAGGCGCTGGCCGGCGCTCCGGCGGTCCTGGAGCTGCCCTCCGACCGGCCGCGCACCCGCCTGCCCACGACCCGCGGCGGGCGCCAGGACTTGGTGGTCCCGGCCGCTCTCCTGGAGAGGATCAAGAGCCTCGGACAGGAGGGTGGCGCCACCCTGTTCATGGCGCTGCTCGCCGCTCTGGACGCCCTGATCTTCCGCTACACGGGCCGGGAGGACGTGGTCGTGGGCTCGCCGATCGCGAACCGCGGCCGCACCGAGACGGAAGGGCTCATCGGCTTCTTCGTCAACACCCTGGTGCTGCGCACCGCCTTCTCGGGAGACGAGAGCTTCCGCGCCTTGCTGCGGCGCGTGCGCGACACCACGGTGGGCGCCTACGCCCACCAGGATCTGCCCTTCGAGAAGCTGGTCGAGGAGCTGCGGCCGGAAAGGAACCTCTCCCATACGCCCCTCTTCCAAGTCGTCCTCAACTTCCAGAACGCGCCGCTGCCCGCGCTGCGCCTCCACGGGCTCACCCTGACGTGGATGAGCGCGCCGACCGGGACCGAGAAGTTCGACCTGAACGTCGCCGCGCGCGAGGCTCCCGAGGGGCTGCTGCTCGTGCTGCGCTACAAGAGCGACCTGTTCGATGCCCCGACCGTCGGCCGGCTCGCCGGGCACCTGCGGAACCTGCTCGAAGCCGTCGCCGCCGGTCCCGATACGGAGCTGGCGGGGTTGTCCCTGTTGAGCGAAGCCGAGCGCGAGCAGCTCCTCGTCGAATGGAACACGGGCGGCCTGGTGGCTCCGGGAGAGCCCTGGGAGGCCTTCCACGAGCGGTTCGCCCGGCAGGCGGCCCGTACCCCGGACGCGCCGGCGGTGGTGTTCTCCGGGGTGGTGCTCACCTATGGCGAGCTCAACCTGCGGGCCAACCGGCTCGCGCACCACCTGCGCGCCCTGGGCGCCGGACCGGGAACGTTCGTCGGGCTCTGCCTCGAACGCTCGGTCGAGATGGTCGTCGCGATCTTCGCCGCGCTCAAGTCCGGCGCCGCGTACGTGCCGCTCGATCCCGAGTATCCACCGGAGCGGCTGGCGTTCCTGGTGAGCGACGCGGGCGTGGAGCTCCTGGTGACGCGCGAGCGCTGGATGGAGATCCTGCCCGTGGACCGGGTGCGCGCCGTCCGTCTCGACCGCGACGCCGGGAAGATCGCCGCCAGGCGCGATGATGACCCGGAGGCCGCGGTGGGCGCCGCCGATCTCGCCTACGTCATCTACACCTCCGGCACCACCGGCGAGCCCAAGGGCGCGATGATCAGCCATGGCGCCATGGCGGCCTACGCCCGCGCCTTTCACGCGGTCGTGTACGCCCACGCGACCGGGCCGCTCCGCGCGAGCCTCAACGCCCGGATCGCCTTCGACGCCTCGGTCAAGCAGCTCTCGCACCTGTTGCGGGGCGACTCCCTGGAGATCGTATCGGACGCGGTGCGGCTGGACGCCGACGCGCTCGTCGCGTTCGCCCGGGAGAGGCTCGACGTGCTCGACTGCTCCCCCTCGCAGCTCAAGCTGCTGCTCAAGTCCGGCCTGCCCCTGGACGGCTCGGGTCCGTCCATCGTCCTGGTGGGCGGGGAGGCCATCGAGGAGTCGACCTGGCGGGTGCTCGCGGCCGCGCCCGGCACGCGCTTCTTCAACCATTACGGTCCGACCGAGTGCACGGTCAACACGACCATCTGCCGCGTGGCCGGCGAGCGTCCGTACCTGGGCCACACGATTCCCGGGATGAGGGCTTACGTGCTCGACGCCCGCCTGAACCCGGTGCCGGTGGGAGTTCCGGGAGAGGTCTGCATCGGCGGCACCGGGGTGGGTCGCGGGTACCTCGCGCGGCCCCGGCAGACGGCGGAGAGGTTCATCCCCGACCCGTTCGGCGGCGAGCCCGGCTCGCGCCTCTACCGCAGCGGAGACCTGGCGCGCCGGCTGCCCGGCGGCGAGCTGGAGTTCCTGGGGCGCATCGACCACCAGGTCAAGGTGCGGGGCTTCCGCATCGAGCTGGGCGAGATCGAGGCCGCCCTGCGCTCCCATCCGGCCGTGCGCGAGGCGGTCGTCCTGCTGCGCAATGACGGAGAGGGTGGAGACGGCGGAGACGGAGACCGGCGGCTCGTCGCCTATGTGGTCCCGCGCGTGGAAGAGACCGCCGGAACGCAGGAGCTGCGCGGGTTCCTGCGCGCGAAGCTGCCGGACTACATGGTGCCGGCCGCGTTCGTGCTCCTCGAATCGCTGCCGCTCACCGCGAACGGCAAGGTGGACCGCCGCGCCCTGCCGGCGCCGAGCCGGGCGCGCTCGGCGGACGAAGGGGGCTACGAGGCGCCGAGCACGCCCACGGAGGAGCTGCTGGCCGGTTTCTGGGCCGAGATCCTGGGGCTCGACCGCGTGGGCCGCGACGACAACTTCTTCGAACTCGGCGGTCATTCGCTGCTGGCCACGCGCGTCGTCTCCCGCATCCGCGAGGAAATCCGGGTGGACCTGCCCCTGCGCCGGCTGTTCGAGGCGCCGACGGTCTCCGGGCTCGCCGAGGCGCTGGAGGAGGTGCGCCTGGAGGAGCGGGGCCTCGCCGCGCCGCCGCTGGTGCCGGTGCCCCGGGAAGCGGATCTTCCGCTCTCTTTCTCCCAGCAGCGGCTCTGGTTCCTGCAGCAGCTCGAGCCCTGCAGCGCGGCCTACAACGTCCCTTCGGCGGTGCGCCTGAGCGGTGACCTCTCCGCGGAGCGGATGGAGCGGGCGTTGCGGGAGCTGTCGGAGCGCCACGAGACGCTGCGCACCACCTTCACCGCGGCAGGGCGGCCGCGGCAGGTGATCGCCGCCCGTTCGGACCTGCGGCTGCCTCGGGTCGACCTGCAAGCCCTTCCCACGGACCGGCGGGAAGGCGAGGCACGCCGGCTCCTCCGCGCCGAGGCGGGGAGCCCGTTCGACCTCGAATCGGGACCGCTCCTCCGCGCGACCCTCCTGCGTCTTCGGGAGCGCGATCACATCGCTCTCCTGACGATGCACCACATCATCTCCGACGCTTGGTCCATGGGCGTGTTCGTGCGTGAGCTGGCGACGCTCCAGGAAGCGTTCTCCCAAGGCGAGCCGTCGCCTCTCGCGCCGCTGCCGCTGCAGTATGCCGACTACGCCGCGTGGCAGCGGCGCTGGCTCTCGGGAGATGTTCTGGAGACCGCGCTCGCCTACTGGCGCGGCCAGCTCGCCGGCGCTCCCGAAGGCATCGATCTGCCGCTGGATCGTGCCCGCCCCCTGCGACAGGCCTCGCGCGGCCGCCGGCGTCGCCTGGCTCTCGCCCCGGCGGTCGGCGAGGCCCTGGCGGCGCTCAGCCGGCGCGAGGGTACGACCCTGTTCATGACCCTGCTCGCCGCCTTCGACGTCCTCCTGGCCCGCGTCGCGGGGCGCGACGACATCGTGGTCGGCACGCCGATCGCCGGCCGCACCCGCCGGGAGATCGAGGGGCTGATCGGCTTCTTCGTCAACACCCTGGTCCTGCGCACGGACCTGTCGGGGGAGCCCGGCTTTCGCGAGCTGCTGGCCCGCGTTCGGCATACGGCGCTGGAGGCCTACGCCCACCAGGACCTGCCGTTCGATCGGCTGGTGGAGGAGATCGCCCCGGAGCGGAACGCGGGGCGGTCGCCGCTCTTCCAGGTGATGTTCTCGCTCCAGAACGCGCCGCGCGAGGCGCTCGAGCTGCCCGGGCTGACGCTCGCGCCACTGAGCGCGGAGGCTGGGACGGCAAAGTTCGACCTGACGGTCGTGCTGCAGGAGGGCGAGGACGGGATCGCCGGCACATTCGAGTACGACGCCGGGCTCTTCGACGATCCGACGATGGCGCGGCTCGTCCAGGCGTTCGAGCGCCTGCTGGCCGGAGCCGCCGAGGATCCCGACGGGCGGATCATGGACCTGCCGCTGCTGGGCGCCGAACAGCGCCAGCAGATCCTGGTGGAGTGGAACGCCGCCGCCACCCGCTTCCCGCGCCGGTCCAGCCTGCCCGAGCTGTTCGCCGCCGTGGCGCGCGAGCGGCCCGGGACCGTCGCCGTCGAGTTCGGCGGGACCCGCATGACCTACGCGGAGCTCGAGCTCCGGTCCGGTCAGCTCGCCCGCCGCCTGGCCGCGCTCGGGGTCGGCCCCGAGGTCCCGGTCGGGCTCTGCGTGGAGCGGTCGGCGGACCTGGTGATCGGCATGCTGGCCATCCTCAAGGCCGGCGGCTTCTACGTCCCGCTCGACCCGTCTTACCCCGAGGAGCGGCTGTCCTTCATGATCGGGGAGACGGAGCTCGGGGTCATCGTGGTGCAGGACGCTCTCGCCGAGCTCCTGCCGCCGCACGGTGCCGCGCTCCTGGGCGTCGATCCCGGGTCGGAAGAAATCCCCGGAGAGAGCTTCGCCGGCGCGGCCGGCGCCGATGCGGAGGGGCTGGCCTACGTCATGTACACCTCCGGCTCGACCGGCCGGCCCAAGGGCGTCGCGGTCACCCACCGGGCCATCGCGCGCCTGATCCTGGAGACCGACTACGTGCGGCTCGGGCCTGAGAGTCGCGTCGCCCAGGCGGCGAACGCCTCGTTCGACGCGGCCACCTTCGAGATCTGGGGACCACTCCTGACCGGCGGCTGCGTGGTGGGCGTGAGCCGCGAGGTGTCGCTCTCACCCCGCAGGTTCGCGGACTGGCTGCGGGAGAACGCGGTCACGACCCTCTTCCTGACCACGGCGCTGTTCGACCAGGTCTCCCGCGAGGCGCCGGGAGCGTTCTCGGTCCTGGAGGACCTGCTCTTCGGCGGGGAAGCGGTCGACCCGGGCCGAGTCCGCGAGGTCCTCGCGGATGGCCCGCGGCGTCTGCTGCACGTCTACGGCCCCACCGAGAGCACCACGTTCGCCACCTGGCACGAGGTGCGGCAGGTGCCGGAGGGGGCGGTGACCGTGCCGATCGGCCGGCCGCTCGCCAACACGACGCTGTACCTGCTCGACCGCGGCGGCCAGCCGGTCCCGGCCGGCGTGCCCGGCGAGCTGTGCATCGGAGGGGACGGGCTGGCGCGGGGCTACCTGAGGCGCCCGGACGCCACGGCCGAACGGTTCGTGCCGAACCCGTTCGCGGCACTTTCGGGGGAGCGGTTGTATCGGACCGGAGACCTGGCCCGGCTTCTGCCCGGCGGCGCGGTCGAGTTCCTGGGGCGCATCGACCACCAGGTGAAGATCCGCGGCTTCCGCATCGAGCCGGGGGAGATCGAGGCGGTCCTGGGCTCCCACCCCGGGGTGCGCGAGGCCTCGGTCCTGCCGCGCGAGGACTTCGGCGGCGGCCGGGCGCTCGTCGCCTACGTCGTCCTGAGCGGCGACGTGGATGCCACGGATATTGCGGACCTGCGGAGCTTCCTCCGCCAGCGCCTGCCCGACTACATGGTCCCCTCGTTCTTCGTCCCGCTGGAGGCGCTCCCCCTGACGCCCAACGGCAAGGTGGACCGGCAGGCCCTGCTGCGGATCGATCCGGAGCGGGGGAGCGGCGAGGAGGCTCACCCCTCCAACCCGACCGAGGCGCTGCTCGCCGGCGTCTGGGCGGAGGTCCTGGGCCTGGAACGGGTGGGACGCGACGACGATTTCTTCGGGCTGGGAGGGCACTCGCTCCTCGCCACCCAGGTGACCTCGCGCATCCGTGAGCTGTTCGGGATCGAGCTGCCGCTGCGCGAGCTGTTCGAGTCGCCGACCCTGTCCGGGCTGGCGGAGCGGGTGGAGAAGGCGCGCCGGGAGAGCCGCACGCCGGCACCGCCTCTCGCGCGGGTGCCGCGGCAGGGAGACCTGCCGCTCTCCTTCGCCCAGCAGCGGCTCTGGTTCCTCGACCAACTCGACCCCGGCAGCGCCGCGTACAACGTCCCCGGCGCGGTCCGCCTGTCCGGCCGGCTCGACGCGGAGGCGCTGCGGCGCTCCTTCGAAGGCGTGGTGCGGCGCCACGAGGCGCTGAGGACGGTGTTTCCGGCGGTCGACGGCCAGCCGTTCCAGGCCATCGCTCCGGCGGCGGCCCTGCGCATGCCGGTCGTCGACCTGAGCGGCCTGCCCGCGTCGCGGCGCGACGCGGAGGCCCGTCGGCAAGCGGGAGAGGAAGCGGGCCGTCCCTTCGACCTGGCCGCGGGGCCGCTCCTGCGCGTGATGCTGCTGGAGCTCGGGAAGGAAGAGCATCTCGCGCTCCTGACCCTGCACCACATCGTCTCGGACGGCTGGTCGGTGGGCGTGCTCTTTGGAGAGCTTGCCGCGTTCTACGACGCCTTCGTGAACGGAGCCGACCCGGCCCTGCCGGAGCTGCCGGTGCAGTACGCCGACTTCGCCCACTGGCAGCGGAGCTGGCTCCAGGGCGGCGTCCTGGAGGCGGAGCTCGGGCATTGGCGGGAGAGACTCGCCGGCGCGCCCCGGACCCTGGAGCTGCCGGCGGACCGTCCGCGGCCCACGGTCCAGACCTTCCGCGGCAAGTCCCGTCGCCTCGGGCTGTCTCCCGCCGTCTCCAGCGCCCTCGCCGCCCTGGGAAGGCGGGAGGGTGCCACGACGTTCATGGTCCTGCTCGCCGCGTTCGAGGCGCTGCTCGGCCGTCATGCGGACCAGGACGATCTGGTGGTCGGCTCGCCCATCGCCGGCCGCAACCGCCGCGAGACCGAGGGGTTGATCGGGTTCTTCGTCAACACGCTCGCCCTGCGGGCCGACCTGTCGGGCGATCCGTCCTTCCGTGAGATCGTGGCGCGGGCGCGCCGGACCGCGCTCGACGCCTACCTGCACCAGGACCTGCCGTTCGAGCACCTGGTCGAGGCGCTGCAGCCGGAGCGCGATCTCAGCCGCAATCCGGTCTTCCAGGTGATGTTCGCCCTGCAGAACGCGCCGCGGCCGGAGCTGCGGCTCCCGGGCCTCACCCTGGCGCCGGTGGAGCGCGAGGCGTCGACCGCCAAGTTCGACCTGACGCTGACCCTGCAGGAAGGAGAGACGGGGCTGACGGGCACGCTGGAATACAACGCCGACCTGTTCGACGCCGTCACGATCGCCCGCTTCGCGGCGCGGCTGGCGGTTCTTGCGCAGGCGGCCGCGGACGCTCCCGGTTCCCGCCTGTCCGCCCTGCCGCTGCTCGGCGAGAGCGAGCGGCAGCAGCTCCTCGAGTGGAACAGCCCGCCGGCGTGCGGGACCGGGCCGGAGCTCTGCCTCCACGAGCTCGTCGAGAGCCAGGCGGCCCGGACTCCCGAGGCCGTGGCGCTGGTGGCGGACGGGGCGGAGCTGACCTACGCGCAGCTCAACCGGCGAGCCAACCGGCTGGCCCACCACCTGATCGATCTGGGCGTCGGCCCCGAAGTTTTCGTCGCCCTCTGCGCGCGGCGCACGCCGGAGATGGTCGTCGGCCTGCTCGCGATCCTCAAGGCCGGCGGCGCGTACGTGCCGCTCGATCCGGACTATCCGGCGGAGCGGCTGGCGCTCATCGTGGACGACGCGAGGCCCTCGGTGCTCCTGCTCCAGGGCGTGCCGGCGCCGGCTGCGTCCACTCACGTCCCGCGGATCGTCGACCTCGGCTCGGCGCCCGCCGGACGCGAGGACGACCCCGTTCGCGCGATGGATCCGGAGAACCTCGCCTACGTCATCTACACCTCGGGCTCCACGGGACGGCCAAAGGGCGTGGCGATCCGCCACCGCAGCGCCGTGGTCCTGGTCTGTTGGGCCCAGGAAACGTTCTCCGCGGAGCAGTGCGCAGGCGTCCTGGCCTCGACCTCGATCTGTTTCGACCTGTCGGTGTTCGAGCTCTTCGTGCCGCTGTCCCGGGGAGGCGCGGTGATCCTCGCCGACAATGCCCTGGCGCTGCCGTCCCTCGCGGCGGCCGGGCGGGTCACCCTGATCAACACGGTCCCTTCCGCGATGGCCGAGCTCGCGCGGGACGGCGGCCTGCCGGCGTCGGCCCGGACGGTCAACCTGGCGGGCGAGGCGCTGCCGGCGAGGCTGGTCCAGGACCTCTACCGGACGGGGACGGTCGACGGCGTCTTCAATCTCTACGGGCCGTCGGAGGACACCACCTACTCGACGTTCGCGCGGATCGCGGGGGACGACGACCGGCCGCCCGCCATCGGCCGTCCGTTGGCCAATACGCGTGTCCACCTGCTCGACGGCGGCCTGCTCGCCGTGCCTCCCGGCGCGCGGGGCGAGGTCTTCCTCGGCGGCGACGGCCTGGCGCGGGGCTACCTCGGCCGGCCGGACCTCACCGCCGAACGCTACGTGCCCGATCCCTTCGGCGAGCCGGGCGCGCGGCTGTACCGCACGGGCGACCTCGCCCGTTTCCGGCACGACGGCGACCTGGAGTACCTCGGCCGCACCGATCACCAGGTCAAGATCCGGGGCTTCCGGGTGGAGCCCGGCGAGGTCGAAGAGGCGCTGCGCTCCCATCCCCCGGTCGCCGACTGTGCGGTCGTGGTGCGAGAGGACGCTCCAGGCGACCGGCGGCTGGTCGCCTTCGTGGTCTCCTCCTCGCCGGCCGCCGACCTCCGGCGATTCCTGGAGGAGAGGCTCCCGGCCTACCTGGTGCCCTCCGCGTTCGTGGAGCCGGGCTCCCTGCCGCTGACCGCGAACGGCAAGGTGGACCGCAAGGCCCTTGCGCGGCTCGACGCGCGCGGGCCGGAAACGGAGTCCGTGCCGCCGCGCGACCTTTTCGAGCTGGAGGTCGCCCGCATCTGGGAGGGCCTCCTCGGCCGGGAGCCTGTCGGAGCCCGGGACGACTTCTTCGAGCTCGGCGGGCACTCGCTGCTCGCCGTCCGCCTGATGGCGCGCATCCGTGAGCGGCTTGGCCGGCGCCTGCCGGTGGCCGCGCTCTTCCGCGGATCGACGGTGGAGCGCCTGGCCCGGCTCGTCCGGGAGTCGGGAGATCCTGTCCGCCGAGAGCCTCTGGTCGAGCTGCAGCCTTCCGGTTCTGCGCAGCCGCTCTTCTGCGTGCATCCGATCGGCGGCAACGTCCTCTGCTATCTCGGCCTCGCGCGCGCCCTGGGACGCGATCAGCCGGTCTACGGCCTGCAGTCTCCGGACGGGAGCCCGGAGGATCTCGAAGGGATGGCCGCTCTCTATGTCGAGGCGCTGCGTGCCGTCGCTCCGGAAGGGCCCTATCGCCTGGCCGGCTGGTCCATGGGAGGCGTCGTTGCGTTCGAGATGGCGCGGCAACTGCGCGAGCAGGGCTCCGAGGTCGAGCTGCTCGCCCTGATCGACGCCTTCGCGCCCGTGGGGCCACACCGGCCGCGGGGGCTGGACGAGCCGTCCCTGGCCGCGGCCTTCCGGCGCGACCTGGCGGGGCTCCATGGGGAGCCCGACCTGCCGGAGGACGAGCTGCGCGGACTGTTCGAGCTGTTCCGGCGCAACCGCGCGGCCCTCGCCGGCCATACGCCGGGCCGCTACTCCGGGAAGATCCTGTTCTTCCGGGCGATGGAGCGGCTGCCCGGAGAGACCACGGACGACCCGGTCTCCGGCTGGCGGGACCTGGGCGCGGAGATGGAGGTCGAGGAGATCCCCGGCCACCACTACACCCTGATGGTGGGCGAACAGGCGGCGAGGATCGCGGAGCGCCTGAGGAGGGGCGAGGCTTGAGACGGCCGCTCCACACTCCTTGGGTCTGCACGGCCGCCGACGCCTGGGCCACCGCCGCCGATCTCGGCGGCAAGGGGTACAACCTGTTGCGCCTGTCGAGGTCCGGCCAGCCCGTGCCGCCCTGGTACGCGCTGACCACGGCCGCCTTCTCCCGCGCCCTGGCGGACCGGGAGATCCCCGCCGTGGCGGCCGAGACCCGGGAGCGGATCCTCGGTCTCGCGCTGCCCGGGGAGATGGTCGAGGCGATCGCGCGGGCGCACGCCGCCTGCCTGCCCGAGGACGCGGAGGTCGCGGTGCGCTCCTCCGCGGCCGACGAGGACGGCTCGGGAGCCTCGTTCGCGGGTCTTCACGAGACCGTGCTCGGCGTCCGCGGCCTCGAAGAGATCCTGGCGGCGGTCCGCAGGGTCTGGGCCTCGGCCTGGTCCGAGGAGGCTCTGGCGTACCGGGCCGCGCGCGGTCTGCCTTTGAATGGCATCGCCATGGCCGTGGTGGTGCAACGGCTCGTGCCGGCGCGCGTCAGCGGCGTGATGTTCACGGCGAATCCGGTCACGGGCGACGTCCGGCAGATCGTGATCAGCTCGCTCTACGGCCTCGGCGAAGGTCTGGTGGGGGAGGGGTGGGCCGCCGACCGGTACATGGTCGACAAGGCCGGCCTGGCCGTCGAGACCGAGCTGGCCTGCAAGCGCGAGGCGCTGGAGCCGGGCGCGGGCGGCGCGCTGCGGCGCACCCCGGTCCCTCCCGAGCTGCGGGACCGGAGCAGCCTCGCGCCGGAGCAGGTCGCGGCGCTGGCCCGCGCCGGCCTCGCGGTCGAGAGGAGCGCGGGCCGGCCCCAGGACGTCGAGTTCGCGTTCGACGGCGCAGGCCGCCTCTTCCTCCTCCAGAGCCGGCCGATCACCGCGCTCGAGGACCACGGGCCCGCGGCCGGCAACCGCATCGTCTGGAGCCACGACAACTGGGCTGAGAACTACCCCGGGATCACCCTGCCGCTCACCTACAGCCTCACCCGGCGAATGGACCGCATCGGGTACCGCTGCTTCGCCGAGATGATGCGGATCGATCCCCGGGACGTGCTTCTGCACCAGGCCGTCTTCGATACATTCCTGGGCTACATCCGGGGGAGGCTCTACACCAACCGCGTCAACCGGCACAGGCTCTTCCGTCTGATCCCGGGCGTCGGGTTCCACCGCAGAGCGCTGTTCGGCCTTCTCGGCGTGCGCGCGGACGAGATCGATCCGGCCGTGGCCGATTCGCCCCCGGGCTCCACACGCCGCTGGCTCGTGGAGCTCCCGGCCCTGCTGCGCGTCCTGGGCGGCCTGGCGCTCGACTTCCGGCGCATCCGCCGGGACGTGGACGGGCTGCTGGCACGGGCCGAGGCGTTCCACGCGCGGCTCTCCGCCCTGGATTTCCGCGCGCTCGCGCCACACGAGCTGCTCGCCCTCTACGACGAGGCGGAGACTCGGCTCGTATGGAAGTGGAAGGTTCCCCTGTTGAACGCCCTGTTTCTCAGGTTATCTTATGTAGCGCTCAAGAGGTTCTGCACCTCCTGGTGCGGAGACAAAACCGGTTCTTTGCAGAACGAGTTGTTGCGGGGAGACGAGGGCTCGGAGAGCGGACGGCCGCTGCGGGAGCTCCTGGGGTTGGCGGGGGTCGCCCACCGCGATCCGCGCCTGCGCGAGCTGTTCTCGGTCGCGACGCCGGAGGAGATCGCGGGCGCGATCGGGACGGACCCGGCCTTCGAGGGATTCGCCTCGGAGGTGGAGCGCTACCTGGACCGCTATCCGTTCAAGGGCTCCGAGGAGATGAAGCTCGAGAGCGAGACCTGGGGAGACCGGCCCGACCGGCTGCTCGCCCGAGTCCAGGGCTGCCTGGGACAGGAGGATCCGCGCCGCCTGGACCTCGCGGCCCTGGCCGACGGCGAGCGCCGGGCCCGGGAGGCGGCCGAGGAGCGCGCCTTGGGTGTGCTCCGGTTCCCACGGCGTCAGGTGTTCGCCCGGCTGCTCCGGACCGTCCGCTCTCAGGACCGCCAGCGGGAGGAGGTCAAGCTCATGCGCCTCCGGCTCATGGGGCTCTTCCGCGAGCTGCTGCGCGCCCTCGGAGGCCGCTTGGCCGAAGAGGGCGTAATCCGGGAGCCGAAGGACGTGTTCTATCTCGGGATCGAGGAGATCGCCGACTACGTGCGCGGGCAGTCGCTGACGGCCGATCTCCGCGGAGTGGTGGCGATGCGGCGCGAGGAGGTGGAGTCGTGGAAGCGGGGCGGCACGGACGACGACCGGTTCGAGACCCACGGATTGGTCTACCATCGCAACCGCTACCGCGCCCGGCTCCGCGAGGCGGAACCCGATCCGGCGGCTCCGGGCGGCTGGCGGGGCACGGGATGCTGTCACGGGCAGGTCACGGGAACGGTCAAGGTGCTCCTGGAGCCGGACGGGGCGGAGTCTCTCAAGGGCGAGATCCTGGTGGTGCCGCGGGTCCATGGCGGCTGGATTCCGCTCTACCCGTCCATCTCCGGGCTGCTGATCGAGCAGGGCGAGATCCTCTCCCACTGCGCGACGGTGGCGCGCGAGATGGGGATCCCCACGATCGTCGGAGTGCCCGGCCTGACGAGACGCCTCCAGAGCGGCCAGACGGTGAGCATGGACGGCGCCGCGGGAACGGTGACCCTCGTCGCATGACGAAATCGATTCGGAGAATCCGATCAAGGAAGGAGTCAGGATGAGAACGCTTCAGGAATTTCGCTACGCGCTGAGGGGGATCCGGAAGAGCCCCGGGTTCGCCGCCGCGATCCTGCTGTCCCTCGGCCTTGCCATCGGCGCGAACACCGCCATCTTCAGCTTCTTCAACGCGGTGCTGCTGCGCGGGATGCCGTTCGGCGACGTCGACAGTCTGGTCCGCGTCCGCGAGCTCCGCATGGAGACCGGACAGGATCCCAAGCCGATCTCGGTCACGGGCGCGAACTACACGGCCTGGAAGGAGACGAACCACTCCTTCCAGGACCTGGCGGTCCAGGTGCCGAGCAGCTTCAACCTGACCGGCAGCGGCGATCCGGAGCAGATCCTGGGCGCCAACGTCAGCGCCAACTTCCTCGACGTCCTCGGCGTCAAGCCGATCCTGGGCCGCAACATCGCGCCGGACGAGGACCGGCCCGGCAACCCCGCCCCCGTCGTGGTCCTGGCGCACAGCCTGTGGCAGGAGCGCTTCGGCGGCGACCCGGCGATCGTGGGCAAGACGATCGTCCTGGACCAGCAGGCGCGCACCATCATCGGCGTGCTGCCGCCGAGGTTCAAGTTCCCGTACCGCGCCGAGATGTGGACGCCCATGGGGCTCGACCCGGCCGACGAGGCGCTCTGGCGCCGCCGCCACCTCAACGTCTTCGGGCGCCTGAAGGACGGCGTCAGCCTGCAGCAGGCCTCGACCGAGATGGAGGGGATCGCCGCCCGGCTGGCCCAGGAGCTCCCGGAGACCAACGCCGGCTGGAGCGTGCAGCTCACGGGTCTGCGCGAGGACCTTGTCGGCGACATCCGGCCGCGCCTGATCGCGGTCTTCGCCGCCGCCGGCTTCGTCCTGCTCATCGCCTGCGCCAACTCGGCGAACCTGCTGCTCGCCCGCTCGCTCGACCAGAGCAACGAGGTCTCCATCCGCGTCGCATTGGGCGCCGGCCGGGCTCGGGTGGCCCGCCAGTTCATGATGCAGAGCCTCGTGCTATCGCTGCTCTCCGGCGCGCTCGGCGCCCTCCTGGCGGTCTGGACCCTGCCGGCCCTCGTCCGGCTCAGTCCGCTCCAGGACATGGAGGCGTTTTTCGAGGATTCGGTGAGCGTCGATCCCCGGGCGCTCGGCTTCACCCTGCTGATCTCCCTCCTCGTCGGCCTGCTCTTCGGATTGATCCCTGCCTTCAACGCCACGCGGCCCAACCTGCAGGGCCTGCTCAAGGAGGGGGGACGGTCCAACACCGGCCTGCGGGGCCAGCGCTGGCTGCGCGCGTTCGTGGTGTGCGAGGTCGCGGTCTCGGTGATCCTGCTCGCCGGCGCCGGCCTCATGCTGCGCAGCTTCCAGCAGCTCCAGGGCGTGGACCTGGGCTTCGACGACAAGCACCTCCTGGTGACGGAGATGTCGATCCCCGAGTCGACCTACCCGGAGCGTCCGCAGCAGCGGATCTTCTATGAACAGGTGCTCGAAAAGGTGAAGGCTCTCCCCGGCGTGCGGACGGCCGGCCTCACCACGAACCATCCGTTCACGGGCGAGTACCGGGTGGCCCCCTTCGTGATGGAGGACCGGCCCCAGTCGAGCGAGGACGAGTTCTTCTTCACCAACCATCGCGTCGTCACGCCGGGATATTTCGAGACCCTCGGCATCCCGCTCATCAAGGGCCGGACGTTCACGCCGCAGGACCGCGAGGACACGCCCGGCGTGGTCGTCATCAGCAAGCGCTTCGCCGACACCTACTGGCCGGGCCAGGACCCGCTCGGCAAGCGCGTGCGGGTGAACCGGGCCGACACCCCGTGGCTCACGGTGATCGGCGTGGTGGGGGACGTCAACGACCAGGGCGACTACAAGGAGACCTGGTACGTGCCCTACACCCAGGACTGGCGGATCCTGGACATGAACATCCTGGTCCGCACCGCGGGCGATCCGCTGGCCCTGGCCGATCCGATCCGCCGGGCGGTCTGGGCGGTCGACCGCAACCAGCCGGTCTACGGCGTCGCCTCGATGGAGACCGTGGCCGCGGATGTCCTGCGGCCGCAGCGCTTCAGCACCCTGCTGTACGGCTTCTTCGGCGGGCTCGCGCTCATCCTCGCCCTGGTCGGGATCTACGGCGTCATGTCCTATGCCGTCTCCCAGCGCCTGCGGGAGTTCGGCATCCGGATGGCCCTGGGAGCGCAGTCGGCGCAGCTCAAGGGCGCGGTGATGCGCGGGGCCATGCTGCTGACCGCGGTCGGCCTGGTGATCGGCAGCGTGGTCGCCATCCTCCTGACGCGCTTCATCGCCAGCCTCCTCTACGAGGTGAGCCCGACCGATCCGGTGACCTTCGGAGCGGTCCTGGTGGTGCTCGTCCTGGTCGCCCTCGCCGCCAGCTACTTCCCGGCCCGCAAGGCGACGAAGGTGGACCCGGTCACGGCCCTGAGGTATCAGTGAAGGCGGCGAGGCGCATCCTTCTGGTGGTCCTACTCGTCCTCGTGGCGGCGGGGCTCTGGCTCCGGAGCCGTCTGGTGGCGAGCCTCCCCCGCATGGATGGAGAGCTGCGGCTGCAGGGGCTCCAGGCGCCGGTCCAGGTCGAGAGGGATGCGCTCGGAGTGCCGACCGTGCGCGGCGAGAGCCGGCGCGACGTCGCCTTCGCCACCGGCTTCCTGCACGCGCAGGAGCGCTTCTTCCAGATGGACCTGCTGCGCCGCCGGTCGGCCGGCGAGCTGTCGGAGCTGGTGGGAGAGGCGGCGTTCAAGGCGGACAGCCGCATGCGGGTCCATCGCCTGCGCGATCGCGCCCGCCGCGCCCTGGCGGGCAGCGCTCCGGATCTCCGGCGCGTGCTGGAGGCCTACAGCCAGGGCGTCAACGCCGGCCTCCGGTCGCTCGGCGCGCCGACCTTCGAGTACCTGATGCTGCGCACCCGGCCCGAACCGTGGGCTCCGGAGGACTCCTACCTGGTTCTCCTCAGCATGTTCGCGCAGCTCCAGGGCACCACGGGGGGAGGCGAGGCGCTGGCCGCCTGGATGCGCGACCTCCTGCCCGGGCCGCTCGTGGGCTTCCTGCTGCCGGAGGGGACCGAGTGGGACGCTCCCATGATCGGCCAGCCTTTCGCCTCGCCTCCGATCCCCGGGCCCGAGGTGATCGACCTCCGGCGGTCCAAGGCCGCCGCGCTCGTCCGTCCCCGGACGCCCGCCCCCTTCGAGCTCGACCTGGAGCCGCGCCCGCTGGCCGCGAGCAACGCCTGGGCCGTCGCCGGGAGCCGCACCGCGGACGGCGGCGCGTTGCTCGCCGACGAGCTGCACCTCGACATCTCGATCCCGAACCTCTGGTACCGGGCCTCGCTCGTCTGGCCGGCCGGCGGCGGCCGGTCGCACCGGATCACGGGCGTCACCCTGCCCGGCGCTCCGGCGATGGTGGTGGGGAGCAATTCGCGCGTGGCCTGGGGTTTCAGCAACAGCCTGGTCGACACCACCGACGTGGTCCTCCTGGATATCGATCCCCGGCGTCCGGATCATTACCTCGCGCCCGGCGGTTCCCGTCCGTTTCAGCGCTTCACGGAGACCGTGACAATCAAGGGCGGGGAGACGCGGCCGGTCGAGGTCCAGTGGACCATGTGGGGGCCGGTGCTGGAGGACGATCACCGTGGGCGGCGCCAGGCGCTGCGCTGGGTGGCACACGAGGAGGGCGCCGTCGACTTCGAGGCGCTGCGGCTGGAGACCGCGCAGAGCCTGGAGCAGGCGCTCCGGACCGCCAGGAGCAGCGGCTTTCCGGCTCTCAACTTCGTCGCCGCGGACTCCGCCGGCCACGTCGGCTGGACGATCCTCGGACGGGTCCCGCGCCGCGTCGGGCTCGACGGCCAGCTCCCGGCCTCATGGGCCGACGGCCGGCGGCGCTGGGAGGGCCTGCTCGCGCCGGAGGAGGTGCCCCAGATCGTCGATCCCGCCTCCGGACGGGTGTGGACCGCCAACAACCGGCTCCTCGACGGTACCGGCCTCGACGAGCTGGGGCGCGGCGGGTACCTGTTCGGCGCCCGTGCCCGGCAGATTCGCGACGACCTGTTCGCCGTCGAGCGGGCGACGGTCGCCGACATGCGCGGCATCCAGCTCGACAACCGCGCCGTCTTTCTGGCCCGATGGCGCGACCTGCTCCTCCGGGTGCTGACGCCCGAGTCCGTGGCCGCGGACCCGCGCCGCGCCGAGATGCGGGCGCTCGTCGAGCGCTGGGGAGGCCGCGCCGCCGTCGACTCCGCGGGCTACCGGCTGGTCCGCACGTTCCGGATCTATCTCGCCCGGCAGGTGTTCGACGCCCTGGTGGCGCCCTGCAAACAGGAGGATCCGGAGTTCGACTTCATCCGGGAGGCCGACCAGTTCGAGGGGCCCCTCTGGCAGATCGTCACCCGCCGGCCGATGCACCTCCTCAAGCCCGAGCACAAGAGCTGGGACGACCAGTTCCTGGCCGCGGCGGACGAGGTGACCCGCTCGCTGACGGAGGACGGCTCGGCGTTGCGCGACCACACCTGGGGCGAGCGCAACACCACCGCGATCCGCCATCCGCTGAGCCGCGCCATCCCCGGGCTCGGGAGGTGGCTCGACATGCCGCACCGGCAGCTCCCGGGAGACCAGGACATGCCGCGCGTCCAGCACCCCGCCCACGGCGCCACGCTGCGGATGGTGGTCTCGCCGGGCCGCGAGGAGGCCGGAATCTTCAACATGCCCGGCGGCCAGAGCGGCCATCCCCTGTCTCCCCACTATGGCGACAGCCACGGCGCCTGGGAGGAGGGCGCGCCGGCGCCCTTCCTGCCGGGGCCGGCGGTGAGCCGGCTGACCCTGCTGCCTCCGCGGTGATCCTGCCATGACGACCAGCTCTCCGCCGCCGAACGGCATGCGTGTCTTCGCCTGGATCTGGCTCGGCCAGGTGGTCTCGATCTTCGGCTCCAACCTGACCAACTTCGCGCTGGGCGTGTGGGTCTACAAGACCACGGGCTCGGCCACCCAGTTCGCGCTGATCTCCTTCGTCATGTCGGTGCCGGGCCTCCTGGTGTCGCCCCTGGTCGGCGCGCTGGTGGACCGTTGGGACCGCCGCTTCTCGATGATCTTCGGCGACGGCGCCGACACGCTCACCAAGGTGGTCCTCGCGCTCCTGATCTGGTCGGGAGGGCTGGAGGTCTGGCACATCTACGCCATCCTGGCCCTGAGCTCGTTCTTCCACGCCTTCCAGGTCCCCGCGTTCTCCGCCTCGACCGCCCTGCTCGTGCCCAAGCGCCACCTCGGGCGCGCCAGCGGCCTCGTCCAGGCCGGCACCTCGGGCGCGCTGATCCTGGCGCCGCTGTCCGCGGGCTTCCTGCTCGACCGGATCGGCTTCGGCGGGATCATCGGGATCGACCTCGTCACCGCGACGCTCGGCATCCTGGCCGTCGCCACGGTGCGCATCCCGAAGCCCGAGACGACCGAGGCGCCGGCGGGCGCGGGCGGGCTCCTGCGGGACGCGACCTACGGCTGGAGCTACCTGCGCGAGCGTCGCGGGCTGCCGGCGTTGCTCGGGCTCTCCGCGATCCTCAACTTCAGCATCGGCATGGTGCACGTGCTGCTGACTCCCATGCTGCTCAGCTTCGCCTCGGCGGCGGACCTGGGGATGGTCCTGTCGGGTGCCAGCGTCGGCATGCTGGTGGGCAGCATCGTGATGAGCACCTGGGGCGGGCCGGAGAACCGGATGGCCGGAGTGTTCGGTTTCGTGGCGCTCCAGGGGGGGATCCTGATGGTCGGCATGATGCGGCCGAGCGTACCCCTTCTCGCCGCGGCGGCGTTCGCCTTCATGTTCTTCACGCCGCTCGTCCTCGGGTGCACGCGGGCCATCTGGCAGAGCAAGATCGCTCCCGGTGTGCAGGGGCGGGTGTTCGCGCTGACGCGCATGCTGGCCCTCTCCTGCCTGCCCGTGGCGTCGCTGATCGCGGGTCCCCTG